>NZ_JBITTJ010000008.1:0-329487 GCF_044541845.1 Streptomyces sp. NPDC085481
ACCAGTGTCATGGCGATGTCGAGGCGGCGTTTCATGCCGCCGGAGTAGGTGGAGGCCGGTTTCTTCGCGGCCTCGGTGAGGTCGAAGCGCTCGAGCAGTTCGGCGGTGACGCGTCGTCCCTCGCGCTTGGGCAGGTGGTGCAGGTCCGCCATCAGGAGCATGTTCTCCTCTCCGGTGATCAGCCCGTCCACGGCCGAGAACTGCCCGGTCACACCGATCGCGGCCCGCACCGCCTGCGGGGCGGCGGCGAGGTCGTGGCCCGCCACCCGGGCCTGCCCGCCGTCGGCGGTGATGAGCGTGGAGAGGATCTTGACGGCGGTGGTCTTGCCGGCGCCGTTCGGGCCGAGCAGCGCGAACACCGACCCGGCCGGGATCCGCAGGTCGACGCCGTCGAGGACGGTCTTGTCACCGTAGGACTTGCGCAGCCCGACCGCGGAGACGGCGACCGCCGACGGGCGGTCCGTCCTTCTTGGCGTGGGCATGACAGAAGAAGGCATGGGGCCCTCCGATCGAAGGGTGAAGTGGTGGGGGTGGGATCCGGTGGATGCTGTGGCTCAGGCCTTGGTGCGGTGGATGTCGATGTTGCCGTACCGGGTACGGGCCCTGACCTCGACGGTCTCCTCGGTCGCCGCCGGGCTCTCGGACGCGGTCAGCGCGTTGCGCACCTGGCCGGCGCCCGAGTTGACGTCGAGCCAGGCGGCCGTGCCCTTGCGGACGCCGACCTCGATGGCGCCGTACGAAGTCTCCAACTGGACGGTGCCACGAGCGACTTCACCCAGGCGCAGGGTGCCGTGGGCGGTGGTGGCGGCGACCGAACCCTCGGCGCGCTCGATCAGGATGTCGCCGTTGGCGCCGCTCACCCGCAGATCGCCCAGGGCGTTGCCGATGGCCGTGGTGCCGTGCGAGTTCTTCAGGACCGCGGTGCCGTCGACCGTGCCGACCCGCAGGCTGCCGGAGCTGGTGGTGATCTCGGCGGGGCCCTCGACGCGGTGCACGGTGATGCTGCCGTGGGACGCGGTCAGGTGCAGCGGCCCGGTGGTGTCGAGACGGACGTCGCCGGACGAGGTCTTCACGCGGACCTCGCCGAGCCGGCCCTCGCCGTACACCTGGGCCCAGGCGCCGGTCATCTCCACCTGCGAGCCCGTGGGCAGTTCGACCGCCACGTCGACGGTGCCGGTACGCCCGATGAGGTAGCGCTGCTTGGGGGTCCTGATGGTCAGCAGACCGTTGGCGTACGTGACCTCGGTCTGCTCGGCCGCCCGCACGTCCTGGTCCTTCTTCGGGTCGCGCGGCAGCACCTCGACGAGGGTGTCGAGCCGGTCGGCGGCGATGAACCGGATGGATCCGGCTTCCACGCGGGCGGTCGCCGAGATCGGTTCGGGGGTGTCGAAAGAAGGCATGGCTGTCCCGTCCTCTTGGCTCTTCGTGGCGTCCCCGCTGGTGGGACGTGGTGTGGGTGAAGTGGGTCGGGCGGGGTGCGGTTAACGCACCCAGCCCGTGAAGCTCTGTCCGACGGTGCCGGGGGTGCGGGTCCTCTCCGTCGTGCGCGACGGGGTGCCGCCCTCGACCGCGGCCGACACGGCGCGCACCAGCCACGCGTTGACCGACAGGCCCTCGCGGCTCGCGGCCTCCTCGGCTCGCGCCTTGAGGTGGGCCGGCAGGCGCAGGTTGACGCGGGCGGTGCCGCCTTCGTCGCCGTCGGCCGGTGCCGGGGCGGGTGCCTTGAGCGGCTCGGCGGGCCCGCTCCAGTCCTCGTACACCTGGTCGCTCGCCGGGCGCGTCACCACGAAGTCGGGGTCGAGCCCGCGCAGCCGTACGTCGACCGAGCCGGGGGCGAGTTCGCGGGTGATCTCGTCCATCGCGGCGGAGAGCACGTTGAGCATGGTCAGCCGGGTCGCCGACTCCAGGGGAGCGGTGAGTCGCTCGGCCAGCTCACGGGCTTCGTCGCCGCCGGCCTCGGCGGCCACCGCGAGTTCGCGGCGGAGGTTGTCGACATACGGGGTGAGGTCCATGGCGTCATAATGGCACCACTATGGCTCCATGTGCAAGCGTCGACGGCGCCATGGGGGTGATGAGTTCCGGGAGGGCGTGATCCACCTGCGGAAACGCAGAATCGGCACCGCTCCTCACTGTGGTGCCGTAGGTGCTCATGGGTCGTGATGGGCACACGATGGCGCTGGGTGGCGCCAAGTGGTGCCACCCGGGATCGGAGGCCGTCGACGGCGGCCGTGACGAGAAGGCCGCCTCGTCCCAGTGGCGGATATCAGCCTCATTCTGTCGATGTCGTGTCTTAGTAGGGCATCCCTCAGTTGACCCCGGTATGGAATGTGCTGAGCCGGTGACCGGCGACGACCCGAACGACCCCCGCCTTCCCCTGCCGGGACCCCGGACGGCAGACCGCGGAGCCGACCGTCAGGGAGAGGTGACCGTCGCGCGGCATCGATTCGGCGGCTTCCACTGCGAGTCACGGTTCGTCCGTGGCCGTTCGGGGCGCCTCGCGACGCTGGTCCTCGTCGGGGGCGCGTTCCAGACGAAGGAGAGCTGGGGTCGCCTGGAGCGCGAGCTGCTGGAGTTCGCCGACGTGCTCACCGTCGACCTGCCCGGCTGGGGAGCGAGTCCCGTTCTCCCCGAGCGCTACGGAACCGACTTCCTCGCCGATGCCCTGGGTCACATGCTCGACGACCTCGGACTGGCCTCGGTGAACCTGCTCGGCGGCTCCTACGGCAGCGCGGTCGCCTACCGGCTCGCGCAGAAGCGCCCCCGCCTCGTCGTGAAGCTGGTGCTGATCGGCACCATGACGCGGATCCCGGACCAGGCGCGGGTCCCCATCCGGCGGAGTGTCGAGCTGCTCAAGGCCGAGCGGATCGAGGAGTTCGCCGATGTCACGCTCGGCATGCTCATGAACCCCGAAACGGTCGATTCCGTGGTGGCGGGGACGCGGGTGCGGCGGTTCCTCCGTCGCCGGCTGGAGAACCTGACCTCCCACGACAGGGAGCAGTTCATCGCGAACACGCAGCGCCTGCTCCGGCACGAAGGGCTCGACGTACACCAGCCGCCGACGATGCCCGTTCTGGTCGCGTCCGGCGAGCACGACAGCTTCACCACGCCGGACCGTTGCCGCGCCCTCGCCGCCACCTGCGCCGACAGCCGCCTCGCGGTCGTGTCCGACGCCGACCACATGCTGCCCGTGGAACGACCGGCCGAACTCGTCGACCTGGGACTGCGGTTCCTCCGGGACGAACCGCTGGACGGCCTCGACTACCTCCGCGCCGTCGAGCGGATCTCGCCCGTGATCGCGGTCTGAGCTCACGCCGATCACCAGTGCGCCCGCGCCCGGGCATGATGGGACCCGCACACCGTCCCAGGCCGCCCGGCGAAGGGAGCCCCGCCGCATGTTCGACCTCGTCCCCCGTTCCCTCCGCCGTGTGCTGGCGGCGGTGACCGTGTGCGGGGTGCTCGCGGTGGCGGCTGCCGGATGCGCCGCGCCCGGCGGCGAGGGCGCGCATGCGCCGGACGCGTCGTCCTCCGCGTCGCCGACCGACCCGCCCGGCACCCCCGGCCAGGTGGTGCTCC
Source organism: Streptomyces sp. NPDC085481 (assembly GCF_044541845.1). NCBI lineage: Bacteria > Bacillati > Actinomycetota > Actinomycetes > Kitasatosporales > Streptomycetaceae > Streptomyces > Streptomyces sp. NPDC085481. The sequence goes on from NZ_JBITTJ010000008.1 coordinate 3,574, forward strand.
CCGAGCCGGGCGTCGAATTCGACTACCAGATCGGCGGCCCCTACCCGCCGCCGCCAGGCGTCCGTGCGGTCTCCCGCGACCGCACCGCGAAACCCGCGCCCGGGCTGTACGACGTCTGCTACGTCAACGCCTTCCAGGCCCAACCGGACGCCACCGACTGGTGGCGGACCCACCACCCCGACCTCCTGCTGCGCGACGCCTCCGGCGCACTGGTCGTCGACCGGGACTGGGACGAGGCCCTCCTCGACGTCTCCACCGCCGCCAAGCGCGAGCGGCTCGCCGGAATCGTGGGGGAGTGGATCGACGGCTGCGCCGCGGCCGGCTACCAGGCCGTCGAGGCCGACAACCTCGACTCGCACCTGCGGTCGCGCGGGCTCCTCACCGCCGAACACGACCTGGCCTTCGGGAAGTCGCTCGCCGACCGGGCCCACGCGGCCGGTCTCGCGATCGGCCAGAAGAACGCCGCCGAACTGGCGCAGCGGGGGCGGAGCCTCGGGTTCGACTTCGCGGTCGCCGAGGAGTGCGGACGGTACGACGAATGCGGCGCCTACGCCGACGCCTACGACGACCGGGTCTTCGTCATCGAGTACGAGCAGGCGGGCCTCGCCGCCGCCTGCGCCGCCTGGGGCGACCGCCTCTCCATCGTCCTGCGCGACCCGGGCGTCGCCCCGGCCGGGGAATCCGGATACCTCCGCCGCACGTGCTGACGTCGCCGGAGCGGTGCCGGGGCGCTGTTCACCCGCTGCCCGAACGGCGCTTCCCGGATGTGACCCGCGCAGAGGCTGGTGAGACTGGTGTCATGACGCACAAGGTATTTCTCGAGGGCGGGCCGGACGACCTCCCCGAGCGGATCGCACCGGTCGAGGTTCCCGGCGAGGACGTGAAGATCCTGCATCTCGGCGGGTACGAGCACTACCGGGAGACCTCGCGGCGAGAGGACACCGCGGAGGGCACCCTCCGGGTGTACGAGTGGTGGGAGCGGACGGAGATCGCCGAGTAGGGGGCCCGGTGACCGATCTTCGTTCCCGCACGGCGGCAGGGGCCGACGACGCCCCCGCACCCGCCGGGCCTCCGGACGGCGCGCCAGGACCGCGGGGCGGCGGCGCCCCGCGGTCCTGGTCCCGGGCCCGTCCGCCGGGGAGGAGGCGGACGGGGGAGCGGTCCCGTGAGGGAGCGGGACCGGCTCGATGGCTCACTGCCGCGGACGCACCACCATCGCCGAGCCCCCGCCCCGGCGCCGGGGTTCGGCCACGGCCGTGACCTTGTCGCCGCCCTTCCCCGTGAACTCCAGAGCGGCCACCGCTCCGATCTCCGGCGCGGGGGTGAAGGTGGACGGCGCGAGGACGAACCGCTGGCCGATGGCCTCCAGTGCCCCGCGCTCGGGCGAGTCGAGGAAGGCCGGCTCGGCGTCGGTCGTCGTCCGGTTCCGCTGGGAGATGCGCGGCGCGGCGACCGCGTCGGGCAGCGACATCCCCAGGTCCACCCGGTTCACGAGCGTTTGGAGGACCGTGGTGATGATCGTGGCGCCACCGGGGGAGCCGACCGCGATGAGCGGCTCGCCGTTCCGGAGCACGATCGTGGGCGACATGCTGCTGCGGGGGCGCTTGCCGGGACCCGGCAGGTTCGGATCGGGCACACCTTCCGTCAGCGGGGTGAAGTCGAAGTCGGTGAGCTCGTTGTTGAGCAGGAAGCCCCGCCCCGGCACGGTGATCGCCGAGCCGCCGGTCTGCTCGATCGTCAGCGTGTACGAGACCACGTTGCCCCACCGGTCGGCGGTGACGAGATGCGTGGTGGAGGGACCCTCGTACGGCTCCGCGGAGCCGGTTCCCGGCGTGCAGCCCGAGGCCGGGCGGCGGGGGTCCGCCGGGGCGAGCGGGCTGGTCAGCGTCGCGTCGGGACGGATGAGGCAGGACCGTTCCCTGGCGAAGTCCTTCGAGAGCAGACCGCTGGTGGGCACGTCCGAGAAGCGCGGGTCGCCGACCCAGCGGTTCCGGTCCGCGAACGCGATCCGGCTGGCCTCGAGGTAGGCGTGCAGCGAGTGCACCCGGTCGGTGGGGGAGAGGCGGTGGTTCTCCAGGATGTTCAGGGCCTCGCCGACCGTCGTGCCGCCCGAGGAGGACGGGGCCATCGAGTAGACGTCGAGACCCCGGTAGGTGGTCCGGGTGGGCGCCCGTCCCACGGTGCGGTAGCCGGCGAGGTCGGTCCGTTCCATGAGCCCTGGCCTGACCACACGGTCCGCCCCGGGGGCCACCGGCGGGTTCTTGACGGTCCGCACCACGTCGCGGCCGACCGCGCCGCGGTACATCGCGTCCGCACCGTCACGGGCGAGCTCGCGATAGGTGCGGGCGAGGTCCGGATTGCGGAAGCGGGTGCCCACGACGGGGAGCTCGCCGTTCGGCAGGAAGAGGTCCGCCGTGGAGGTGAAGTCCCGGAAGCGCGCCTCGTTCAGCCGCGTCTGCGCGCGGAACTCCTCGTTGACGACGAAGCCGTCGGCCGCGAGCCGGGTGGCCGGCCGCAGGGCCTTGGCCAGCGACACGGTGCCCCAGTCGTCCAGCGCCTTCTCCCAGGTGGCCGGGGTGCCGGGCACACCCACGGAGAGCCCGGAGTTGACCGCCTGGTCGAACGGGACCGGCTTGCCCGTCGAGGGGTCGACGAAGGAGTCCGCGCGCATCCGCGCCGGGGCGGTCTCCCGGCCGTCGATCGTGCGGACCTGCTTCGTCGCGGCGTCGTAGAAGACGAGGTAGCCGCCGCCCCCGATGCCCGCGGAGTAGGGCTCGACCACGCCGAGCGCGGCGGCGGTCGCGACCGCCGCGTCCACGGCGTTGCCGCCGCGCCGCAGCACGTCGATTCCCGCTTGTGAGGCGTACGGGTTCACGCTGGAGACCGCGCCACCGCTGCCCGTGACGACGGGCTGCTTGCCCGGCGGGGCCTCCGCGCCGGTGACGGAGGAGCCGGCGGCGGGGGAGACGAGCAGGGGGAGTGCGAGCACGGTCGCGGACGCGGTGACGAGCAGGGAACGGCGGACGGGCATGAAGCCTCCGATGGCCTCGGACGAGGGGATGAAGGAAACCCTCGCAATCGCAACCGGGAGGGGCAACACGTCCCCGGGATCTTTGCGCAAGATCTGAGGTTCCCCTTCGGTAACAAGGGAGTTCGGCTGCGCTGACGTGCCGTGGCCCGCGCCTCTCCGGCGGAACCGTGCCTTCCCTGTCCGTGATCGGTAACAGTCGCGCGGTGGGCGTTAGGCGGGGCGAATTCCGCCGCAGAATCTGCTTGCCATGTGAGTCGAAAGCGGCCGCTTACGGCCGGTCTCGGGGGAACACCATGAATGCTCGCGTCCGCAAGGCTGACAACAGCCGCGACAACCACGACAGCCACAGCAACAACACGAACCCCAACCGCCCCAGAGGCTGGAAGTCCTCCGTCCTCGGGGCCGCGGCCGTCGCCGCGCTGCTCGCGTCCACGGCGTGCCAGTCGAGCGCGGCCGGCGGCTCGGGAGAGGCCAGGCCCTCGGACCGGCCGAGCGCGACGGGGTCGGCGAAGCCGGACCCGACGAGCTCGGCGAAGCCCGGCAGGTCCGAATCGGCCAAGCCGAGCAGCGGTTCGGGCAAGACCGGCGGCGGCGACGGCGGGGGCGGCAAGGGCGGCGCGATCGCCGCCTGCGCAGGCAAGGACCTCTCCTTCTCCCTCACGAACGAGGACGGGAAGGGCAAGCCGGTCCGGCACCTCCTGCTCACCGTCACCAACACCGGCGACAAGAAGTGCACCCTCCATCACTACCCCGTCGTCCGGCTCGGTGCCGATGCCCAGGCCCCGACCCCCGTGATCAAGGACAGCGACCCGAAGGCGCTCGCCACCCTCGCTCCGGGCGAGGAGGCGCACGCCGCCCTGCTCGTCAGCGGCGGCGCCAGGGACGAGTACGAGGCGAAGTCCATCACCGTCACCCTCCAGGGCAGCAAGCCCGGCAGCCACGCGGGCGAGCCGGTCGGTGTCGACCTGCCCGGCGTCGACACGCTGTACGCCGACGACGGCCAGCTCGTCACCTACTGGATGACGGCCTCCGGCCTCGCGCTGCGCTTCATCATGTCCTCCTGACGCCCGGCCGCACGCGGCGCACGGTGTCGTCCGCCGACGACACCGCCGTCCGCGGCGTACGGAGCGCCCAGGGCGGGCAGAGCGTGGCCATGACAGACATGCCGTCGGCGCCCGTCGCCCCCGCACCCACCGCCCCCGCACCGGCCCGCAACCCCGTACGACAGCTGTTGGCCGCCTCGGTCGGCAACGCGGTCGAGTGGTACGACTGGTACGCGTACACCTTCCTCGCCGCCTACCTCGCGCGGCAGGTCTTCCCGCCCGGCACGGGCAACTCCCTCGTCCCGCTCCTCTCCACCTTCGCCGTCTTCGCCGTCGGATTCTTCATGCGCCCCGTCGGCGGACTGCTCATGGGTGCGATCGCCGACCGGCGCGGCAGGCGTACGGCACTGACCGCCACCATCCTGCTGATGGGCGGCAGCAGCCTGCTGGTCGGCCTCACCCCGGCCTACGCCTCCGCCGGCGTCCTCGCCCCGGTCGTGCTCGTGACCGCCCGGCTGCTCCAGGGCCTGTCGGTCGGCGGGGAGTTCGCCGCCTCGACGACCTTCCTCGTGGAGTCCGCGGGACCCGGCCGCCGCGGCCTGTTCTCCTCTTTCCAGTACGTCTCCACCACGATCGGCCAGCTCGCCGCCTCCGGCGTGGCCGCGCTCCTCGTCGCCGTGCTCGCCGAGGACGACATGGACGGCTGGGGATGGCGCGTACCGTTCCTGCTGGGCGCCGTCTTCAGCCTCGCGGGCTTCTGGATCCGGCGCGGCGCGGAGGAGACCCACCGCGTCGGCGACGCCGAGGGCCGCAGGCCCGGTCTCCTCGACGCGCTCCGGCAGCACCCCCGGGCCTCGCTGCTGATCTGCGGCATCACGGCCGGCGGCACCCTCGCGTACTACACCTGGACCTCGTACCTGCCGACGTACGCCGAGCTCAACACGGGCATCGCCAAGAAGGACGCGCTGCTCGCCGGAACCCTGTCCCTGGCGTTCTTCGGTCTGCTGCAGCCGGTTGGCGGCCTGCTGTCCGACCGCTTCGGCCGCAAGCCGTCGCTGCTCTTCTTCGGCGTCGGCTTCGCCGTGCTGGTCGTGCCGCTGCTGCGCCTCCTCGACGGCTCGTTCGTCTCCCTCCTGCTCGTCCAATGCGCCGGCATGGTGCTGCTCACCGGCTTCACGTCGATCTCGGCGGCCGTGAACGCGGAGATCTTCCCCGCGCGGGTACGGGCCGCGGGCATCGGGTTCCCGTACTCCCTGACGGTCGCGCTCTTCGGCGGAACGGCTCCGTACGTCGGCACGATGCTGAAGGAACTTGACCGGCCGGGGCTGTTCCCCTGGTACGTCGCGGTGCTGTGCCTGGTCTCCTCGGCGGTGTATCTCCGGCTACCGGAGAGCGCCCACAAGCCCCTGGACCGCTGAGGGCCGACCCGGCTGCGCTCACCGGACCCGGAAGGTGGCCATCATGCCCATGGACGAGTGGTCGAGCATGTGACAGTGGTACACGTAGTCGCCGCGGTAGCCGCCGAACGTGACGTGCAGTTTCACCGTCGAGCCCGCCATCACCCGGACCGTGTCCTTCAGACCCGCCTCCGCGGGGCCCACGGGCACCCCGTCCCGCTCGAGCACGCGGAACTGGACCAGGTGCAGGTGGAGGTTGTGCGGAACGCGCCTGTTGGTGTTGGTGACGGTCCAGATCTCGGACGAACCCAGGGCCACGGTGGTGTCGATGCGCTCAGGGTCGTACACCTGCCCGTTGATGAATCCGCGGGGCTCGGGCCTCCCGTCCTCGTCCATGCCGAGGGTGATCTCGCGGGTGACGACGGTCGCGGGCAGGTCCGCGGCGGCCGGCAGTGCGCGCAGCACCGCGGGGACGCTGCTGGGGTCCTCGGCGGTGCGCACGACGTCGAACCGGAGCACCTTGCCGACCTGGCCGATGGAGCCCGGGCCGGAGTTGTTGAGCACCAGCTGAGTGCCGACGGGATAGCGGGAGAAGTCGACGACCACGTCCGCGCGTTCACCGGGCGAGAGCGGGAGGACGGGCACGCTGACGGGGCGCTCCAGGAGGCCGCCGTCCGAGGCGATCTGGGTGAGCGGAGTGCCGTCGGACAGGCTCAGCGAGAAGAAGCGCAGGTTGGCGCTGTTCAGCAGCCGGAAGCGGTACTTGCGGGCCGCGACCTCGAAGTAGGGGGTCACCGCGCCGTTGGCGAGGATGGTGGTGCGGTTCCGGTCGGCCGTGGAGTACACGAGCCGGTTGTCCTCGTCGAAGCGGGCGTCGCGGATCGTGATGGGGACGTCGTAGCTGCCCTTGGGCAGCGGCAGGCCCTGCTCGATGTCGTCGGTGAGCAGGTAGTTGCCGGACAGCCCGCGGTAGACGTGCTCGGACTCCATGTGGTGGGCGTGATCGTGGAACCAGAGTGAGGCGTGGGGCTGACGGTTGGCGTACACGTAGGTCCGCGAGGTGCCCGGGTCGAACACGTCCATGGGGTTGCCGTCGGACTCGGGCGAGACGTTCCCGCCGTGCAGGTGGACGGCGACCGGCATGTCGAGGCCGTTGTGCTGGAGGACGACGACCTTGCGCCCGGTGCGCGCGTGGATGACGGGCCCGGGGAAGTGGCCGTCGTAGGTCAGGACGTCGGTGGCGGCGCCCGGGAGGATCCCGGCGGTCGCCTTGCGCAGCGTCACCTCGTAGAAGTCCTGGTCGCCCGAGGTGGACGCCGGTCGCAGCACCGTGGGGACCGGCATGGGCGTGCTGAAGGCACGCGGCACACGGCTCTCCGCGAGGCCGGAGCCGTGCGGCGTCGTCGGCTCCGCCGCGTGCGCGCTCCCGGCGAGCGGGGCGCCGGGGCCGAGGAACGGCAGAGTGGTCGCGGCGAGAGCCCCGCCCAGCACACTGCGACGGCTGACCATCGGTTTCCTCCGGGTGTGTCGACGGCATGCGGGCTGGCGGGAGCGACGTCCGGCGGTACGGAGGCACGCTCCCGATCCGGTTCTAGCCGAGCCCGGGAGGAACGGCACACGGACGCCCACGCGTACGGGGTGCATGACGGGCCTTCACGGGCCGGGCCGTACGCCCCGGGGCGGGGACGCGGGTGGGAATACGGCCTCCGCCGAAGGCACCGGCGTCGCGCCGCGCTGCCTGCGGAATCGAGCGGCGGGGGTCCCGCCGAAACGGTGAACCGGGCGCGAGCGGCTCGGCACGCGAGGGGCGGCCGGAAGATGTGATTGGCAGGTGCATGGCGAATCGGCTGCCGGAGGCATAGCGTCCATCCCGCACTCCCGGATCCGCCAGGCTCCGGGCCCCCACGAGTGAAGGAGCATCAATGCCGCTCTGTACATGGCTGAAGGCGGGCACCACCGCCGCGGCCGTCATCCTGGCCACGGCGACCGCGGCGACCGCCGCGCCCGCGCCCGTGTCATCGGCCGTGAGCGCGTCCGCGGTGGTGACACTTCGTTACGACGACAGCCGGGCCGGCGGCTGGGAGGCGGCCATCGCGGCCGGAGTCGCCTCCTGGAACGCCAACGTCGGCAACGTGAAACTGGTCGAGGCCGCGCCGGGCACCCGGGCCGAGATCGTGATCGTGGCCACCACCGGCTGGCCCCAGGCCACCCTCGGCCCGGTCCGTCCGGGCGGGCGGGGTCGTGTCGAGCTCGGGAGCCAGGCGGTGGCCCAGGGGTACGACAAGACCCGCATAGCCGCCCACGAACTCGGCCACAGCCTGGGTCTCCCCGACACCAAGCCCGGCCCGTGCTCGCAGCTGATGTCGGGTTCGAGCGCCGGCACCAGTTGCACGAACGCGGTCCCGAACGCGACCGAGCGGTCCCGGGTGGAGTCCGCCTACGCCGGCGGCGCCGCCGCGAGCATCCCCGCCGACGGCCGGATGCTCGTGGACGTCCGCTAGTCGAGGACCCGCAGGGGAGGCGCCCGATCGGGTTCCACGGTCGGGCGCCGTGCGATATATCCCGATTTGCACCACGTTCGAGCGTGAGTCGGAACACTCTCCGCAACGCAACGCGCATGGATCCGAGAACCCAGGGCAGGCGGCCGAACCGCCGGTGCAACCGGTAGGGGGACTCAGTGGAACGAAAGGCCATACGCGACGTGACGGCAGCACAGCAGACCATCCATGTGGGCGGAGAGTGGCGCGCAGCCCTGTCCGGCGCCACGCGCGAGATCATCGACCCCGTCGACGCGACCGCCTTCGCGGTCGTGGCGGAGGGCGGTGTCCAGGACACCGACGACGCCGTGGCGGCGGCACGAGCCGCGTTCGACGACGGCTCCTGGCCACGTACGCCGGTCGCCGAGCGGGCCGCCCTGCTGCGACGGGTCGCCGCCCTGCTGGAGCGCGACCGCGAGCGGGTCGGCGCCCTGGAGAGCCAGGACGCGGGCAAGACGCTCGAGGAGGGCCGCGTCGACGTCGACTGCGTCCGCGACGCCTTCCTCTACTTCGCCGACCTCGTGGAGAAGGAGGACGGCGGACGGGTCGTCGACGCCGGTTCGGACGACATCCGCAGTGTCGTCGTACACGAGCCGGTCGGGGTCTGCGCCCTGATCACGCCGTGGAACTACCCGCTGCTCCAGGCCAGCTGGAAGATCGCGCCCGCCCTCGCCGCCGGCAACACGTTCGTGATCAAGCCCAGCGAGATCACCCCGCTGAGCACCGTCGTGCTGGTCGAACTGCTCCTGGAGGCCGGACTGCCGCTCGGCGCGGCCAACATCGTCACCGGCCCCGGCCACACGGTCGGCGCCCGGCTCGCCGAGCATCCCGAGGTCGACCTGGTCTCGTTCACCGGCGGTCTCGTCAGCGGCACCAAGGTCGCCAAGGCGGCTGCCGACAGCGTGAAGAAGGTCGCCCTCGAACTGGGCGGCAAGAACCCCAACGTCGTGTTCGCCGACGCCTGTTCGACGCGCGAGGGCTTCGACACCGCCGTCGACCAGGCGCTCAACGCCGCCTTCATCCACAGCGGCCAGGTCTGCTCCGCCGGCTCCCGCCTCATCGTCGAGGAGTCGCTGCGCGAGCGTTTCGTCACCGAGCTCGCCCGCCGGGCCGAACTGATCCGGCTCGGCCGCGGCACCGACGAGGGCGTCGAGTGCGGCCCGCTGGTCTCCGCGGCCCAGGTGGCGAGGACCCAGGAGTACGTGGCCTCCGCCCTCGGCGAGGGCGCGGTCCTGCGCGCGGGCGGCGAGCGGCCGGCCGGTCCCGGCTACTTCTACCGGCCCACCGTCCTCGACCGGTGCCACCGCCGCATGCGGGTCGTCCGCGAGGAGATATTCGGCCCCGTCCTCACCGTGGAGACCTTCCGTACCGAGGAGGAGGCGGTCGCCCTCGCCAACGACACCGAGTACGGCCTCGCAGGAGCGGTGTGGACCTCCGACGAACACCGGGCCCGCCGGGTCGCCGCCCGGCTGCGCCACGGCACCGTCTGGATCAACGACTTCCACCCCTACCTGCCCCAGGCGGAATGGGGCGGCTTCGGCAAGTCCGGCATCGGCCGCGAACTGGGCCCCAGCGGCCTCGCCGAATACGGCGAGGCCAAGCACATCTACCAGAACCTCGCTCCGCGCCCCGTGCGCTGGTTCGCGGGCACGACGGCGAAGGGCCAGGCATGAACGACCAGCACGTGTACGACTACGTCATCGTCGGCGGCGGCACCGCCGGTTCGGTGATCGCCTCCCGGCTGACCGAGAACGCCGACGTCACCGTCGCCGTCATCGAAGGCGGTCCCAGCGACGTCGGCCGCGACGACGTCCTCACCCTGCGCCGCTGGATGGGCCTGCTCGGCGGCGAGCTGGACTACGACTACCCCACCACCGAACAGCCCCGCGGCAACTCGCACATCCGCCACAGCCGCGCGCGGGTCCTCGGCGGCTGCTCCTCGCACAACACCCTCATCGCCTTCAAGCCCCTCCCCTCCGACTGGGACGAGTGGGCCGAGGCCGGCGCCGAGGGATGGGACGCGGCGGCGATGGACCCCTACTTCGCCCGGCTGCGCAACAACATCGTCCCCGTCGGCGAGGCCGACCGGAACGCGATAGCCCGGGACTTCGTCGACGCGGCGCAGACCGCGCTCGGCGTGCCGCGCGTCGAGGGCTTCAACCGGCAGCCCTTCCATGAGGGCGTCGGCTTCTTCGACCTCGCCTACCACCCCGAGGACAACAAGCGGTCGTCCGCCTCGGTCGCCTATCTGCACCCGTTCCTCGACCGGCCGAACCTGCACATCGCCCTGGAGACCTGGGCGTTCCGGCTGGAACTCGAAGGCACCCGCGCCACCAGCGTGCACATCCGCACCAAGGAGGGCGCGGAGCACGTCGTGCGCGCCCGGCGCGAGGTCCTGGTGTGCGCGGGGGCCGTGGACACCCCGCGCCTGCTGCTGCACTCCGGCATCGGGCCCCGTGCCGACCTGGAGAAGCTCGGCATCCCCGTCGTACACGACCTGCCGGGCGTCGGGGAGAACCTGCTCGACCACCCCGAGTCCGTCATCGTGTGGGAGACGCACGGCCCGATCCCGGAGAACTCCGCGATGGACTCCGACGCCGGTCTGTTCGTCCGCCGGGACCCGCGGTCCGAGGGGCCCGACCTGATGTTCCACTTCTACCAGATCCCCTTCACCGACAACCCCGAGCGTCTCGGCTACGAACGGCCCGCGCACGGCGTGTCGATGACCCCGAACATCCCCAAGCCGCGCAGCCGCGGCCGGCTCTACCTGACGAGCGCCGACCCCGAGGTCAAACCCGCCCTCGACTTCCGGTACTTCACCGACGAGGACGACTACGACGGCCGGACCCTCGTCGACGGCATCCGCATCGCCCGGCAGATCGCGGCGAGCGAACCGCTGGCCGGATGGCTGAAGCGCGAGGTGTGCCCGGGGCCGGAGGTCACCTCCGAAGAGGAGCTCGGCGCGTACGCCCGCCACGTCGCGCACACCGTCTACCACCCGGCGGGAACCTGCCGGATGGGCGCCGCCGACGACGAACTCGCCGTCGTCGCACCGGACCTGAGGATCCGGGGCCTCGACGGCATCCGGATCGCCGACGCGTCCGTCTTCCCGACCATGACCGCCGTGAACCCCATGATCGGCGTGCTCATGGTCGGCGAGAAATGCGCCGACCTGCTGGGAGGTACGACACGATGAAGACGCCGCACACTCCGCCGCACACCACGACCGCACCGCAGACCTCCGGGGACCCCGTCTTCTCCGTACGGGAGCTGTGGAAGGTCTTCGGCCCGAAGGCCGACCGCGTGCCCGCCGACCGGGAGCTCGCCTCCCTCGACGCCGCCGAGCTGCGCGAGCGCACAGGCTGCACCGCCGCCGTCCGCGACGTCTCCTTCGACGTCCGCAAGGGCGAGGTCTTCGTCGTCATGGGCCTGTCCGGCTCGGGCAAGTCGACGCTCGTCCGCTGCCTGACCCGGCTCATCGAGCCGACCTCGGGCACCCTCTCCATCGACGGCGAGGACGTGCTGTCGATGGACACCGGCCGGCTCCGCGAGCTGCGCCGGCACCGCGCGGCGATGGTCTTCCAGCACTTCGGTCTCCTGCCGCACCGGACGGTGCTCGACAACGTCGCGTACGGGCTCGAGATCCAGGGCGTGGGACGCGGCGAACGGCGTGAGCGGGCGGCGGAGTTCGTCACCAAGGTCGGCCTGGACGGCATGGAGCACCGCAGGCCGAGCCAGCTCTCCGGTGGCCAGCAGCAGCGGGTCGGACTGGCCCGCGCGCTCGCCGTGGACCCCGAAGTCCTGCTGTTCGACGAGCCGTTCAGCGCGCTCGACCCGCTCATCCGCCGGGACATGCAGGAGGAGGTCGTACGACTCCACCGCGAGGAGGGACGCACGATGGTCTTCATCACGCACGACCTGAGCGAGGCGCTCAAGCTCGGCGACCGCATCGCGCTGATGCGTGACGGCCGGATCGTGCAGCTCGGCACGCCGGAGGAGATCGTGGGCACCCCCGCTGACGACTACGTCAGGGACTTCGTCCGGGACGTGCCGCGCGAGCAGGTGCTGACCGTCCGCTCGGCGATGCGCCCCGCGCTCGCCGACGAGCGCGAGGCAGGACCCGCGCTCGCCCCGAGCGCCACCGTCCACGAGGCCATCGCGGCCGTCGCCCGTACGGGCGAGAACGCGCGGGTCGTCGAGGACGGCCGGTGCCTCGGCGTGGTCGATCACGCGGGACTCCTCGGTGTCGTCGCCGGGGTCCCGGCCGCGACGGGGAAGGCGGTGGCCTGATGTACGCCCATACGACCTGGCCGCCGCCGGGCGGCACGGACGGCGCCGCGAGCCGTCAGCCGCGGTGCGGCATGACCTGCCCCGACGCCGTGCGGCGGTGGGGCCGATGAGCGCCACCGCCACTCCCGCTCCTCCCCGACCCACGCCGGCCACCGCAACCGCCACCGGGCACGGTGCGCTGCGCGCGCTCGCGGGCCTCCGCGGCCGGCTGATCGGCGCCGGCGTGGCCGTCGCGCTCGTTCTCGGCGTCGTACTCCTGGGCGGCGGCAGCTGGCCGGCGTCGCTCGCCGTCGACCTGTCCGGGCCGCTGGAGCGCACCAGCGACTGGATCATCGACAACCGCGACGGCCACCCGCTGTTCCTCTACTTCCTCGGCCACGTCAGCAACGTTGTGGTCGTGTCCGTCCGCGCGGTGTACCTGCTGCTGCTCGCCCTCGGCTGGGCCGGCGTCACCGCCGCCGCCGGGCTGCTGGCCTGGCGGGTCGCGGGCGTCCGGCTCGCGCTGACCTCCGTCGCCGCCTTCGCCGTGTGCGGGCTGCTCGGCATGTGGGTGCCCACCATGCAGACGCTCGCCCTGATGGTGGTCGCCGTCGCCGCGTCCGTGCTGCTCGGTGGTCTCCTCGGGCTGGCCGCCGGCCTGTCGGACCGCATGGACCGGATCCTGCGCCCGGTCCTCGACACCATGCAGGTGCTGCCGGCCTTCGCGTACCTCCTGCCCGTCGTCCTGGTCTTCGGCATCGGCGTACCCGCCGCCGTCCTCGCGACCGTCGTCTACGCCGCCCCGCCCATGGCCCGGCTCACCGCGCTCGGGCTGCGCGGCGCGGACGCCGGTGTCATGGAGGCCGCCGCGTCCCTCGGCGCGACCGGCAGGCAGCGGCTGCTGACGGCCCGGCTGCCGCTGGCCCGCAAGGAGCTCCTGCTCGGCGTCAACCAGTCGATCATGATGGCGCTCGGCATGGCCGTCATCGCGTCCGTCATCGGCGCGGGCGGCCTCGGCGACCGCGTCTACCAGGCGCTGGCCTCCGTCGACGTCGGCGCCGCGCTCGCCGCCGGTGTGCCCATCGTGCTGCTCGCCATCGTCCTGGACCGGGTCACCGCCGCGGCCGGAGGGAGGATGGGTAAGGCTCCGGCCGACCGATCCCGGCTCCGCTGGGCCGTCGCCGTCGTGGCGACCGCCGCCGTCGCCGTCGCGGGGCGCCTGGCCGGCCGGCTCTCCTGGCCCGACGCGTGGACGGTCGACATCGCCGAGCCCGTCAACGCGGCCGTCGACTGGATGACCGCCCACCTCTACTCCGGCGTTCCCCTCGTCGGCGGCACCGCCGACTGGGCGGGGCGGTTCACCACCTGGGTCCTCAACCCCCTGCGCGACGGCCTGCAGTGGCTGCCCTGGTGGGCGGTCCTGCTGACCGTCGGCGCCCTCGCCCTGCTCATCGGCACCTGGCGCACGGCCGTGACCGCCGTCCTCGCGATGGCCGCGATCGGTGTGCTCGGTGTCTGGGACCCGGCGCTCGACACGCTGTCCCAGGTCCTGGCCGCCGTCGCCGTGACCCTGCTGCTCGGCTTCGCGCTCGGGATCGCCGCGGCCCGCAGCACCCGCCTGGGACGCGCGCTGCGTCCGGTGCTCGACGTCTTCCAGACGATGCCGCAGTTCGTGTACCTGATCCCCGTGGTCGCCCTGTTCGGCGTGGGCCGCGCTCCGGCGGTCGCGGCCGCCGTGGTCTACGCGCTGCCCGCGGTGGTACGGATCACCGCCCAGGGCGTACGCGCGGTGGACCCGGCCGCGATGGAGTCCTCGCGCTCACTGGGCGCGACCGGGCGGCAGCAGCTGTTCCAGGTCCAACTACCGCTGGCCCGGCCCGCGTTGCTGCTCGCCGTCAACCAGGGCGTGGTGCTCGTCCTCGCCGTCGTCGTCATCGGCGGCCTCGTGGGCGGCGGTGCGCTCGGCTACGACGCGGTCTTCGGCCTCGCCCAGGGCGACCTGGCGACCGGTCTGGTCGCCGGCGCGGCGATCGTCTGCCTCGGCCTCGTGCTCGACCGCGTCACCCAGCCGACGCAGCGCCGTGACCTCGCCGGAAAGGGGGCCTGAGATGGCTCGCACACGTATCGCCGCCCTCGTGACCGCCGCCGCCCTGGCGGCCGGGCTCACGGGCTGCGGCGCCGCCGACATGACCCGCCAGTCCTCCCCGTACGCCGACGCGAAGGGCTCCCGTACGGTGACCCTCTCCGTGCAGTCGTGGGTGGGCGCACAGGCCAATGTCGCCGTCGCCCGGTACCTCCTGGAGCACGAGCTCGGCTACCGGGTGGACACCGTACAGATCGACGAGGTGCCCGCCTGGGACGCGCTCAGCCAGGGCCGGGTGGACGCCATCCTGGAGGACTGGGGCCACCCGGAGCAGGAGAAGCGCTACATCGAGGACAAGGCGACGATCAAGCGGGGTGGCGATCTCGGGGTGACCGGCCACATCGGCTGGTTCGTGCCGACGTACTTCGCCGAGCAGCACCCGGACGTCACCGACTGGAGGAACCTGGACAAGTACGCCGACGAGTTCCGCACCGCGGAGAGCGGTGGCAAGGGCCAGCTCCTCGACGGCTCCCCGTCCTACGTGACGAACGACAAGGCGCTGGTGGACAACCTGGACCTCGACTACCAGGTCGTGTTCGCGGGCTCGGAGGCGGCGCAGATCACGCAGATCGAGCAGTTCGCCAAGGAGAGGAAGCCGTTCCTGAGCTACTGGTACAAGCCCCAGTGGCTGTTCGAGAAGGTCCCGATGACGGAGGTGAAGCTGCCCGCCTACAAGGAGGGCTGCGACGCCGACCCGGAGAAGGTGGCCTGCGCGTACCCGCACACGCCCCTGCAGAAGTTCCTCAACGCCCGCTTCGCGGACGGCGGGGGCGACGCCGCCGCGTTCCTGAAGAAGTTCCGGTGGACGACCGGCATGCAGAACGACGTCGCCCTGATGATCGCGGAGGAGAAGCTGTCGCCGCAGGAGGCGGCCGGCCGCTGGGTGAAGGAGAACGAGGCCACCTGGCGGACATGGCTCCCGTCCTGACGGAGCCGCGGATGCGGCGGGCGGACCGGGCGGGCGTGCCGGTCCGCCGGGGCCCCGTTGCGGTCGCGTCACAGCGTGACGAGGCGGGGCTCCGCCTCGGTGGTCGCCGCGAGGCGACGGCGGCGGCTCGGGACCATCATGGTCGGGTGGGCGAGGCTCCACGCCGTGGCCGCGCAGATGAGTTCCTTGATACGGGCGCCGGTCCGGCCCGTGACGACGGTGGACGTGACCTCGTCCTCCTCGGTCACCTTCTGGACGATGGCGTCGCGGCGTCCGAGGCTGATGCACTGCGCGGCGTAGCCGATCGTGGTCTGGGGAACCTTCCGACCGGTCAAGCGCGCGGCGAGGGCGTCGGCGGCCTGCCACGCCATCGGGATCGCCGTGGCGCAGGACATCCGAAGGGGCTTGCCGCCCGCTCCTTCGGCGAACGCGGCGTCGCCGACGGCGTACACCGCGGGGTGCGAGACCGAGCGCATGGTGCCGTCGACGACGATCCGCCCGCTGCCGGACAGCTCCAGGGTGGTGGCGGCAGCGATCGGGTGCACGGTGAAACCCGTGGTCCACACGGTCACTTGGGCCGGGATCTCCCCGCCTGAACGGGTGACCACGCGGTCCGCCTCGACGCGCGTGATGCCGGCGTGCTCGTGGACCGTGATCCCGAGCCGGTCGAAGGCGCGGCGCAGGTGCCGCTGCGCCTTTTCGCTGAGCCAGTCGCCCACGCCGCCGCGGGCGGCGATGGCGACCTCGAGGCCCGGGTGCGCCTCGGCGATCTCGGTGGCCGCTTCGATGGCGGTCAGGCCGCCGCCCGCGACCAGTACGGTCCCACCCGGCTCCAACTCGCCCAGGCGCGCCCGCAGTCGCAGCGCGCCCTGCTTCCCCGCCAGGTCGTGGGCGTACTCGGCGACACCGGGGACGCCGTGGTCGGTGCCGGTGCTCCCCAGGGCGTACACGAGAGTGTCGTAGCCGAGGGTCTCGGCCTCGCCGTGCTCGCCGGTGAGATCGACGGTCCTGCGGTCCACGTCGACCGCGCCGACCCAGGCCGGCCGGACCCGCACGCCGCTGCCCGCGTAGACCTCGCGCAGCGGGCGGCGCGGCAGATCCTGCCCGCCGGCGAGCTGGTGCAGACGCACCCGCTCGACGAACTCGGGGTCGCCGTTGACCAGGGTGATCTCCACGTCGTCACGGTGCAGCCGCCTGGCGAGGCGACCGGCGGTGATGGCTCCGGCGTACCCGGCTCCGAGGACGACGATGCGGTGCTTCATGGCTGGCTCGCTCTCTATCCGGTGGGATTCACCTCCTGAACCGGACAGCCGCGCGATCCCTGACAGAATACGGTTGTGACCTGGGTCACCAGAGCTCGGCGAGGGGGCGGTGGGGGCCGGCGGCCGCCCACTGGCGCGTGATGCGGCGCAGTTTGTCGGGGTTGACCTGGAGGAACACCGTTCCGACGCCGTCGGGGGTCGGGTCGAGGCAGACGACACCGATCACCCGCTCGCCGACCGCGACCAGCAGGGCGGGACCGCCGTTGACGACGGCTGCGTGGACGGCGGTGCTGCCACCGGCGACGGCGCGCTTGGCGGCGGTCGGCCGGAACAGACCACGCAGGTAGCGCGCGATCCCGAGCGCGCCGACGAGCGGGGTCCTGCGGGCCGGAACCTGGGAACCGCCGTCCGCCACGCTGACCGCGTCATCGGTCAGCAGCCGGATCAGCGGCTCGGTGTCGCCACTGAGGGCCGCGGCGAGGAACTCCTCGACGACCTTCCGCGCGGCGACCGCGTCGACCTCGGTGCGGGCCCGCTCGGTCGTGAGGTGCTGCTTGGCACGCCGGTAGATCTGCTGGCAGTTGGCCTCGGTGAGGTCGAGGATCTCCGCGACCTCACGGTGCGCGTACCCGAACGCCTCGCGCAGCACGTACACCACGCGCTCATTGGGCGACAGCCGCTCCATGAGCGTGAGCATCGCGAGGGACACCGACTCGCGCTGCTCGACCGTCTCCGCGGGACCCAGCATCCGGTCGCCGGCGAGCACCGGCTCCGGGAGCCACTGCCCCACATAGGTCTCCCGCCTGGCCCGCGCCGAAGTGAGCTGGTTGAGGCAGAGGTTGGTCAGCACCTTCGTCAGCCACGCCTCGGGCGTCTCGATCCGATCCCGGTCCGCCGCGTGCCACCGCAGATAGGTGTCCTGCACCGCGTCCTCGGCATCACCGGCCGACCCGAGCAGCCGGTAGGCGATCGCCTCCAGGCGGCTTCTGGAGCTCTCGAACAGATCGGTCTCGTACGTGTGCAGCGGCATCAGGCCATGATCCTCTACGCGGGCACGGAGCGTCCAGACGGGAGGGCGCCCGGCTGACGCTCGACGGTGACGTGGATGTCGGGGAACACCCGCAGGACCGACTCCGGGCTACGCGGAGGCCCTGCCCCGGCCCGCGGCCCCGCCGTTCGAGGGCGGATAGGCGGGTCGCTCCGGTATCGACGGGGAGCGGTGGGACGAGGGGAGGGGCGGGAGGGACGGCTGGTACAGCCAGGCCGTGAGCAGCTCGTCCACCGGAACGTCCGCGTAGCGGGCCACGTGGGCGGTGAAGCCCGCGGTGGTCACCACGCCGTGGCGGTGCACGGTGGCCCAGTCCCGCAGCATGCGGAAGAAGGCGTCGTCACCCAGGGCGCAGCGGACCGCGTGAACGGCGAGCCCTCCGCGCTCGTAGAGGCGGTCGTCGAACATCAGCTTGCGCCCGGGGTCGGCGAGCTTCAGGTCCTGCGGCTGCGCGGCCAGCATGCGGTGCGCGGCCGCCGCCAGCTCCTGTGCGGCTCGCCCGCCGGAGCGTTCCGACCAGAGCCACTCGGCGTACTTGGCCAGCCCCTCGTTCAGCCAGATGTGCCGCCAGTCGGCGATGGTCACGCTGTTGCCGAACCACTGGTGCGCCAGCTCGTGGGCGACGAGGCGCTCGGAGCCGCGCGCGCCGTCGACATGGTTGGTGCCGAAGAGGGAGAGGCCCTGGGCCTCCACCGGCACGTCCAGCTCCTCGTCGGCGACGACCACCGCGTACTCGCCGAACGGGTAGGGCCCGAAGAGCTCCTCGAACAGCTGCATCATGGCGGGCTGCCGGGCGAAGTCGCGGGAGAAGCGGGGCAGGAGATGCGCCGGCACATGGGCGCTCTGCGGCACACCGCCGAGCCCGGGGTCCCCGAGCAACACCGTCTGGTGCATGCCGATGGCGAGGCCGACCAGGTAGCTGGAGGTGGGCGCGGACTGCTCGTACACCCACGTGGTCGTGCTGGCCTTGGTCGTACGGGTCAGCAGCCGGCCGCCCGCCACCACGGTGTACGCGGAGGGCGTGTTGACCGAGATCTGGTACGAGGCCTTGTCGGCGGGCCGGTCGTTGCACGGGAACCAGGAGGGCGCGCCGACGGGCTGGCTGGCCACCAGCGCGCCGTCGGTCAGCTCCTCCCAGCCGAGCCCGCCCCACGGGCTGCGCACCGGCTTGGGATTGCCCGCGTAGTGCACCTCCACCGTGAACGCGGCGCCCGCGGGCAGCGGCTTGGCCGGCCGGACGCGGAGCTTGCCGCCGCGGTGGGCGTAGTGCGGCGCCCGGCCGTCCACGAGGATCCGGCCGACCTTGAACCCGGAGAGGTCGAGGTGGAACTCGGTGAGCGGGGCCCGTCCGGCGATCGCGCTGAGCCGGGCCGTCCCGGCCAGCCGGTTGGGGCCGGGACGGTAGTCCAGGGCGAGTTCGTACCGGTGGACGCGGTACCGGGCATCGCCGTGGTCCGGAAAGTACGGGTCCGATGCCGTTGTCCGCTCGCCGCTCACTGCCGCTCCCTGCCCTGTGCTGTGCCCGTGGCCCCGTTCAGGCCCGCCACGCCTCGATCGGATTGCCCAGCCAGCGGGTGTCGGCGGGGACCGACTCCCCGGCCATCACGAGTGAGGCGGGACCCAGCGTGCTGCGGGCCCCGACCGAACTGCCGGGCAGGACGATTCCGCCCGGGCCCAGGGTGGCGCCCTCGCGGAGGACCACAGTATCCGTCCTCAAGATCCGGTCGTGGAAGAGGTGAGTCTGCAACACAGAGCCGCGGTTCACGCTGACCGCGTCACCCAGTACGACCAGGTCCGTCTCGGGCAGCCAGTAGCTCTCGCACCACACGCCCCGGCCGATCCGCGCCCCGAGCCCGCGCAGCCACAGGGCCATCAGCGGCGTTCCCGGCACCGATCCGACGAGCCACGGCACGGCCAGCACCTCGACGAAGGTGTCGGCCAGTTCGTTGCGCCACACGAAGCCGCACCAGAGCGGGTGTTCGCCCGTCCGGTGCCGGCCCACAAGGAGCCACTTGGCGGCCGTCGAGACCAGGCAGGCCGCCACACCGGCGGCGAGCAGGACCACCCCGGAGAGCAGTGCGGCACCCGCGAGGCCCGGACCGTCCGCGGTGGCCAGGGCACACAGGGCGGCCACCGTCAGGACCGCCAGGGCGGACGAGCAGAACACCGGCAGAAGCCGGCACAACTCCACCAGGCCGCGCGCCCACAGCAGGCGCGCGGGCGGGTCGTACGTCCTGCTCCGGTCGGAATCGGCGGCCGACCGCGGCAGCTTGACCGGCGGCAGGCCCAGATACGAGCTGCCCTTCTTTGCCTTCTTCGGCGTCGCGGACAGCACACCCACCAGACCGTCGTCCGGCACCGTGCGGCCCGGCGCCGTCATGCCGGAGTTGCCGAGGAACGCCCGGCGACCGATCGCGGAGTGACCGATCCGCACCCAGCCGCCGCCCAGTTCGTAAGGCGCGGTCAGGGTGTCGTCCGCCAGGAACGCGCCCTCGCCGACGGTCGTGAGGCTCGGCAGCGCGAGCACCGTGGACACCTCCGCGCCCCGGCCGATCCTCATCCCGAGCAGCCGCAGCCAGACCGGGGTGATCAGCCCGGCGTAGAGCGGGAAGAGCGTCTCCCGCGCCAGGTCCATCAGCTGCGTGACGGTCCACGCCTGCCAGGCGACCCGGCTGTGCGTCGGATGGCTGCCGGTGCGCAGCCCGAGGCTGAGCAGCCGAACCGAGACCAGCACCACCGACGCGTACGCGAACCCGTACGCGAGCGCCCCGGGCACCACGGCGAGCAGCGCTCCCGGCAGTGCCTCGGCGAGCCCGGCGTCGGCGGGCACGAAGCGGCTCACGACGAGCAGGGCGGGCACGGCGGCGAGCACGGGCAGGGCGGTGAGGAGGAAGCCGGTCGCTCCGTACAGGGCGCGCCAGTGGACCGCGCGCGCCGGTCGCTCCTTGGGCCAGTTCCGCTTGGCCTTGCCGAGCTTGCCCGCGGGCGCTCCGGCCCAGCGCTGTCCGGTCGGGATCTGGCCGGCCACGGCGGAGCCGGGAGCCACCTCGGCCCGCTTGCCGACCCGCGCCCCGGGGAACAGCAGGCTGCGGGTGCCGACCACCGCGCCCGCGCCGACCTTGACCGGGCCGATCTCCAGCCGGTCGCCGTCCAGCCAGTAGCCGGAGAGGTCCACCTCGGACTCCACGGCGCAGCCGCGGCCCAGCTTGAGCATGCCCGTGACCGGCGGCAGCGAGTGGAGGTCGACCTCGGGGCCCACCTTGGCGCCGAGAGCCCGTGCGTAGCGCTCCAGCCAGGATCCGGTGAGCGAGGTCGCGCCGACGCACTCGGCAAGCCGCTCGGCCGTCCACAGCCGCAGGTGGACGCTGCCACCACGCGGGTGGCGTCCCGCCTTCACCCCGCGCAGCAGCAGGCGTGCGCCGCCCGCGGCGATCGCGAGCCGGCCGGGCGGGCTGAAGAGCAGCGCCGCACCGGCGGCGACCAGCCACCAGGACGCGCTCGGCGCCCACGGATAGGACCCCGACCAGTGCAGCATGTTGCCCAGGGCCAGCAGCGCCACGGTCCAGCGCAGCCCGACCACGGTGAAGAGCGGCAGCAGCAGAAGGATCTGAAGGAGCCCGGAGCGGAGCGGCACGGGTGCGACGGTCCGCACGGTGCCGTCGTCCTGGACGGACTTCTCCAGGCGCCGGGCCAGCTTGCGCAGGGTGGGCTGCTGGTAGATGTCGACGACGGCCGCGTTCGGATAGCGGGTGCGCAGCCGGGTGGTGAGCTGGGCGGCGGCGAGGCTGCTGCCGCCGATCGCGAAGAAGTCGTCGGCGGCGCCGGTGACGGCCACGCCGAGGGTCTCGCTCCACTGCTCGGCGAGCCAGGCCTCGGTGCCGTACAGCTGCTCGGCCGGGCCGGTGGTCTCGAGGTCCGGCAGCGGCCAGGGCAGCGCGTCCCGGTCCACCTTGCCCGAGGTGCGGGTCGGCAGCTCGTCGACCGGCGCGAGCAGCGGTACGAGGGCGGCGGGCAGCTCGGCGCGCAGCCGCTCGACGGCCGCCGCGTGGTCCCAGCCCTCCTGGGCGACCAGATAGCCGACGAGCAGCTGGTTGCCGCTGCGGGCGGTACGGACGGCCGCGGCCGCTCCGGCGACACCGGGCAGGGCCTGCAGCGCGGCGTCCACCTCGCCCAGCTCGATCCGGCGGCCGCCGAGCTTGATCTGCTCGTCGCCGCGGCCGAGGAAGACCAGACCTTCCGGCTCGGCGCGGACGAGGTCGCCGCTGCGGTAGGCGCGCTGCCAGCCGAGGGACTCCAGCGGGGCGTACTTCTCGGCGTCCTTCTCGGGGTCGAGGTAGCGGGCGAGCCCGATGCCGCCGATCACCAGCTGGCCGCTGCCGCCCATCGGCACCGGCTCGCCGGACTCGTCGACCACGGCCAGCTCCCAGCCGTTCAGCGGGAGACCGATCCGGACCGGCTCCTCGCCGGTCAGGAGCGAGGCGCAGGCGACGACGGTGGCCTCGGTGGGGCCGTACGTGTTCCAGACCTCGCGGCCCTCGGTCACCAGGCGCTGGGTCAGCTCCGGCGGGCAGGCCTCGCCGCCGAAGATCAGCAGCCGGACCTCGTCCAGGGCCTCGGGCTCCCACAGTGCGGCGAGGGTCGGCACGGTGGAGACCACGGTGATCTCCTGCTCCACCAGCCACGGGCCGAGGTCGGCGCCGCTGCGGACCTGGGAGCGGGGGACGGGCACGAGGCAGGCGCCGTAGCGCCAGGCCAGCCACATCTCCTCGCAGGAGGCGTCGAAGGCGACGGAGAGACCGGCCATGACCCGGTCGCCCGGTCCGATCGGCTCCTCGACGAGGAACAGCGCGGCCTCGGCGTCCACGAACGCGGCGGCGCTGCGGTGACTGACGGCGACGCCCTTGGGCTTGCCCGTGGAGCCGGAGGTGAAGATGATCCAGGCGTCGTGCTCGGGGCCGGGCCGGCCGGCCGGGGCGCGATCGGGGCCGGCGCCCGCGCGCCCGCTGACGTCGATCCGCTGCCCCGCGCCGACGACGGCGCGCACACCGGCCTCGCCGAAGACCAGCTCGGCCCGCTCGTCCGGGTCCTCGGCGTCGACCGGCACATAGGCGGCGCCCGCGGCGAGTACGGCGAGGATGGCCACGTACAGCTCGTTCGTTCCGGAGGGCACGCGCACACCGACCCGGTCGCCGAGCCCCACTCCGGCGGCCGCCAGCGCGCGCCGCCCGCGCTCGACCTCCGTGGCCAGCGCCCGGTAGGTCAGCCGGGTGCTGCCGTCGTCCAGGGCGAGCTCGTCGGGATGGGCCCGTACGGACGCCTCGAAGACGTCGACGAGGGTGCGCACCGGGGCGGCGGGCCCGGCGGAGAAGCGGGCGTGTTTGCCGGACTCCTCCTGCCGGGGATCCTCGCCGTCGAGCAGAGTGGTCTCGCCGCGCTCAGGTGTGGCTGCCATCGGACCTCGCGTCTCGTTCCCGGCAACGTCCGGGTCGCCGGCGGAGCCCGGGTCTGCCCGGGTTGTTCCCTTCCGGTGCCAAACAGCCCTCGAGTCTAGTGCGTGCGCAAGGAATTCCCGGCCGACACCTTGCGTGTGGCCGGGAAGGGACGGTATTGGGGTGGGCCGGGCGGCCGCGTCAGCGCGGTGCCCGGTGACTCCCACGACGGACCCGCACCGCGGCCAGCGCGAGCGCCAGGGCGAAGACCACGATGCCGATGGCCAGCAGATAGCCGACGCCCTCGACGACCGCGCCGATGAGGCCGAGCACGATCGCGAGGAGGATCAGGGCGAGGATCCAGGCCATGGACACGTCCCCCTTTCAGCGGCGGGCGAGGCGGCGTTCGCCACCGGCGCCCGGGACGTACTCCATCTCGTAGTGGGCGAAGACCACGGGTTCTTCCTCGGCGGCCAGGACGCCGTCGGTGTCGATCGACGGGGCGTCCTTCACCAGCGCCCTCGAATGGGCGAGACGGACGTAGCCCGGCCCGACCACGGCGTCCGTGAGGGGGGCGAAGGCCAGACGGCGCCTCGTGGGCAGCCCGATGGTGACGGTGACGAACCACGGCTCGTCGCTGGCGGTGTCGACGTACACCGATTCGAGCACACCGATCTTCTTGCCGTCCTGGTCGACGACGTCGTGATCACGCCACTCGCGAATGTCGGCGATCCGGATCATCCGCCACCTCCGTGCACAGGTCGATTTCCTCAGCGATGGAGCAGCTGCTGCCAGTTCCGCGGGACGCGGTCGGCCGGCCCCGGGGCCGGCTGGTCGGCCGGGTGGCCGTCCGGAGGGGCCAGAGCGGGGCCGGCCTCGTACAGCTCGTCGGTGTCGTAGTCCCAGTACCAGTCCTCGCCCGGCTCGAAGCTCTGCACGAGAGAATGCCCGGTGGACTTCCAGTGGGCGGTGGCGTGCTGCGCTGGCGAGGAGTCGCAGCAGCCGACGTGGCCGCACCGGGCGCAGCGCCGCAGGTGGAACCACCAGCCGCCCACCGCGTCACACTCCGCGCAGCCCGTGCCGCTGGGCGCGGCGCCCGGGTCGATTCCTTCGATCTCGGTCATGCGGGCTCCTCGGCGATCTCGGCTCCGGTCTCGTTCCTGGTTCGGGTCTCGTTCCAGGTCCCGGTATCGGTCCCGATTCCGGTCTCGGCTCCGGTCTCGGCTTCGGTCTCGTCGGTCTCCGGGGCGGTCAGCGGCAGCAGCACCTGGAACCGGGTGTCGCCGGGGACGGACTCGACGTGGAGGCTGCCGTGGTGCTTGTTGACGACGATCCGCCAGGAGATGTCGAGGCCGAGACCGGTGCCCTCGCCGACCGGCTTGGTGGTGAAGAAGGGGTCGAAGATGCGGCTGCGGATGTCCTCGGGGACGCCGGGGCCGGTGTCGCGGAACTCCACGAGCAGCCGGTCGCCCTCCCGTGCCGTGCGGACCGTGAGGGTGCCGTCGCCGCCGGTGGTCCCGATGGCGGACACCGCGTTGTCGATGAGGTTGGTCCATACCTGGTTCAGCTCCGCCGGGTAGGCGGGCACGTCGGGGAGGGACCGGTCGTACTCCTTGACCACCCGCACCCGGGGTCCGATCTTGGCGGACAGCATCAGCAGTGTGCTGTCGAGGAGTTCGTGGACGTCGACGTCGCGGTGCGGGGCACGGTCGAGCTGGGCGTACTGCTTGGCCGCGTCCACCAGGTGGGAGATCCGGTTGGTGGAGTCGTCGATCTCGTCCATCAGCAGCTCGGTCTCGACGGTGTAGTTGAGCCAGCCCAGCGCCCCCGGCAGGACGTCCTCGGCCACGGTCGCGGCGACCTGCTCCAGCCAGTCCGTGTCGAGCCCGGCCTGGACGAAGGTGGGCGCGATCCGCCAGCCCTCCGGGAAACCGTGGCCCTCCAGCCAGTCGGCGATCTCGTCCTCGCGGTCCGACGCTTCCAGAGGGCTCAGCACCGGTGCCTTGGCGACCCGTTCGGCGGTGCGTTCCTGGATCTCGATGAGTTCGGCGAGGGCCTCGCGGGAGTAGGGGCCCTGGGCGATGACCGCCAGCTTGTGCCGCATCTTGCCGACCCGCTCCCGCAGCGCCGCGGTGGCCCGGACGGCCGCAGCGGCCGGGTTGTTGAGCTCGTGGGTGAGTCCGGCCGACAACGAGCCGAGCGCCAGCAGCCGTTCACGCTGGCCGATGGCCCGCTGGGTGTTCTTGGAGCCGAAGAAGAGCCCTTCCAGCAGGTGCGCCGCCATCGGGAACCATTCCCGCATGACGTCAGCGAACGACTGCGCGGGCAGCACGAAGAACCGGGTGGGCTCGGTCACCCGCATGGAGTTGTTGTACGTCTGCGGCACCCGGTCGCCCAGGTACGCCTGCATGGCTCCCGCGTACACGCCGCGCTGCGAGGTCCGGCTCACCTCCACGTCGTCGCCGCCGACCCGGCGGGACAGGACGACGGTGCCCTCGATCATCACGTAGAAGGAGCCGGCCGGGTCGCCCTCGGTGTAGACCGGACCGGGCCCGAACCGTTCCACCCGCCCCTCGGCGCACAGGCGTCCGAGCTGCTCGGGCGAGAGCTTCTCGAACAGGAACAGCGAGCCGATCTCGTGCTGGTCGCAGGGCAGGACCTGTCCGCTCATGACTGCTCCAGATACCGGTGGACGAGCATCACGGCCATGGCTCCCTCTCCTACGGCGGAGGCGACGCGCTTCGCGGACTGGGCACGCGCGTCACCCGCCACGAACACGCCGGGAATGCTGGTCTCCAGGTGGTAGGGCGGCCGGTCCAGCTCCCACTCGGCCGGTGGCCGCCCGTCGGGCGTGAGGTCCGGCCCGGCCAGGATGAAGCCGTGCTCGTCGCGCAGCACGGTCCCGTCGAGCCAGTCGGTCCGCGGTGCCGCTCCGATGAAGACGAACATCCACTGGGCGTCCACGACCTCGGTTGCACCGGTCCCGGCGTCCCGCAGCGTCAGCCGGTCCAGGTGCTCGTCGCCGTGCGCCGCCTCGACGACGGTCCGGGGCCGTACGGTGATGTTCGGCGCCTCGTCGATCTGCTGGATCAGGTAGTACGACATCGACGCCGTCAGGGACTCCCCGCGCACCAGCAGCGTCACCGACTTCGCGCCCCGTGCCAGGAACACCGCCGCCTGCCCGGCCGAGTTCGCGCCGCCGACGATGTACACGTCCTGACCCTCGCAGGAGGACGCCTCGGTCAGGGAGGAGCCGTAGTACACGCCTCGGCCGGTCAGGTCGTCGCAGCCCGGCGCCAGGAGCTGCCGGTAGGACACACCGGTCGCCAGGATGACGCAGTGCGCGGCCACCTCGGAGCCGTCCGAGAAACGTACGACGCGTGCCGCGCCGTTCACCTCGAGGCCTGTGACCTCGCGCGCGGTCAGGATCTCGGCGCCGAAGCGGCTCGCCTGGCGGCGGGCGCGATCGGTGAGCTGCGCACCGGAGACGCCGTCCGGGAAGCCGAGGTAGTTCTCGATACGGGAGCTCTGGCCGGCCTGCCCGCCGGTCGCCGAGCGCTCGACCAGGACGGTGCGCAGTCCCTCCGAGGCCCCGTACACCGCCGAGCCGAGCCCGGCAGGGCCGCCGCCGATGACGACGAGGTCGTAGAAGTCGGCGGCCGGCGTCGTCGCGAGACCCACATGAGCGGCCAGCTCGGGCGGCTCGGGCTCGACCAGCGCGGTGCCGTCCGGAGTGATCACCAGCGGCAGCCGAAGGCCGTCGGCCCCGGCCGCCTCCAGCAGCCGGCGCCCCTCGGGCTCGTCGGAGGAGTACCAGCGGTACGGCACCTGGTTGCGCGCCAGGAACTCGCGTACATACGAGGAACGGGCCGACCAGCGGTGCCCGACCACCTTGGTGGCGGGAACCGGCCGGTAGTCACTCGAGCGCCAGGCCGTGAGGAGGTCGTCCACGACCGGATAGAGCTTCTCCTCCGGCGGGTCCCACGGCTTCAGCAGGTAGTGGTCGAGGTCGACGACGTTGATCGCGTCGATCGCCGCGTTGGTGTCGGCGTACGCCGTGAGCAGCACGCGCCGCGCGCCCGGGTACACACCGAGGGCCTGTTCGAGGAACTCGATGCCGTTCATCTGCGGCATGCGGTAGTCGGCGAGGATCACCGCCACCAGGTCACCCCGCAGCTTCAGCTCGCGCAGCGCCTCCAGCGCGGACTCGCCGGACTCGGCGCGGACGATCCGGTACCCGCCGCCGTAGTGCCGCCGCAGGTCGCGGGCGATGGCGCGGGACACCCCCGGGTCGTCGTCCACTGTCAGGATGACGGTCCGTGCCGCGTCGGTGGCCTGTGCCATGCCTCTCCGCCCTGCTCGCTCCGGACGGCCGGCACAGCGAGCTGCAGGCGCCGGCTCCCGCCCATCGTATGTTCGATCCCGTGGGATCGCTCTGGCACGCGACGGCGTGTGCGCTCGGGACGCCTGAGGGCGTCAGCGGTGGTGGCAGTCCAAGTGGCCCTTCACCCAGAAGTGCTCCCAGTGCGCGGGTACGTAGACCCACTTGAAGTCACGGTCGTTGTCCCAGTACCCCTTGTGCCACTGTCCGTGATGGTCGTGGTGGCCCGGGTGCCAGCTCTTGTGGTGGACCCACTTCTTCTCCCAGTGACCCTTGACCCACTTCTTCTCCCAGTGCCCCTTCTTCCACTGGCACTGGTCGTGACGGTCCGGCTGGTCGGTGGTCACTACGGTCGCTGCAACCGTCGGCGCGGGGGCTGCCGTCGCCGTGGCCGAAAGGCCGAGCGCGGCGCCGCCCGCCAGCAGGCCGGACGCTGCGGCGCCGGCCACCAGACGGCGGACTCTCGTCGATGCGGTCATCGAACCTACCTCTCTCGAATGCTGCGGGGATGCGCAGCGCGTGAGGGATTCGAGGCGAGGGTGAGGCGAGGGAGAAAGGGATGAGGAAGGAAAGGGAAGGAAGTCCCGCGGCGGTGGTCGTCACCGCTCTCTCACCCTCCCTCCCCACGATACGACACGGTGTCGCGGGCCCCAGGAGGTAGCTGTCCGGTCTCACGGAGTCACGATCGGGAACCACGGCTCGGGGGTTTCGAGGACGCCCATAGTGGAGCTGCCCGGGACGAGGCGCCTCCAGCGCGTCGAGCAGCGCGGCGTACGTCCGCTCCGGGTCCCGCCGACGTTGCCCCCCGCGCCCCCGTCCGGCAGCCCGGAACCCGCCCCGCCTCTGTCCCGCTCACCGGCCCATGGTGGCAGCAGGACAGGCCACGGCGGTGAGGCCGTCCTGCACGGGCGGTGTCGGATCGACCTGTCGTCCGACCTGCGTTCACACGGCAACCCGGCCGATGCCGACCGGTGTTCGGCATCGGCCGAGACCCTCGTGTCGGTCCGGACCTGAGCGGCCTGTACGAGGAGGGCTCCGTGCTGTGGGGCGCCCAGAACTCCGGCAAGCTGTGGCGGATGGTCAGCGACGGCTCCGGCAGCCCGGACGGCGAGGCCGTCGCCCTGACCGCCACGGGCGCGGCGGGTGGCGCGTACGTCGCGACCGAGCGCAACGGCGACGCGTCGGGGACCAGCCGCCTGTCCGTCCTGCGTGACGACGTCAACGCCGGCACCGGCAGCAGCCTGACCGCCACGAAGGAGTGGAACCTGACCGCCGGCCTGCCTGCCGTGGGCTCCAACCTCGGCTTCGAGGCGATCACCTGGATCCCCGACGCCACGCTCACCGCAGCGGGCTTCAAGGACGAGTCGACCGGCACGGCCTACGACCCCGACGGGCACGGCGCGCACGCCGGCGGCGTGTCCTCCTCGGGATCGAGGGCACCGGCACGGTCTACGGCTACGTGCTCGAGGACGGCGTCGCCGCCACCCGGGTCGCCATGGTCGCCGGCGGCATGTCGGGTGTGATGGAGCTCCAGTGGGAGGCGCAGGCCGCGCGGCTGTGGCTGGTCTGCGACGACACCTGCTCCGGCCGGCACCGGACCATGAAGATCGGCACCAACGGCACCTTCTCCCTCGCCGCCGTCTACGACCGACCGAGCGGCATGTCCGACCTGAACAACGAGGGCTTCACGCTCGCCGGTGCCGACGAGTGTGTCGGTGGCGCCAAGCCCGTGTACTGGGCCGACGACGGCAACACCAGCGGTCACGCGATCCGCAGGGGGACCGTCGGCTGCCGAACCGAGAGGCCCGCTGACGGGGCCGCTCAGGCGACCCAGGCCGAGGTCGCCGTCTGGACGAGGGAACCGTCCAGGTCCGCGAGCTTCGCCACGACGAAGCCGCGGGCGGCCTCGGAGGTCTGCACCCGGAACGCCGGCCGGCCGGCTGTGAGCGCCTCGGTGATCGTCTCGGCCGCCGCCTCCGACGTCTGGGCGCCGGCGAAGGCGCTCCTGGTACGGCCGAGGTAGTTCGCCAGCGCCGGGCCGTAGACGCCGGCCTGGGCCGCCGCGTTGTCCTCGACGCCCACGTTCGCGACGAACTCACTGGCCACCGCGCCGGGCTCGATCACCGTGACCGTGACGCCGACCGTGGCGGCGACCGGCGCCAGGCTCTCCATGAAGCCCTCGACCGCGAACTTGGCCGCGCAGTACGCCTCGTTGAACGGCTGGCCGACCACGCCGCCGACGCTGGTGACGCTGAGCAGCCGGCCGCCGGTGGCGCGCAGATGGGGCATGACGGCCTTGGTGACGGTGACCACGCCGAAGAAGTTGACCTCCATCACCTTGCGGACCTCGTCCACCGACTCGTTCTCGATGGTGCCGACGTGGCCCGCGCCCGCGTTGTTGACCACGGCGTCCAGCCGGCCGTGGTCGGCGATCACGCCGGCGACGCACGCCTCGACCGAGGCCGGGTCGGTGACGTCCAGGCGGCGGATGTCCAGCTCGACGCCGGCCGCCTCGGCCGCCTTGCGCAGCGCGTCGGCGCGGGCCGGGTCGCGCAGCGTGGCGATGGTGGTGAAGCCCGCTCGGGCGGCGGAGACCGCGGCGGAGAGGCCGATACCGGAGGAGGTGCCGGTGATCAGGACGACCTTGGTGGACATGGAGGGCCCCTCTCTGGGGTGATGCCGGTAGTACTTATGAAGGCAGGTAGTTATGAATCATTACTACCATGCTCGATAACTATGAGCCCGGATATTTGCTGTTGTCAAGCACTTGGCTAGAGTGGGTGGCATGACCTACCCCGCAGACGAGCTCGACGCGCGGCTGGTCGGCCTGTTCGCCGCCGTCAACCGCAGATACGCGCGCGAGTCCGAGGTCGCCGCCACCGCGCAGGACCTGACCCCGCTCCAGGCCAAGGCCCTGCTGTACAGCGCCGAACCGGTACCGATGCGGGCACTGGCGGAACGGCTGCACGCCGAGCCGTCCAACCTCACGACGCTGGTCGACCGACTGGAGGAACGCGGTCTGGTCGAGCGGCGACCGGGGATCGAGGACCGCCGGGTCAAGCTCGTCGCCGCCACCGACGCCGGGCGGCGGGCGATCGCCGAGCTGCGCTCCGCGATGCCTTTCGCCACCGACCCGTTCGCCGCGCTCGACCGTGAGCAGCGCGAGACCCTCGGCCGACTCCTGGCCCTGGTCGCCGGCGAAACGTGGCCGGCCGGCGCCCCGTAATCGCTCCTTGCCGTCGTCCCCCTGGTCGTCGCCGCCGGTGCCGGGCTCGTAGTCGTCCGGTTCGCTCCGCAGCGGGACCGGACCGGCCGTGTGCCCCTCGCGGAGGAGGGTGCCGGTCCGTCACCGGCGTCGCCGTCCTTCCCGTACGAGGGAAGAGACCCTCCGGCGCGCCGGGTCCTGAGGGGCTCGCCGAAAAAGCTGAGAGTTGTTCACTTTCCATTGACAGGGTGGACCCCGGGACCCGAAAGTGCCTGAGCGAACCGCACCCCGCCGATCGAAGCGAGCCTCCATGACAGCGCCCGTACCCGAGTTCCCGGCCGGCTTCCTCTGGGGGGTCTCGTCCTCCGCCTTCCAGATCGAAGGCTCGCTCACGGCCGACGGCCGCGGCCCCTCCAGCTGGGACGCCTTCACCGGAGAACAGGGGCGCGTCAAGGACGGCTCGCACGCCGACGTGACCACCGACCACTACCGGCGCTACCGCGAGGACGTGGCGCTGATGGCCCGACTCGGCGTCGGCGCCTACCGGTTCTCGGTCTCCTGGTCCCGCGTCCTGCCCGACGGCCACGGCCGGGTCAACGACAAGGGGCTGGACTTCTACGACCGGCTCGTCGACGAGCTGTGCGCCTCGGGCATCGCCCCGGTGCCCACGCTCTTCCACTGGGACACCCCGCTCGCCCTTGAGGAGAACGGCGGCTGGCTCGACCGGGACACCGCCGAACGGTTCGCGGCGTACGCCTCCGTGGTCGCGGAGCGGCTCGCCGACCGCGTGCCCATGTGGATCACCATCAACGAGCCCGCCGAGGTCACGCTGCTCGGATACGGCCTCGGCGAGCACGCCCCCGGCCGGCGTCTCGTGTTCGACGCCCTGCCCGCGGCCCACCACCAGCTGTTGGCCCACGGCATGGGCGTCCAGGCCCTGCGCGCCGCGGGCGCCCGCCGGATCGGCATCGCCGCCTCCCACAGTCCCATATGGACCGCCGGCGACAGCGACGAGGACCGGGCGGCCGCCGCGCTGTACGACACCCTCACGAACCGCCTGTTCGCCGACCCCGTCCTGACCGGCGCCTACCCGGACGAGGACCTGGCCTCGCTCCTCCCCGGCCCGGTGGCGGAGGACCTCAAGACCATCTCGTCCCCGTTGGACTGGTACGGGATCAACTACTACAACCCCATGCTCGTCGGCGCCCCGCAACCGACCGCCGCCTCCCACGCCGCTGCCGCCGGCACCGGCTCCTCCTTCGGCGGCATCGACATACCGCCGGACCTGCCCTTCGCCGTCCACCAGATCGAAGGACGCGAACTCACCGACTTCGGCTGGCCGGTGGTCCCGGAAGGACTGCGCGAACTGCTCGCCACCATGCGCGAGCGCTACGGCGACCGGCTGCCGCCCCTGTACATCACCGAGAACGGCTGCTCGTACGGTGACGGGCCGGACCCCGGAACGGGGCGGATCGACGACGCCCGCCGGGTCGCGTACCACGAGGGCCACGTGCGCGCGCTGCACGCGGCGATGGCGGAGGGCGCCGATGTCCGCGGCTACTTCATCTGGTCGATCCTCGACAACTTCGAGTGGGCGGAGGGGTACCGGCAGCGCTTCGGGCTGGTCCACGTCGACTACGAGACGCTGGCGCGGACGCCCAAGGCGTCGTACGCCTGGTACCGCGACCTGATCAAGAGCGGCAGATGACCGCCGACGGGGCGGCGGCGGAGGGAACCGCGGCCGGACCGGCCTCCAGGGCCGGTACGCCGGCCGGCGGGCGGTGGGTGAGCGCGCTGTCCCTGGCCAGCCTCGGGGTCTGGGTCGGCTGGTTCGGCCCTCTGCAACTGCTCCTGGCACGCCAGGCCGAGCACCTCGCCCCCGGCCACAAGGCGTCCACCCTCGCCCTGGTGACGGGAGTCGGAGCGGCCGTGTCGATGGTCGCCAACCCCGTCTTCGGTGCGCTCTCCGACCGGACGACGGCGTCCGTGGGCCGGCGCATCCCCTGGGTGGCCGGCGGAGTGGCGGGCGGGGCGGCCGGGCTGATCCTCCTCGCCGGGGCGCAGAGCGTCGCGACCGTGATCGCGGGCTGGTGCCTGGTCCAGCTCGCCCTCAACGCGGCCTTCGCCGCTCTCACCGCGGCCGTCCCCGACCAGGTGCCGCCGCGGCAGCGCGGTCTGGTCGGCGGCTGGCTCGGCGTCTCCCAGGTGATCGGCGTCCTGGCGGGTACGGCGCTGGCCACGGTCGCGGGCGGGGTGGCCGCCGGATACCTGGCCTGCGCGGCCTTCTCGGTGCTCGCGGCCGTTCCGTACCTCCTGATGCGGCGTGACACCCCACTCTCCCGCGCCGCCCGGCCGGCCTTCCGGTGGGGGACGTTCCTCGGCGGCTTCTGGATCGACCCGCGCCGCCATCCCGATTTCGGGTGGGCCTGGCTGACCCGGTTCCTGATGAACCTGTCGTACTCCATCAGCACGATGTACCTGCTCTACTACCTGACCGACGCCGTGCACTACCAGGGCGACGCGGACGACGGCGTGCTGATCCTCACCGCGCTCAACGCCCTGACCCTGCTCTCCACGGTGGTGATCAGCGGCATCCGGTCGGACCGCAGTGGCCGGCGGAAGTCCTACGTGATCCGGTCGGGGCTCGTCATCTCCGCAGCCACCCTGCTGCTCGCCGTCTGGCAGACCTGGACCGGCGCGGTCGTCGCCTCGCTCGTGCTCGGCCTCGGTTTCGGGGTGTACACGGCGGTGGACTTCGCCCTGCTCACGGACGTGCTGCCGACGGCGGAGGACCGGGGCAGGGACCTGGGCGTCATCAACATCGCCAACGCCCTGCCCCAGGTGCTGGCCCCGGTGATCGCGGCCCCGGTCGTCACCCGCTTCGGCGGGTACACGGCCCTGTACGCGCTCGCGGGCGCGCTGGCCCTCGCGGGCTCGGTCCTGGTGCGCCGCATCCGCTCGGTCCCCTGAGACGGCGCCACGCCCTTCCGGGGGGTGGATCGGTTCCCCGGACAGGGGGCGACGGCGGATCGTGACCCCGCCCTCGCCCCCGTAGGTGCCGCGAACGGTCACGCGAGCGCAGGCGCCCGCGTGAACCGTCTGCGGGCGGACATGTCTCTGCCCGAGCCGGGCGCCGGTGGCACGCCGTCCTCGTCGTCCCGCAGCAGGGCGACGAGGGAGACCCGGGCCCGCGCGACGCGGGAGCGGACCGTGCCGACGGGACAGCCGATGGCCTCGGCGGCCTCGGCGTACGGCAGTCCCCACAGCTGGGTGAGGACGAAGGCGTCCTTCCGGTCGTCCGGGATGGCGGCCAGGAGCTCGGCGAGCGCGACACCGTCCTCGAAGCCGGGCAGCCCCTGGGGCTGACTGTGTTCGGCCGCCGCCTGCCAGTCGTCGCGATCGGACAGGCGAGGGCGGGCGGCCGCGTGCCGGAGGCTGTCGACCACCGTCCTGCGGGCTATCGACAGCAGCCAGGTGCGTGCGGAGGACCGCCCCTGGAAGCGGGGGAGTGCGCCGAGCGCACGGAGGAAGACCTCCTGGGTGAGGTCGTCGGCGGCCTGGCGGTCCGCGCTGAGGTATGCCACATAGCGCCAGACGTCGCGGTGCAGGGCGCGGACGAACAGATCGGCCTTGACGGGGTCGCCGTCCCGGGCCGCCATCGCGAGGCGGGTCGTCGCCGCGTCGGTGTCGGAGTCCGGGGCGTACGCCGAGCGGGAGGTACCCGCCGGGACCTGACGGAGGGTGTCGTGGACAGGAGTCATCGCCACAAGTCCTTAGGAAGCAAAGGGAATCCGGCTGGGCGCGGATGAGCACGGCGCCGCGCCGGTGACTGGTACGGCCGACCGCGACCCGAAGGGAACGCGACCCGAACGGAAGCGGTACGACCGATGCCCGAGTGACGGAACGCAGCCGCCAGGCTCGGGGAGCCGGCTGTCAGAGGACAGCGAGTCCCTGCGGTGGACCTCGGGAGATGACCGAATGGGCGAGGAGGAGCCGTCGTGGAGCGCGCTCGTCACCGGCCCGTACGGGCAGCAGACGGGGCCGGTCCCGTACGACGGGGACGAAGGCTGCCACCAGCAGGCGCAAGGGGCGGAAGAGCCGCAGGGGTGCGGCGCGCAGCAGGCGGAACACCGCCCGCTCCCCGTACGCCATCCACAGCCCGCTCAACAGCGCTGCCAGGAGGTGCGCCGACAGCATGCCGAAGGACGAGGACACGTCCGCCGTCGCTGTCATGTCCGCCACGGCAGTCATGTCCCCGTGGCCCATGGCCGCGTGCGACATGTGCGTGTGTGCCGCGTGCACGTCGCCCGTCGTCATCGCCGCGCCGGCGGCGGGCGCGGGGACGGTCGCCGGCGGGGACCAGGAGAACACCGTGTGGAGCGCGCTCTGTACGAGCACGGACATCGTCGTGACGGCCGGCAGTCCGCGTTCGCGGCCCGCGAGCGTCCAGGCGGCCGCCATGGTGACGACGAAGGCGGGTAACACCGTCCGGGCAGGCACGCCCTGACCGGACATCAGGACGTGGCCGGTGGCCGCGAGCAGCACACAGACGGCCGCGAACAGCGCGGCCCGCACTCCTCGCGAACATCGGCCTGGCGTCATGGAGCGCCCATCCTTGCACCCCTCCCCGGAGGTACGAGGGCGGGTACGGCCGTCCCGGGCCGCCCCCTCGACCTGTCGGGACATGAGTACGCGACTGTGGCGCGTCCCACAAGAGCGCCTCGGGAACTTCCGGCACGGTCGCCACGACTCCTCGAAGGCGAGGCGTTCCGCCCGCAGGCCGAACGGGGGAGGGGGTACGGGGTGAGGACCGCGGGTACGGCGGCGGAGGCACCTGCCGATGGCGTGCGAGGGGCGGACCGCGGGCTGACCGCGCTGCTGACCACGGCCATGGCCTTCTCGATGCTGCAGCTCTTCCTGCTCGGAGCGCTCGGCCCGCGTCTCGTCGACCGGCTCGGTGTCCCGGAGGCCGTGCTGGGCCTGACCACCACGGTGGGCTTCGGCACGGCGGCCGTCCTCTCGCCCGTCGGCGGCCGGATCGTCGACCGCGTCGGACCCCGCCGGGCCCTCGTGGCCCTGCTCGCCCTTTCGGCGATCGCCCTGGGCCTGATCGGCGCAGCGCCGGGCCCCGGACCGCTCCTCGCGGCCGTCGCGCTGGGCGGCCTGCCACAGGCGCTCGCCAACCCCGCGACGAACAAGGCGATCATGGTCGCCGTCCCGGTGTCGAGGAGGGGCGGGGTCACCGGCACCAAACAGTCCGGCGTCCAACTGGGAGCCTTCGCCGCCGGGTTGCCCCTCGCCGCGGCCGCGGGCGCCATCGGCTGGCGCGGAGCGGTCTGGGTCGCCGCCGGTGCGGCGCTCCTCGCGGCCCTGTGGGCCTGGCGCGCGCTGCCGGCCGACGCGCCACCGCGGCCGAAGGGGGTCGCGAGCGGCACGGCACGGTCCCGCCCCTCCGCACCCGTGCCCTGGCTGGTGGCCTTCTCGCTCTTCCTCGGTGCGGGCATCGCCTCCGTCAACACGTACCTGGCCCTGTTCGGAGCCCAGCGCCTCGGTATGGGGCCCACGGCGGCGGGCGCGCTGGTCGCCGTCCTCGGCGTCGCCGGGATCGCCGGCCGGGTCGGCTGGTCCCGCGCCGCCACCCCGGGCCGCGCACCCTGGCTGCCGGGCCTGCTCGCGGCCGGGGCGGTGGGTGCGGCCCTGCTCCTGGCCACCGCCGTCCGCGTCGACCGCCTCGTGTGGGTGGCCGCCGTGGCGGTCGGGGTGTTCGCCGTGGCCGGCAACGCCGTCTCGATGGTGCTGGTGATGCAGCGGTCGGGGCCCGGCCGGGCCGGACAGGATTCCGCCCTGGTCGCCGCCGGCTTCTTCGCCGGGTTCGCCGTGGGGCCGCCGGCGTTCGGGCTGCTCGCGGAGCACGGACGGTACGGGTACGGATGGGTCCTGGTCGCCGCGGAGTTCGCCGCTGCGGCGGCGGTAGCGCTCGCCTGGGCCGTACGGGACCGCCGTACTCGCGCGGAGGGACCGCGGTGAGCGCCCTGGGCTGGGCCGAGGAAGCCCTCGGCCTCGTGCTCCGGCGGGTGGGGGAGACGGCGGAGCACGTGGGGGACCGCTTTCCGCTGTACGCCGACCCGGCCGACGGACGGTGGACGACCACGGCACGCGGATCGTGGACGGGTGGATTCTGGGCAGGGCTTCTCTGGCTCAGGGCCGGCCGTACCGGGATGGGCGCGGACCGCACGGCGGCCGCCGCCGTCACCGCACGGCTGGCCCCCTGGGCGGAGGCGGACACCGCGACCAGGGGCCTCGTCCTCTGGTACGGCACCGCCCTCGCCGCCGGGGACGCGGCGGCGCGGGCCCTGCGGGAGCACGCGGCGAAGACCGCCGTCGGCGCCTTCGATCCGGTCCTCGGCCTCGTCCCGTGGGGTGCGGCCCTCGGCGGTGCACGGCTGCGGGCCCGTGCGGACGGTGCCCCCGGCCTCGTACCCCTGCTGGCGTCGGCCGGGCCCGAGGGGCGGACGGCTGCCGCCGCGCACCTGCACCGCCACCTGGATCTGTGCCTGCCCGGCGACGGTGCCCGGCGGCCCTGCCCGGCATGGCGCTGGGACGGGACGAACGGCTGGACGGCGGAGGCCGATCCCGCCCCCGGCTGGACCCGGGGCGAGGCATGGCTCCTCCTCGCCGCCGCGGACGCCCTTCTGGTCGCGGACGCGGTCGCGGACACCCTGCCCTGGCGGCCGGACCGGCTGACGGAAGCGGCCGGACTCCTCCTCGCCGACTGCGCGATGCTCGACGGCCCGCCGGTTCCGGCGGCGGACGCCCACCGTCCCGACGGCCCACGCGACTCCTCCGCCGCCGCCATCACCGCGGTCGCTCTCCTGAAGCTCGCGCTCGTCCCCGGAGCCGCGTGGTCGACAGCGTGCGCGTCCCGGGCGGAATCGCCGCTCACGGCCGCCGGCAAACCCGACCGGGCGGCGCTGCGTCGCCAGATCACCGAGGAACGGGCCGCCGCCCTCACCCGCGCATGACAGGAGGGGGAGGGCCCGCGCCACGGCCCTCCCCCTCCCGCGACCCGTCCGGTCAGGCCCCGCCCATGGCCTCCTTCAGCACGGCCGCGGCGCCCCGGTACACCGCGAGCAGGTCCAGATCGTCGCCCGGGTAGTTCACGATGCTCACCTGCTCGGCACCCGAGTCCGGCAGCACGGTGCCCGTCGACATGTGCGCGTTGTCGAGAACGAACGCGGGCTTCTTCGCCGAGAGGGAGGCCAGCCGGGCGGGGGTCACCGCTCCGGGCCGTACGTACCCACCGTCGTGGCACCCGCGAGACCGGCAGCCCAGGCCGTGAAGACCTGGGTGACGACCGCCGGTCTCCTCCCGCCCGGCCAGGCGGACTCGAGCTCGCCGTTCAGCTTCGTGACCTCGCCGTCGAGACGGGTCTTCCACCGGGCGGCGGCGTCCTTCGTACCGAACAGGCCACCGAGGCGTACGACCTCGGCACCGGCCCTGGCCGGGTCGTTGTCGAGGTTCACCTCGACCGGCTTCGCCTTCGAGCCGGCCGCCTCCTTGATCTTCGCGGCGTACGGCTCGAAGGGCGCGTAGAGCACGAAATCGGCTTTCGCGACGGCGGCCAGGTCCGACGGCTTAGGGTCGTAGTCGGGCGCGTGGTGCACGGACCGCGGCACGATCACCGTGACGTCCTCGGCCCCGGCGGCTTTGGCGAAGGCCCCCTCCCACGTGGTCGTCACGACGACGACCGGCTTGTCCCCCGCCGCCTCGTGACCGGCGTCGGCGTCGGAGCCGGTGCCGGCCTCGCGGTCAGCCCGCCCACTCCCAGCCGATGAGCGGCCCCCGCGGCCCCGGCCGGATCCCCGCTGCTCGCGAGCAGCTCGTCCCCGCGTAGCGGGAACCGTCCGGCGGCGGGCTTCTGCGGGATCCAGGCACACGACCGACGCCGCCGCGCCCACTCGGCGGCGGTGCGCGCGGAGTGTCCGCCGACCTCGACGACGCCGCTCGCCTGCCGGTGCAGCCCGAGGACGGCCCGCAGCAGCGTCGTCTTCCCGGACCCGTTCGTCCCGGTCAGCGCGACGCGTTCACCGGCGGCGATCTCCAGGTCCACCCCGACGACGGCATCGTTCCGGCCGTGCCGACAGGTGACTTCGCGCATGCGTATGTCCAGTCCGCCCATCCTCTGCCCTCTGCCTTCGCCGCTGCCGTGCCGGTGCGGTGAAGAAGTCGGACAGGACGGGCGCCGAGTTCCCGCCCGGTGCCGGGAACCGGACATGACCGCCTGCCGGCC
Source organism: Streptomyces sp. NPDC085481 (assembly GCF_044541845.1). NCBI lineage: Bacteria > Bacillati > Actinomycetota > Actinomycetes > Kitasatosporales > Streptomycetaceae > Streptomyces > Streptomyces sp. NPDC085481. Next base: position 42,537 of record NZ_JBITTJ010000008.1, read on the forward strand.
ACCTCCCCGCCGCGCCTTAGGCCCCCAGACGACGCCGGCCCGGGGGCCATGCCGGAGTACGAGGCACGGTTCAGCCCGAATCGCACACGGGACCGCCCGACTGGCCCGGCAGGTAGGCCGACCGCTCCTGTGGGGTGAGGTCACGGCCGACGGTCCGGCAGATGCTCGCGACCGCTGCGGCGGGCTCGGGGAGGGTGGTGTTCCACAGCCGTACGATCTTGTCGACCCCGCCGGTGGCGAGGGTGCGGCCGTCGCGGCTGAACGCCACGGCGAACACCGCGTTGGTGTGCCCGATCAGGATGATGAGGGGCTTGCGGGAGTCGGCGTCCCACAGCCGCGTGGAGAGATCGAGACCCGCGGCGGCGAGCACGTGCCCGTCGGGACTGAACGCCACCGCGTCCACCTCGTCCGTCGGCCCGAGCAGGGTGGCGCGGGGGGCGCCGGACGGGAAGTCCCACAGCCGGACGGTGCGGTCCGAGCTGCCCGAGGCGAGAGTGTGTCCGTCGGAACTGAAGGCCACCGACGTCACCTGACTGGTGTGGCCCCTGAGAGTGGCGAGGAGTCTGCCGGTGGTCACGTCCCACAGCCGTACGTGCGCGTCGCTGCCCGCGGTGGCGAGGGTGCGTCCGTCACGGCTGAAGGCCACCTTGTTGATCCCGCTGGCCTGCTGCTGCAGGACGTCGACGCGCTTGCCCGTGTCCGGGTCCCACAGGACGACCGTACGATCGGCGGCGACCGAGGCCAGGAGGTCGCCTTCGGGACTGAAGGCCACACCGTGTACGGCGGCGACGTGTTCTTGGGGAAGCTCGCGGATCTCGCCCGTGTCCACGTCGATCAGGCGCACCCTGGTGTCCATGCTGCCCGTGGCAAGCGTGTGCCCGTCGGGGCTGAACGCCACGGACAGCACCCCGCCGCCGTGTCGGGCGACGGGAGCCAGGACCGCTCCGGTGGCCAGGTCCGTCAGCCGGACGTCCCCAAGGGAGTCGCCGCTGGCGAGGATCTTTCCCTTGGGGTCGATCGCCACCGCGAGCACCCCGCCGGAATGCCCGGCCCGGGTGGCGCGTACCGCTCCGCTGGTCGTGTCCCACAGCCGCACCGTGCGGTCGAGTCCGGCCGACGCCAGGATGCGTCCGTCCGGGCTGAACGCCACCGACAGCACGTCGTCGGTGTGGCCGAACAGACTCGTGAGGGCCGCACCGGTGGCGGTGTCCCACAGCTGCACGACGTTGTCGCTGCCGGTGGCGAAGGTGCGTCCGTCCGGGCTGAACGCCACCGACTCCACAGCGCTGCCGCTTTCCGTACTGCGGGCTTCGCCGGTGGTCGTGTCCCACAGCTGCACCGTACCGTCCTCGCCGCCGACGGCGACGGTCCTCCCGACGCGGTCGAACGCGACCGAGGAGACCGGGCCGGGATGGTCCAGCTTCCTCAGCCGCCTCCCGGTGGCGGCGTCCCACATCAGCGCCGTCCCGTCCGTGCTGCCGGAGACCAGCGTGCCGCTGTCGCGGCTGAACGCGACCGAGTACACGACATCGGTGTGCCCGGGCAGGGTCTTGAGGAGCTCGCCGGTCTTCGCGTCCCTCAGGCGCACCTTGGTGTCGGCGCCTGCGGTCGCCAGGGTGCGCCCGTCAGGGCTGACGGCCACGGAGACCACTTGGCCGGCGCCCTCGTTCCGGATGGCGCGGGACTCGCCGGTGGTCGTGTTCCACAGCCGCACCGTGTCGTCGGCGTCGCCGGTCGCGAGGGTCTTGCCGTCGGGGCTGAACGCGGCCGAGTAGACCTCGTTCGTATGCTCCTTGCGGATCATGTGGGCCCGGCCGGTGGCCACGTCCCACAGGCGCAGCGTGCGGTCGTCGCCCACCGTCGCGAGGATCTTCCCGTTCGGGCTGAACACTACGGTGCGGACCGTCTCGGTGTGTCCGGTCAGACGACGGTGCTGCGGCAGAGACGCCGCGTTCCGCAGGCTCTCCAGGGATTCGGCGTTGTGGTTCGTGCGATACGCCTTGACGGCGAGCAGCGAGGCGAGTTCCGGGTTCGTGGTGATGAGCTCGGTGGACTGGGCGGCCAGCTGCCGGGACAGTGCAGTCTCGCGAGCGGTCACGGCCGACCGCCACTGCCAGACGGCCCCGCCCACGGCGAGCAGAGCGAGCACCAGCAGGGTCGCGAGGATGCTGTTGAGGCGTCTGCTGCGCCGGATGACGGCGTGCTGGCGCTGCTTGCTCGCCGTGAGAAAGGCCGCGATGTCACCCGGCAGATGGCGTTTGCGCCCCCAGCCGAGACCCTCCGCCAGGGCAGTTCCGGCCAGCAGGTCTCCGGGGTCCTGCCCGGCGGCCCAGCGCGCGCGCCGCTCGCGGGTGCGCTCCAACCACTCCTGGAACTGGTGCTCCTGACCCACCCACGTGTTCAGGGCGGGCCAGTCGTGGATGAGCGCGTCATGGATCAGCTCGGCCACCGGCCGGCCGGGAGAGATACCGGGGCCCTCGCCGGCGCCGAGGGTCTGGGTGGTGACGATGCGGTGGTGCGTGAGGACGGCGAGGACCTCGTCGAACCCGCCGCCTTCGCCAGGCGTGCCGTCCAGGTCGGCTGCGAGCTCGCGCAGTTCGTCGAGGGGAACCTGGGCGCGGGTGGGGGGAATGCGGCGGGTGGGATCCTCCGGGCGCACCAGGGAGGTGAGAATCCGCCGGGCCACGGTCCGCTGTTCCGTGGACAGCACGTCGAGAGCGGTGTCGCACCAGTTCGTCAGGCTTCCGGTCACCCCTCCGATACGCCGGTACGCCTCGTGGGTGAGGTAGCCGTCCTGGCGCCGCTCCCAAAGCTGGCTGAGCGTGAGTTCCAGGAGGGGCAGGACGGTGGCGGGTACCTGAAGCGCGTCCCCGCCGTCGGGGGCCGTGGCCAGGACATCCGCGATGATCTGCTCCGGCAGTCCCGCCTGGAACCGGAGCCGCACGTCCTCGGCGGGCAGGGTGATGATGTCGTGCAGATCCTGCTTGCCGAGGCTGTTCGGGACGTTCAGGAGCCCGGGGGTTGCCGCTTCCAGCAGTGCGGGAGCCTGCGCGGCCAGTTGGGGGTAGAAGTCGTCGCGCATGATCAGGATCACGCTGAGCCGGTCGGACGATTCGGCGGCCGCGGCGATCTCGCCGGCGACCGGCCGGTGGTCGCGCTGTCCGTCCGCGGTGGGCTGGGTGAAGACCTCCTCGAACTGGTCGACGACCAGGAGGACATGGCCGGGCTCGGGTTCGGCCCCGAGGCGGCGGGCAACGGCCGCGGCGATCCCGTCGGTGGTGGCGCCGGGCAGTCCGGCGTGCTCGATCTCGGACGACAGGTCCTGCCGCGGCCGGACGAGGACGGTGAACCACCGGTCGCTGCCCGGCAGCTCGCCCGCGGCGAGTTCCCGCAGGACACCCGCCTGGATCAACGACGACTTGCCGGAGCCGGAGGGGCCGAGCAGAAGCGTGAGCCGCTGCTTGCGGGCGAGGCTCGCCATGACCTGCCGTACCGCGTCCTGGCGGCCTTCGAACCACCGTGCCTGTTCGGCGGTGAAGGACTCCAGACCGCGATAGGGACACAAGTCGCTCTCGACGAGCTCGGGAAGCAGAGCCCGCAGCGTCCGCGTCGGCGTGACGTACGCGATGTTCTGCCCCCGTTCGTACGCGTCGGGGGCCGTGATCTCGGTGATCATGCCGATGACCAGGCCGGTCTCCTCGTCGAGAACCGGTCCGCCGCTGAACCCGGTGGTGAGGTCGTTGGCGTCGGTCAGCTGGAGCAGCTCACTCCCGCCCGGCACGGCCGGCAGCAGGTCGCCGGCCACCCCGAAGCCGAAGTGTCCTTCCCGCGGGGCCTGGGCGGGGAAACCGAACGAACGCACCCGGTGGCCGCGACTGCCCCCGGCGGGCCCCAGTGGCAGTGCCTCCGCTCCGGCGGGGACGCCGTCGAGACGGACGAAGGCCACGTCCTCGGCCTCGGGGGCACGCCAGGGTTCTTCCAGGACCAGGCCACCGAACCGCTCCTCGCCGGCCACCCGCGGGAAGACCACTTCCACACGGTCACCGGGGCCGTGGCCCGCTGCCCGCGCCACGTGCGCGCAGGTGGCGAGGAGGTCGCCGGACACCAGGAAACCCGCCCCCGCCACAGTGCCGTCCTGCCCGAGGACCTGGCCCACGGCAGGGGGAAGCCGCGCCATCCCCGGCCCGTCCGACGAGGTCGGTGCCCTGGGCACCGGGGCTCAACTCCGCTCTTCGTCCGCGGGAGGCAGCGGAGGCGGAGCGGCTCCGTCGCGCTGCCAGGACACGGTCACCTTCAGATGGCCTTCGGCGCGGCCCTTGGTGATCACGGCGCCGGCCTCGACCGCCAGATTGACCCCGAACTCGACGGTGATCGCGTCCGGGCGCGCCTTGCGCAGTTGCTCGAGGGTGGCGTGTGCGGCCTCCGTGATGGGCTCCAGGGCCGCCTGCAGACTCCCGTGCAGCTCATGCATGGTGTCGCCGACGCGGCCGGCTTTCACCGGCCCTTCCGACAGCGTCGGATCCTCCACCAGAACGCAGCCCCCGCCATCCAAGGGAATGCGGGTCAGGGCTACCACAGCGCCTCCTCCATCCACCGAATCGGAGCTCGGCTGATGCGATCGAAGGTCGTGGACAGGTCCGCTCAGGAAACAAGACCAGGATCGTCGATTTCCGCGGCCTTCGCATCCCGCAGAGCGCCGGCGCGAGGCGAGTAAAGGTCTGCGGCCCATGGCTGTGTGTAACAGGAATGTATTACCGGGCGGTTGGGCGGAACGACTCGCCGGTCCTGACGGGTCTTGGTGGGCGGAAGCGCTCGCTCGTACCGAGCGGCCGGCACCGCCCACCCATACAGAGGACGAAACCATGCGCGTTCACAAGCTCACCCTCGCGGCCGCCCTGGTCGCCGCGGCGGGTCTCTCGCTGACGGCCTGCGACGACGGCGGCGGCGCGGGACAGAGCGCACCGTCGTCCGCGGCCACCACGTCTTCCTCGGCCGGCGGTTCGGACACCGGTGGTTCGGGGCAGGGAGCCGGGAAGGGCTCCGGCGGAAAGGACTCCGCCGGGAAGAGCTCCGCCGGGCAGGGCACGGCCGCCGGAAGCGGCTCCGACGGGAGCGGCGAGGGCGGCAAGCCCGGCAAGTGCCGTACCGACGAGCTGGAGATCACGGCGATGGACAGCACGATCGACGGTGACCCCGAAGGAACCGTCGCCGTGCAGCTGACGAACGGCGGCGGCCGGGTCTGCGTGCTATCCGGGTACGCGGGCGTCGACCTGAGGACCAACGCGGGCACGCTGTCCGCGAAGCGCACGGGTGAGCGGGCCACCCCGATCACCCTCAAGAGCGGGAAGTCGGTGGCGTTCGGCATCACCTACCCGTTCGACGAGACGGGCGGCTCCGGCGTCCGCATCACCGGACTCCTGGTGACCCCGCCGAACGAGACGAAGACGGTCACCCTCGCCTGGCCGGGCGCCGCGACCCTGCCCGTCACGGACGGCTCCGGATCCCCGGTGAAGGTCGGACCGCTCGGAAGCGCGGGCCAGGGCGACTGACCGCACGACCCGCTGCCACGACGACGCCCGCACTACCCCTCGCGCACCCCCAGCGACAGCTCCCCGCACCGGCGCCCCCGGGCGTCGAGGGGCTTCATCACGCACAGGCGGATGTCGCCGGCCCGGGTGGGCGAGACCCACGGCCTCCGCCTCGGAGCGGAACGCCCTGGCCTGTGGGGAGGAAAGGAAGCACCGTTCATCCGTGCTGAGGCGTCCCGCCGCCGGCCGCGAGCAGGTCGGGAAGGCCGGCGAAGGAGTCGAGGACGTGGTCGGGCGTGCCGGAGGCGGCGCGGTGCGTCTCGGGGAGGTATTTGCCCGTCCTCACCAGTACGCCGGTGATGCCGGAGCGCTGGGCGGCCAGCACATCGGATTCGATGTCGTCGCCGACCATCAGCGCCTCCGACGCGTCGACGCCGAGATGGGCGAGGGCGCTCGCGAAGAACGCGGGAGCCGGCTTGCCCGTCACGTCCGCCACGGTGCGGGCGGCCTTCTCGAGCCCTTCGAGGAACGCCCCGGTGTCCAGGTCGAGGCCGCCCTCGGTCCGCCAGTACAGGTTGCGGTGCATCGACACCAGCCGGGCGCCGCGCTGTAGTTGCCGGAACACCCGGTTGAGGGCCTCGTAGCCGAACTCGGCCCCGGCTCCGCCGAGCACGACGACCTCGGCGTCAGCACCCTCCTCGACGAGCGTGACGCCCGGCAGGTCCTCCCGTACGTCACCGCTGTTGAGCAGGAGGCAGCGCGCGCCGGGAAAGTGCTCGCGCAGATACGCCGCCGTGGCCACGGGGGCGGTCAGGATGTCTCCGGCGTCGACGGGGAAGCCGAGGCCGGCCAGGCGCGAGGCGATGGTGGCCCTGGTGCGGGAGGTGTTGTTGGTGACCAGCGCGACGCGGAGCCCCGCGCCGCGCAGTCGCTCCATGGCCGGGACCGCTCCCGGCAGGGGCTTCCAGGAGACGGTGAGGACGCCGTCGATGTCGACCAGGACCGCTCGGATTCCTTCCATGGAGCCGACGGTAGCCGCGGTGCCGGGCATCCGCGTCTCACCCGCGTCTCACCAGCGTCTTCACCCCCTTCTCACCTGCGTTTCTCCCGCATCTCACCCACGTCGAGGTCGCTGCACGTCACTGCACCGGCGCGGTGCGTGCGAGGGCGTCGCGGGCTGCTTCTTCGGCGATGGAGCGGTCCTCCGGGACCAGGCCGATGCGGGTGCGGCGGTCGAGGAGGTCGGAGATGTCGAGGGCGCCTTCGTGGCGGACCGCCCACAGCAGTTCGGCACCCGTGACGGGGTGGCCGGGTACGACGGGCCGGGCGAGTGCCGGGTCCTCGAGACCGAGCGCGTGAACGGCCGGTGCCTCGGAGCCGTAGCGGTACACGAGACGGGGCGGGACGTCGAGCCCGGCGAGGGTCTGCGGCCGTGCGGCGCCGACGAGGGGTACGGAGGCCGTACGGCACGGGCCGGCGGTGAGGCCGCGGGCCGCCACGGCGGCGTCGACGGCGTCCTGGGCCATGCGGCGGTAGGTGGTCAGCTTGCCGCCGACGACGGTGACGATGCCGTCGGGCGAGGTGAGCACGGCGTGCCGGCGCGAGATGTCGGCGGTGCGACCCGCCGCGTCCTGGGTGTCGAGCAGGGGCCGCAGGCCCGCGAAGGCCCCGACCACGTCCGTGCGTTGGACGGTGACGTCCAGTGCGGAGCCGAGTACGTCGAGGAGGAAGCCGATGTCGGTCTCGGGGACCTCCGGCACGTCGGGGACGTCGCCGTCGACGGGTTCGTCGGTGAGACCGACGTACACGCGTCCGTCGCCCTGGGGCAGGACCAGGACGAAGCGGTTCGACTCACCGGGGATGGGGATGTGCAGGCCCGCGGAGAGGCGGCCGAGGTTCTCGGAGCGCAGGACGAGATGGGTGCCGCGTGAGGGCCGCAGACGTACGTCGTCGACGAGGCCGCCCGCCCAGACGCCGGTCGCGTTGACGACGGTACGCGCGCGGATGCGCAGCTCCTGGCCGGTGGTCTCGTCGCGGACCAGCGCACCGTCGGGGTGGAGCTCCAGGGCTCGGGTGCGGGTGAGGACGCGGGCGCCGTACGCGGCCGCGGTGCGGGCGATGGCGGTCACGAGTCGTGCGTCGTCGGAGAGCCGGCCGTCCCAGGACAGCAGTCCGCCGCGCAGCCCGGTGGTGCGCAGGGCCGGGGCGAGGTGACGGGTCTCGACCGCCGACAGCGTGCGCGGCTGGGGCAGCGTGCTGCGCGAGGTGCGCGCGCCGACGCGCAGCAGGTCGCCCGCGAGGAATCCGGCGCGGGCGAGCGCGGCCTGCCCGCGGCTGACGAGCGGGGTGAGGGGCAGGACGAAGGGCTGGGCGCGCACGAGGTGGGGGGCGGTGCGTTCCATGAGGATGCCGCGCTCGACCGCACTCTCGTGGGCGACGTCGAGCTGTCCGGACGCGAGGTAGCGCAGGCCGCCGTGGATCAGCTTGGAGCTCCAGCGGGAGGTGCCGAAAGCGAGGTCGTGTGCGTCGATCGCGGCGACGGTGAGCCCACGGGTGGCCGCGTCGAGCGCGGCTCCCGCTCCGGTGGCACCGAGCCCGACGACGAGTACGTCGACCACGCTGTCGGCGTCGCCGTCCGCCAGTCGGGCCAGGTCGCGCAGGCGCCGCCGGGCGTCGAGCGAGGAGCCGGGCAGGGCGGGGCTGCTCGTGGGGTTCATGGGGCGATGGTCCTCTCCAGCAGGGTGCGCAGCTCGTCGAGGAAGGCGGCTTCGCTCAGTTCGGGATCGGTCTCGTCGGTCATGGTGCGCAGCGAGAGCGTGAAGGACTGGACGACGAGCAGCAGGGACCGGGCCTGCAGGTCCGGCCGGACGCGGCGTACGGAGCCGTCCTCGTGGCCGTCCTCGAGTGCCGTGTGCAGGAGCCCGAGCAGGGCGTCCTGGCTCGCGCCCCGGCGGTCGAGGATGTACGGCAGCAGCAGCTCGGGGTCGACGTCGAGGATCTTGTGGAAGAGCGGGTGGGCCCGGAACGCCGCGGCGCCCGCGACGAGCCCCTCGACGATCCGGTCCCGTTCGGGCCGGTCGTCGTCGGAGGGCGGCATGGCACCGGCGGCGACGGCGATCCACTCACGGGTCATCAGGTCGCCTACCAGGCTGCGCACGTCGGGCCAGCGCCGGTAGAGCGTCATCCGGGACACGCCCGCGCGCCGGGCGATGTCGGTGAGCGTGGTCCGCCGTACGCCGACGGCGAGCACGCAGTCGCGTGCGGCGTCGAGCACGGGATCTGCGTCTGCATGGTTGTGACGAATGGGCGTCATCTGTCACAGTGTAATGCCAGCGCCGGCCGAGTGGCAGCGCCATCCGTGAAACAGACCGTGAGGAACCCTTTCGAAGTGGACATGTTGTGGAGCGGTTGGGGCGACCCGGCCAAGGCGGCACCCCTGCCCGACTCGGTGACCGGCCTGCTGCGTGACCTGCTCGGCGTCACCCCGCGTGAGAGCGGCCCGGCCGCCCTCACCGACATCGAAACGCCCGCCCCGGCACTGACCGGCGAGGCCCGCACCGCGCTGCGCGCGGCCGTCGGTGTCCCCGACGGCCTGCGGGAGGACGCCGAGAGCCGCATCCGGCACACCCGCGGCAAGTCGACCCCCGACCTGCTGCGCATCCGCGCCGGCGAGATCGACGACATCCCCGCCGCGGTCGTGCTCCCGGGCGACCACGACGAGGTCCTCGCCGTGCTCCGCGCCTGCGCCGACCACGGGGTCGCCGCCGTGCCCTTCGGTGGCGGCACCTCCGTCGTCGGCGGCCTCGCGCCCACCACGAAGCGGCCGTTCGTCGCCCTCGACCTGCGGCGGCTCGACCGGCTGCTCGCCGTCGACGAGGTGTCCCGCACCGCGACCCTGGAGCCCGGTCTGCGCGGCCCGCAGTGCGAGGCGCTGCTCAACGAGCAGGGCTGGACCCTCGGACACTTCCCGCAGTCCTTCGAGTGGGCGTCCGTCGGCGGCTTCGCCGCGGCCCGCTCCAGCGGCCAGGCGTCAGCCGGATACGGCCGCTTCGACGAGATGGTCCTGGGCCTGACGGTCGCCACACCCGAAGGCACGCTCGAGACCGGCCGGGCCCCGCGCTCGGCCGCCGGCCCCGACCTGCGCCAGCTGATCCTCGGCTCCGAAGGCGCCCTCGGAGTGATCACAGCGGTCACCGTGCGCATCCGCCCGCTGCCCGCGAAGCGGATCTACGAGGGCTGGCGCTTCGCCTCCTTCGAGGCCGGCACGGCAGCACTGCGCCGACTCGCCCAGGACGGCCCCCGGCCCACGGTGCTGCGGCTGTCCGACGAGACCGAGACCTTCATCGGACTCGCGCAGCCGGACGCCATCGGCAGCACCGAACTCCCGCAGAACCCGGGCTGCATGGCCATCGTCGGCTACGAGGGCACCGAGCAGGAGACGGCCGCCCGGCGCGCCGCCGCCCGCGAGCTCCTGCTCGCCTGCGACGGCGAGTTCATCGGCGAGGAGCCCGGCGACCGCTGGGAGCACGGCCGGTACAACGCGCCCTACCTGCGCGACGCGCTGCTCGACGCCGGCGCGTTCGCCGAGACGCTGGAGACGGCGGCCTTCTGGTCCGCCATCCCCGGCCTGTACACGGCGGTGCGGGACGCGCTGACCAGCACCCTCACCGAGGCGGGCACGCCACCGCTCGTCATGTGCCACATCTCGCACACGTACGAGAACGGCGCCTCCCTGTACTTCACCGTCGTGTCCGCGCAGGGCGAGGACGCCGTCACGCACTGGGCACCGGTGAAGCGGGCGGCCAACGACGCGATCCTGGCCGCGGGCGGCACCATCAGCCACCACCACGGCGTCGGCACCGACCACCGTGACTGGTACGCCCGCGAGATCGGCCCCCTCGGCATTCGTATGCTGCAGGCCGTCAAGGCCGAGGTCGACCCCTCCGGTGTGCTCAGCCCCGGAGTCCTCATCCCCATCCGCTGAACCCTACTCGTGCCGCCCGGAGGCCAGATCCATGCGACAGTTCACCGCCGTCGTCAACCCCACCGCAGGGGGTTCCAGCGGCACGGCGGGCCTGCTCCCGCTGGCCCGTCTGCTGCGGGAGGCTGGCGCGCGACTCGACACCGTCTACAGCCGCAGCCTGGCGCACGCACGAGAGCTCGCCCTGGAAGCCGGAGCACAGGGGCACGTCGTGCTCGCCGTCGGCGGTGACGGGATGGCCGGCTGCGTCGGCGGCGCGCTCAGCGGCACGGACACGGTCTTCGGCCTGGTCCCCGCGGGCCGCGGCAACGACTTCGCCCGCGCCCTGGGACTTCCCACCGACGCCCCGCGGCTCGTCGAGCTGCTGCTCGACGGCGAGCCGCGGGCCGTCGACACGATCGAGGTGGAGTCAGCCGCGCACGCGCGGACCTGCGTTCTCGGAAGCGTGTACGCGGGCGTCGACGCGGTGGCCAACCGCCACGCCAACGCCTCCCGAGTGCTGCGCGGCGCGGCGTCGTACTACGCGGGCGGCCTGCGGGCGGTCCTCGCCTGGAAGCCCGCCGCGTACCGCGTCACGATCGACGGGGTGAGGCACGAGCGCACCGGCTACACGGTCGTCGTGGCGAACTCCGGCTTCTACGGCTTCGGGAGGAACATCGCCCCGGGCGCGCGCATCGACGACGGGCTGCTCGACGTCGTGGTCATCAAGAAGGCACCGAAACGTCTCTTCTTCGCCATGATGAACGAGCTGAAGACCGGGGCGCACGTGAACCGTCCCGAGGTCGAGATCCTGCGCGGCAAGGAGATCCGCATCGAAGCGGACCGGCCCCTCCCGTACGGAGCGGACGGCGAGGTCGACGCGACCCTGCCGGTCACCCTCAGGGTGCGGCCCGCCGCTCTGAACGTCCTGGCCTGACCGGCGGATCGGGTGCCCGGAGGGGGGCGACGCCTCCTCCGGGCACCCGTCCCGGCAGCCGGGGCTCAGGCCGTCGCGGGGGTGTAGTGGGTGGCGTCGTCGCCCTCGATGACATGGCTGAGCGTGCCGTCGACACCGGCCGGGACGTCGCCCGCGACGGTCACCCGGTGCAGCAGGCGCGGCAGGTCGCCGTAGTCGTCGGGGGCGTAGTGCTGGGTGATGCGGTTGTCGAACAGGACGAGGTCGCCCGGCTGCCAGGCCACCCGCACGATGTTCTCGGGGCGGGTGACGTATGCCTGGAAGATGCGCAGCAGATCGCGGGATTCGGAGGGACCGAGGCCGATGATGCTTTGGGCGAAGCCGCCGATGAACAGCCCGCGCTCCCCGGTCTCGGGATGGACGCGGACGACCGGGTGGGCGGTGCGGTACGTCCGGGAGACGAACCGCTTGCGGTGCTCGGCCGCCTTCTCGCTCTTCGGGGCGGCGTAGTCGTAGGCGTTCGTGTGCACTGCCCACAGCTTGTCGGCCAGCTCGCGCAGCGGCTCGGGCAGATCCCGGTAGGCGGCACCCGCGTGGGCGATGAGGGTGTTGCCGCCGTAGGGCGGAACCACGATGCTGCGCAGCGTGGAGGCCTTCGGCGGCGTACGGACGAAGGTGACGTCCGTGTGCCAGTGGTTGGCACGGATGCCCTCGTCGCCGTCGACGGGCAGGATCTCGGGCCGGCCGTCGAGGGACGGCACCGTCGGGTGCGCGGTCGTGAGCTCGCCGAAGAGGGAGGCGAAGCGGAGCTGGCCCTCCTCGTCGAGCCGCTGGCCGCGGAAGACGAGCGCCTTGTGTTCCAGGAGCGCGGAGTTGATCTCGGTGACGACGGCGGGGTCGAGCTCGGCGCGGAGGTCCACGCCGACGATCTCCGCGCCGATACGGCCGCCGATCCTGCGGACGTCGAAGCCGGTGCCGGTGGTCATGAGCGAGTCCTTTCGGAAGGTGATCAAGAGGTGATGGGCGGGGCCGGTCACACGGGCCGGCCCTCCGCGGCCGCTGCCGCGGCCGGCCGGTTGGCGGGGCGGGCCAGACCGTAGTGCTCGCGCAGGGTGCGGCCGCTGTACTCGGTACGGAACAGGCCCCGTTGCTGAAGGATCGGCACGACGTGGTCGACGAAGTCCTCCAGTCCGCCCGGCAGGAGCGGCGGCATGATGTTGAAGCCGTCGGCGGCGCCCTGCGTGAACCACTCCTGGAGCTCGTCGGCGATCTGCTCCGGGGTGCCGGCGAAGACGCGGTGGCCGCGGCCGCTGCCGAGGCGGGCGATCAGCTGGCGTACGGTCAGGCCCTCGCGGCGAGCGAGGTCGGCGACGAGCGTGAAGCGACTCTTGTTGCCGTTGATGTCCCGTTCCTCGGGCAGCTCCGGCAGCGGGCCGTCCAGTGGCAGCCCCGTCAGGTCGGTGCCGAGCATGCCGGACAGCTGGGCGAGCCCGTACTCGGGGATCTGCAGCTCCGTGAGCTCCTGTTCCAGCGCGCGTGCCTCCGCCTCGGTCGAGCCGATGACGGGAGCGATGCCGGGAAGCACCAGCAGCTGGTCCTCGCTGCGGCCGTGGCGCGGGAGCCGGGACTTGAGGTCCCTGGAGAAGGCCTGGCCGTCGGCGAGGGTCTGCTGGGCGGTGAAGACGGCCTCGGCGTACTGCGCGGCGAACTCCTTGCCGTCCTCCGACGAGCCGGCCTGCACCAGCAGCGGGTGGCCCTGCGGACTGCGCGGGACGTTCAGCGGGCCCTGCACCCCGAAGTGCTCCCCGCGGTGGTCGATCGGCCGCACCCGGTCGGTGTCCGCGTAGACGCCACGCTCACGGTCGAGCAGGATCGCGTCGTCCTCCCAGCTGTCCCACAGTCTGGTGGTGACCTCGACGAACTCCCGGGCCCGCTCGTAGCGCAGCCGGTGCTCCAGGTGCTGGTCCTGGCCGAAGTTGCGGGCCTCGTTCACGGTGCCGGAGGTGACGATGTTCCAGCCGGCCCGGCCGCCGCTGATGTGGTCGAGGGAGGCGAACTTGCGGGCGGTGTGGAAGGGCTCGTTGAAGGTGGTGGAGACGGTGGCGATCAGTCCGATGTGCTCGGTGACCGCCGCCAGCGCGGACAGCAGGGTGAGCGGTTCGAAGCCGCCGAGCGCGTTGTACCGGGCGTTCCCCCACAGGGCGAGACCGTCGGCGAGGAAGACCGAGTCGAGCCGCCCGCGCTCGGCCGTCCGGGCCAGCTGCTGGAAGTAGCGCAGATCGGTGACCCGTTCGGGCTGGGTACGGGGGTGGCGCCAGGCGGCGTCGTGGTGGCCGGCGTTCATCAGGAAGGCGTTGAGATGCAGTCGGCGGGGGCTGGTCGCGGGCATGGGGTTCCTCGGATCGGGGGCGGTGGGACGAGCGGGGACCGCGGGGCGGGAGGGGGTCCGGATCAGTCGCGTGAGGGCGGCCGGATCAGTGGCCCGCGGACACGCGCCAGGAGCTGAGCCGGCGCTCGAGGGCCACCAGGAGCTGGTTGACGGCCACGCCGATGGCGGAGATCGTGATGATGCCCGCGTACATCTGCGGGATCGCGAAGTTGTACTGCGAGGCGTTGATCAGGTAACCGAGCCCCGCCTTGGCGCCGATCATCTCGGCGGCGACCAGCACCAGGATCGACACGGATCCGGCCAGCCGGATGCCGGTGAAGACGACCGGCACGGCGGACGGCAGGATGACCTTCTGGAAGAGCCGGGGTGCGGACAGGTCCATCGACTTCGCGAGCTTCAGCAGCGTGGGGTCGACATGGCGTACGGCGCTGATGGTGTTGAGCAGGATCGGCCAGGCGCACGCGTATAGCACGATGGAGATCTTCGAGGTCTCCCCGATGCCCAGGAGCAGGACGAAGACCGGCAGCAGGGCCAGCGCGGCGGTGTTGCGGAAGACCTCGAGCAGCGGACCGAGCAGATCGGCGACGGGCCGGTACCAGCCGATCAGCAGACCGAGGGGTACGGCGAGGACCAGGGCCAGACCGAATCCGCTGAACGAGCGCACCAGGCTGGCGTACGTGTTGTCGGCGAGCTGACCGTCGGCCGCGAGCGCCCACCAGGCGACGGCGACCTCGCTGAACGGGGGCAGGAAGGTCCGGTCGACGAGCCCGAGCCGTGGCGCGGTCTCCCACAGCACCAGCAGGGCCGCGATCGCCGCGGACTTGGTGGCACCGGTCGCCAGGAGGGACGACAGCCGGAGGAGCACCCGGCGGGTACGGGCCGCCTGCGCGGCCGCTCGGCGCGACCGGGGCAGCGGTGGCGCCGAGGCGGGGGCGGACGAGGCGGGGGCGGACGAGGTGGGGACGGGGGCGTGGCCGCCTCCCGCGGGGCCCGCCGGGAGCGGTGGGGGAGTCTTCTCGGTGGTGGTGCGGGTCGTGAGGCTCATGCGGATGCCTCCTGCCTCTCCAGCTGCTGGGCCATGGCCACCTCGTCGTGCAGCAGCGACCAGATCTCGTGCCGGTGGTGCGCGAACTCGGGGGTGGAGCGGATGTCACCCGTGCCGGTGCGGGAGCCGAGGGCGACCGGCACGACTTGCTTGATGCGGCCCGGCCTGGACGTCATGACGGCGACGCGCTGCCCCAGATAGACGGCTTCGTCGATGCTGTGCGTGATGAAGACGACGGTCTTACCGGTGCGCTGCCAGATGCGGAGCAGTTCGTCCTGCAGCGACTCCCGGGTCTGGGCGTCCAGCGCGGCGAACGGCTCGTCCATGAGCAGCACGTCCGGGTCGTAGGCCAGGCTGCGGGCGATCGCCACCCGCTGGCGCATCCCGCCCGACAGCTCGTGCGGATGCCGGTTCTCGAACCCGGACAGGCCGACCAGATCCAGGAACTCCCGGGCCCGTGCGCCCCGTTGGCGGCGTGGCACGCCGGTGGCTTCCAGGCCGAACTCGACGTTTCCCTGCGCTGTGCGCCAGGGCAGCAGTGCGTACTGCTGGAAGACGATCCCGCGATCCAGGCCCGGACCGGTGACGGGTTCGCCGTCCAGCAGGATGCGTCCACCGGTCGGTCGGGCGAGGCCGCCGAGCAGGTCCAGCAGCGTCGACTTGCCGCAGCCGCTGGGGCCGACCAGGACGACGAGCTCGCCCGCCGCTATCTCCAGGTCGATGCCGTCGACTGCCGTGAACTCCCTGGGTTTCCGCGTCTCCGGACCTCCCTTCGCCGTCGTGTCCTTGACCGTGAAGACCTTCCGGACGTCCTCGAACACGATCTTTGGCGCAGTGGGTGTCGGCATGGGACTCAGCTCCCGCTCGTCGAGGCGGAGGGGGCCGGTGAGGCGGGCGTGGTGCCGCCCTTGCCGGCGGAGTTGAACGCGTTGGTGTACAGGTCGTCCAGCGTGACCTGGCCCTTCCGGATGTCGCCGCGCTCGGCCAACCAGTCGATCCAGAGCTGGAGTTCCCCGCCGGTGATCCGGCCGGCCTTCTCGGCGACGCCGTAGGAGTGCCAGTACTTCAGGGGTGCGGTGTCCTCGTTGCGGCCGCGCTTCTTCACGATGTCCGTCATCCGGGCGATGACCTCGTCGCGTGGAGTGGTGCGCGACCACTCGATGGCCCGTCCCACCGCGGTGACGAAGGTCCGTGCCGTGTCGGGGTTCCGCTTGAGGAAGCGGTCCGTCATCACGTAGCTCCCGGCGCTGAAGGCGCCCAGCAGTTCGAAGTCCGTGAACAGCGGGCGGATTCCGCCGGTTGCCAGGGCCTTGTCGCGCAGAATGCCGCCGAGCACGGCCACGTCGATCTGTCTTCGGCGCAGCGACTGCTCGGTGTTCACCGGTGGCACCACCAGCGGCTCGACCTTGTCGATCTCCGCCCCGGACAGACCGCGACGCTGGAGATAGATGTCGAGCATCGCCTCCGCATGGGCTCCGAGCGTGTTCATCCCGACCTTCTTGCCGGTGAGATCGCGGGCGGAGCGGATCGGGCTGTCCGCAAGGACGTAGTAGCCGTTGTAGGCGTACTTGTCGGATCCGTAGTAGCTGATGACGGCCTTGATGGGGGTCTTGTTCGCGGCCAGTTTGACGACCGCGCCGTTGAACGCGCCGCCGAAGTCCGTCTGCCCGGTGGCGGCGGACTGGATGTCCTGCGGCCCGCTGATCGTGTTGCCGACCCACTCCAGTTTCACGTCCTCGAGATAGCCGAGATCCTCGGCCAGCTCCGGCAACGTGACCTGTCCTGCCCAGCCCTGATAGCGCAGCGCCCGGGTCTGGCCCTTGCCTGAGCCCCCAGTGGCGGTCGTGCCGCAGCTCACGGCGACCGCGGAGAGACCGAGCAGAGTGAGGAACTGTCGTCGGGGCGACGCCGTCGTGGTCATGGGTCATCCTGTTCACGTTCGATGGAGCGGCTGGAGGGGGTTTCCGCGGAGATCTCCCGCGTGAGAAACGCCGGCTGACACTGCGACGCGTCATTCGGCCCGGAGGGAAAGCGCAGCCGGAAAAGGCACATCGGAATTCGGGGCAAGGAGTGCGAGAGAATTCCGTGAGGAGCTCGGGCCGGGGTCACCGGTGTGGCACGGCAGAGAAGTCCACGACCGAGAAGAGAGCAAGGGAGAAGCGCCTATCGGCGGTTCTACCGGCCGACGGCACAGATGGCGCTGGCTTGACGTCGCAGATCGACGTGGAGCCGCGCGGCGAGGATATCGATCGCGCTCACGACGAAGAGACTTGCAGTGAAAACAGGACACGTCAATGTCCCGCCCCGCCGGGTCTCGCATACTGAATCGCGTGACATACGCGTGAAGTGCGGCGTTCACAATCGACCCGATGCGAGTCGCCGAGTCCTTGTCGCACCGGGGCCGATAGGTTCACAGCAGTCATGGGGCACGGAGAGGAGCGGCATGAGCAGGAGTGGACGGGACGGCGAGGCGGGCGATGCGGAGCCCGTCGTGGTCGTTCTGGAAGCGAAGACGACGGCGGTCGTGCGCGGCGTCGTCCCGACGGACGGGCTGCGGGACTTCTTCGACGCGTCGTTCGGTGCCCTGGCCAGGACCATCGAGGCTCAGCGGATCGGCGTGCTGAGCCCGGCCTTCGGCCTCTACCACGGGCCATCCGGCGAGACGCTGCGTCTGGAGGTCGGGTTCGTCACGGACCGGGCGGTGCGGCCGGAAGAGGGGGTCGTCGCCGGCACGCTGCCCGGAGGCCGGGTCGCCCGTCTGACGCACCGCGGATCCTTCGACGGCCTCGCGACCTCCTGGGAACGCCTGGGCTCCTGGATGCGTGAGCGCGGACTGACCGCCGGCGAGGACCGCTGGGAAACGTACGTCACCCAGCCCTCCCCGGACATGGACCCACGCGACCTGCGCACCGAGCTCAACTGGCGGGTGGTGCACCGGTGAGTGAAGGGACGGTCATGCCACCGGCGGATGAGACGCGCGCGTGGCTGCTGCTATGCCCCGGCCTGAGCCGGAACCCAGGTGGCGGGAATTCGGATGGCGGGCACGGGAAGCCGGGACCGGTCACCTCTCAACTCCTGGACGCCTTCGCGTCGGAGTTCGGGCAGCGGGCCGCGGTCGTCCACAGCAGCCGGCTGGTGCTCGGAGTGGAAGGCGGACGGCTCACGCTCGCCGACACCAGCGGCCGGCCCCTCGCCGCACCCGCTGTGGTCTACGCCCGCCTGTCGACGCCCCGGCTTTCGGCCGACAGGGAGGCCACGCTGCTGCGGCACCTGGCCGCCATGGGCACGCGCCTGGTCAACCCCGCCGAGGCGGTCCTGGCATCGGTGAACAAGTTCTGGCAGTTGCAACAGCTCGCCGCGGCCGGCATCCCGGTCCCCGACACCCGTACGCACACGGACGCACCCCTGGAGCACGTACTCGCCACCGGTCTGCCCACGCCGTACGTGGTCAAAGCCGTACGCGGCCAGCGGGGCCAACGGGTCTTCCTCGCCCCCGACGACGCGTGGCTGCGGTCGGTGGCGGGCAGCCTGGACGACCGTCACCCCTATCTCCTCCAACGGTACGTCGCCCACTCGCACGGCCGTGACCTCCGCGTGATCGTGGTCGAGGGGCGGGCCGTGGCCGCGGTGGTGCGCGAGGCGGGCGACGACCGACTCGTCTCCAACCTGGCACAAGGCGGCAGGCACACCGTCTGCACCGGCCGGTATCCGGACGCGGAGGCCCTGGCCGTCGAAGCGGCGGCCGTCATCGGCCTGGGCGTCGCCGGCGTCGACCTTCTCTTCGAATCGGACGGCTCGTTCGCCGTGTGCGAGGTGAACTGCAACCCCACCTGGCAGCCCGACATGCCTGGTATCGCGGAGGCCATCGTCACCGCCTGCCGCAACCGCCTCGCCTGCGAAGAGAAGTAGACCGCGAGCCGCCCGCCGTCCAGGGCTCAGGTCTCGGCGGCTGCGGTCCGTGCGATGCGCTCGAGGGTCGTGCGCATCCCGGCCCGGTTGAGCGCGACCCGGCGGGCGGGGTTCGTCCCGGCGAAGACCGTACCGAGCAGGTCGGCGACCCGCGCCCGGTATCCACTGGTCCGCAGATCCTGCCAGAACTCGGTGATCCGTGTTCCCGGGCCCTCCGCTTCGAACCGGTAGCCCCAGCGGGCGATGGGCAGTCCGAAGACGCCGACGTCGAAGACGAACTCGCTGTCCGGCCGTACCCGGCTCACCCGCCCCAGGGTCGGCCAGACGAACGGCCCGCGCCGGTTGAACCCGATGAACCGGGTTCCGGTTCGTGCCGGCGGTCGCAGCACCCACACGTACCGGCACTCCGGGCTCCAGCGCCCCATGTTCCGCAGGTCCGACACCAACCGGTAGACGACAGAGGGTGGCGCGTCGGCGACCGTACTCTCTTCCAGGCTCCACTGCCGATCCATCGCCCGCTCCCTCGCACCGTGTGGGCCGGCCACCCACCTCCTACTCGCCGGTACGGTAATGGACGCGTTGGCTGCCTGTCTCCGGTCCGGGAGCGTTCACAAAGGTCGCGCCTTCTTGCACGATCCTCTCGGCGACAGGTCGTTTCCCGGAGATCCGTGGTCCGATGGGCGACAGGCCCGTTCGGGCGATTCTCCAGGGAAGTACGGAAGAGGTACCAAGAGTTGACTGGTCAGGTGACACGGCGTCCGCTGCCGCACGACTTCCACCCGCCGGTGCCCGAGCTGTCGGTCAGCAGCACGGACGTGACCGACGGCGGGACCCTGCCGGACGCGCAGGTGTACGCGAAGGGCAACTCCTCGCCCCGGCTGAGCTGGTCGGCCGGGCCGGAGGGCACCCGTGGCTACGCGGTCACGTGCTACGACCCGGACGCGCCGACCGGTAGCGGGTTCTGGCACTGGACGGTCTTCGACATCCCGGCGGATGTCACCGAGCTGCCGGCCGGGGCCGGCACCGGGCCCTTCAAGGGACTGCCGGCCGGTGCGGTACAGGCGCGGAACGACTACGGCAGCAGGGACTTCGGCGGGGCCGCGCCGCCGAAGGGGGACGGCCCGCACCGCTATGTGTTCACGGTGTACGCCGTGGACCAGGAGAAGCTGGGGCCGGATGCGGACGCGGCACCGGCCTTCGTGGGATTCAACCTGCGTTTCCACACCATCGCCCGCGGCCACCTGATCGCCGAATACGAGGAGCCCGGGGAGTAGGAGCCGCCGGTTGGCGGGACCGTCCTCCCGTACGCCGGGAGTGCGGTCCTGCTCCTGCATGATCCTCTCTCCAGGGGGAGGATCATGCCGCCTCATGATGAGATGGGGGCATGTCCCTCGACGAGTTTCGCGATCTGCTGAGCCGGCACGCGCGGCCTGATCTGACCACGCCCATCGACGGCGTACGAATCTGTCGAGCCGACCCCGGCGCAGAGCCCGAGTACGCGATGTCCGGCGTGGTGCTCGCGGTCATCGCCCAGGGGGCCAAACGGCTCGCGCTCGGCGACCGGGTGTACGAGTACGGCGTCGGCCAGTATCTGGTCGCCTCGGCCGATCTGCCGGTGACCGGGCGCGTCGCCCAAGGCCCTGAACTCGGTTTCGGGATGACGCTGGAGCCCGCCGTCATCGCGGAGTTGATGCTGCAGGCGGGGCCGGGCGACCTGCCGCCGTCGACCCGGTCGACTCGGCCCGGGATCACGGTCACTGACGCGCCGGCGGAGCTGATCGACGCGATCGTCCGGCTGCTGCGTCTGCTGGACCGGCCCCGGGACCGCCGGGTGTTGGTGCCCTTGATCAAGCGGGAGATCCTGTGGCGGCTGATGACGGGAGAGCAGGGCGAAGCGGTCCGGCAGCTGGGCCTCGCGGACAGCGGCCTGACCCACGTCACCCGGGCGGTGAACTGGATTCGGGACAACTACGCCGAGGCCTTCCGGGTCGAGGACCTGGCGCAGTCCTCCGGGATGAGCGTCTCCGCGTTCCACCGGAACTTCCAGTCGGTGACGGCGATGAGCCCGATCCAGTTCCAGAAGCAGATGCGGCTGCAGGCGGCGCGACTGCTGCTGGCCAACCGCCCGCACGATGTGACCGGCGTCGGCTCCCGGGTCGGATACGACAGCCCCTCCCAGTTCAGCCGGGAGTACAAGCGCCAGTTCGGCGTACCGCCGAGCGCGGACGCGGCCCGCCTCCGCGACCGCGCCGATCACGTAGCCGCCGCAGTGCCGTAGGGCCGGTTGGTTCCTTCGGGCGTAGTGGAGCGACGTCGCACCTCTATGGCCAGGACGCGGCCGGTGTCGACGGCTCGCCGCACCCGGGGCAGCAGGACCCCGGGCCACCCGGAGCCATGGCATATGCCGCATGCATTACGCGGGGGGTGGCGAGGTTCCGTCAGGACGGGATCGGAAACCTGTGGAGCGACGCCTACGAGTCGACGCGGGCGCACCGGGCCCGCGTCGCCGGGCGAGCGGCGTAGCGCTTCGGCACCGCGCGGAGTGGGTAGCCGCCGGGTGGAGGCCACCGTGAGGTACAGCGACTGGATGCTCACCGCGAGTGAACGCGGAAACGGTTCGACCCGCCTGGACCGGCGTCACCCCGACCGGGCCGCATGGACCCGCGGCAATGACGTCCGGCCGCTGGTGCACGGTGCGGCGTACTTCGCCGAGCTCCTCCGTGCGGTCAGAGCGCAGCGCTCCGGAGACCTCCTGCTCTTCACCGACTGGCGCGGCGACCCCGACCAACGTCTCGACGGCGCCGGGACGGAGATCAGCACCGTGCTGGGCGAAGCCGCGGCGCGCGGAGTGATCGTGAAGGGACTTGTCTGGCGCTCGCACCTGGACACGTTCCAGTTCAGCGAGAGCGAGAACCGTCACCTGGGAGAAGAGCTTGAGGAGGCCGGTGCCGAGTGTCTGCTGGACATGCGGGTGCGGCCCGGCGGCTCCCACCACCAGAAACTCGTCGTCCTGCGCCACCCGGGCCGGCCCGGCCTCGACGTCGCGTACGTCGGCGGTATCGACCTGTGCCACGGTCGCAACGACGACGCCTCCCACCACGGCGACCCCCAGACGCTGTCGTTCGCGGCGGCCTACGGCCCCCGGCCCCCCTGGCACGACGTGCAGCTGGCCATCCGCGGCCCGGCCGTCGGTGACCTCGAAGCCGGCTTCCGCGAGCGCTGGGAGGACCCCTCGCCCCTCAGCCGCAGCCCCATGGTCCGCCTCCGCGCCATGGTGCACCGCGAGGACACCGAAGCCGACGCCCTCCCTCCACAGCTGCCCGACCCCCGTCCCTGCGGCAGCCACGCCGTGCAGGTGCTCCGGACCTACCCCAACCGGCTGCTGCGCGGCTACCCCTTCGCCCCCGACGGTGAACGCAGCATCGCGCGGAGCTACCTCAAAGCCCTGCGCCGGGCGCGATCGCTCGTCTACCTGGAGGACCAGTACCTGTGGTCCCCGAACGTGGTGGGGTTCTTCGCCAGGGCACTGCACGAGAATCCCGGCCTGCGTCTGATCGCCGTCATACCCACCGTCCCCGAGCAGGACGGACGGCTCACGCGTCCGATGAACCTCGTCGGACGCGTCACCGCACTGGACAGACTGCGTCGCGCGGGCGGCAGCAGGGTGGCCGTGTACGGGCTGGAGAACGCCGCCGGGACTCCCGTGTACGTGCATGCCAAGGTGTGCGTGATCGACGACGTGTGGGCCTCGGTCGGCTCGGACAACATCAACCTCCGCTCCTGGACGCACGATTCGGAGCTCGACTGCGTGGTCCTGGACGAACGTGTGGACCGGCGGCAGCCACGCGATCCCGGCGGTCTCGGGGACCACGCCCGCCGCTTCGCACGGGACCTGCGTCTGGAGCTCTCCTGCGAGCACGTGGACGCCGGGAAGCCGGACTCGCGCTTCGCACCGGAGGACCTGTGCGATCCGGCGAAGGCCTTCGCCTCCTTCGCCGCGAGCGCGGCGGCCCTGGACGCCTGGTACGAGAGCGGCGCTCGCAGCCCGAGACCGCCCGGCCGGCTGCGCGCCTACCACCCACCCGCCATGTCCCGCCTGACGCGCGGCCTCGCCCTGCCGCCGTACCGCCTCCTGGTCGACCCGGACGGACGCCCGGCCGGGCTGCGGCGACACAACAGGTTCTGACGCTAGCTCTGCTGAGCTGCGTCCCGGGCCTGCTGGGCGATTCGCTCCAGCACGGTCCTCGGGTCGGCGTCGGGTGCGACGGCCTTGCCGATGTTCCGCTTGATGGTGTTGCTGACCTGGAGCCAGGACGGTTCGTCGACCGGGTAGAGCTCGGCGCTGCGCAGCGCGGTCAGGAACTGTTCGGCGCTGGGGTCGGCAGCCGCGTAGCGGGATGCCTGGGTGGCGGACACCGTCGACGGCAGCAGGTGGTAGCGCCCGGCGAACTCGCTGAGGTTCTTGTCCTCGTAGACGAAGTTCAGGAACGAGCCCACCAGTTCGCGATTGCCGTCGTGCCTGAAGGCCATCATCCAGTCGGCGACGCCCGCCGCCGGCGGGGTCTCCCCCTCGCCCAGTGTGTCGGACACCGGCATGCGCAGCGTGCCGACCTTCATGCCCTTCGCCTTCGCCTCGTGGAGGAGTGAGGGATAGCCGTTGACCATACCGACGTCGCCGCGCAGGAAGGCGGCGAAGGCGTCCTGGCGGTTGAGTTCGGCCGGCGGGACCGGGCCGGTCAGACCCGGCAGGACCAGGTTGTCCTTGATCCACCGGAACGTCTGCGTGTTCTGCTCGGACGCGATGCTGTACCCGCCGCTGCTGTCGGTGTACCCGCCGCCGTTGCTCAGTTCCCAGATCAGGGCTTCGGCGTGGGCCTCCTCGGGGCCGAGAGGCAGGGCGTACGGGTAGAGCACGCCCTCCTTCTTCAGTGCCTTCGCCGCGTCCTTCAGGTCCGACCAGGTCTTCGGCGGCCTCGCTCCGGCCTCGTCGAACAGCTCCTCGTTGTAGAAGAGCAGCCGGCTGCTGGCCACGAAGGGCAGGCCGTAGAGGGTGCCGTCGAAGGAGCCCGCCTCGGCGAGCGGGCGCAGGAAATTCGCCTCCGCTCTGATCGACATCACCTCGCTGGCGGCGTAAATGCGGCCCTGTGCGGCGAAGTCGGAGTACGCGCCCATCAGCGCCACGTCCGGGGCGTTGTCCTCCTGGACCATGCGGGTGACCTCGCGGTCGACGTCGGCCCAGGGGTAGAGCGTCACCTCGACCTTCTTGCCGGGATGGGTGCGGCTGAAGTCGGCGGTCAGCTTGTCCCAGTACGCCTTGGAGCTGGTCGCCGGGCTGTCGCCGTACTCGGCGGCCACGAGGCGCAAGGTCGTCGCGTCGTTCCCGGACGAGCCGCAGGCGGTGACGAGGGAGCCCAGCAGTCCGAATGAGGCCACGGAGGCGGTCACGCCGAAGAGTCTTCGTCGCATGGATCTTTCCTCTTGATCTTTTTGGACAGTGTGTCCGGAATTCTCTCCTGGTCCGGGGTGTATTTCGCCCCCTGCCGAGCGGTTGTGGGCATAGCTCCAACCGGGAGGATTCCGAATGGTGTCTTCGGATATACCGGCGCCGATTCCGACGCGCGTAGACCTCTCCACGATGTCGAGAGCGACTCCGGTGAGGCGCATTGACGAATGCCCACCACCAGCCCGAGCCGAGGCGAAGGAAGGAGGACCGAACCGATCCGGCCCGACCCCTGACCGAGCGGAGGCTCAGTCCTCGCCGCCGAGCAGCCGCGTGCGGAACAGGCCGAGCACCTGGTCCAGCGCAGCCCGGGTGGGTTCGCCGGGGGCGTCGATCAGGTGCTCGGTCAGCACCGAGTGCGGGGGGAGCACGCCCTCGGGGTTGGCCGCGCCGTCGTCCAGCTCGACGGCGACGAAGGCGTCGCCGAGCTCGCGCCGCAGGAACGCGAACCGGTCCCCGGGTACGAACCGGTCGCCCTTGAACCGCAGTCCCATGACCTGCAGTCCCTCCCGCTCGCAGCGCCCCCGGACGACGGCGAGCTCCTCGGGACTGATGTCGATCGTCCGTGACCGGCCAGCCGACACGGCCACCGGCAGCGACGGCTGGGACAGCACCGGGGCGATCAGCCGGGCATCGGTGGCCATGGCCAGGGCGAAGCCCCCGGTCACGCACATGCCCAGGGCTCCGACACCCGGGCCGCCGCACCGCCGGTGCTCGTGGGCGGCCAGGGCGCGTAGCCAGGACACGACCCGGGAACTCCGGCCCGTGGCCAGCAGGGTGAACTCCCGGCTCACGCACACCCTGAGGATCGACGAAGTCGTGTACCGCGCGGTGCCCAGCGGGCCGTGCGCATCGGGGTGGGGGTCGCGGCCGGGCTCGCCGAACAGGACCGGCAGCACCGCCGTACAACCGATCCCCGCGACCTTCTCCGCGAACTCCAGCACCTTCGGGGTGATGCCGGGTATCTCGGCCATCACGATCACGGCGGGGCCTTCGCCCCGCCGCAGGATCCGACGACGGGTCCCCTCGTGCGTGAACGAGCTCTGCTCGTAACCGGTCAGGTCGTGGTTCGTCATGACTCTCCCTCATCCCCTGCACACACCGGACCCGGCCGCCGAGAGAACCTCGCCCGCCGACACGAGTCTGGCACCGGCGGGGCTCCCCCTGTCATCTGCCGTACAGGGAACCGCGGTTCCGCTCCGCCTGCTTTCATGGCCATGGCAGCAGCGACCCGCGTCGGCGACGCGGTGCAGGCCTTCAGGGACCGCCCGCGGCCGGACTGCCGCCCAGGAGGTGCCGTTCTGCCTTTCCTGGACGGCCGGCGGCCGGGGCGCGGGAATTGTGGACAACCGCATCGTCGCGAACATCGGCATCGCGCCGGCGATCCTCGACGCGGCGGGCATCACCCCGAGCGCCCCCAGGACGGCGCCCCCGCTCTCCTCGCACGACCGCGACCACCTGCTGGTGGAGTGGTGGAGTGGTGGAAGCAGGGCACAGGCAACGCCCATGCCCCGACGCTCCCCCTCGCGCCCCCGCCGGCCACCGCGCCGCCCTACCGTGTGGCCCTGCTGCTCCTCACCCTGCCCGGTGGACGCTTCCTCATGGGTGCTGTCACGGCTAGGAGTCCTCCTCCAAACCGATGGCCTCTTCGAGCGAGTCGAACGCCTCGCCGGTCGTACGTCGGCGTTCCTCCAGCAGGGCCAGCGCAATCGCATCGAGCTTCCGCTGGACAGCGCGATCCGACCGCCGCTCGGCATTCTTCAGGAGAGCCAAGAGCAGCAGGGTCACCGACACCATGGTGTCCCCGACGAGGAGCTGCCAGCTCAGGGACAAACCGGCTGCATGGACCCCGATGAACACTCCGACGAGCAGCAGACAGAACGAGAAGAACAGAGGGGAGCTCGTCAGGTTCGACGCTCGCTCCGCGAGGCGTTCGAACGGGCCGCGCCCCTTGCTTCCCCGTTCGGAAGGGTGCTCCAGGGTCATATTCCTGAGTACCGCAGGAGGAGCTGATCCGCATCTTGCCACTGCGGCGGGCGATGGTGACCTGCGCCATGCCATCGGGTGACAGGGGCCGGCGAATGCTTCCAGCGGCGCGGATCGCACCGCGCGTGCCACCGCGCTGACCCGCGCCCAGGGGACGACGTGCACGGCGCCGTCGCGGTGCCGCGTTCGGCGCGGCCATGACGGCGATCGGCGCGATCCTCGCCGACATCGCCGACGTCCTCCCACAGTCCGGCGCTGGGTCGTTCAACGTGATCGCACCAGGAAACCGTGGGCTGTTCGGCCGGCTACCAGTAGTGCCGGCGCCCGCCGACCTCGCGACCGATCGCGCCCAGGATCCAGAGGATGACGCCGATGACCACGAGGATGATCCCGATGGTCCAGAGAATGCCGAGGCCGGCCACGAGGCCGATCACGAGCAGGATGACGCCGAGGACGATCATGGTGTCCTCCGATTCCGCAGAAGCTTCCCTCTCAGCGTAGGCGTCTGTTCCGCTCGTGGCCTCCGGGACCAGGGCTTCGTCAGGGACGATCCGGCACCCGTGATCTCAGGCGGGGTGCCCCGGTGGGAGTTCTGCGACGTCACTCAACCGGAGCAGCGCCGGTCTTACGGGGCCGGGCGGGCTCTGTGCGACGGGGGCGAGGAGGAAACCGACGTGGTCTCCTCCGTCGACGAGTCCCTGTACCCGGCCCACGAGCCAGGCGCAGGAGTCGTCCAGTACCGGCGCTCCGCCCTCTCCTGGCCGCCAGGCCACCCTGCCGAACTTGTCGATGTCGTCGCCTGTCCGTCCTCCGAACAGCTCGGCTACCTGCTTCTGGTCCCGGCGCAGGGCGTGTACGGCGAGGTGGGAGGCGCGGCGTGCGATGCGGTACGTGCGGTTGGCGGTGGAGATCCACACCATGAAGCGGGGCGGGTCGATCGAGCACTGCGACGCGAAGCCCACCAGGCAGCCGCCCTGCTCGCCGCCTGCTGCCGCCGTGACGGCGTACATCGGGTAGTCGAGCACGTCGGTGAAGCCGTCGAGGCCGGCCACGGTCAGCTCCTCGGGTGCGGGGCGGGTGCGAGTGCGCGTGTGGGGGCAGGGGGCTGCGCAGGCTGAGCCTCAGAGCAGCCGTGGTGGGCACCATGAGCCTCCAGCCCTCTGGGGCCGTGGGGGGCTCTCCTTCGTGTCAGGACACTGCTCCATTGTGGCGCGCAGCCACGTCGTCCGCTTGGGTGGTGCGTCCGTGGTGCCGGGCCGCACGTCCGGCGGGCAGTGGGCAGCGGGCAGCCGGCAGGGGACCCCGGACGGCGGGGGCAGGGCGAGGTTTCCATGGCCTGGCGTCGCTGTCGGCTCGTGTGAGCACGGGAGAAGCATCACTGTGGTGTCTATGGTGCTTTTCGGGTACACGATGATGACCGAGCAGGCCGGGCCCCGCGAACTGGTCGCCCACGCGGTGGGCGCCGAGAAGGCGGGCTTCGACTTCTCCGTCATCTCCGACCACACGTTTCCCTGGCTGGAGTCGCAAGGGCATGCGCCGTACGCATGGAGTGTTCTGGGCGCGGCCGCGCAGGCCACGGCCACGCTGCCGCTCATGACGTTCGTGACCTGCCCCACCTTCCGGTACCACCCGGCAGTGATCGCCCAGAAGGCCGCGACCATGCAGATCCTCTCCGGGGGCCGTTTCCGGATCGGCCTGGGCTCGGGCGAGAACCTCAACGAGCACGTCGTCGGCGCCGGCTGGCCGGCGGCCCCGGTGCGTCTGGAGATGCTCGAAGAGGCCGCCGGCATCATCCGTTCCCTGCTGGCGGGGGAGACGGTCAACCACCGCGGCCCTCACTTCGACGTCGACAACGCCAGACTCTGGGACCTCCCCGAGGATCCCCCTCCGATCGGCATCGCGGTGTCCGGGGAACTCTCCTGCGACATCGCCGGCCGGTACGGGGACCTGGTGATCGCCACGGAGCCGCGCCGGGAGCTGCTGGAGGCGTTCGACACGCACGGTGGGGCCGGCAAGCCGCGCATCGGCCAGCTGCCCGTCTGCTACGACACCGACCGCGACGCGGCGATCGCGCGGGCACACGACCAGTTCCGCTGGTCCCTCGGCGGCTGGCAGGTGAACGCCGAACTTCCCGGCCCCGCCGGCTTCGCACAGGCCACCTCGCACGTCCGTCCCGAGGACGTGGCGGACGCGATTCCCTGCGGGGCGGACGTCCGCGCCTTCGTCGAGGCGGTACGTCCGTTCCGCGACGCGGGGTTCACCGAGATCGCCCTGGTCCAGGTCGGTGGCGACCAGCAGGAGCCCTTCCTTCGCTGGGCGGAGGCAGAGCTGCTCCCCGCCCTGCGGGAGCTGTGAGTGTGAGGAGGAACCCATGGGCCGCGCCGCGCTCTTCGATGTCGACGGGACGCTCACCGACACCAACTACCTTCACGTGGTGGCCTGGTGGGAGGCCCTGCGCCAGGCCGGGCACCATGTGCCGATGCACTCCGTACACCGGGCGATCGGCCTGCCCGGCGAGGACCTGCTCGACCACCTCCTCGGACGCGACCGTGACACAGCGCAGGACGACCGCCTGAGCGCCGGGCACGACACCCTCTACGCCACCTGCTTCGACCGCCTGCCGGCTCTGGCGTCGGCCGCCGACCTGTTGCGCACGCTCGCCGGCAGCGGCTGGCGGGTCGTCCTCGTCACGTCGGCGAAGGAGAGGGAACTCTCGGCCCTGCGCCGCGCCATCGACGCCGACGACGCCATCGCCGAGACCAGTACGTCCGATGATGTCGGGGAAGGCAAACCCGCACCGGAACCCGTCCGGCAGGCCCTTCGACTGGCCCGGGTGCCACCCGAGCGGGCCGTGTTCGTCGGCGACACCGTGTGGGACATGAAGGCGGCCACCCGCGCTGGTGTGACCGCCGTGGGCCTCCTCTGCGGCGGTATCCCGCGGGCCGACCTGGAAGAGGCCGGCGCCGCCGCCGTGTACCGCGATCCCGCCGATCTGCTGGCCCGTCTCGGCGACAGCCCGTTCGCCGCCGCGTCGGCCACGCCTGGGCGGGTTTCGTGAGGGAACGCGAGTGCGACGGCTCTGCGGCCAGGGCGGTGCTCATGGCGATCACCGGTGCCTCCGGCTCTCGGTGGTCGCCTCGGCCGGTTGGTTCTACCGTGGAGGCAGCAGCAGTTCCCTGGAGCGCGCCATGCTCGTTACCCCGCGCAGCGCCGGTGTGCCTGCGCTGCGGAGCGCGGCCCAGGCGCCGCCGAGCTGATGTTCGTCTCCCTGTTCGGCCGGATACGCAGCGTGATCCGCCGGCTGCGAGCCGGGCACCGCTGGGGGGCGATCAGCGAACTCGATCTCTGGCAGCGTTCGCTGGGGTTCGCGGCGCTCGGTTTCCTTACGCTCGTGCCGCTGCTGATCGTGGTATCCGCCGCGGGCGCGGGTGGCGGGAAGGGGTTCGCGCAGTGGGTCGGCGACGGCCTCGGGGTGTCGGAGGCGGCCAGGGCGGAGATCGACCGGTTGTTCGCTCTGCCCGGTCAGGTGCGGCGGACCACGACGGCGTTCGGTCTCGCCCTGCTCGCCGTGTTCGGGCTCTCTTTCGGCACGGTGGTGCAGAGCGGTTACGAGAAGGTCTGGGGCCTGCCACCCGCGAGCTGGTGGGCTCGGTGGCGGCACGTGGTCTGGCTCGCGGTCCTCATCGGGTTCCTCTACCTGTTCGCGGTCTCGCCCTTCTGGCATGAGAACCCGGTCAGTGGAGTCGTCACTCTGGTCTGCGGCATCCTGTTCTTCTGGTGGTCGCAGCGACTGCTCCTCGGAGGCCGAGTCAGGTGGCTGGCCTTGCTTCCCGGGGCGGTGTCCACCGTGCTCGGACTGCTCGGGCTGAGGATCTTCTCCCGGTACGTCTTCTCCCCGCTGATCGCGTCCAGTGCCGTCACCTACGGCCCGTTCGGCGCGTTCCTCGTCATCCAGACCTGGCTCGTCGCCGTGGGCGTCGTCGTGTTCGGCGGTTCGCTCACCGGCCGTCTGATCGACAGCGAACTGCCCCGCGTGATGCAGGCACTGAAACGGCGGACCTAGCGCTCCGTGCCCGTCCGCCAGGGAGGCGTGGAAGGGCTCACTCAGGTTTGGTGGTCGGAATGCCGGTCAGAAGCCTTATGTGTCATTTGGCTCGATTTAGCAGGGAGTGATCAGTCGTGTCGGACAAGGAGAAGACCAGGGCCAAGGCCGAGCAGGCCAAGGGCAAGATCAAGGAGACGACGGGCCGTGCGGTGGGCAACGAAAGCCTGACCGCCGAGGGGCGTGCCGAGAAGGCGAAGGGCAACGCCCGCCAGGCCAAGGAGAAGATCAAGGACGTCTTCAAGGACTGACCTGCCGACGGGTTCCGAGGCCCGGTGGGTGGACGAGGGGCTGTCCGCCCACGAACGCATGTGGGACGGGCAGGCCTTCCCACCCACCGAGAGGCGAACGGCGGTGGCTGAATGAGAAGCGTGGGCGTGGAAGAAGAGTTGCTCCTCGTGCATGCCCGCAGCGGGGAGCCCCTCGCGCTGGCCGGTGCTGTCCTCGCGGCCGCGGACCGGTCCGCGGGGCAGCGGCCACACGGTGATGGCGCGCCGCTGCACGCCTTCGAGAAGGAACTGCAGAAAGAACAGCTGGAGTTCGCCACCAAACCGGTGACGGAGATGGGCGAACTCGGGGACGAGGTCACCCGGTGCCGCGCCGAGGCCCGTCAGCACGCCGAGTCCGCGGGCGCCCTCGTGGCGGCCCTCGCCACATCGCCGCTCCCCGCCCGGCCCTCGCTGAACGCGGGCACGCGATACGCGTGGCTGGGCGAACAGTTCGGCCTGACCGCGCAGGAACAGCTCACCTGCGGCTGCCACGTCCACGTCTCGGTCGAGTCGGACGAGGAAGGTGTCGCCGTGCTGGACAGGATCCGGCCCTGGCTCGCCGTTCTGACCGCGATGAGCGCGAACTCGCCCTTCTGGCAGGGGCAGGACAGCAGATACGCGAGCTATCGCAGCCGGGTGTGGAACAGGCTGCCCTCGGCCGGTCCGATGGACGTTTTCGGCTCCGTCGACCGGTACCACGGGCAGGTCCGCGCCATGCTCGACACCGGAGTCCTGCGCGACGAGGCGATGATCTACTTCGACGCCCGGCTGTCGGCCACGTACCCCACCGTGGAGGTCAGGGTGGCGGACGTGTGCCTCGAAGCGTCGACCCCCGTACTCCTGGCCGCCTTGGTGCGCGCCCTCGTCGAAACTGCCGCCATGGCCTGGCAAGGCGGGGAACCGCCCTCCCGCGTCAGCACAGGCCTGCTTCGGCTGGCGGCGTGGCAGGCCGGCCGGTCGGGCCTGGACGGCCCCCTCCTCCACCCCGAAACCATGCGAGCGGCGCCGGCGGTGGAAGTCGTCCAGGCGCTGTACGCCCATGTCCGAGAGGCCCTGGTCGGGAGCGGCGACGAAGAACGGGTCCGCGAAGGCATCGCCGGTCTGCTGGAAGCCGGCAACGGCGCCCGCATCCAGCGTGAACTCCTCCGCACCCACGGCAGTCTCGCCTCGGTGGTCACCCGATGCGCGGACATCACGAGCAGCTCCCGCGCCTGAGCCCGGGAGTACAGGGCCTCGGCCCGCTCCGGACCACGGGGGCGTGCGACCACGGCCGACCACCACACTCGAGGAAGGCGGCGACGCCCCGGCGTCGTAAGTCGCCTGAATGGCGAGGAGAAGGATCATGGCAGCGAAACGGACCGTCTACCACGTCGCACCGTCCGGCGAGCGGGCGGCGGCTGCGGGCGTGAAGTGGCAGGTCGAGGGCAGGGAAGGCCGTCGGCTGCTGCACGAGCCGCACCGGACCCAGAAGGACGCGATCGACTCCGCACGCCGGCATGCCAAGGAGCACACCCCCGCACAGGTCGTCGTCCATGCCCGCGACGGGCACATCCGGACCGCCTACACCTACGGCGACGCCCCCGCGGCATCCCCCGACGAACGTGGCCGCAAGGCAGGCGAACGCGGGGGCCTCTTCTAGGACATTCCCGCCGCGCTTCCTCCCGAGGGGTTCCTCTTCGTCCGGCGATTCCGGTGCCCGACCCTTCGCAGGTGTGTGAGCAGGAGACCGGGGCACATGATTTCCGGAGGTCGATCATCATGGTTCCCGTGCTTCTGGTTCTTCTGCTGATCCTCATTCTCTTCGGTGCCGGATTCGCGCTGAAGATTCTCTGGTGGATCGCGATCGCCCTGCTCGTCGTCTGGCTGCTCGGATTCGTCGCCCGCCCCAAGAGTGGTAGCGGTCGGTGGTACCGGTGGTAGGAGGCCCGCTCGGCCGGCCCGCGCCGACCGCCCATCCGGATGCTGTGAATGGGAGACCGGAAGCGGGGTAGGCGGAATTCCGGCGGGACGCGTGAAGTCCGCCGCGCACGACGTACGGAAAAGCAAAGACGGCGGGAATTTCCTCGCCGTCCCTTTACCGGAGGAGTTGTTTTCGCGTGACTGAGCATGTGTGGAGTTACCAGTCGACCTCGGGTCACCTGACCGGTGCCGACCTCACCGGATACAAGGTGGAGGCCACCGACGGGAGCATCGGCAAGGTCGACAAGCACTCCGACGAGGCCGGTGACGCCTACCTGGTCGTGGACACCGGTGTGTGGATCTTCGGGAAGGAGGTCCTCCTGCCGGCGAGCACGGTGACCCGGGTCGTTCCGGAGGACGGGAAGATCTTCGTCGACCTGACCAGGGAACAGATCAAGGACGCCCCCGAGTTCCACCGTGACAAGCACCTCGGCGACCCGGATTACCGCGAGGAGCTCGGCACGTATTACGGCTTCCCGCCGTTCGGCGGCCGCCCGCTCTGACCACCGGCCAGCACAGGCTGTGGGGCCCGGACTCGACGAGTCCGGGCCCCACAGCCCTGTCACGACCCTGCTCCCGGCCCCCGGGGGTCCGCCGCCCCGGCCTTGGCCTCGCGGACCGCACCGGCCCCCTGACCGGTACCCGTCACCGGAGGCGTCACGTAGAGTGGAGCCGGGCCGTGACTGGCGCTTGAGGTGGATCACCACCGGGGAGCGGCCCGCACGGGCGCGCGCACCCCGCGCGGACGTGTCGCAGCCGTGCGCCTGGGCGATCCACCGGTCATCGACGACGCCCAGGAGTGGCCCATGTCCACCAGCACCGCACGCCTCATGGACGGCACCGCGCTCGCCCGCCGCACGGTCGAGGAGACCGCGGCACGCGCCGCCGAGATCACCCGCCGCACCGGCGTCACGCCCTGCCTGGCGACCGTCCTCGTCGGCGAGGACCCGGCCTCCGTCACGTACGTGAAGATGAAGCAGAACCGCTGCGCGAAGGCCGGAATCCGCTCCAAGCACGTCGAACTGCCCGCCACCACGACCACCGAGGAACTGGTCGCGACCATCACCGCGCTCTCCGAGGACCCCGAGGTCCACGGCATCCTGCTCCAGCACCCGGTCGGCCCGCACATCGACGAGCGCGCCGCGTTCGAGGCGATCGCCCCCGAGAAGGACGTCGACGGCGTCACCATGGCCTCCTTCGCCGCCATGGGCTTCGGCCTGCCCGGCTTCGTCTCCTGCACCCCCGGCGGCATCATGCGGCTGCTCGACGCGTACGAGGTCGAGCTCACCGGCAAGCGGGCCGTGGTCGTCGGCCGCAGCGCCATCCTCGGCAAGCCGGCCGGGCTGCTGCTCCTCGGCCGCGACGCCACCGTCACCTACTGCCACTCCCGCACCACCGACCTCCCCGCCGCCGTCCGCGAGGCCGACATCCTCGTCGCCGCCGTCGGCAAGCCCAACTTCATCAAGGGCGAGGACCTCAAGCCGGGCGCCGTCGTGATCGACGCCGGCTACAACCCCGGCAACGTCGGCGACGTCGACTTCGCGAGCGCCGCCGAGCGGGCCTCCCTCATCACCCCCGTACCGGGCGGTGTCGGCCCCATGACCATCGCCGTCCTCCTCGCGCAGACCGTCGAGGCGGCCGAGCGCCGGCTCGGGCTGTAACCCGGGTCTCATGCAAGGAGCGGGATTGTCACGGTTCTGTACGAGCGGGGCCCAAGTCGCCGATACGGCTCGCCACATGGGCGGCGCCGGGTGAACCTGGACCCTATGCTCCACCCGCCGACGGCATCCCCGTCCCGCGGTGCCCGGCCCCCGAAGCGGCCGGGCGCCGTCGTCCTGCTGGTCGCGGCGCTCGCCGCGGTGCTCGGCCTCGCCGTGACCCTCACCGCGCACGGCAGCGCGCCCGACCGCGACCCGCGCGCCGCGAGCCCCGCCCGGGCCACGTCCGACACGCCTGCCCAGCCGGACGCAGGCCCTGCCGGGGGCCGCGCCGACACGCCGTACGGCACGCAGGACACACCCGGACAGCACCCCTCCGCCGCGCACGGCGAGAGCGCCTCGCCCCTGCCGCCTCGCACGCCGAGCCGGACCGCGACGCCCCACCCGAGCCGCCCCGCCGCCTCGCCCGGAGCCGCCGAGTCCGGCACCGCGCGCCCCAGCGCACGGCCCCGGGCCCAGGCCACCCGCCGGACCGCGCCCGCGCCCAAGACCACGCCCTACGACGGGCTGCGCGTCGGCGACTGCTTCGACATCGACCGCGACGCACCCGGGACCGTCGCCCGCCGCGGCTGCGACACGCCCCACGACGCCGAACTGGTCGCCAGGCTCCACCTCACCGGCCGCCACGTCGATGACGGGGCGGTACGGGACGCGGCGGCCGCCCTGTGCCGGGGGCCGCTGCGCCTCAAGGCCGCCGACCAGCCGCTCGGCACCCGCTGGACCACCTTCGTCCAGTACCCGTACCGCACCAGCTACCTCCTCGGCTCCGACACCGTCGCCTGCAGCCTCGCCGCGCCCTCCGGCAGCGGCCGGAAACTCACCGCGCCGCTTCAGTGACGGGAGCCTCCTCCGCCCCGGCCCGCGCCGCCGCGAGCGCCGCCGCCGGGTCCTGCTCCGCAGGGCCCGCCGGGCTCCACCGGCCGTGCTCCCTGCGGTACGGCCACCAGCGACCGTCCGCGCCGAGGCGCAGCTGGGCGTCCGCCCCGACGACCGTCCAGCGGGAGGCGCCCGCCGCACGCAGGACCGGCCGTTCGCCGTCCTCCCAGGCCTCAGCCAGCCGAGCCGCCGCCCGCGCCAGTGCCTCGGCTCCTGGCAGGTCCTCCCCGTCGAGTACGGCGAGGGCGGCCGCGCCGCCGAACCGCCACGCCCGTACGGCCAGGCCGAGTTCGGACCGCCCGCGTCCCGACCCCTCGGCGAGCCGCGCCGCGACCCGCGACACGGGTGAGGCGGCGGCGAGCCGCACCGCGTCCTGGGCCACCGTGAGCGGCGTGTCGTCGAACGACGCGAGCCCGGCGAGCATGCGGTGCGCACGGGCCGCCGCGTCCGCCGCCAGGAACTCCAGCGCCGCCGGGTCGATCCCCGGCTCGGGGTCGGCCTCGGTGTCGAGCGACGGCGGCTCGCCCGGCGCCGCAGGCACGGCCGGCGGGGTGGGAAGCGGCGGCAGGATGTCCCGCGCGGCGAACGCCTCCTCCGCCGACACGCCCGCACCAGAGCCCGCACCCGCACCCGATCCCGTTCCCGCCCGCGCCCCCGGCGCCCCGCCGAGCCCCGCCGCCTCCTCCGCGGCCGCCGCGCGCGCCGCGCTGCGCTCCTGGAGCGCGTCGACGAGCGCCCGCTCGCCACGCCCCCGTACGAGCAGCAGCACGAAGGGATCCTCGTCGAGCAGCCGCGCCACCTGGTAGCAGAGCGCCGCCGTATGCGGGCAGTGGTCCCAGGCCTCGCAGCCGCACTTCGGCTCCAGGTCACCGATGTTCGGCAGCAGTTCGACACCGGCCGCCGCCGCGTCCTCCACCAGGTGCGGCGGCATCTCCCGGTCGAGCAGAGCCGCGATGTGCCCCGCACTGTCCACCGCGAGGTCGACGAGCCGGTCCCACTCCTCCGCCGACAGCTCCTGGAGGAGTACGTCGCTCCGGTACGCCGTGCCGTCGCGGTCCTGCACCACCGCAGTGATCCGGCCCGGCCGCACCGACACCGCGCCGACCGCACCGGCCCGCGCGTGTCGCCGCCCCTGCTTCAGCTGTCGGCCGTCGAGCGCCGTGTCCTCCAGGGCCTTCAGCCACGCCCGGCCCCACCAGCTCCGGGCGAAGACAGCCCCCTGCACCGGCGGCAGCGCCGCGAAGGTGACCTCGTCCCCGCTCCCGTACGCCTGTCCGCTCATCGTCCGTCCTCCCCGCGCAGCCGCACCAGCTCGGCGAGCTCGGCATCCGTCAGTTCCGTCAGGGCCGCCTCGCCCGAGCCGAGCACGGCATCGGCCAACTCGCGCTTGCGCTCCAGCATCCGCGCGATCCGGTCCTCGATCGTGCCCTCGGCGATCAGCCGGTGGACCTGCACCGGCTGGGTCTGCCCGATGCGGTAGGCACGGTCGGTGGCCTGCGCCTCCACGGCCGGGTTCCACCAGCGGTCGTAGTGCACGACATGCCCGGCCCGGGTCAGGTTGAGCCCGGTGCCCGCCGCCTTGAGCGACAACAGGAAGACCGGCACCTCACCGGACTGGAAGCGGGCGACCATCGCCTCGCGCGCGGCGACCGGCGTGCCGCCGTGCAGGAACTGGGTCCGCACGCCACGCGCCGCCAGATGCTCCTCCAGCAGCCGTGCCATCCGCACGTACTGCGTGAAGACGAGCACGCCCGCGTCCTCCGCGAGGATCGTGTCGAGGAGCTCGTCGAGCAGCTCCAGCTTGCCCGAACGGCCCTCGATCCGGGTCCGCTCCCCGCCCGGATCCTCCTTCAGATACTGCGCCGGGTGATTGCAGATCTGCTTGAGACCGGTGAGCAGCTTCACCACCAGACCGCGCCGCTCCATCCCGTCCGCCTCGGCGATCGCGGCCAGCGTCTCGCGCACCACCGCCTCGTACAGCCCCGCCTGCTCCTTCGTCAGGGCGACGGTCCGGTCGGTCTCCGTCTTCGGCGGCAGCTCGGGCGCGATGCCCGGGTCGGACTTACGGCGCCGCAGCAGGAACGGCCGGACGAGCGCGGCGAGCCGCTCGGCGGCGCCCGGATCGCGGCCGCCCTCGACGGCGGAGGCGTACCGCCTACGGAACGCGCCGAGCCCGCCCAGCAGACCCGGGGTCGTCCAGTCGAGGATCGCCCACAGCTCGGAGAGGTTGTTCTCCACGGGCGTGCCCGACAGCGCGACCCGCGCCCTGCCGCCGATCGTGCGCAGCGCACGGGCGGTCGCCGAGTACGGGTTCTTGACGTGCTGTGCCTCGTCCGCGACGACCAGGCCCCACGAGCGCTCGGCGAGCCGCGGCGCGTCGAGCCGCATCGTGCCGTACGTGGTGAGCACGAACTCGCCGCCGGCCAGGCCGTCCAGCTCGCGCGCCGGACCGTGGAAGCGGCGTACGGGCGTACCGGGCGCGAACCGCTCGATCTCGCGCTGCCAGTTCCCCATCAGTGAGGTCGGGCAGACCACGAGCGTGGGACCGGCCGAGGCCGGGTCGGTCTGGCGGTGCAGGTGCAGGGCGATCAGGGTGATCGTCTTGCCCAGGCCCATGTCGTCGGCGAGACAGCCGCCGAGCCCGAGCGAGGTCATCCGGTGCAGCCAGCCGAGCCCGCGCAGCTGGTAGTCGCGCAGGGTCGCGGCGAGCGCGGCGGGCTGGGCGATCTCCTGCCCGCCGCCCTCGGGGTCGGCGAGCCGCGCCCGCAGCCGCTCCACCCAGCCGGTGGCCTGCACCTCGACACGGCGCCCGTCGACTTCGGTGGTGCCGGTGAGTACGGCGCCGAGCGCGTCGACCGGGGTGACCTTGCGGTCCTGGTACGTGCGGGCCCGGCGCACCTCCTCGGGGTCGACGAGCACCCACTGGTCCCGCAGCCGTACGAGCGGCCGGCCGGCCTCGGCCAGCTGGTCGAGCTCCGCGCGCGTGAGCTCCTGGTCTCCCATGGCGAAGCGCCAGTCGAAGGCGAGCAGGGAGTCGGCGGCGAGGAACGACGGCAGGGCGTCGCCCCGTTCGCGCGTGCCGGGCTCGTCGGGCGGTCCGATCACGGCGCGGGCCGTGAGCCGGTGCCCGAGCCCGCGCGGCCAGTGCACCCGCACCCCGGTCGCGGCGAGGGCGCGGGCCGCGGGGCCCAGGAGCTCGGCGATCTCCTCGTCGGCGAGGTCCACGGCGTCGGGGACGGCCGCCGAGAGCAGCGGGGAGAGCGGCGGCCAGGCCCGCGCGGCCCGGCGCAGCGCGAGCAGGGCGTCCATCCGGGCCCGCGGCCCGAGGACGGCACCCGCCGGCGCCGTACCGGCCCAGACGTCTGCCGCGTCGGCGACGAGGGCGGGATCGGCGACGGCGTGCATCTGGAGGACGGCCCGGAAGGCGGGGGCCGGAGCTGCGGCGGGGTCCCCGGACCCTGCGGCCAGGGGTGTTGCGGCGGCGCCTGCCCCGACGAGCTCGATGCGGAGCGAAAGCCGGACGCCCGCGTCATGGCCTGCCGCCACGTCCGCCGACCAGGGGCGCTGGTGCGGCAGTCGCTGCGGCTCCTCGTGCTCGTCGGCGGCGAAGGCGGGGCCGCCCGCGGCCAGCGGGGCGGCCGGGGTGCGGGGGAGGAGGTCGGCGACGGCATCGGCGAACGCCCGTAGCAACTCCTCCTGTTCGGGCAGCCGCAGATCACCGCCCTCTGCCGGATCCGAGTCCGGATCCGAAGGCAGCGGTACGGCGTGCGCCGACGGCGGCATCGACGCCGCGAGGTCGCGCAGGGCGCCCAGCTCCTCGGGTCCGAGCGGCCCGACCCGCCACGCGTCCAGATCGGTGGCGGTGAGACCGGGGAGCAGGAGCCCCCGGGCGGCGAGGTCCAGTGCGAACATCGACGCAGCACCCCAGAACGCGGCCGCGGGCGAGGCCCCTTCGTCGGCGCGGGCCCGGGCCCGTACGAGGACGGGCAGGGCCTCGCGCAGCGGGAGCAGCAGCGTGGGCACGGTCCGCGGCCGGACGTCGGCGTCGACGACCGTCAGCTCGGCGACGGCATCCGCCGGCGGCCGGAACTCCTGGGACCAGAAGGCGACCCGACCCGCGCGCGGCGGATCGGCGGGAAGGAAGACGGCGGAACAGCGGGCGAGTTCATCGGTGCGGGCGAGTTCATCAGAGCGGAGCGAGGACGACGGCGACTGCGACAACGCATTCCTCAAATTTGACTACTTGGGCTCGGAGCGGCCGAGGGT
This sequence comes from Streptomyces sp. NPDC085481, assembly GCF_044541845.1. Classification (NCBI taxonomy): domain Bacteria; kingdom Bacillati; phylum Actinomycetota; class Actinomycetes; order Kitasatosporales; family Streptomycetaceae; genus Streptomyces; species Streptomyces sp. NPDC085481. Next base: position 81,960 of record NZ_JBITTJ010000008.1, read on the forward strand.
ACCCCAACCGCCCTACGCCACGGGCGAATCGACACCGTGATCCGGATCACGATCGAGCAGGGGGTGGGGAAGGCCCCACCCCCGCACCCTGGCCGCCCCCCGAACGGGTCCGGGTGGTGCCGCCATGGCCCGGGACGATCACCGATCCCTAGGTTTTCGGTAGCCGGTGCGGACCCCGCGGCGGCCGCCTTCCACGGACTTCCACGGAACCCGGAGACCGCCATGCCCCAGGCCACCGCGACGCTCACCGCGCCCCTCGCGGCACCCGAACAGCGCCCCGCCCGCCGCCACGGCTACGGCGGCGGCAGCGAGTTCGCCCCGCTGCTGCGCACCATCAAGGAGCAGGGGCTCCTCGACCGCCGCCCCGGCTGGTACGCCCGCGGCATCGTGGTCAACCTCCTCGGCATCGCCGCCGTGATCGCCGGCCTCGCGCTCATCGGCCCGTCCTGGTGGGCGCTGCCCCTCGCCGTGCCGCTCGCGCTGCTCTCCGCCCGCATCGCCTTCGTCGGCCACGACGCCGGGCACGCGCAGATCACCGACCACCGCAGTCTCGGCCGGATCATCCAGCTCGTCCACGCCAACCTGCTCCTCGGCATGAGCCGCGAGTGGTGGAACGACAAGCACAACCGCCACCACGCGAACCCCAACCACCTGGACAAGGACCCGGACGTGGCCGCCGACGTCCTCGTCTTCGCCGCCCACCAGACCACCGACCGCACCGGTCTGCGCCGCTGGCTCACCCGCCACCAGGCCTGGCTCTTCTTCCCCCTGACCACCCTGGAGGGCATCGCCCTCAAGGTGTACGGAGTCCAGGCCCTGCTCGCCAAGGACGGCCCCTGCCGCACCAGCCGCGAACGCCTCGTCGAGGGCGGCCTGCTCCTCGCCCACGTCGCCGGATACACCGCCCTGCTCCTGACCTTCCTGTCTCCGCTCCAGGCCCTCGTCTTCGCCCTGCTCCACCAGATGCTCCTCGGCGTGCACCTGGGCATGGCCTTCGCGCCCAACCACAAGGGCATGGAGATGCCCGACGCCCACCCGGACGGCGACTCCTGGGGGCACCTGCGCCGTCAGGTCCTGACCTCCCGCAACATCCGCGGTGGGGCGCTCACCGACTGGTTCCTCGGCGGGCTCAACTACCAGGTCGAGCACCACCTCTTCCCCAGCATGCCGCGGCCGCACCTGCGCCTCGCCCAGCCCGCGGTGCGCGCGCACTGCCGGGCGCTCGGCATCCCGTACACCGAGACCGGCTTCGTCGACTCCTACCGGCAGGCGCTCGGCCATCTGCACGAGGTGGGGGCCCCGCTGCGCGTGGAGGGCGTCGCGTAGGGTCGCAGGCACGACACCTCAGGCACCGCAGGAGAAGGGGACTCCAGGTCATGACCGCAGGCACGACGACCCAAGCCACCGTCACGACGGTCAGCAGCAACGGCGTCTACTCGTTCACCAAGCCCAACCGGGGGACCATCACGCTCCTCGCCGGCCTCGGAGTGGAGGGCGACGTGCACGCCGGCGTCACCGTCAAGCACCGCTCCCGGGTCGCGAAGGACCCGACCGTGCCGAACCTGCGTCAGGTCCACCTGATCCACGCCGAGCTCTTCGACGACGTCGCCGGAGCCGGCTTCGAGGTCGCCCCCGGCGACCTCGGCGAGAACATCACCACCCGCGGCATCGACCTCCTCGGCCTGCCCACCGGGACCCGACTCCACCTCGGCGCCGAAGCCGTCGTGGAGGTCACCGGACTGCGCAACCCGTGCGCGCAGATCGACAACTTCCAGCACGGACTGCTCAAGCAGGTCCTCGGCCGTGACGAGGAAGGTCGGATCGTCCGCAAGGCGGGGATCATGTCCGTCGTCCTGACCGGCGGGGAGGTGCGGCCCGGCGACGCGATACGCGTCGAGCTCCCGGCGGAGCCGCACCGCCCCCTGGAGATGGTCTGATCCCCGGATCCCGGATCCCGGATCCCGGAGATTGGACCTTGGAGATTGGATCCAACATCCAACATCCAGGATCCAACATCCAGGATCCAACATCCAGGATCCAACATCCAGGATCCTGGATCCTGGATCCAGGATCCGATCTCCTGTCACCGCAGTGCGCAGGAATTGACCACGTCTCCGCCCGCCGGCCGTGCGATCGTACGGTCCGCGGGCGGTGTCACGCCCGCCTCCACCCACCGGGTCAGCGCGGTGAACGCCGACCGGTAGCAGGGCAGGATCGGCCGCAGCCGGTCCGGGTAGGCGTCGTACAGGCCGTCGGTGTGCGTGCCGTCCCGGACCGTGTAATAGCGGTGCAGCCCGCCCCGGCCCCGCTCCTCGATCATCCGCGCGTACACGTCCGAGTCGGTGGCGATGGGCAGCAGGGTGTCCAGGTCCCCGTGCAACGTGATCAGCGGCTTCCCGATCCGGCCGGTGAGCGCGACCTTCGCCACCGCGCGCCGGACCGCCGCGGGGCGGGCGGCATAGTCGTACGAGGCGTCCGACGCGCACGGAGCGAGGATCTCGGGCAACGTTGCCCCGGCCGTCGCACCAGGACACCGCGGGTCGTACGAGGGGTCGAACTCGGTACGGAAGATCTTCTGGGTCAGCCCCCAGTACGCCTTCTCGTGGTATGGCCACAGGAAGCGCGAGCCGGGCGCGAACCCGGCGTCGACCAGGTCGTCGTCCGAAGCCGTGCCGTACGAGCGGGCGACCGTGACCGGCAGGCTGGTGAGCAGGTTGGGGCCGCGGGTGGTCCACAGCACGCCCTCCCAGTCCACCCCGCCGTCGTACAGCTCGGGCCGGTTCTCCAGCTGCCAGCGGGTCAGATACCCGGCGTTGGAGATGCCCGTCATGTACGTGCGGCGCGGGGCCGAGCCGTAGCGCTGGCGTACGGCGTTCTTCGCGGCCTTCGTCAGCTCGGTGACCCGGCGGTTCCACTCGGCGACCGCGTCACCCGGCTCCCGCCCGTCCGTGAAGAAGTCGGGGCCCGTGTTGCCCTTGTCGGTGGCGGCGTACGCGAAGCCCTGGGCCAGGACCTGGTCGGAGATGAGCGCGTCGGTGGAGTACTGGCGGCGGGTTCCCGGGGCTCCGGTGACGACGAGGCCGCCGTTCCAGCGATCGGGCATCCGGATCACGAACTGGGCGTCGTGCGCCCAGTCGTGGGTGGCGTTCAGGCGGGAGTCGTCGGGGAAGTAGCCGTCGATCTGGACGCCTGGGACGCCCGACGGATTGCGGGTGCCCGCTGCCGACAGCCCCGCCTGGTCGGCCATGTCGGTGTAGCGCGTGCCGGCGGTCCCCGCCGTCGTCAGATCGCCCAGGCACGCGGCCTCCTGGTGCTCGGCCCCCGGCACGTGCAGCCGGTCCGGGTGGGCGCAGGGCCCGGGGCCCTGCGCCCCGGCGGGAGCCGCGGGACCGAGAAAGGTCAGCCCCGTCAGGAGCGCGGCGAGCAGCGGAACGCCTGGAGACAGGCGCATGGTGGCCTCCGGTGTGGCGACGGCGGAACGGGTGCCCGGCGCGGTCGCGCCGGGACGCGCCGTGCTGTGTCCTGGCGCGCCATGATCCGTCGGCGTGCGCCTCGGCGCGCGGCCACATCCTGCGCGGGACACCGATCGCGGGGCCATGGGGCCGCGCCACACCTCCTGCCGGCGTGCCATGTGGCCGATCGCAGAAGCGACCGGCTCCGGCTCAGGAGGGGCGTACCGCCATCGCGTCCAGCGCTTCAAGGAGCGCGGGCAGTTTCGGGCCGCGGGTCACCGGCAGGACCTCGTTCGGCTCGTCGTCCAGGAGCACGAAAGCCATGTCGTCGGTCCGTGCGACCAGCGACCAGCCAGGCCCGTCGGCACGCAGCATGCGCGCCTCGCCCCCGGCGAAGCTCGACCGGACCCGCCCGACCGGCGGCGCCTCCTGCAGATAGCCGCTCAGCTCGTCGAGCGCCCTGCGCACACCGTCGTACGGGTCGGTGGTACCCGCACCCTCGCCGTCCGTAGGCTCCGGGGCTTCGGTGCTGCCCGCGGCGGCCGCCGCGTCGCTGTCCGCGTCCCCGCCCATCTGCGCGCGCCACTCGGCCCACTGGAGCGCCACCATGTCCGCCCCCAGCCGCCGATGAGCCGGTCCCCAGCTCCCGCGGTCGGGCGGGGCCAGCGGGGCCGGGTCGCCCTCCTCCGGTTCGGGGTCGTGGGGCGCGGGCACGCCGGGCGCGGCCGTGGCGACGGCGAGCGGCCAGCCGGGCAGCGCGGACACGACCGACCGCTCGTCGGGGGAGAGGTCGTACTCCATCCCGCAGTCCCAGGAGGCGATGGCCACCGCGACCAGCGACACGTCGTCCACGATGACGGTCCACCGGGCGCCGCCGCCGTCCTGCCCGAGCACGAGCCCGTACCCCTCCGCGTACGGCTCGAGCCCCAGGGCGGCACAGGCCGCCGGGTAGTCGTCGCCGAGCACGGTGGGGAACTGCGCGGGCGTGAGCAGCGCCGCCGTCAGCACGTACAGCGCGTCGTCGTCGCCGTCCTCCGCGCCGTTCGCGGCGGATTCCGGTTCTCCCACGTCAGCCTCCCCATCTGGTCGTCGGCGCACCCTAACCAGTGAGTAACCCGTCCGTCGAGAGCTGTCGCGTGAAGACGGCCTCGCACAGGACGTCCGCTCCCTCCGCCAGGTCGGCCCCTGTCACCGGACCGGCGGTGCCCCGCCCGTCGTGCGCAGGCGCTCGGCGAGCGCGGACAGCCAGGCGCCGGGGTGAACGGGCTGATGCTGGCCGGTTCCGGACCCGGGTGCCGGCCGCCCCGTCCGTCACTGCGTACGGCGGCGCACGGCGAGTGCCAGATAGCGATCGTCCTCGTCCACGTACCTGAGCAGCTCCCAGCCCGAACCGGCGAGCATCGGGCGGAGGTTGGGCTCCGCCCGCAGGTCGTCGTCGGTGATCCGGCGGCCGTGGCGGGCGGCGAGGGCGGCGCGGCCGATGGGGTGGAAGAGTGCGAGGTGTCCGCCGGGGCGCACCACGCGGGCCAGCTCCCGAAGGTCGCCGGCCGGTTCGGCGAGGTGTGAGATGAGCCCCGCCCCGAACACGGCGTCGAGTGCACCGTCGGGCAGCGGAAGCCGGGCGACGTCCGCGAGGATCAGCGCGGCCGCCTTGTCGCGCCCGGCTCGTACCGCCTCTTCGAGCATCTCGGGCGTCAGGTCCGCCCCGATGACCGTGCCCGTCGGGCCGACGGCTTCGCGCAGCGGGGGCAGGGCCCGGCCGGTGCCGCAGCCCGCGTCGAGCACCGCGTCGCCGGGGCGCAGTCCGAGGTCGGCGACGGCGGCGGCGTAGGCGGGGCCGTCGCCGGGGAAGCGGGCGTCCCAGCCGGCGGCGCGCATGCCGAAGAACTCCCGTACTTGTGTGGGGTCATCGCTCATGTGCCCCATGATCCCTCACTCGCAGGCGTGAGTCGGTTACCCGGACGAGTGAACCATCTGTGCGCACGTTCGAGCTCGTCGCGATCGTTCGGGAACATCTCTGCGTCATATTCCATCAGCTTTCGAAATGCGCCCCCAGTGCGCCCCTGGAGGCGCACTAGCGTCCCCGAGTCATGGGACACCTGGACCACGCCACCTTCGGCTGGCTGACACCTGTGCTGTCGTACGCGATGGCCTGCATCGGCGCCGCCCTCGGGCTGCGCTGCACCGTACGCGCCCTCGACACGACCGGCAGGTCGCGGCGCAACTGGCTGATCACCGCGGCCTCCGCGATCGGAACCGGCATCTGGACGATGCACTTCGTCGCGATGCTCGGCTTCGGCGTGACCGGCACCGACATCCGCTACGACGTTCCCCTCACGCTGCTCAGTCTGCTCATCGCCATGGCCGTCGTGGGTGTCGGCGTCTTCGCCGTGGGACACGGGCGCGACCGCGTCCGCTCACTCCTGATCGGCGGCCTCACGACGGGCGTCGGTGTGGCGAGCATGCACTACATGGGCATGGCGGCCCTGCGCCTGCACGGACAGGTGCGCTACGACCCGATGCTCGTCGCCCTCTCCGTCGTCATCGCGGTCGTGGCCGCCACCGCGGCCCTGTGGGCGGCGCTCAACATCCACGCACCGGCGGCGGTGGCGCTCGCCTCCCTCGTCATGGGCGCGGCGGTCAGCAGCATGCACTACACCGGCATGTTCGCCGTGCGGGTCGAGGTCGTCCCCTCCTCCGCCCCGCTCCCCGGTGCCTCCGTCATGCAGTTCATCTTCCCGCTCGCGGTCGGTCTCGGCTCCTACCTCTTCATCACCTCGGCCTTCGTCGCCCTCTCCCCGACGGCGACCGAACGCGCCGCGTACGCCTCGGCGGAAAGCCTCACCGAACCGGACGAGCGTGCCGTGGACGTCGCACCTCCCGGCTTCCACCCAGCGACGACGACCGAGGAGCCGGCCGCCGCCGCGCACGCGCCCGCCCAGCCGTACCCCTCGGGGCCGGTGGACGGCGGCCCGGCGTACCCGCGTCGGGCCCGCGCGTGAGAGCGGGCCGTCCTGCCGGCCTCGGCCCCGTGCCCGGGTGACCGCCGCCGTCCCGTCACCCCGACCGCCCCGCAAGCCCTGAGCACCAGGCGGACCCGTCCCTCTCCGCCGGGCCCGTGAACGAAGGAACGAGGAGGCCATGCGAACTCCCCGCAAGACCCCGGACGCCGGGGCCCCGGCGCAACCGCCCGCGGCGGCCCGCGGGCGCCGCGCGCACGCCGGGCCGCCGGCCGACGAGAAGGCCTGTGCTGACCGGTCCGCAGCCGAGAGGGCCGCGGCGGCCTCGGGCGTGACGGCCTCGGCCGGGACGGCCCTGCGGGAGCCGGCCGGGCGCCCGGCCACCGTCGTGCCCCCGCCCGCCCCCGCCCGCCCGGCGGCGGGAGCGGCCCCGGCCCGCGGTGCGGTGCGCGGTCTACGGCCGCGTACCGTCCGCGCGAAGATCGTGTCCCTCCTCATGGTCCCGGTCGTCTCGCTGCTCGCCCTGTGGGGGTTCGCCACCGTCACCACCGCCCAGGAGGTCGCCCGGCTCCGCCTGCTCCAGGCGGTCGACGCCGAGGTCCGCCGGCCCGTCGCCGTCGCGGTGGCCGCACTCCAGGAGGAACGCCGGGCCGCCGTGCGCCAGGTGGCCGCCCCCGGCGCCGGGCGGGCCGCCGAGCTCAAGGACCGGATCGGCCGCACCGACGCGGCCCTCGGCCGGCTCCGGCTCGACGACCGGCACACCGTCGGGGACACCGGGAACCTCCCCGAGGAGGTCTCCGCCCGCATCGCCGGCTTCGTGGCGCGGATCGAGGGGCTCAGCAGACTCCGTACCGCCGCGGTCGACGGACGGGCCGACTGGGACCAGGTCTACGAGGAGTACACCGCCGCCGTCTCCTCCGGGTTCGCCGTCGGCGGCGCCCTGACCGGTATCCAGCACGCGCAGGCCGGCTCCGACGCGCGCGTGCTCCTCGAACTCGCCCGCGCCGGAGAGATGCTGGCCCGGGAGGACGCGCTGCTCGGCTCGGCGCACCTCACCGGGCAGTTGGGCGCCGCGCGGCTGCGCGAGTTCGGCGGGGTCGTCGAGGCCCGGCGCGCCCTCCTGGAGTCAGCGACCGCCGACCTGCCGGTGCCCCAGCGCACCGCCTGGCGGAACCTCACCGCCCAGCCCGCCTACCGGCAGCTCGACACGGCCGAGGAGCGAGTGCGCGCGACAGCCCCCGGCCGCAGGGCAGCCCAGGCCGTCTCCTCCCGCGAGTGGGACGACACCCACTCCTTCGTACGCGACGGCATCACGGCCGTCGAGCATGCCGCCCACACCGCCGCGGCCGACCGGACCGACCCCTTCGGCGGAGGCGTGTTCAGCCCCGGGGGCGCCGCGGTCCTGCTCGGTCTCGCCGCCGTCGCCGCCTCGCTCGTCATCTCCGTGCGCATCGGACGCGGGCTCGTCGTCGAACTCGTCAACCTGCGGAACACCGCTCTGGAGATCGCCCGCCGTAAACTTCCGGCCGCCATGCGCCGGCTGCGGGCCGGGGAGGAGATCGACGTCCAGGCCGAGGCCCCGCCGGGACCCGCCCCGCAGGACGAGATCGGCCAGGTCGGCGAGGCGCTCACCACCGTGCACCGGGCCGCGCTCTCCGCCGCCGTCGAGCGCGCCGAACTCGCCAGCGGCATCTCCGGCGTCTTCGTCAATCTCGCCCGCCGCAGCCAGGTCCTGGTGCACCGTCAGCTCAATCTGCTGGACCGCATGGAGCGGCGCGCCGACGACCCGAACGAGCTCGGCGACCTGTTCCGTCTCGACCACCTCACCACCCGGATGCGCCGCCACGCCGAGAGCCTCATCATCCTCTCCGGCGCCGCACCCGGACGCGCCTGGCGCATGCCCGTGCCCCTCACGAACGTCGTCCGCGCCGCCGTCTCCGAGATCGAGGACTACGCCCGCGTGGACGTGCGCCGGCTCCCGGACAGCGCCGTGGTCGGCGGCGCGGTCGCCGACCTCACCCATCTGCTCGCCGAACTCATCGAGAACGCGGCCCAGTTCTCCCCGCCGCACACCAAGGTCCGGGTCAGCGGCGAACTCGTCGGCAACGGCTACGCCCTGGAGATCGAGGACCGCGGGCTCGGCATGGGGAAGGAGGCCCTGGCCGAGGCGAACGCCCGTATCACCCACTCCGAGGCCCTCGACCTCTTCGACAGCGACCGGCTCGGACTCTTCGTCGTCAGCCGCCTCTCCGCCCGGCACGACGTCAAGGTCCATCTGCGCACCTCACCCTACGGAGGGACGACGGCGGTCGTGCTGCTCCCCACCGACCTGCTCCAGGGCGCCCTCCCGCCCGGCCGCGGCACCGCCCCGGCCGGGATCGCCGCCCAGCACGCCCAGCACGCCCAGCACGTCCAACAGGCCCAGGGCAGCCGAGGCCAGGCACCGGACGCGCCGCGCCCGCCACGGATCCCCGCACTCGCGGCGAGCCAGGAGCCCCGCCCCGCCGAGCAGGGCCCGCCGCCGGCCGGGGTCACCACCCTGCGCCAGCGCACCCGCCCCACCGCGCCGCCGGCCCAGCCGCCGCGGCCTCGGCCCGTACCGGAACCGGCCCCCGAAGCGGGCGGCCCCGACCGGCGAGCGGGCGCGGACCCGGGCCCGTACGCGGGCCACGACCCCGCTCCCGATCCCGGCGCGGACCTGCCCCGACGGGTACGGCAGGCCAGTCTCGTCCCGCAGTTGCGGGAGGCCCCCGTGCCCGGCCAGGACAGCGCACCGGCCGCGCCACAAGGCGCCGCCGAGCGGACTCCCGAGCAGGTCAGGGACCGCATGGCCGCCTACCGCGACGGCTGGCAGCGCGGCGGCGGCGCCGCGCCCGGCACGCCGGCCCACGGCACCCCGATCGCCGCAAGACGCCCCTTGGGCACCGGCTACGGCCCGCACGCACCCAGCGCCCCCGGCAGTGAAGGAGACGACGAATGATCGACCACGAGAGGATCTCCCACCATCGCTCCGGCGAACTCGACTGGCTCCTCGACGACCTCGTCATGCGCGTCCGGGAGGTGCGTCACACCGTCGTGCTGTCGAACGACGGCCTCGCCGTCGGCGCCTCCAGCGGGCTCAGCCGCGAGGACGCCGAGCACCTGGCCGCCATCGCCTCCGGCTTCCACAGCCTCGCCAAGGGTGCGGGACGCCAGTTCCACACCGGCGGAGTGCGCCAGACGATGGTCGAGATGGACGACGGCTTCCTCTTCGTCGCGGCCGCGGGAGACGGCTCCTGCCTGGCCGTGCTGAGCTCCGTCCACGCCGACATCGGCCTCATCGCGTACGAGATGGCCCGCCTGGTGAAGCGGGTCGGCGAACATCTGCACACCCCGCCCCGGCTCACGGTGACCCCGCCGGCCGCCGGCTGACCGGAGACCCCCATGAACGAGGACAGCACCGGCGACGGTCAGCCCGTGCCGGGCAGTCAGTGGTACGACGCCGACGCCGGGCCGCTCGTCCGGCCGTACGCCATGACCGGCGGCCGCACCAAACCAGGACCGAGCAACGTGCGGTTCGACCTCATCGCGCTCGTCGTCGTCGACGACGACCCGCCGGGCGGGGCCGAGGAGTCCCTGCTCGGCCCCGAGCACCGGTCCCTGCTCGCCCTGTGCCGGGCCGAGACCCAGTCCGTCGCCGAACTCGCCGCCGACGCCGACCTCCCCGTCGGCGTCGTGCGGGTCCTCCTCGGCGATCTGCTCGAAGCGGGACTCGTGCGGGTCAGCAGGCCCGTACCGCCCGCACAGCTCCCTGACGAACGGATCCTGAGGGAAGTCATCGATGGCCTACGAGCGCTCTGAGAGCAGCCCGGCGAGCGGCGTGGACACCACCGCCCTCGCGTTGAAGATCCTGGTCGCCGGAGGGTTCGGGGTCGGGAAGACGACCCTGGTGGGCGCGGTCAGCGAGATCCGGCCCCTGCGGACCGAGGAACAGCTCAGCCGGGCGGGGGAGTCGGTGGACGACACCGGAGGGGTGGCCCAGAAGACCACCACGACCGTCGCCATGGACTTCGGCCGCATCACCATCCGCTCCGGACTCTCCCTCTACCTCTTCGGAACACCGGGACAGGACCGCTTCTGGTTCCTCTGGGACGAGCTGTCGCAGGGGGCGCTCGGTGCCGTCGTGCTCGCCGACACGCGACGCCTGGAGGACTGCTTCCCCGCGGTGGACTACTTCGAGCACCGCAAGATCCCGTTCGTCGTCGCCGTCAACTGCTTCGCGGGCGCGCGGGCTTACGGCGCGCACGACGTGTCGCGCGCCCTCGACCTGGACCGGGGCACCCCGGTGGTCCTCTGCGACGCGCGGGACCGCGACTCGGGGAAGGAGGTGCTGATCCGGCTGGTCGAGCACGCGGGCCGGATGCACACGGCACGGCTCCTCGACTCGGTGGGCTGAGGACAGGCCGTGACGGGTGCTTGCCCTGTCCACGACAGTGCGTAAGGCTGATCCGAAGCATGCACCACACAGGGGGAGGACCACGCATGGCGTTGGACAAGAAACTGGACTGGCTCCTGGACGACCTGACCCGGCGGGTCGACTCGATACGGCACGCGCTGGTGCTGTCGAACGACGGACTGGTGACGGGGGCGAGCAGCGGGCTCGAGCGGGAGGACGCCGAGCATCTGGCCGCCGTCTCCTCCGGACTGCACAGCCTCGCCCGTGGCTCCGGCCGGCACTTCAAGGCGGGCCGGGCGCGGCAGACGATGGTCGAGTTCGACGAGGCGCTGATGTTCGTGACCGCGGCCGGTGAGGGCAGCTGCCTGTGCGTGCTGAGCGCGGCCGAGGCCGATGTCGGCCAGGTGGCCTACGAGATGACGCTGCTGGTGAACCGGGTGGGCGAGCACCTGGGTGTGGCGGCGCGGCAGCCCGGTTCCGAGGTTATCCACAGGCAGAGCGAAGACTAGTCACTGCGCGTTACGGTCTTTACCCGGAGTGATCGACCATCGTGACCCGCCGAAAGGGCGACGTCACGACCCGACGGGGGAGGACCGACCGAATGACATGGGAAGAGAACGGCCCGCACACGCTGGCGCAGGGACGGGCCGCGGACGAACTGGAGCTTAGGCGCGACGAGTTCCAGCTCGCCGTCGACCTGGGGATCGTCCGCACGGTGCCCGGCCTGGTGCCGGGCGCGGCGGACGGCCCCGGTGACGGGGCGCGAAGGCGCGTGGACCGCAGCGAGGTCGAACGGCACAGAGCAGCCCCGGGCTTCCCGGACGGGCTGCGCGCTCGGGTGCGTGTGGTGGGCGCCACGGAGGGAGCCCAACTGCTCGCGGTCACCCGCGAGCGCTTCACCAGGCTGGCCAGGACCGGGCACTTCAGCCCCGTGCGGTTCTACGTCAACCGCTACCGTGCGGTGGTCTGGCTCTATCCGGCCGCGGAACTGGGAGAGTTCGCCCTCAACCACGCGGGGCTCCTCACCGGGCGGCTCCCGCTGGACATCCGGACGAGGGCCGAGGGGTACGAGGACTGGCGGCCCCGGAACTGGCGGGCGCGGCGGCTCGGGACGCTCCTGCGCGCGAGCGGGGACCCATGGACGCGCACGGCGGCCATCGCCTCGCTCCTCGACCCGGTCCAGATGGCCGAGGTCGTCGAGGACCCCTACGAACGGGCCTATCTGGACCGGCTGCGCCCCGCGCCGCCCTCCTGGCGGCCTGCCGCACCGACGGCCCGCGAGATCGCCGACCGGATGATGCTGGCCGACGACCCCGACGAGATCCTCTGGCACCGGATGAGCCTCGCCCTCGCCCTGGACGAGGCCCGCGCCGACCGCCAGGCCCCGCGGCCGGACCGAGTGACGGCGCTCGCCTCCGTGCCGGTACGGGGGGAGGGCCCGCCCGCGCTCGAAAGCGGTGGCGCGGACACCGGCACCTTCGGCGCCCGGGCCGTTCGTCCGGCCGGTGGCGCCGCTCGTCCGGCCGGTGGCCGGCCGCCGGGGCGGCGGGAACGGCGCGGCCTGCTCGACCGGCTGCGCAGGCGGAAGGAGGTGGCTCCGCGCTAGGGGGTGTCTCGCCGGTCAGGCCGGGCTCGCGGCCGGGGCACGGCGGCCGGTTCCGGCCGGGGTGCGGTGGGCCGGGGGCGCGGGCACGATGGGCCCATGTTGTTGGCGCGGGTCGCGGAGGTGTCGGGGCAGGTCGCTGCCACGTCGGCGCGGTCGCGGAAGATCGGCGCGCTGGCGGAGCTGTTCTCGGAGGCCGCGCCTGAGGAGAGCCCGCTGGTCATCGCCTATCTGTCCGGCCGGCTTCCGCAGGGGCGGATCGGGGTCGGCTGGAGCGTGCTCAAGCATCTCGTCCCGCCCGCGGTGGAGCCCGCCGAGCACCCGACGCTGACCCTGGCCGGCACCGATGCGACCATGACCGAGCTCGCCGCAGTCTCCGGCGCGGGGGCGCAGGCGCGGCGCGCCGGGCTCGTTCACGGGCTGATGGCGGCCGCCACCCTCGCCGAACAGGAGTTCCTGCTCCGGCTGCTGTCCGGCGACGTTCGTCAAGGTGCCCTCGACGCCGTCGCCCTCGAAGGGGTCGCCAAGGCCGCGCAGGTGGCGCCCGAGGAGCTGCGGCGGGCCGTGATGCTCGAAGGCTCGCTGCCGCGTGTGGCCCAGGCCGTTCTCGCCGAAGGCCCCGGCGTGCTCGATACGTTCACCCTGCGGGTCGGCAGCCCCGTGCAGCCGATGCTCGCCCACACCGCGGGCAGCGTGACCGAGGCCGTCGCCGCCCTCGGCCCGTGCGTCGTCGAGGAGAAACTGGACGGCATCCGCATCCAGGTCCACCGCCGCGGCGACGACGTCCGTGTCTACACCCGCTCCCTCGACGACATCACCGACCGGCTTCCCGAAGTCGTCGCCACCGCCCTGGAGGCGAGCGGCGACGGCATCGTCCTGGACGGCGAGGTCATCGCCCTCGACCCCGCCACGGGCCGGCCGATGCCCTTCCAGGACATCGCCTCCCGGGTCGGTTCCCGTGTCGACGTGGCCACCGCCCGCGCCGCGCTGCCCCTGTCGCCGGTCTTCTTCGACGTGCTCGCGGCGGACGGCGAGGTGCTGGTGGACCGGCCCGGCGTCGAGCGGCACGCGGTACTGGCCCGGCTGCTGCCCGAGCCGCTGCGCGTGCGCCGTACCGTCGTCGCCGACCCCGCGGACCCGGTGGTGACCGAGGCGGCCGAGGCGTTCTTCCGCGCCACGCTCGCCCGCGGTCACGAAGGGGTCCTCGTGAAGGCGCTCGACGCGCCGTACGTCGCCGGCCGCCGGGGCCGCACCTGGCTGAAGGTGAAGCCCGTGCACACCCTCGACCTCGTGGTCCTCGCCGCCGAGTGGGGCCACGGGCGGCGCACCGGGCTGCTGTCCAACCTCCACCTGGGGGCCAGGGCCGCGGACGGCACGTTCGTCATGCTGGGCAAGACCTTCAAGGGACTCACCGACGAGATGCTGCGGTGGCAGACCGAGCGGCTGGGTGAACTCGCCCTGTCCGACGACGGTTTCACCGTCCGGGTGCGGCCGGAGCTCGTCGTCGAGATCGCCTACGACGGCCTCCAGCGCTCGACCCGCTACCCGGCCGGGGTGACGCTGCGCTTCGCCCGCGTCGTACGCCACCGCCCCGACAAGTCCGCCGCCGAGGCCGACACCGTGGAGCGGGTGCTCGCCGGCGACTGAGCGCCCCTCGTGCGCGCCGTTCGTCAGTCGTCGCGCGCGGTGTGCCGGCGGCGCACCCACAGCGGGAGCGCGTACCAGCACAGGAGGTACCAGAGGACGAGACCGGCTACCAGCCACGGCACATGGGGCGCGCCGGTCGCCACGCGCAGGACCAGCAGCAGCGCCGTCGCCAGGGTCGCGAGCAGCAGCACGAGTCCGGCGAAGGTCAGCCGCGAGGCCCACGTCACCGCCCTGGGCTTGATCCGCCGTCCCGCGACGATCCGGTGGAGGGAGACCGGGCCGATCAGCGCGCCGGTCGCGGCCGCGCCCAGCGAGACCGTCACGATGTAGATCGTCTGGTCGACGTCGGACAGCTCGGGGAAGCGCGGGGTGAAGACGACGGTGAGCAGGAAGCCGAAGAGGATCTGCACGCCCGTCTGGGCGACCCGGATCTCCTGCATCAGCTCGCTCCACCGCCGGTCCGCCCGCTCGTCCGGCGTCTCGTGGCGCCCGCGCATCAGCCCGTCGTCGTCCGGCCGCCCCGCTCCCGCAGGTCCTTCCGCTCCTCTGTCCATGCGTCCTCCCGTGTCGCTCATTGTCCACCGTGGCACGAACCTCGCGGGACGCCCCGTCGAGAGGGATGCTGGAAGCGGGACAGGAGGAGATGATCGACGTGTACGACTTGCACATCGACACCGACGTCACGGTGCAGCTGAGCGACTGCGACCGGGAGGACGCCCGGGCCGTCTTCGCGGTCCTCGACCGCGCCTACAAGCTCGAGGACATGACGGCACCGGGCCCCGAGGCGGCCACCGCACCCGCCCCCACGGTCTGGATGGCCACGTTCGACACCGCCGAGGGCCGCCACGAGGAGTCGCCGCCGGTCCGGCTGAGCGCCATGGTCGGTGCGACGCTGACCGGTGGCTACCACGCGGTCGACGAGGTCGAGAAGGTACTGGCCCGCAATTTCGACATCCAGTCCCTGCAATCCGTCTCCGGTGACCAGGAAACGGAGGCACGGCTCCTCCTCGCGTCCCGCTGACGGCCGTACCCCCAGGCCCCCGGGCGGAGCGGACGGGCGCCGCCCGGGGCCGTCATGCCCGCGCACGGCACCCCGGAGAGCCCCGCACCGCACGCCCGATGAGCGCACCCGGCGCCCCTGACCAGTTCACCCGACACCCCCGATGAGCTGCGGACCCCCCCTTGCGTCTGCGGCTATACACCGTGTGTAGAGTGCTCGGCGTGCCGCAGATCCCCGCCTTGACCAGGCGCGGGCCGGCAGTCGAGCCAACATCGGGGAAAGCGGGTTGCAGCATGTTCCGAACCAAGTCCGGGCGCCGTCGGGGACCGGCCTTCGCCCTCCTCGCCGCGGCCTCGCTGGTCCTCGCGCTCGGCGGCTGCTCCGCCGACACGGTCACCCCCGGTGACGCGCGCGGCAAGGCGGGGACGGATGACAAGGCCGGGACGGCGGCCGGTGGCGTCGACTGCGCCAGGGCCAAGTGCATAGCCCTGACCTTCGACGCGGGGCCGGGCAAGGACACCCCCCACCTCCTCGACGTGCTCAAGGAGAAGAAGGTGCCGGCCACGTTCTTCCTCCTGGGCAAGAAGCACGTCGACCGCTACCCCGAGGTCGTCAAGCGGATCGCGGACGAGGGCCACGAAGTCGCCAACCACACCTGGACCCACCAGGTCCTGACCGATCTGGACGCCGCCGAGGTCCGCGACGAGCTGTCCCGCACGCAGGACGCCATAGCGAAGATCACCGGCCGCAAGCCCACCCTCATGCGCCCGCCGCAGGGCCGCACCGACGACACCGTCTCCGACGTGAGCCGCGACCTCGGGCTCGCCCAGGTCCTGTGGAGCGTCACCGCCAAGGACTACTCGACCACCGATACCGCCCTCATACGGCAGCGCGTCCTCGAGCAGGCCCACGCCGACGGGATCATCCTGCTCCACGACATCTACGACGGCACCGTCCCCGCCGTACCCGGGATCATCGACGAGCTGAAGCGCCAGGGCTACACCTTCGTGACCGTGCCCCAGCTGCTCGCGCCCGGGAAGGCCGAGCCCGGTGTCGTCTACCGTCCCGAGAAGGACGACTGAGGTGGCCGCCGGCGGTCAAACGGGGTGAGGTGACTCACATCCGACACAGGGGACACCCCGGAACAATGGGTGAAGGTTTACCGTTCATCAGTATGTGACGGCGAAGGGGTCCGGTCCCCAAGGTCCCCCCCAAGTGGCGACCGCCCTTCCTGCGTCACGGCAAACGGCCCCGGTTGGAATCCCCCGTCCAACCGGGGCTTTGTCGTGGCCGCCGCAAGCCTTCCGGACCACCCGCGGACGGCGCACACTCCGGCGCGTTCGACCCCTTCGGGTGAGTCGTACGAGCCCGCCGCATGGCCCGTCCGGCACCGGGCATTGATCGCCACGAACCGGCGACGATCACGCCGCCGGACACGCCGATCAGGCACGTCACCAGGGGGAACTCGTGCGCCACGGAACCCGCCGCGCGCTCGTCACGGCCGCCGCGGCCCTCGTCCTCACCGGCTGCGCCACCGTCCGCCCGGGCCCCTCAGGACCACCCGGCAGCCCGGCCTCTGCCGCCGCCGCACGCCACGAGCAGGACCGGCTCCTGAAGGCGGCCGAGAACCGTCTCGTCGTCGACTGCCTCGGCGCCGAGGGCCTCGCCCTCACCTCGCGGGCGCGCGCTCCCGCCGAGGACCGCCGGCTCCAGGCCGCCCTCTTCGGCAGCGACCCCCGCGAACTCTCCCTGACCCTCGCCACCGGCCACACCGTCACCGCCAACACCGACGGCTGTCTCGCCAAGGCCCACGAGACCCTCTACGGCGACCAGACCCGCTGGTTCAAGGCCCAGGTCACCGTCGACAACCTGCGCGCCGAGGCCCAGGCCCGGATGAAGGACGACCCCGCGCACCAGGCCGCCCTCGAGCGCTGGACCCGCTGCGCCGCACCCGACGGCGCGCCACGCGCGGGCCGACCCGACCCGACTGTCGCCGACCGCTGCGCCCGCGAGAGCGGGCTCGCCGACGTGCGCGCCCGCCTCGAACCCGCCGAGCTCGCCACCGTGCGCACCCTGCACCGCGACGAGGTCACCACCTACGAGCAGTTGCGCGCCCGCGCACTGCGACGGGCAGCCCAGCTGTCCGCGACCATCACCACCGCAACGAGAGGCAACGACGCTAGATGAAGCGAATTCTCGGCACCGCCGCCGCCCTCCTCGCCCTCACCGGCGGACTGGCCCCGACCACGCCCGCCACGGCCGCCGAATGCCCCTCCGGCGAGTTCTGCGCCTGGCAGGAGGCCAACTTCGGCGGCCAGCGGGCCAACTGGAGCGGTGACGACGGCTGGTGGGAGAGCTGGATCGCCGACACCGACTCGTCGTGGGCCAACCACGGCATCTCCGGCCCCGGTATCAAGGACTTCGTCCAGGTCTACGAGTCAGCCTGGCAGGGCGGCTCGATGACCATCTGCCTCGCCCCCGGCCAGGAGGTCGGCTACAACGGCGCCGCCAACGACCGGGGCGACTCCCACATCTGGGCCACCGGCTGCTGAACCGCCGACCACCACCGCCCCGCGACCACCACCCATGACCCCTGCGCGGGGCGGGCAAGGTGGTCGCGTGGCGCACGCGGTCAAAGGGTCCGGTGGCGGGCCGAGCGTGGGTCAGGCTCCCGTTCCCCGCTTGTGGCGGCGCCACACCCACCAGCCGCCGACCGTCACCGACGTCGTGAACAACGTGATGGTGAGGACCGGCCACTGGCGGTCGGCGAGCCGCGCGTCGGTGAGCGCGACCGCCACCAGTGCCACGAGCGGAACGAGCAACGACAACAGCGCGCGCACCAGCGCGAGGAAGGTCGCCGGATTGATGCGGGCCGGACGGCGCGTGATGCGCTCACCCGCGTAGAAGACCGTCGCCCGGTCCATGAGCTGGATCGTGTTGCGGTGGTAGCAGAACGCCAGATAGGGCAGCCAGACCAGTGGCGCCACCAGACCCACCAGGAAAACCAGGCCCACCAGCGCCCACTGGCCGAGCCGGACGAGCAGCCGGGGGTTGTCCTCCGACGGGGTGAGGACGCCGAGCACCTTGGCCATGCGCATGGTCAGACCCCACAGAGCGGTGATCCGTCCGGGCCGCTTCCCGGCCGGGGCGCGTGGAGCGGCGAGCGCGGCCGCTGCCGTTTCGGTGTCCTCGTACACCCCCTGCAGGACGAGGAGTTCGGCGGCCCGCTCGGGGGCGGCGGGATCGCGGCCCTCCAGGCTCGCCAGCTCCAGCACCATGCGGGCCTGCGACAGCAGCGCGGCGCAGAAGACGAACGGGACGAGCACGATGAACGGCCCGCCGACGAACGCGCCCTGCGCCGAGACCGCCCGGTTGCCGACCGTCACCACCCGGTGGCGCAGTTCGGCCGGGCTCGCGTCCGGATGGCGCCGGCGCAGCCGCTGCACCGCCCGGCCCGCGCTCTCGCCGACGTGTCGCGGCGCGAAGTCGGCGAGGAGCTCGGGCAGGCGGCCGGGCTCGGCCATGGCGGCGCGCAGAAAGGAACGGGAGAGTTCCGCCGGGGCGTCCGGACCGGTGCCCGCCGCCTCGGCGTCCTCCTCCTCGTCCTCTCGCCGGCTCAGGACAGGACCTTGGCCTTCGCCTTCTCGAACTCCTCGTCCGTGAGGGCTCCCTTGTCCCTCAGGTCCGCGAGCCGGGCGAGCTCGTCCGCGTGGCCGCCCGTGCCGCCGCCCGGCCCGGTGCCCGCCGTCTTGCGGATGTACTCCTGGAGCGCGGCCTCGCTCTCCTCGGCCTGTTCGACGTCCCGCCGGCTCATGCCCTTGCCGCGCGCGATCACGTAGACCAGCACGCCGAGGTAGGGCAGCAGGATGCAGAAGATCAGCCAGCCGGCCTTGGCCCAGCCGTTGAGGGAGTGGTCGCGGAAGATGTCGGTGATGACCTTGAAGAGCAGGAACAACCACAGGACCCAGAGGAAGAACCAGAGCATCGTCAGGAAGAGGTCGAGCAGGGGGTAGTCGTCCATGCCGGTGCTCCGTTTCCCGCAGGCCCTCGGGTGGCCCCGCCTATCAGCGAGTGTTGCCGAAGGCCCGCACGCCCGCATGTCGTGACCGCGGTGCCCTGCGGGGACCTGCTCAGCCCTTGCGAGCCCGCAGGGTCGCGAGCGCCCGGTCCGCGTGGGCGCTCATCCGCAGCTCGCTGCGCACGACCTCGAGCACCTTCCGGGCCTCGTCGATCACGAAGGTGACCCGCTTCGTCGGCGCCAGCGAGAAGCCCCTCTTCACCCCGAACCGGTCCCGTATCGCACCCGTGGGGTCGGAGAGCAGCGGGTAGCCGAGCGAGTGGCGGTCGGCGAACTCCTGCTGGCGCGCCACCTCGTCCGTGCTGATGCCCACGGGCCGGGCGCCGACGGCCTGGAACTCTCCCGCGAGGTCGCGGAAGTGGCAGGCCTCCGCCGTGCACCCGGGGGTGAGGGCGGCCGGGTAGAAGAAGAGGACAACAGGTCCCTCGGTCAGCAGCCCGGAGAGTGAGCGGGGCGTCCCCGTTTCATCCGGAAGAGTGAAGTCCTCGACGATGTCACCGACGTTCATGCGCAGGGACGTTACCGCACGGTAGTCGCGGCCGTCACCGGCCCTGCCGCGCCGTCTGCAGGGCCTCACGGTCCGCCAGGATCGCCAGGACCCGCTCGCCCCAGCGCAGGTTCTCCTCCTCGAAGGCCCGGCCGCGCATCAGCGTCAGATACGGTCCGACCCGCTCGGCCTCCCGCAGATAGGACTCCTCGTCCCGGCCGGCGAGCATCCACTCGCGCAGCCGGGCGTAGCGCGCGAGCTTCCCGCGGGCCCACTCCATCCGCTCCCGCACGTGCTCGCGCACCGCGGCCGTGTCGCCCTCGTCGCACGCCTGGACCTGCACCATCAGCTCGTCGCGGACCGCCGTCGGCTTCGGCGGGTGCGTCGTGTACGCCACGAGGTCCTGGCGGCCCGCCTCGGTGAGCGTGAACATCCGCTTGTTGGGGCGGCGTTCCTGCTGCACCACCCGGGCCGCGATCAGTCCGGCCTCCGAGAGGCGGTCGAGCTCACGGTAGAGCTGCTGCGGCGTCGCCGCCCAGAAGTTGGCCACGGACACGTCGAAGAGCTTGGCCAGGTCGTATCCGGACGCCTCGCCTTCCAGGAGGGCTGCGAGGACCGCGTGCTTGAGAGACATTCCGCCACGCTAGCAGTCCGTTGAATAGTTTCCTCCACACCTATTCACCTGCAAAAGGGCTGGTGAGGGGCGGGGTCCAGGCCGCGTGACGCAAGATCATCCGTACGGATACGGCCGAGGGCGTCAGCCGCATCAGCGCGTTGCGCAAGGGTACGGCGACCGGGTGGGTCAACTGCTGCCCCAGCCGTCCTGCCTGCCGGGCCGCGGCTGCCACGGCGGTGGTGCGCGGGCGCCGCTCGGCGTCGTACCGGGCGAGTGCCGCATCCACCCCCGGCTCACGGTCGAGCGCCGCGGCCAGGACGACGGCGTCCTCCAGGGCCTGGCAGGCGCCCTGGCCGAGGTTCGGGGTCATCGCGTGGGCGGCGTCGCCGAGCAGCGCCACCCGCCCCGAGACGAACGAGGGCAAGGGGGTGGCCAGTTCCGCGACGTCGTGGTGGAGGACGGCCTCGGGGCGGGTCGCGGCGAGGAGCTCGGGGATCGGCGCGTGCCAGCCGGCGAAGCGTCGGCGCAGGACGCCGAGCGGGTCCTCGTGGCGCACCCCGGCAGGCGCGTTGAGCACCGCGTGCCACTCGGCGCGCCCGTCGGCGAAGGCGATGTGTCCGAACTCCGCCCCCCGTCCCCAGGTGATCTCGAAGTCGGTACGGAGATCCAGCGGCCGCTCCGTTACGGCCCGCAGCACGGTGGAACCGCAGTGGACCGGGCCCGGGTGGCCGGGGAAGAGGGAGCTGCGCAGGCGACTGCCGACGCCGTCGGCGGCGACCACCAGATCCGCCTCCAAGGGCTCGCTTCCGGTCCTGCACTCCACCCGCGCCCCGCCTCCCCGGAGCGTGGTCGCGGCGGTGGCCGTGACGCCGACGCGCAGGGCGCCGGTCGGCAGGGCGGCGCGCAGCAGCCGGTGCAGTTCGGCGCGGGGGATGCCCACGATGGGGGAGCCGAGGGCCCGTTCCAGCGCGGCGCCGTCCATCCGGGCGAGCCAGGCGCCGCGCGGGGTGCGGGTGCCGCCCGTGTACTGGCCGCGCCCCGCGGCCCGTACGGCGGCGCCGGGCCCCAGGGCGTCGAGGGCGTGGATGCCGTTGGCGGCGAGCGAGATGCCGGCGCCCGCGTCGGCGAGCTCGGGCGTGCGGTCCACGACCGTCACCTCCCAGCCGACCCGGCTCAGTCCGATCGCGGCGGCGAGCCCCCCGATCCCGGCGCCGACGACGACGGCTGTGTGTCCCATGTCCGTGCCCCTCTCCCGTAGGACCGGCCTGCCGGCCCCCGGTCGTACGCGACCCGTGTCCGTACGGCCGGCGAAACCGTCCGGCCTTCTACATCTGTAGAAAGCCGTCGGGTGAAGCCTAGCGCCGTCCTCTACAGGTGTAGAAAGAGGGGGTGAATCCCGCATCCGATCGCCGTACCCTCCTCGCCGACGCCGCGCTCGGGGTCCTCGCCGACGCCGGGATGCGCGGCCTGACCCATCGCGCCGTCGATGCCGCCGCCGGACTGGCGGCGGGGACCACTTCCGCGTACTTCCGCACCCGTTCCGCCCTGCTCGTCGCGCTCGTCCGGCGGCTCGTCGAGCTCGACCAGGCCGAACTGCGTGCAGCCGCCGAGCGCTCGCCGGCGCCCCGTACGGCCGCCGAACTCGTCCAGGGTCTCGCCCTGCTGATCGCGGCCCGGACCGGCGGCGAGGGCCGGCGCCGCTCACTCGCGCGCTACGCCTGCGTCCTGGAGAGCGTGCGCGACCCCGAACTGCGGGAGATCCTGGTCCCGAGGCAGAACCCGGGGCGCGAGGCGGTCCGGGCCTTTCTCGCCGCCCGTGGTGTGGCGGACCCCGAGACCCGCACCCTGACGCTGCTCGCTTGTGTGGACGGTCTCGTCCTGGACCGTGTGGTCGCGGGGGTGGAGCCGCCGGGGGGCGGCAGGGAGCAGATCGAAGGGCTCGTGGCGGCCGCGCTGCGTTGACGTGCAGCCAAAAGGCTGCCTATCGTGGAGGTGGCGGCAGACCGCGAGTGAGGTGGGGCGATGGACGTGGTGTTCAAGGCGCTGGCGGACCCCAACCGCCGACGGCTGCTGGACCGCCTGAACGCCCGGAACGGCCAGACCCTGCGCGAACTGTGCGCCGGTCTGGACATGGCCCGCCAGTCCGTCAGCAAGCACCTGGCGCTCCTCGAGGCGGCGGGACTCGTGGTCACGGTGCGGCGGGGGCGGGAGAAGCTGCACTACCTGAACGCCGCCCCGATCAACGCCCTCGCGGACCGTTGGATCGGGCAGTACGCCCGTGAGCGCGTGCGCGCGCTCGCCGACCTGAAGTCAGCAATGGAGCAAGCGCCGATGGACAGCAACGCGTTCGTCTACACGACGTACATCCGCACCACCCCCGACGAGCTGTGGGAGGCGCTGACCGACCCCGCCTTCACCCGCCGCTACTGGGGCGTGGCCTTCGAGACCGACTGGGCCGTCGGCTCGCCCATGGTGTGGGACGAGGGCGGCCGCAAGACCACCGACCCCGAGCAGGTCGTCCTCGCCGCCGAGCCGGGACGACGACTCTCGTACACGTGGCACACCTTCACGCCTGCCTGGGCCGAGGCCGTCGGCATCGGCGAGGAGACCTACGCGCGGCTCGCCAGGGAGGGACGCTCGAAGGTCACCTTCGAGATCGAGCCGGCCGGGGACATGGTCAAGCTCACGGTCGTCCACGACGACCTGGGCGGCACCATCCGCGGCCTCGTCGGAGAGGGCTGGCCCGCACTGATGGCCAGCCTGAAGTCGCTCCTGGAGACCGGCGAGGAGCTTCCCGAGGTCCCGCGCTGACCCTCACCCCCGACGCGTCGTACCGGCCTCCGCGTTGGTGCTTTCGAGTCGTGTCACGAGCCTCTCGCACGCCACGCCCGGTCGGTTGATCATATGTCCCGCCCCCGATCCGCTTTGATGCACCGGTCAGACCAGGTCAGCACCGGCGAGAAGGGGTGGGTGCCCGACGTGTCGTCACACAGCAGCATCAAGGGGTGGAGCGCGCTGGCCCTCGCCGCCGGGGCCGTGCTCGCCCTCAACGCGGCCCGGCCGCCGGCCGTCGCCGCACCCGCCGCCGCGGCCGGCACCCCGCTCGTCACGGTCGGTGCCTGCCCCGCGACCGGCGGGCCCTGCACCGCGCCGCGCCGCACCGTGCCCCTCGACGGGCGGCCGTTCACGCTCGACGCGAAGGCCACCGGACCGCTCGACCTCGCCCTGCGCACCCCCGGTTGGCTGACCGACGTCACCGTCACCGACCCCCGGGGCCGCCGGGTCGCCGGCGCCGTCAGCCGCGACGGCAGACGCTGGACCAGCGCCGAGCCGCTCCCCGCGGACGCCCGCTACACAGCCCGCCTCGTCCTCGAACGCACCGACGGCGGACGGCACCGCCGCCACCACGCCCGCCTCGGCCTCCGTACCCGCGCGGCTCCCGCGGGCGAGCGGCTCACCGCGGAGTTCGGACCCTCGGGCCCGGACACGTACGGAGTCGGCCAGCCCCTCACCGCCGAGCTCAGCCACTCCGTGCCCGCCGGCGATCCCGAGGCGCGCCGCGCCGTCGAACGCGCCCTCGACGTGCGTTCCGTACCGCGGGTCGAAGGCGCCTGGTACTGGGTCGGCCCCTCCACGCTCCACTACCGGCCCCGCCACTACTGGCCCGCCCGGGCCACCATCAGGGTCCACAGCGGCCTCGACGGGGTCCGGGTCACCGAGGGGCTCTTCGGCGGCCCCTCCGCACCGCTCACCCTCACCACCGGCGACCACGTCGAGGCCGTCACCGACGTCGCCGCCCACACGATGAACGTGCTGCGCGACGGCCGCGTCATCCGCACCATCCCCGTCACCACGGGCAAGGCCGGCTACCGCACCCGCAGCGGCACCAAGGTCGTCCTCGGGAAGGAGGCCACCGTCCGCATGCGCGGCGACTCCATCGGCATCGCCCGTGGCAACAAGGAGTTCTACGACCTCAAGGTCCGCTGGGCCACCCGGGTGACCTGGAGCGGCGAGTATCTGCACGCCGCGCCCTGGTCCCTCGACGCACAGGGCAGCGACGACGTCAGCCACGGCTGCACGGGCATGAGCACCGAGGACGCCGCCTGGCTCTTCCGCACCCTCAGAGAGGGCGACCTCGTGCGGGTGGTCAACGGATACGGCGCGCCGATGAGCCCCTTCGACAACGGCTACGGCGACTGGAACCTGGACTGGACCGAGTGGCGCGAGGGCAGCGCCCTCGGGCCCGCCGCACCCCGTACCGGACGCGCGGCCGGCGCGCTCCGGCCCGCACTCTGACGACGAACCCAGGAGTCACGATGACGGAGATCGCCAAGGTCGGACTCGCCGACGGCGTGCTGTACGTGGAAGCCGAGCGGCTCGGCCCCGAGCAGGACCTCGAAGGGATCGGCGACCGGATGCCCGACCTGTCCGGCGTCACCGCTGCCCTGTCCTCCTTCGCCGGCCAGCTCGGCGACGCGCTGCACCGGGCCGCGCCCGACCGTGCGACGGTGGAGTTCGGCTGCCAACTCGGCCTGGACAGCGGCAAGCTCACCGCGCTCGTCGTGCAGGGCAGCGCGAGCGCGAACCTGCGGGTCACGCTCGAGTGGGCCAAGTCGTCCCGCTGAGCTCATCCGGTACGGGATGCCCCCCGCCCGGCATCCCGATCGCCGCCGGTCCCGACCGGTGTGGACGGGCCCGGCTCGGCGATCTGCAGCCGGGGGCGGCGCTGGAGCCCCGCGCCGACCAGGACGCCGAGGGCGATGGCGGCGACCGTGACGACGGTGTCGACCAGGCTGGACACGCCACCGCCGGTATTGCCCGCGACGATGATCTCCGAGACGCTCGTCAGCCCGACCGCGCCCGGCACGATCAGCCAGAAGCAGGGCAGGAACACCACCTGGTCGGGGGTCTTGGAGCGGCGCTCGATCCAGCCGGCCATGGGCGGCAGCAGCATGCCGGCCGCGAACGCGCCGAACGTCGTCCCGGCCAGCTCGCTCGCGGCCGACTGCACCAGCCGCTCGGCGAGCAGGGCGCCGAGCAGCCAGCCGGTGACGCGTGGGGGCGCCGAGTAGTAGAGCAGGAACCCGAAGCCGAGGAGCAGGACGCCGACCCAGGGCGCCCAGACGCCCAGCGCCTCGGACGGCGGCCTGCCCACCGGCCGGGCACGGACCAGCTCCGTGCCGACGAGGATCCCGAGCGCCAGGAGCAGCAGCACGTTGACCGCGCCCGCGAGCCGGGAGATGCCCGACAGGGCGGCGCCGGTGGCCAGTTCGATGGCGCCGAGCGTGAGCGCGGCGCCCGGCAGGAAGGCGATGAGCGGCGGGATGGCGAGGAGGGCCGGCACCTCGTGCAGGACCGGACCCGCCCAATGGCGCGACACCACGGTCACCAGGACCGCCGCGACCACCGGCAGCGCCGTGCGCGCGGCCGGCAACCGGTCTCCGAAGAGCCGCAGCAGACCGACCCCGGCACCCAGGACCGCGTACCCGAGGACGGCGGCGACGGTCGCGTGCCGCATCACGCCGAGCCCCACCGTGAGCAGGATGTAGCCGAGCACGGTGGCGGCGGGGCTGAACCGCTCCGGCTGCTCGCGCTCGGCGCGCAGCGCCGCCCGTACCTCCGCGAAGGGCAGCTCCTCGGCGCGCAGCCGCTCGACGAGCGACTGCAGGGCCTCTACCTGGTCCAGGCGCAGGACCGGCCCTTCGACGGGGGCGAAGTCCAGTTCCCCGCCGCGCCCGTCGGGCCCGCCCCCGACGCGTACGAAGAGTCCCGTGGGCACGACGAAGCAGCGGGCCCGCATCCCGTAGCGGGCGGCGACGTCGTGGATCACGTGCTCCACCTCGGCGGTCCGCTCCCCGGCGCGCAGCAGTTCGGAACCGAGCTCGCACAGCAGGGCGGCGAGGTCCCGCAGCCGCTCCCGTCCGGCGTCCTCGGCCTCCGGCAGGGTCACCGTGTCCGGGAGGCGGCGGCGCAGCGGAAGCAGCGAGGCCACTCTGCGGGCGAACGCCCGCAGATCGAAGGAGGACAAGAGCCGCATTACGGAAAGGTATCAGCGCGTTCGCCCCATCAGCGGTCCCTTACACGCGCCCCCCACCCGCCGTGTCCGCCGACAGCCGCTGCGCGGCGTGGATCGGCCGCCCACCGCCACGGCGCCCTGCACCTGACGCCCTGTGAGGGCACCCGGCTGGTGCTGGTGACGCCGGAGCGGTGAACGGCCCTGCCCCGATGGGCGGGACTACCGGTACTCGACCGTCAGCGTCACCGGCGCCGCCTGGTTGACGAAGAGGTACGCCGTCGAGGCCGGCGCCGACGCGAAGCCGAGCCGCACCTGCGTCGTCCCGCTCCGGTCCAGGGCCGCGAGCGCGGCAGCCGACAGGTCGGTCGACGCCGCGCTCCCCGACGAGAACGCGCCGAACTCCGCCGCGCCCGCGACCGTCGCCGCCGCGGACCAGTCCCCGGCCTCCACCGCGCAGCCGCCGAAGCAGCCCGTACGGACGTCGGCCAGGAGCCTGTTGCCCGCGGGTGAGGACCACGGATCGCCCGAGCCGCTCGACCGGGTCACCGTCAGATAGGCCCGGGTGACCTCCTTGCCCGCCGGGATCCTCGAGGTGTCGAAGGAGAGCAGCGTCCGGTTCACCTTGCCGTCCGTGCCGCGCCCGAGGGCGAAGCCGGACAGGTCCTCCAGCGTGCCGACACTCGCGCCCGAACCGTCGGCCGCCGCCTTCACGTACCCGTCCTGCGCGTCCACGCTCGACAGGGTCACCGAGCCGCCGCCGGTGGGCGGGGGAGTGGTGCCGCGCAGCGCGCGGACCATGCCCATCACGGCCTCGATCTGCTTCCCGCCGTGCCGCGCATAGGCGGGGTCGCCGAGATAACCCCACCAGTTCCAGCAGCCGTTGGGGTTCTCCAGCGTGCCCGTCGGCACTGCCTGCGGATACAGCACGATCATGTCGTTGGTGTCCGCGTACTCGTTCAGGTAGGCGCCCTCGACGAACCGGGTCCCGAAGCCCTGGTAGCCGTACCCCTGCTTGCAGCCGTGCAGTGCCACCATCAGCGAGCAGGACGCGCCGCCCGCGCAGGACGCCGGCACGTACGCGAATCCGTCGGCGTCCATCGACAGCGCCGCGGCCGAGCCGCCGGGAGCGTACGCGTTCTGGTCGAAGCGGATCAGCGTGCCCGAGGGCGCGGTGGCGGGCGCCGCGACCGACCCCAGGAGATGGCCGAGCAGCTCCTGCTCGGCGTCGGCGCCGCAGTCGTTGATGAACGGAGTCTGCGTCACCGCACAGGCGTTGGGGCCGAGCGGGCTGATCCACGCGTGCCCGGCCGGCGTCGTGCGGTCGTAGCGGACCCGGGCGCCGAAGTGCCCGTAGTAGTCGGCGAGCGCGGTCGCCACCGGCTGCTTCACCGTCGTGTCGTTCGTGCCGCTGAAGACGTAGACGGGATCGCCGGACAGGTTCGCCACCGGATCGACGAGGCCCTGCGCCGACCAGTCACGGGTGGTCTGCTCCAGCTTGGCGAGCTGGAGGCCCTGCACGGTGTCCATGCACGCGTTGAGCGCTGCGGCGAGGGTGTTCTGGGCGCAGTAGTACGGGCCGGAGGCGAAGGCCGCCGAACCGGAGAAGGTGCCCGAGTACGCCACGTGCAGCTGCGTCGCCATGTACCCGCCGGACGAGACCCCGGCGGTGTACACGGAGCTCACGTTGTACGGGGTGAGGGTGCCGGGCACCGGCGCGGGGGCCGCCGCCGCGGCGGGGGACGCGGGGGCGGCGAGGAACAGGGCGGTGACGGCGGACAGCAGCAGCGCCGCGAGGCGGCGCGGCCGTGGCGCTCGCTTCGTTCGCGGCGCAGGTGGTGTTCGAGTGGCTCGCATGACGGCTCCTGTGCGGCTCGTTCGATGGGGATGCGCCGGAGGTTAGAGGCCTCGCGAACCGCGCCCCTATGGGCCGGGAAGCCACAAACAACGGGCCGGAGTATGGCGCTCCACGACCTGGCAGGCCCGCCGGGCCTTCGGGGCGACCTGCGAGGATGACCGCATGAGCACCGGTGCGAGGGACGTCCTGCGACAAGGCCATCGCGTCCTACGCGGAGGACCTCGACCGGGTGGAGTGACGCCGGCCGGAGCCGGCCTCAGTCGTTCACGGCGGTCAGCAGGACGACGGCGTCGTCCAGGGCGGTGAGCCCGTGCCGCTCCTTCGGGAGCATCTGGAGCTGCCCCGCCGCCAGCTCCTCGCCCCGACCGGACGCCGTCAGCTCCACCCGGCCCCGCAGCACCTGGAGGCTCGCGGCCGGCGGCGCGTTGTGCTCGTCCAGGGACATGCCGGAGACCAGGGCGATCACGCTCTGCCGGAGCACCCCGTCGTGCACCACCACATGGGCGCTGCGGCCGTGCGCCGCGGCACGCGCCTTCGCCAGGTGCTCGTCGGCGAGGGCGCCGAGGTCGAAGGCTGCGGGCTCCTGCATCGTGTCTCCCTGCGGGCTGCGCGGACCGGTACCCCCAGCCTTGCGCGTGCCGGCCGTCGCGCAAGTCGACGTGCTCCGCGACCGGAACGCGGCCCCCAGCCCGATCGGCCGGCTCGGCCCGCCCGGAATGCCCAGGCCGCTCAGCCCGCCCAAGCCGCCGAGAGCCGTGAAGCCCACGGCCGCCAGGACCGTCGCCTGCCAGCCGTACGCCCCGTACAGCCAGACCGCCGTGAACGAGCCGAGCGCGCCGCCGCCGAACGTGGCCAGCATGAAGACCGTGTTGCAGCGGGCCGCGACCTCGCGGCCGAGGCCGAGGACGCGCGCCTGGTTGGCGATCTGGCAGGCGCTCGTGCCCAGGACGACCAGACCGGCGCCCGCCACCAGCGCCACGGGCGAGCCCGGCGCCAGACCCGCGACCGCGAGGCCGAGCCCCACGCACCCCAGCGCCCCGCGCCCCACCGCCCCCGCGCCGTACCGGTCGGTCAGCCGCCCCGCGTACGCCGAGGCCAGCGCTGCCGGCACGGTCAGCAGCCCGAAGAGGCCGGCCGCACCCGGCCCGTACCCCAGCGGCGGGGCCGCCAGATGGAAGACCAGCGCCGCCCAGAAGACGCTGTACGCGGCGAACACGCACGCCCCGACGAATGCCGGGACCCGCAGGTCGCGGTGGGCGCCGAGCAGCCGGGGCAGCCCGGCGAGCATCCGCCCGTACGGGACGGGGGGCCGACCCGGTCCGGCGAGCCGCTCCGGCAGAGCGCGCGGCAGCACCCACAGCAGGCACGCGGTCGCCACGGCCGCCACCAGATAGGGGGTCCGCCAGCTGCCGGTCGCGTCGGAGACCACGCCCGAGACCGTACGGGACAGGGTGGAGCCCAGGGTGAGGCCGAGGCCGATGACGCCGACCACCCGGCCGCGTCGCTCGGGCCCCGCGAGGGCGGCCGCCACCGGTGTGAGGATCTGCGGCAGCACGGTCGTCGTCGACAGGGCCAGGGTCGCGAACAGGAGCGTGAGGACGTTCGGGGCCGCGGCGGCGGCGAGCAGGGCGCCGCTGGTCGCGGCGAGCAGCGACCTCGTCAGCCGGCGCAGCCGCGCGGTGTCGGCGAGCGGGACGAGCAGCAGGAGGCCGAGCGCGTACCCGGTCTGCGCAGCCGACGCGACCAGGCCCGCCGTCCGGTCCGGGACGGCCAGACCGCGGGCGACGGCGGCCAGCAACGGCTGCGGAAAGTAGATGTTCGCCACGGTCACCGCCCCGGCCACTGCGAGGACCAGGACGTTCGGTGGAGCGGCGGCGGGCGTGGGCACGGGAGTGCGCGGCCGGGAGGAGAGGAGGGGCACGTCCCTCAGACTCCCGCCCGTCGAAGCGGCCCATCAAGGTGCAACAATGCAAACGGCGTTGAGTCAGGCTAAACGATCGGAGGCGGCCCGTGCTCGAACGGCACGAAATCGAAGCGTTCCTGACCCTCGGCGACGAGCTGCACTTCGGCCGCACCGCCGAGCTCCTCGGCGTCTCCACCGGCCGGATCAGCCAGACCGTCAAGAAGCTGGAGCGGCGTATCGGCACCCCGCTGTTCACCCGCACCAGCCGCAGCGTCCGTCTCACCCCGGTCGGCCGTCGCCTCCACGACGAACTCCGGCCCGCCCACGCGCAGATCCTCGCCGCCCTGGACCGTGCCACCGCCGCCGGCCGCGGCTTGCTCGGCGCCCTGCGGGTCGGCTTCGGCTCCCCCTGGGGAGGCGAACTGCTCACCGCAGCCGTCGACACCTTCCTCGCCGGCCACCCCGGCTGCGAGCTGACCGTCCGCGAAGTCCCGATCGACGCCGGGACGCGCCCGGTCGAGGACGGCGAACTCGACGTCCAGTACGCCACCTACCCGGTCGGTGTCCCCGGCCTCGCCACCGGCCCGGTCCTGGTCCGCGAGGACCGCGTGCTGATCGTCCCCGCCGCCCACCCGCTGGCCCGCCGCGCCTCCGTCGGCCTGGAGGACCTCGCCGGGCTCACCCTGGTGACCACCGGCCGCACCCAACCCCGCGCATGGCGCGAGGCGCACTACCCGACCCGCACCCCGTCCGGCGCGGCCATCGCCCACGGTCCGGCAGCCGCCACCTGGGAGGAGCTGCTCTCCCTGGTCGGCGCGGGCCGCGGCGTCTCCCCGGGCGCAGCCCGCGGGGCCCGCTACCACCCGCGCCCCGGCATCGCGTACGTACCCTTCCACGACGCCCCGCCCCTGGAGTACGGGCTCGTCTGGGCCACGGCCGCCGAGTCCGCCCTCATCAGGGCCTTCTCCGAGACCGCGGCGCGTGTCCGGGCGCCGGAGGGCGCGCTGCCGCGGCTACCGTGAGCCGGTGCAGCGTGCCGAGGACCGGCTGACGCTCGCCGCGTTCGCCGCCGTCGCGCTCCTCGCGGGCGGCAACGCGGTCGGCGTCCGCTTCAGCAACCGTGAGCTCGACCCCCTGTGGGGCGCGGCCCTCCGCTTCGGCGCGGCCTCCGTGCTGCTCCTCTCCGTCATGGCCGTACGGCGGATGCCCTTCCCGCGCGGCAGGGCGCTCGCGGGGGCGGCGCTCTACGGGATCCTCGAGTTCGGCGTGACGTTCGCCCTCGCGTACTACGCCCTCGTCCACATCCACGCCGGACTCGGCCAGACGATCCTCTCCCTGACCCCGCTCGCCACCCTGCTCCTCGCCGTGGCGCAGCGCCTCGAACGCTTCCGTGCGACCGCCGCCCTCGGCACGGTCCTCGCCACCGCCGGCGTCGCCGTCATCTCCCGCGCCCCGCTCAGCGGCGGCGTGCCGCTGCTGTCCTTCCTCGCGATCCTCGGCAGCATGCTGTCCTTCGCGCAGGCGACGGTCCTGGTCCGGCGGCTGCCCAAGGTCCACCCCGTCACCATGAACGCGGTGGGCATGACCGCCGCCGCGGCCCTCCTCTTCGCCGGCTCGGCCGCCGCCGGGGACACCTGGCGCCTGCCGGACCGTGCCGCCACCTGGTGGGCACTCGCCTACCTGGTGGTGGCCGGCTCCGTGCTGACCTTCGTGCTCTTCCTCTTCGTGGTGCAGCACTGGGACGCGTCCCGGGCGGCCTACGTGTTCGTCGTCATCCCGATCGTCACGATCGTGCTCTCCGCCTGGCTCGACGACGAACCCCTCACCGCCTCCCTGCTCCTGGGCACCCCGCTGATCCTCGCGGGGGTGTACGTGGGCGCGCTGTGGCGGCGGCAGCCCGCCCAGCCGTGACCTACCCGGTCGTGAGGGCGCCCGTCAGGTGGTCGTACGCCACGTGCGCGTGCAGCCGGACCCCGGTGACCAGGGTGTCGTCGTCCGCGTAGAAGTGCGGGTTGTGGTTGGTGACCAGGCCGCGGCCTCCGGGCTGCGGGACCGGCCGGCCGGCCTCGTCCAGGGTCGCGTCCTGGACGCCGAGCATCACGTACAGGCCGCCGAAGCGGTCGACGAACTCGGACACGTCGTCGTAGCCGAGGGTCCCGCCGGTCTCGACGACCCGCTCCTCGCCGACGACCCGGCGCAGCGTCGGCAGGCCGGCCGCCACCCACTCGGCGCTGTTGTGCACCGGCGGCACCGCCTGCAGGTAGTCCACGGCCGCCGTGGCGTTGTACGCGGCCGCCGAGTGCTCGGCGAGCGTCGTCAGGCGCCGCTGGACCTCCGCCATGTCCGACTCCACCGCACAGCGGACGGTGCCCCAGAGGGTGACGGTCTGGCCGATGATGTTGAAGCGGCCGACGTCCTCGACGTGCCCGATGCTGACGGTCACCGCGTCGAACGCCGAGACCTGGCGGTAGAGCTGCCCGATCCCGGTGAGGATCGCGCCGGCCGCCGGCATCGGGTCGACGCCCTGCCAGGGTGTGGAGCCGTGCACCTGTCTGCCGGTGACGACGATCCGCACGAGGGTCGAGGCCGCGTACTGGTTGCCGACGCGGTAGCCCACGTACCCCTTGGGGTACGGCGTGACGTGCATGCCGAACACCATCGTCGGCACCGGCGCCGCGAAGGCGCCCGCGGCGACCATGGCCCGGGCCCCGCCGGCCTCGGCGACCGGCGGTCCCTCCTCGGCCGGCTGGAAGACGAACAACACCTTTCCGGGCAGCCGTTCGCGCGCCCCGGCGAGGACGCTCGCCGCGCCCATCAGCATCGCGGTGTGACAGTCGTGCCCGCAGGCGTGCGAGACCGGGAACGGGCCGCCCGGATAGTCGGCGTCGACCGTCTCGGACGCGAACGCCGCCCCGCACAGGTCCTGCACCGGCAGTGCGTCGATGTCGGCCCGCAGGGCCACCGTCCGCGCGCCCGGCAGCCCACCCCTCAGGACTCCCACCACGCCGTGTCCCGCGATCCCGGTGCGCACCTCGTCCAGACCGAGCGAGCGCAGGAGGTCCGCCACGAACGCGGCCGTCTTCTCCTCACGGTTGGGCAGCTCCGGATGGCGGTGCAGGTGGTGGCGCCAGGCGACCACCTGTGCGGCCGTCCGCTCCGCGCGCCGGTCGAGCTCCGCGCGGATCTCCTCGTCGATCGGTCCGGTGCTCACCAAGGCCTCCGTCTCGCCTGAGGGATGGACGTGCCTCACCAGCCTCGCACGCTGGCGCCCCGGCCCCGGCTACGAGGCCGGGAAGCCCGGCGCGCCTCGCTCGACGATCGTCGCCGTGTCCAGGCCGGGCGGGAGGGTGCCGAAGGCGATGCCCCAGTCGCCGTCCAGTCGGGAGGCGCAGAAGGCGTCGGCGACGGCCGGGTGGCCGTGACGGACGAGGAGCGAGCCCTGGAGGACCAGGGCGAGCTGCTCGACCAGCCGGCGGGCGCGGTACTGGAGGGTGTCCGGGTCGCCGAGGCCGGCGAGGTCCTTGCGCAGCCGGACCACCGCCGCGTCCAGGCGGCGGTCGGCGCCCGCCGCGCGGTCGACCTCGGCGAAGAAGGCCTCGACCGCCTGGGGCTGACGGGCCATCGCGCGCAGCACGTCGAGCGCGGCCACGTTGCCCGAGCCTTCCCAGATGGAGGGGAGCGGCGACTCGCGGTAGAGCCGGGGGAGCCCCGAGTCCTCGACGTAGCCGTTGCCGCCCAGGCACTCCAGGGCCTCGGCCGCGTGGACGGGGGCCCGCTTGCAGACCCAGTACTTGGTGACCGCGAGGCCGAGCCGGCGCAGCTGCTCCTCCTCGGCGTCCCCGGCGGCCGCCCGGTCCACGGCGCCCGCGAGGCGCAGCGCGGCGATCGTCGCCGCCTCCGCCTCGACGGCCAGGTCGGCCAGCACGTTGGTCATCAGGGGCTGGTCGGCCAGACGCGCGCCGAACGCGCTGCGGTGCGTGGCGTGGTGGACGGCCTGGACGAGGCCCTGGCGCATCCCGGACGCCGAGCTGACGGCGCAGTCGAGCCGGGTCATGTTCACCATCCGGATGATGGTGGCGACCCCCCGGCCCTCCTCGCCGACGAGCCGGCCGAGGGCACCCTCGTACTCGATCTCACTGGAGGCGTTGGACCGGTTGCCGAGCTTGTCCTTCAGGCGCTGGAGGCGGATCGGGTTGCGCGAGCCGTCCGGCAGCACGCGCGGCACGAGGAAGCAGGACAGCCCGCCGGGCGCCTGGGCGAGGGTGAGGAAGACGTCCGACATGGGCGCAGAGGTGAACCACTTGTGCCCGGTCAGCGCGTACAGACCGGCCTCGCCGGTCGGGACCGCGCGCGTGGTGTTGGCGCGGACGTCCGAGCCGCCCTGCTTCTCGGTCATCGACATCCCGGCGATGATCCCGCGCTTCTCCGTCGGCACCCGCAGCCCGAAGTCGTAGTACGGGGAGGTCAGCAGCGGCTCGTACACCGCGGCCAGCCCGGGCTCGGCGCGCAGCGCCGGTACCGCCGCGTAGGTCATCGAGACGGGGCACAGGTGTCCCGGATCGGCCTGCCCCCACACGAACACCTTCGCGGCACGTGCGACATGGGCGCCCGTCCGGCCGTCGCTCCAGGGCGCGCCGTGCAGTCCGTGCCGGACGGCCACGGTCATCAGCTCGTGCCAGTACGGGTGGAACTCGACCTCGTCGATCCGGTGGCCGTACCGGTCGTGGGTGTGCAGCACCGGGGAGTGCCGCTCCGCGAGCCGCCCCCACTCCTGTGCCTGCAGGCCGCCCGCCATCACCCCCAGCTCGCGGACGTCGGCCTCCGCCCAGCCGGCGCCCTCGCGGCGCAGCGCCTCCAGGAGCGCCGGGTCGGCCGAGACGTCGTAACCGGTGAGCGGCGGAACTTGGTTGGTGACCTCATGCGTGGTCGGCATCGGGAACTCCCAGGGCTCGCAGGGTGAAGGTGACCAGGGCGGGGACGGTGCCGGGTCCGACGGACCCTTCCGTCAGCGGGCCGATCAGCGCCTCCGCGCCCGCGCCGACGAGCGCGGAGGCGGTGAGCGGGGCGTCCTGGGGCGGGAGTTCGCCGCTGCGGACGCCGGCGGCGATGCGCTCGGCGAAGACATCGCGGAACGCGCGCCGGAAGACCAGCCGTTCGGCGTCGACGGCCGGGTCGACCGGCTCGGCGAGCAGCGCGTAGGCGAGTCGCGGCGACTTCAGGGCGCGGCTCGCGAAGGTCTCTATGACGGCGACGACGCGCTCGGCTGCCGTCCGGTGCGCGGGCATCGCCGCGGCCTCCGAGACGGCGGCGACCTCGCGCCCGACGACCGTGCGGAACAGCTCGACGGAGAGCTCGGCCTTGCTGGGGAAATGGCGGTACACGCTGCCGGTGGCGATCCCCGCGCGCGCGGCGACGGCGGCCACCGTGCAGCCGGCGTACCCGTGCTCGGCGAGCAGCCCGAGGCCCGCCTCGACCACGGCGATGCGCTGTGCGTCGAGGCGGGCCTGGACGGCGGGCGTGCGTCGGTACGGCATGGAAGAAGTGAAGCAGTGATTCACACCTTCAGCAAGGGATGACTCGCCGCCCTGCGCGCCCACCCGGTGGTCAGCCGGCGAAGATCTCCACCAGGGACCAGATCGCGAGGGCCGCCATGCACAGGCCGCCGATCCGCTGCACCGTCTTGAGCGGGACGCGCTTGGCGATGAAGCGGCCCGCGACGAGGGCGAGTGCCGAGACGCTCATGAGGGCGGCGGCGGAGCCGATCGCGGTCGACCAGGTGCCGTTGGTGGCGGCGAGGTTGGCCGTGGTGATCTGGGTCAGGTCGCCCCACTCGCTGATGAACACGGCCATGAAGGCGGTGGAGTAGACGGGCCAGAAGCCGGTCACGGTCCTGCCGCCCGCGGCGTCCTCGTCGTCGTCGCCCCCGCCGCGCAGCAGCATGAACGCGCCGAAGGCGAACAGCAGGGCCGAGACGAGCTTGACGATCCAGTCGGGCAGGAGTCCGATCAGGCTGCCGGCGCCGACGGCGATCGCCACGTGGACGACGAACGCGGTCGAGGTGCCGAACCAGACGTACAGCGGACGCATGCGCGTGCCCATGGCGAGGGACGCGAACATCGTCTTGTCGGGAAGTTCGGCGAGGAAGATCAGCCCGAAGGCGGTGAGGATCGCCAAGGGGTCGAGGTGCATACCGGGTGCTCTCTGCTGGGACCGGGCCCGGGATCGACACGGCACCTCGGTGGGCGACGGGAGGACCACTCGGCCCGGCATGACGAACCACGCCCACAGGTGCGGACGCGGCGTTGATGCCTGGCCGAAGGTCTCGCCCGCCCGCGCTTCCGCTTGGGCCCGGTCACCGGGAACCCGGGGGTTCCAGTGTGTCGACGACCGGTTCGCAGGGCTACTCCCCTTCGCTGCCCATCAGTCTAACGGACACCGCCGCCGATCTTCGTAGACACCGTCTACGAAAAGGGTAGACAGTGTCTACGAAGATCGACTAGAACGGGGTCATGCCCACAGAACCCCAGCTCCCCGAAGCCGGACTGCACGACCGACTCGTCCGTGCCGGCGTCGAGCTCGTCGACGGCGAGGGCGTCCAGGCCCTCTCGCTCCGCGAGATCGCCCGCCGTGCCGGCGTCTCCCACGGCGCCCCGCGCCGCCACTTCCCGACCCACCTCGACCTGCTCTCGGCCATCGCCCGGGAGGGCTTCCGAGAGCTCGCCGCACGGACGGCCGAAGCGGACGCGGCCGAAGCGGACGCGGCAGGCGCGGACGAGGAGGCCCGGAGCGAGGCGGGCGCGGGCGAGGCGGGCGCGGGCGAGGCGGCCGGGGGAGAGTGCACCGACCCCCGCGCCCGCATCGAGGCCCTGGCCCGCGGCTACCTCGACTTCGCGCGGACCCACAGCGGGATGTACGAGCTGATGTTCCGCCACGACCTCCTGGAGAGCGGCCGTCTCGGCCTGCGCGACACGAGCCTCCCGCTCTTCGGCCGCCTCGCCGCCCTGGTAGCCCGGGTCCGCCCGGACGCCGACCCCGCCACGGCCGCCGGCGCCCTGTGGGCCAACCTGCACGGCATCGCCCAGCTCTGGCGCTGGGGCAGCCTGCGGCTCGCCACGGGAGCGGACGACGTGGAGCCGCTGCTCGCCGCCGCCCTGCGGGCGCACCTCGGGTCGGCGGAGGACGGCCGATGAGCGGGCGGCTCACGGACGAGAAGGCCGCAGTCGCACGTCCGGAAGGCCCCGAGCGGCTGCACCGGGCCCTCGCCCTCGCGTGCAGCGTCGTCGGTGCCGCCGTCGTCGCCCTCGACGGCACCGTCCTGACCATCGCCCAGCCCCTGCTCCAGCGCGATCTCGGCGCCGAGGTCGGGCAGGTGCAGTGGACCAGCACCGGCTATCTGGTCGCCGTCGCGAGCCTCCTGGTGTTCTCGGGGCGGCTCGGCGACCGGTTCGGGCACCGCCGGGTCTTCGCCCTCGGCGCCCTCGGCTTCGCCGTGGCCTCCGCCGGGATCGCCCTCGCGCCCGGCGTCGGCTGGGTGATCGGACTGCGCGTGCTGCAGGGGGTGGCCGGTGCGCTGCTCCAGCCCGCCACGCTCGGGATGCTGCGGGCCGCCTATCCGCCGGAGCGGCTCGGGATGCCCGTCGCCCTGCGCACCAGCGCGATCGGCCTCGCCGCCGCTGCCGGTCCGCTCGTCGGCGGCGCCCTGGTCGGGGCCTACGGCTGGCGGGCGGTGTTCCTGATCGGCGTGCCGCCCACCCTGGCCATCGCCCTGCTCTGCCTGGCGATACCCGCACCGCGCCGCACCGCGCCCGCCGGACCCGGCGCCCTGGACCTGCCCGGCGCCTGCCTCCTCGGCCTCGCGCTCGCCTGCCTCGTCCACGGGCTCGTCACCGGCACCCCGGCCGCCCTCGCCGCCGCCGCGGTCGCCGCCCTCCTCCTCGTACGGCACGAGCGGCGCGCCCCGCACCCTCTGCTCCCGGCGGGGCTGCTGCGGCGGGGACCCGTCGCCGCCGGACTCGCCGCCCTGCTCGCCGTGTCGGCCGCCCTGTCCGGCACCCTGTTCACCGCCACCTACCTCCTCCAGGACATCCTCGGCCTCGACCCGGTGCACACCGCCCTGCGGATGGTTCCCCTCGCCCTGCTCATGGTCCTCGGGGCGCCGGTCGCCGCCGTACTCCAGCGGCGTATCGGCGCGCGGACCACGGCCACGGCCGGAGCCGTGCTCACGGCGGCGGGCGTGGGGCTGCTCGGGTGGCCCGCCGTGACCGGCTCCGCGCTCGCGACCTGCGGCTCGGCGGCGCTGATCGGCGCCGGGTTCGGGACGGTGATGGTGACGGCGACCTCCGTCGTCGTCCACCGGGCGGCGGAGGAACACGCCGGTGTCGCCGGAGGACTGCAGCAGACCGCGATGAACACCGGCCCCGTCCTCGGCGTCGCCCTCGCCTCCCTGCTCATCGCCTCGGGCAGCGCCCTGCCCGCGCTCGCCGCCGTCGCCGCGCTGGCCGTCCCGGCCGCCCTCGGCCTGCCGGGCCCGCACCGGCGGCCGGCCGCGGACACGCCAGCGGCGCCGTAACGCCGGGCTCCACGCCCGGCCGCTACGTACGATCATGCAATGCCCACCGGTGGTCATCGCGCTCCCTCCGCGCGGGGAAAGCGCACCCAGCTCAACCTCGGCCTCGCGCTGCCCTTCCTGGCCCTCGCCCTCGTGGTGGTCGTCGACCTCGTCACCTCGCAGGGGCAGCACTTCGACCGGCTCCTCGTCATCGGTCCCGCGCTCGCCGCCGTCACCTGGAGCGTGCGCGGCACCATCGCCATCGGCCTGCTCGCCATGGCGCTGCGGCTCGGCCTGGCCCTCGCGCAGGGCGACTCGGTCCAGGACATCGTCGCCGCCGAGCTGGTCCTCGCCGCCGTCATCGCCGCGGCCGTCTGGGTCAGCCGGGTCCGCACCAGCTACGAGCGCGACATGCGCGACGTCATGGCCGTCGCCGAGGTCGTCCAGCGCGTGGTGCTCCGCCCGCTGGCGCCCCGGCTCGGCCGCGTCGAACTCCACCTCCTCTACCTCGCGGCCGCCGCCAAGGCCCGCATCGGCGGCGACTTCTACGAGGCCGTACGGATCCCCGGCGCCGTCCGCGTGATGCTCGGCGACGTCCAGGGCAAGGGGCTCGGCGCCGTGGAGACGGCCTCCGTGCTGCTCGGCGCCTACCGCGCCGCCGTCACCGACGCGACCGACCTCGCCGAACTCGCCGACCGGCTCGAAGAGGGCCTGCAGCGGTACGGGGCCTGGGACCCGGACTCCGACGCCGCCGAGCGCTTCGCCACCGTCCTGCTCATCGAACTCCCCGACGACCGGGACGTCGTACGGCTCCTCAGCTGCGGTCACCCGGCCCCGCTGCTCGAACACGACGGCCGGGTGCGCACGGTGGACTTCACCGACCCGTCCCTGCCGGTCAACCTCGCGGGTCTGTGCGCCTCCCGGCACCGCATCGAGGAGGTGCCGTTCAGCCCGGGCGACCGGCTGCTGCTGTTCACCGACGGGGTGAGCGAGACCCGCGACTGGGCCGGCCGTTTCTACCCGCTGGAGGAGCGGCTCGGCGCCTGGGCGGACGAGCCGGGGGACCGGGTGCTGTCGCTGCTCCACCGGGACCTCGCCGCCTACGGTGCGGGCGACCTCGACGACGACGTGGCCGCGCTGCTCGTCGTACGACCACAGGAACCGGCCGTCGAGCGCGGCGCACCCCTCCCGGCGGCACAGCCCTGACGGGCCGGGCCGTCCTCAAACGTGGGAAACCGGGCGACCGGTGTCTCCGGTGTCCCGGTTGGGTGTCTCACGCGCCCTTCATGCGCTCTCTGGTGACTCTGTCCGCAATGGGCCAGGCTTGCTGACCATGCGTCAACCGTCCGCAATGCGGACGCGCCGCGCACGGAACTGCCGGACCAACGAGAGGAACGGGTGCACGTGCCCGAGGACAACACCTTCAGCTCGTTCATCACCGAAGCCGTCACGGAGGCCGACGTCGCCCGCGTCGCCGCACGTGGCCTGTGGGCCCCGGACGGGACGGTCGACCCCGACGCCGTCCGCCTCGGCCAGACCCTGACCGCGGCGATGGAACCCGACGGGCGCACCGACCTGCTCCCCGACGAACTCGCCGAGCTCGTCACGCAGGTCCGCGGGATCGCCCTGCCCGGCTTCCCACGCATCGAGACCACCGACGACATCCGGCTCTCCGCCTTCACCCTCCGGCAGCTCGCCCCCGGCGCGCACCCACTCGTCGTCCTCCCGGCCGGCTGGCAGCCCTTCGGCTGGGCGCCCTTCATGTACGCGTACCTCACCCTCGCGGCCAAGGGCTACCACGTCGTCGCCTACACCCCCCGGGGCCTGGGCATCAGGGGCCTGCCGTCGACCTCCCCGGGCTTCATCGACGTCGCGGGCCCCGACGACTGGGCCGACGGCTCGGCCGTCGTCGACTTCGCCGTCGAGCGCTTCGGGCCGAGCGCCATCGGCTTCCTCGGCGAGTCCTACGGCTCCGGCATCAGCCAGCTCGTGGCCGCCCACGACGACCGGGTCCAGGCCGTCGTCGCCCTCAGCACCTGGGGCAACCTCGCCACCTGCCTCTACGACAACGGCGTGCGCCACATCGCCGCCGTCAACGCCCTGCTCGCGCTGACCGGCGGGACGGTCGAGGACAAGTTCGGCGAGCGCAACCGCGGCATCCTCGCGGACTTCCAGGCAGGCCGGAACATGGACACCGTGGTCGCCTGGGGCACCCGGCGCGCCCCCGAGTCGTACCTCACCCTGACCAACGAGAAGGGGACACCGACCTTCTTCTCCAACACCTGGCACGAGGGCCTGTTCGCGGCCAACCAGGTCCTGCGGACCTTCGACGCGCTGGACGTCCCCAAGCGGCTCAACATGTGGATCGGCGACCACGCCGTCCCCGAGGGCCGCGGACTCGTCGCCCCGCCTGCGAGGCCCGGCGACGTCAACATCCCGATGCAGGAGGCGTACGCCTGGCTCGACCACCACCTCAAGGGCGAGCGGAACGGGGTGGAGGACTGGCCCGCGATCAGCAACCAGGTCATGTTCACCTACCGCACGGTCCCCGTACGCGACCCGGAGACCGGGCAGCCCACCGGCGAGAACGAGATCGTCGAACCGGCCCTGCGCGAGACCAGCGCCGACTGGAGCGAGATCACCACCGCCGTCGAGTTCCTCGCCCTCACGGGCGGCGGCGGGGGCGGTACCGACGGCGGGCTGGTCCCGGCCGCCCCGGCGGCGGAGGGCTGGGAGCGCGCCTTCATCGCGGGCGTCGACACCGAGGCCATGGCCATGGACAAGATCATGGAGACCGGCCGGGCGGAGTGGTTCGGCAATCCGAAGATCTACGACACCCGGAAGATCGACCGCACGCACGCCCTGGTCTGGACGACGGAGCCGCTCACGGTGCCCCCGAGCGGCACGGCCGCCCGCCGGGTGCGCGGCATCCCGAGGCTGCGGCTGACCGTCCGCTCCACGGTGGCGTCGGCGACCCTGATCGCCCACCTCTTCGACGTCGCCGAGGACGACACCGCGCGGATCATCACCCATGAGCCGCTCAACGTCGAGGGTCTGACCCCGGGCGAGGACCGCGAGGTCTCCTGGGAGCTGCAGGCGGCCGCGTACGACATCCCCGCGGGCCACCGCCTGATGCTGGTCATCGACAGCAAGGACCCGCTGTACGGGGACGTGTCGGTGGTGTGGACGCAGACCGTCGTCTCCTCGTCCGGGGGCGAGGACGGCGGCGCGGTGCTCGAACTGCCGCTGGGCTGAGTGCCCTTGGGGGACCGGGCTACGCGCCCGGTCCCCCTCCGGCTCGGCACATCAGGCCGGCACGGGCAGGCCGAGATGCTCGCGCAGGGTCGTGCCCGTGTACGCCGTCCGGTACGCCCCGCGCTCCTGGAGCTCGGGGATCAGCAGGTCCACGATGTCGTCCAGGCCGTCCGGGATCAGATACGGCGAGATGTTGAACCCGTCGAGCGCCCCGTGCCGCACGAAGCGGACGAACTTCTCGGCGAGACCGGACGGCGTGCCCACGTGCCCGCGCTGCGGGCCCAGCTCGATCACCGCCTCCCGCAGCGACCAGCCGTTGGCCTCCGCCTTCGCCCGCCACTCGGCGGCCACCGCCCGCGGATCGGCGATCCGCGCGGAGCCGAACGCACCGGTGTTCTCCTCCACCACCGGGTCCTCGGCGGGCAGCGGCCCGTCCGCGTCGCGCTCCGACAGATCGCGGTTCCACAGCCGGCCCGCGATGGCGAGGGCGGTCGCCGGAGTGACCTGTTCGAGCCGCACCCAGCGGGCCTTCTCCTCCGCCTCCTTCTCCGTCGCGCCGATGACGATCTCCGTACCCGGCAGGATCCGCAGCGCGTCCTCCGGCCGCCCCGCCGCGCGCAGCCGGCGCCGGAGGTCCTCGGCGAAGGCGAGCGCGTCGTCGAAGTCCTGGCCGTGGGCGGAGAAGACGACGTCCGCGTTGCGCGCCGCGAAGTCCCGGCCGTCCGGCGAGTCGCCCGCCTGGAAGATCACCGGGTGCCCCTGGGGGCTGCGCGGCAGGGTCGGCACCAGGTCGACGTCGAACTGCGGACCCGCCGCCCGCACCCGGCCGATCGTGCCCGGCACGGACCAGGTGCGGGCCTCGGCCGTCCCGTTCACCGCGCCGTCCGCCCAGCCGTCCCAGATCGCGCGGGCGAGGTGCAGGAACTCCTCCGCCCTCCGGTAGCGGTCGGCGTGGTCGAGGAAGCCGCCGCGCCGGAAGTTGGCGCCGGTCCAGGCGTTGTCGGTGGTCACCACGTTCCAGCCGGCCCGGCCCTGGGAGAGCAGGTCGAGGCTGGCCAGGCGGCGGGCGAGATCCCCCGGTTCGTTGAAGGTCGTGTTGGAGGTGGACACCAGGCCGATCCGGTGGGTGACGGCCGCGAGCGCCGAGAGCTGGGCGAGCGAGTCGGGGCGTCCGGCGACGTCCAGTTCGTGGATCCGTCCGTCGGTCTCGCGCAGCCGCAGGCCGTCGCCGAGGAAGAAGGCGTCGAACAGGCCGCGTTCGGCGGTCTGGGCGACCTTGCGGAAGGAGGCCGGGTCGAGCTGGGAGCCGCTCGCCGGGTCGGACCAGACGGTCCAGTGGTTCACGCCCTGGAAGAAGACGCCGAAGTGCAGCTGGGCGTCGGGGCGGGGGACGTCGTGCGGGTCGGTGCCGGTCATCGGGTCCCCTCCTGGGTGGCGGTGGCGGTGGCTGCGCTGGTGAGGGCGGTGCTTCGCGTGGTGGCGCTTCCGGCTGTGGTGAAACGGTTCTCCGGGCGGGGGAGTCCGAGGGTGGTACGGAGCGTGGTGCCGGGCAGCGGCCGCGCGGCCACCCGCCGTACGAGCAGCTCGGGCAGGACGAGCCGGGAGAGCACCGACAGGTCCTCGTCCAGGACCAGCGGGTGCAGCCGCACGCCGTCGACCAGGGCGCTCAACTCCTCAAGGAGCGCGGCGAATCCCTGCGCGGAGCCGGTGTAGCGCAGTCGGCCCGGTGTGGTCTCCCACGGCGCGAAGCGCCCCAGGTCCGCGATCCGCTCCTCGGCGGACTCGGCCGGGGTGTCCAGGGCCACCTCGATCTCGGCGAACGCGAGCGGCGCGCCGGAGGCGGCCGCCGCCTCGCCGAGGCGCGCGGGGGAGTCGCCCTCGACCAGCGCGATGTCGGGCAACTCCGCGGGGACGAGTCCGGCGGGGGCGAGGACCACGGGCCTGCCCTGCGGCGGGCGGGGCACGATCGCCGGGCCCTTCACACGGTAGGTCTCTCCCTCGAAGTCGATGTAGTGCAGCCGTTCGCCGTCGAGGTAGCGGCTCGTGGCGACCGACCTGACGACGGCGTCGTCCTCCCACGAGTCCCACAGGTCCCGCGCCACCCGCAGCCCGTCGCGAGCCTCGCGGCGCAGCGCGGCCTCGCCCTCGACGCGGGGCCTGCCCCAGGCACGGGCGGCCCCGGCGCTCTCCTCGACTCCCACGACCCAGCCGGCCCGGCCGACGGAGACATGGTCGAGCGAGGCGATCCGGGTGGAGACGTGGAACGGCTCGGCGTACGTGGTCCCCACCACCGGCGCCACCCCGATCACGCTCGTGGACGCGGCGATGAACGCGGCCCGCTCCACGGCCCCGAGCCGCCCGGCGGGACCGCCCGCGGCGGCGGAGTCCGGCGGCAGCACGGAGTCGTCCAGGGTGACCAGG
Source organism: Streptomyces sp. NPDC085481 (assembly GCF_044541845.1). Lineage (NCBI taxonomy): Bacteria > Bacillati > Actinomycetota > Actinomycetes > Kitasatosporales > Streptomycetaceae > Streptomyces > Streptomyces sp. NPDC085481. The sequence goes on from NZ_JBITTJ010000008.1 coordinate 126,236, forward strand.
GTGAAGCCGGCGTTCTCGGCGACGGCCGCGACCTTGGCGACCCGACGGGGCGTCAGCAGTTCACCGGGCGCGTGCGCGGCACGGCGCCAGGCGGCCGGATGGGCACCGTCGCCGTCGATCTCGACGGCCAGGTGCAGGGCAGGGTGAGGCATGGGAGGTCCTTCCGGAAAATACACGGCGGAACACGGCGGCGCGCGGCCGTGACGGCACGCGCCGGCCCGAGGCCGCGCTCGGGCGCGGCGACGGGGCGGAATTCAGCGGTGCGCGGAAGGACAGATCGCGGAGGCGGTGCGGCAGAAGTCCACATGCCGCCGGCAGCACAGCAGGGCCTCCGACCACACCTCACCACGGCCGCGACGCGGCGCGGCGGTCGGTGCGTGCACGGGGGCCTCCAGGATCCGGAAAGGGAATGCCTCAGCTTAGGCAGGCGCGGTTCCGGAATGTCAAGGTGCGGCCGTCCGGAGGGCGTTCGGGAATGTCAAGGCGGGGCCGTCCGGCGGGCGTCCGGATCAGGAGCGGTACGGCGTGTTCGCCGCCGCCCAGTCGGCGAGCGCCCGTGCGCACTCGGCCACCGACTCGCGCCAGCTGCGGGCCGCGCCCTCGCCCGCCTCGTCGCTGACGTGCTTGACGATGCGCAGCGGCACCCCGGCGAGACCGGCCGCGCTCGCCAGCGCGTAACCCTCCATGTCCACCAGGGCGGCCCGGGCCGCGAGCCGCTCCCGCGCCACGTCGTCGGAGATGAACGCGTCACCGGTCGCGAGGACCACGTCGCCGCCGTCCGGCAGGGTGAGCGGAGCCCCGTACGTCTCGCCGGTGAGGGAGGCGAGCAGTTCGCCGTCGAGGTCGTGCTGGATCACCGTGCCGACGACGTGGGTGCCGGTCCAGCCGGTGCGCAGCGCGCCCGCCGTGCCCAGGTTGACGATTCCGGAGGGCCGCGGCCCGCGGGCGAGGACCGTCGCGAGTGCCGTCGCCGCGTTGACCTTCCCCATGCCCGTGAGCAGCACCGGCAGGTCCGTGTCGAGGTGCTGGGCCTCCTCCTTGACCGCGAGGACGAGCAGGGGGCGGCCGGCCGTGATCTCACCGATGAGTTCCATGCGGCCACGCTACCTGGTGAGCGGTGGGGACCGCTCCGGTTGCCTTCGGGCCGGCTCAGACCGGGAGGAGACGGGCGATGAGCTCCCCGAGCTGCCGTGCGTTGCGGCAGGGACGCATCTCGACCAGCTCCGCGTACGCGTGGGCGACCGAGTCGCCGGTCGACCAGAGCGCGGGCTGCTCCGGGTTCAGCCAGTACACCCGGCGGGCCCGGTCCGCGATGAGCCTCAGCGCCGCGAGATTGGGGTCGCTGTTGTTGGTACGGGCGTCGCCGAGCACGAACGCCACGCTGCGGGGGCCGAGCGCGTCCAGGTACCGCTCGGTGAACTCGCCGAGCGCCGTCCCGTAGTCGCTCTGCCCGTGCCAGCCGGTCAGCGTCGCCTCGGCCAGGATCCGCTCGCCGAGCCCGGCCGGATCCGCACGGCCACGGGCCACCAGGTCCGTCACCTCGTCCACCCGGTTGACGAACGCGAACACCCGCACCCGGCTGAACTGGTCGTGCAGCGCCTGCACCAGCAGCATCGTGAAGTGCGCGAAGCCGGCCACCGAACCCGAGACGTCGCACAGCAGCACCAGCTCGGGCCGCCCCGGACGCCGCCGCCGCAGCACCGGCCGCACGGGCACGCCGCCCGTCGACAGCGAGCGCCGCAGGGTGCGCCGCAGATCGATCTCCCCGCGCGCGGCCCGGCGGCGCCGCGCCGCGAGCCGGGTGGCCAGCCGCCGCGCCAGCGGCCGTACCGTACGCCGGAGCTCGTCCAGCTGTGCCCGCCCGGCCAGCAGGAAGTCGACCCGGTCCGGGGTCGTGGCGACCGCCCGGCGCGCCACCTGGTCGCGACCCTGCCGCTGGGCCACCCGGCGGCGCGCCTCGGTCCGTACCCGCTCGCGGAAGTCCTCGATCCGGCGCCGGATCTCGTCGTCGGTCAGCCGGTCGGCGAACTCCGGTTCCCCTCCGCCGCCCTCCCGTAGCGTCGCCCGGATCCGGGCGAGCAGCGTCTCGGGTCGCAGCCGGGACAGCGTCCGGTACGAGGACCAGCCATCCGACCCGGGCGACGCACCGTATCCGCCGAGCGTGCCCACGGCCTCGCCTGCCAGCACGTTCAGCGCCGTGCCGTCGCCGGCGGCGAGCGCGGCGGCGAGACGGTCGCGCAGCCGGGCGGGCTCCGCGGCCGGGTCGGCCGGCTCGTCGTCGCTCCCCGGGCCCGGCTCCTCCTCCCGCCCCTCGACGAGCGGGAAGTAGAGGTCGAAGACACGGTCGAACACCTGCCGCTGTCCCTCGCCGTGCAGCAGTGTCGCGGCCAGGGCCGCGCGCATCCGCTCCCGGTCGTCGAAGCCGACCGCCGCCAGGGCGAGGCCCGCGTCGACGGTCTCACCCGTGCCGATCCCGAGGCCGTGGGCCCGCAGCGCCCGTACGAGGCCGGTGACCCGCTCGCCCGGCGGGTACGGACCCGGGTGCGGCGGTGCGGGCTCGGGGCGGGCGGTCACACGGCGTCCAGGTCGAGCTTGGCCGCCGCGTGCCGGATGTCCTCCTGGTGCTTGAGGATCACGCCCAGGCTGTCGCGGACGACCTCCTCGGAGAGCGTGTCCGCGCCGAGCGCGAGCAGGGTGCGGGCCCAGTCGACGGTCTCCGCCACCGAGGGCGCCTTGCGCAGGTCCATCGCACGGAGCGCGCCCACCACCCGGACCACCGAGGCGGCGAGGGCCTCGTCGATGCCGGGCACCTTGGCGCGGACGATCCGGCGCTCCAACTCCTCCTCCGGAAAACCGATGTGGAGGAAGAGACAGCGGCGGCGCAGCGCCTCCGAGAGCTCGCGGCTGGCGTTGGAGGTGAGGACGACGAAGGGGCGGCGGGTGGCGGTGATGGTGCCGAGTTCGGGCACGGTCACCTGGAAGTCGCTGAGCACCTCCAGGAGCAGGCCCTCGACCTCGACGTCGGCCTTGTCGGTCTCGTCGACGAGCAGCACGGTCGGCTCGTCGGACCGGATCGCGGTGAGCAGGGGGCGGGAGAGCAGGAACTCCTCGCCGAAGATGTCGGTGCGGGTCTCGTCCCAGCTCTCTTCGCGGCCCGCGGTGATCCGCAGGAGCTGCTTGGCGTGGTTCCACTCGTAGAGGGCGCGGGACTCGTCGACGCCCTCGTAGCACTGGAGCCGGACCAGCTTCGCCCCGGTGACCGCGGCGACCGCCTTGGCGAGCTCCGTCTTGCCGACTCCGGCCGGCCCCTCGACGAGCAGCGGCTTGCCCAGGCGGTCGGCGAGGAAGACCGTGGTGGCGACGGCGGCCGAGGCCAGATAGCCGGTGGCGGCGAGGCGCTCGGCCACCTCGTCGACGGAGCTGAAGTACCCGGTCGTCATGGATGTCCCCCGGAGTGCACGCGTGAGTTACCGGCCAGTAGTCCGCAGCGTACCCGGCGTGCGGGCCGCATGGGCCTCGGCGGCGGCCCCGGCGGCACATCTCCAGGATCTCGTCACGGCAACAGCCGTCGGCGCAGCCGGTCGGCACGGTACGGTGCGGTCCGGTCCGGTCCCCGGCTTCACGGAGGGTGACCCGTCGCTGGTCGGGGAGGTGTCGCGCGCGCACCGGACGGGCCGCTGATGGAATGGGAAAGCGGGGAACGGCGGTGGAGGTGCGGTGGCCGAGCGAGCAGGGGAGCGGGACGTGCCGGAGGACGAGTACGCGGCCGTCCTCGCCCGGCTCGACGCCCTGGAGCACGCGATGGCCGAGATCGGCACCTCGCTCGACGAGCGGACCATCTGTGCCGAGCTGGCCGGCTTCCTCGTCCGCCGGGTGGCCGAGGCGGCCGCCGTCGACCTCCGGCAGCCCGAGGGCGCCCCGCCGCTGCGGACCGCCGCGGCCGGGGCCACCGCGCTCCTCGACGGCCCGGACGGCCAGGAGGGCCCGCTCGCACCGGAGGTGGTGAGGTTTCCGCTGGTGGCCCGGGACGGTGAGGAGCTGGGATGCGTACGGGTGGCCCCGAGCCGCGGCGCCCTCGGCAAGCACGAGACCGCGGTCGTCGCCCACGCGGCACAGCTCGCCGCCCTCCACCTCGGCCACGCCCGCCGGGTGGCCGCCACCGAGGCCACCGCCCTCCATCTGCAGCGGGCCCTGGTCGCCGAGCCGGGCCGCCCGCATCCCAATCTGGAGATCGCCGGACGCTATCTCCCGGTCGGCCGGCGCACGCTGGTCGGCGGCGACTGGTTCGAGACCGTACGGCTCCACTTCGGCCGCAGCCTGCTCGTGGTCGGCGACGTGATGGGGCACGGCCTGGCCGCCGCCGTGGACATGAACGCCTACCGCAGCGCGCTGCGCGAGGTGGCCGGCACCGATCTGCCGCCGCACCGGGTGCTGCGCCAGCTGGACGCCGTGGTCGCCGAGGACGAAGCCCGCCGCCCGGCGACCTGCCTGCTGATCCAGGTCGACCCGGCGCGCCACACCGCGACCTTCGCCAGCGCGGGGCACCTGCCGCCGGTCGTCTTCGCCGCCGACGGTTCGGCCGGGCTGGTGGAGCTCCCCGTGGGCCCGCCGCTCGGTACGGGGCTCGGCGGCTACGAACCGGTCGGCCGCACCCTCACCCCGGGCGACACCCTGCTGCTCTTCACCGACGGCCTGGTCGAACGGCGTGGCGAGGACATCGATGCCTCCCTCGCCAGGCTCGCCGGGCTGCGGCTTCCGCCCGGATCCGGCCCGGAGGCGGTCGTCGACGAGGTGCTGCGCCGGCTCGACGCGCACACCGCGGAGGACGACGTCGCGGTGCTCGCGGCCCGGGTCCGCGAACGCCCGACGCCGTAAAGGAAATCGGCCGTTCCGCGCCTCGGCGGGATTCTTTCCGCAGGGCGCTTGTGCAGGTCGCCGGGGCGCGGCACGCTCCTCGGTATGAACACAGCCAGGCACGCCAGTGAACGTCTGATGAGCTGGCCCTCGCTGATCGCCGACCGTGCACCCTGCGGCGCCGAGCTCGGACTGCGCACCGCGACGCAGGAGATCGTGCACTTCCACGGCGAACACGAGGCGGACGTCCACCTCACCCGTGCCATGATCGCCCGGCTTCGCCCGGCCCTCCTCGGATCGAGCGCGCTACGACTGCGGGCCGGGTCCGGCTGGGTGACGGTCCGTCTGGACATGGGCTCGGACATCGACCTGCTGGCCACCCTGGTGAGCGCCGCCCTCCAGGCCACCGGCGAGCCGTACCCCGCGTGCGACCCGGCCCCGGACCACTGCACACGCACCCGTTGCTGACGGAGACTTCGCCTGTCGCCGTGTGGCGTCAGCCGGTCGGGAAGATCATGCAGGTGCTCGTCGCGTGGCCGAGCAGCCGGTCCTGGGCGTCGTAGAGGCCGGCCTCGGCGAGCGCGGTCCGGCGGCCCTGGCTGAGCACCGTGCCGATCGCACGGACCTTGCCCGTCTCCATGGTGATCGGCCGCAGGAAACGGGTCGACAGGTCGAGCGAGGTGTACGCCATGCCCTGGGGGAGCGTCGTGTGGACCGCGCAGCCGGCCGCCGAGTCGAGCAGCGTCGCGTAGACCCCGCCGTGGACGCTGCCGATCGGGTTGTAATGCTCCTCGCCGGGCTCGAAGGTGAAAACGGCCCGGCCGTGCTCGACCTCCTCCAGCGCGAAGCCGAGCAGGGCGCCGATCGGCGCCCCCGGCAGCCGGCCGGCGACGATCTCGTGGAGGAAGTCCAGGCCCGCCATCGTCCCGGCCGCGCTCGCCGTGGCCCCCGCGTCCTGCCACCGCACCGTCCGTGACCGCTCCATCGCTGTTTCCCTCCGCACGGGGCCCGTTCCGCGCGATCCGGGGGCCCGACCAGCCGACATCTGACTTTTAAGATCGAAGCTAGCCGTGTCATCAGCTGACTGTCAATGCCGAAGTCAGCGGGCTAGAGTGTGACGATGAAGTGGCTGGAGATGGACACCGAGAACTGCCCGGTCCGTCGCGCCCTCGACCTCGTGGGCGAGAAGTGGTCCCTGCTGATCCTGCGGGACGCTTTCAACGGAGTGCGCCGCTACGACGAGTTCCGCCGCCACCTCGGGCTCTCCGAGGCCGTCCTCGCCGACCGGCTCCGCAAGCTCGTCGCCGCCGGCGTGCTGCGCGTCGAGCCGTACCGCGAGCCCGGCGCCCGCACCCGATCCGAATACCGCCTCACCGCCAAGGGCCGCGACCTGTGGCCCGTCCTCCTCGCCCTCAAACAGTGGGGCGACACCCACGCCGCCGACCCCGACGGCACCGCCCTCGACGTCAGCCACTCCGACTGCGGCGCCCCGGTGCGCGTCGAGGTCGTCTGCTCCGGCGAGGACCGCCTCACCCTCACTCCCCACGACGTGACCGTCCGCCCGGGACCCGCCGCCCGCCCCCTCCACCCCTGAGGCCCACCCCGGCGGTGCACCCGATCGGCGGCATGCCGGACGGGTTCGGTCGGCAAACGGGGTACTCGACGAGGCATGCCCCCCACTTCCGGTGCGCCCCACGACGGTGCCCCCGCCGAGCACGGCCACTGGTTCCACCGGCTCCACGAACGCGTCCTCGCCTCACCGGTCGGGCTCGCGTGGTACCGCGGACGCCAGATGGAACTCATGCACCGCGCCATGGGGTTCGCCGCCCTCAGCCTGCTCACCCTCGTCCCCCTCCTCATCGTCGTGGCCGCCGCCGACCTCGCCAGCGGCCAGGGCTTCGCCCGCTGGCTCGTCCAGGGCCTCGGCGTCTCCGAGGTCTCCCAGGAGGAGGTCGAACGCCTCTTCGGCCAGCCGGGTCAGGCACTCCAGCGCACCACCGCCTTCGGTCTCGCCGCCCTCGCCGCCTTCGGCGTGACCTTCGGATCGGCCGTCCAGACCGGCTACGAACGGGCCTGGGACCTGCCCACCGCCCGCTGGCACACCATGTGGCGCCACGTCGTCTGGCTCGCGGTCCTCGTCGTCGCCCTGCTCCTCTTCGTCGCCCACCCCGCCCCCGAGGACTCACCCGCCGGCATCACCTTCGGCGTCGCCCTCGGCGACCTCACCGGCACCTTCCTCTTCTTCTGGTGGTCGCAGCGCTTCCTGCTCTGCGGCCGCATCCGCTGGCGCGCCCTCCTCCCGGGGGCCGTACTGACCGCACTGGGCCTCCTCGGCCTGCGGGTCTTCTCCCAGTTCGTCTTCTCCCCGCTCATCGCCTCCAACGCCGTCACCTACGGACAGTTCGGCACCGTCCTCGTCCTCCAGTCCTGGCTGGTGGGGGTGGGCTTCGTCGTGTACGGAGGCGCCCTCGCCGGACGCCTCGTCCACGAGCACCTGCTCGAGCGCCGCCTGCACCGCGAGCCCCCCGGCCCCGACGGGGCCTGACGCCGAGCGTCGCCACGAGACGGGGCTCGTCCCGGCCTCCTGAAAGGAGGTGATCACACGATCCGGTGATGCCCTCGCGTGGCACCCGGCGGGGCCGCGCGGACCGCTTGGATGGGAGGTGATCGCACCGCTCCGTCGAGAGAGAGCCCCCATGGCGCACACCTGGCTGCCACCTGCCGAGTACATCGCGACGCTGCCGCGAGCAACCGCGTACGCCTGCCTCTACTTCACCGACACCCAGGGCCGTCCCTTCCAGCTGCGCGCCACCTACGAGACCGAGCTCTGGCAGTGGCCCGGCGGGAACATGGACCCGGGGGAGACCCCCTGGGAGACGGCCGTGCGGGAGTGCCGTGAGGAGACCGGCCTCGTCCACCGGGGTGAACCGCGACTGCTGGGCACCCACTTCACCTCCGACCGCGGCGAGCACTGGCCGGCCAACCACATCGGCTTCATCTTCGACGGCGGCGAGCTGACCGACGAGCAGATCGCCGCCGTCGTCCTCGACCCCGAGGAGCACAGCGAATACCAGGTGCGCAGCCTCGCCGAGTGGGCGCGGGAGATGACACCTCAGAACTTCCGGCGGCTCGCCGAGATCGACCGGGCGCGGCGGACGGGCACGACCGTGTACGTGGAGACCGCGGCCGAGGTCTGACCCCACGGGCGCGCACCGCGGGGGTGGGGGCCGCCGCCACGGACGGACCCCACCCGGTGGGAGGCGGATTCACCTCCGGCAGCCGACCGGAGGGTGGGCGATGTCGAGCACGAAACGCTCGGGGGAGTGCAGAACGAACGACTTGTGGACGGGCTTGGTGTCCAAGGCCGCTCCGATGGTGACCACGCCCTCGAAGTCTCCGGTGAGGGCGACGCCCTTGAGCGTGGGGAGATGGATCTTGAGGAGTCGCGGTCCCTTGTAGACGGACTGACCGGACTCGTCGTGGGCGGCGGCGGGCGAGAGCCTGATCTCCAGGAAGTACTTCCCGGCGAGCGGGACCTTGTCGCCCGAGCCGTCGGCACGCAGCTCCTTGACCTGCCTGACGCTCACCGGGGGCAGGGTGCCCCGTACGTCGATCACGAGCCGGTCGAAGGTGGGATGCCCGCCCCAGCGCACATTGACGACCTGGGCCGTGGCCGGCGGGGTCGTCGGATGAGAGGGGGCGGCCCCGGCGCCCGCGGGGATCGTGGCGCCGATCCCGGCGGCGAGAAGGATGCCGGCGGCCGTGGCCGCGAGGCTCTGACGGTGAAGCATGGCGTCCCCCGGTTTCTCGTGCTGATGGGGACAGTGGTGTCACTGGGAAAGACATCCGCCTCGCTTGTACGGTTCCACCTGATTTGCACATATTCCGATGGGATTCAGTATGCGCTCAGGAATCGCGGCCCGAGCCGTAACCTCATCGGCCCGCAGCAGTTGACCAGGCCATGAAGAAGCGCAGCATGCTCGCCATCGCCTCCCTCGCCGCGGGCGTCGTCACGGCCCTCGTCACCCCGCCCCCGAACGCGTCCGCCGCGGAGCCCGGTCCGGCCGACGCCATCACCGGCCTCCTCCAGGAGGACCAGGGCGTCGGCTCCGTCCTGGAGGAGACCGTCGAGGGCGCCCAGGACAACGTCCCCGCCCCCGAGGCCGGCGGCCTCCTCTGACTCCGTTCCCCGGTCGCGGCGCGCCGACCACCCGAGAGGCGGCGGCCCGTGCGCGAGGAGTGCCGGGGGAATGACAGGATGTCCCCATGAGCGACAACGTTTACTTCGACATCACCATCAACGACGAGCCCGCGGGCCGCATCGTCTTCAAGCTCTTCGACGACGTCGTCCCGAAGACGGCGCGGAACTTCCGTGAGCTGGCCACCGGCGAGCACGGCTTCGGCTACGAGGGCTCCCCGTTCCACCGTGTCATCCCCGAGTTCATGCTCCAGGGCGGTGACTTCACCAACGAGAACGGCACCGGCGGCAAGAGCATCTACGGCGAGAAGTTCGCCGACGAGAACTTCACCCTCAAGCACGACCGCCCGTACCTGCTCTCGATGGCGAACGCGGGCCGCAACACCAACGGCTCCCAGTTCTTCATCACCACCATCGTGACCGACTGGCTGGACAACAAGCACGTCGTCTTCGGCGAGGTCGTCGAGGGCCAGGACGTCGTCGACGCGATCGAGAAGCTGGGCTCCCGCTCCGGCGCCACCAGCGCCAGCGTCCGGGTCGCCAAGTCGGGCGTCGTCAAGGCCTGACCCGACCGCACGGCCGACGCCGAGCACCTTCGGTCCGCCCCCACGCCGTACCCGGCGCGGGGGCGGCCGCGCGTGACGCACCGCGCACGGCGGCGGTTATCGGGATGCGCGGCCCAGCCGCTGCCGGTAGGTTCGGAGCACAGCACGGTCGCAGAACACGCCGAATCGGGAGGTGAGCCCCCATGGACGACCAGTACCCCGCACGGGCCCTCCCCTTCGCGGCGTCTCGCTGACCCGCGCCGGGAGCGCCCGTACCGCCGAGCACTCCCGAGCGAAGGAACCATGAACGTCACCCCCTTCCGGATCTCCGTGTCCGAGGACGTCCTGCGCGATCTGCGCGCGCGACTCACCCGCACCCTCTTCACCGAGCCGTCCGACTCCGCCTACTGGGCGGCCGGTACCGACCCCGGCTGGCTCCGCGACGTCGTCGCCCACTGGGCCGACGGTTTCGACTGGGCCAAGGCCGAGGCCGTCCTCAACGCCTTCCCGCACTTCCGCGCCGACATCGCCGGCCGCGCCGTTCACTTCGTCCATCTCCCCGCCAGGCGGCGAGGCGCGACCGACGGCCCCGCGCCGCTGCCGCTGGTCCTCACCCACGGCTGGCCGAGCAGCTTCGTGGAGATGCTCCCGCTCGCCGAACGGCTCGCCGACCCGGCCGCGCACGGCGGCGACCCGGCCGACGCCTTCGACGTCGTCGTCCCCTCCCTGCCGGGGTTCCTCCATTCGGACCTGCCGGACGGGCCGTTCACCCGGCAGGGCGTCGCGGAGACCTGGCACACCCTGATGACCGAGGTCCTCGGCCACGAGCGGTACGGCGCCTTCGGCGGCGACATCGGAGGCGGTGTCACCCAGTGGCTCGGCGCCCTCCACCCCGAGGCGGTCGCCGGTGTCCACATCACCTCCGCCGTCGTCTCCGCGGACTTCGCCGCCCAGCCGCCGACCACCCGCGAACGCACCTATCTCGACGCCCTCTCCGCCTACGAAGAGGGCGACCAGGGCTACAGCGAGATCATGTGCACCCGCCCCGACACCCTCGCCGCCGCGCTGCGCGACTCGCCGGCCGGGCTGCTCGCCTGGATCGCCGACAAGTACCGCGACTGGAGCGACTGCGGCGGCGACCTGGAGTCGCGCTGGGACCGCGACACCCTGCTGACCGTCGCCACCCTCTACTGGGCCACCGGCACGATCGGCTCCTCCTTCCGGCAGTACTACGACTACCACCACAACCCGACCGTGCCGCCGGTCCACGTCCCGGCGGCCGTCACCCTCAGCCACGAGCCCGCCTACGCCGACTACCCCCGAAGCCTCGCCGAGCGCGTCTTCCGCGACCTGAGGCACTGGCAGACCCCCGGCCGCGGCGGCCACTTCATGGCGTACGAGGAGCCCGACCAGGTCGCGGGGGAACTGCGGACCTTCTTCCGGCCGCTCAGGTGAGGTCCGGCCGGTGACGGCCCGGGCGCGCGGGCGCCCGAACCGCAGGGAGCCCGGGCGCCCGGGCGTGCGGGCCCGGCTCACGCGAAGGCGCACGCGTTGCGCTCGGCCCAGGCCGAGAAGGGCCGCCCCGCCCGCCCGAGCACCCGCTCCACATCGGGGCTCACCCGCTGCTCCTCGGGGGTGGGCTCGCCCAGCACGCCCAGCATCCCGTCCACGGCCACCTCCGGCAGGAACCGCACGAGATGGGCACGCGCCTCGGCCCGGCTCTGGGCCACGAACCGCACCGGCGCGTCCACCGCCAGAGCCACGGCCGCCGCCTGCTCGCGCGGGGTGACCGCCGCCGGTCCCGTCAGGACGTAGGTACGCCCCGCATGGCCGTCCTCGCGGAGCGCGGCCGCCGCGACGTCGGCGATGTCGGCCGGGTCGACGACCGGCATCGCCACATCGGCGAAGGGAGCGGCGATCGTCCGCGCGGTGCGCACCGCATCCGCCCACACGTAGGCGTTGGAAGCGAAGCCGGAGGGCCGCAGAATCGTCCACTCCAGGCCGGACTCCCGCACCGCCGCCTCGAACTCCTTCAACGGACCGTGGGACTCCGAATCCGGCCGGGTGCCCAGGAGCTGAGAGGACTGCAGGACCAGCCGGCGCACCCCGGCGGCCACGGCCGCGCCGACCACCGCCCGGGCGTCCAGCTCCGCGCCGACCCCCGCGACCAGCAGGAACACCGCGTCGGCACCCTCGAACACCGGCTTCAGCTCCCGCGGTTCGGCCAGGTCGGCGACCCGGTGCCGTACCCCCACGGGCAGCGGAGCCTCCGGCGCGCGGCGGCTGACCGCCGTGACCTCCTCGCCTTGCGCGGCCAGCGCCTCGACGAGCAGTCGTCCGACGTTCCCGGTCGCTCCGGTGACAACGATCATGATCTGTTCCTTCCGTGGATGCGTGAGCTGACCACGGCGGGGCGGGAAGGCCCCGCCGTGGTCACGACACTCATCCTGGAAGGTGAACTGGCCACCTCCTGGCCAGTTATGAACCGCTCTCCTCGCCGTAGCGGCGCTCGAACTTCGCGATCCGCCCCTCGCTGTCCACGGTCCGCGCCTTGCCCGTGTAGAAGGGGTGGCTCTCGGAGGAGATCTCGACGTCCACCACCGGGTACGTGTGGCCGTCGTCCCACTCGATGGTCTGGTCGCTGGTCGCCGTGGACCGGGTCAGAAAGGCGAACCCGGCGGAACGGTCGCGGAACACCACGGGCCCGTACTCCGGCTGCTTGTCCTGCTGCACATGTCCTCCTCGAACGGCCTGCCACGTCTTCCCCCGATGCGCCCAGCCTCCCCCCGCCGGGCGACGGTGGCCCCGTGAGCGGCACCGAACGGGTGCCGGCGTCAGCCCGCCTGGTGGTGCGGCCCCCACCGCGCCGCGAGGAGCAGGGCGATGTCGTCCGGGCGGTCGGGGGCCTGCCGGGCCTCGCGGATCAGACGGTCGGCCGTGTCGGCGAGGGGTGCGGTGCCCGTGGCGGCGAAGGTGCGTCGCAGCCGCTCGATGCCCTCGTCGATGTCGGTGCCCGGGTTCTCCACCAGGCCGTCGGTGAACAGGGCGAAGACGTCACCCGGCTCCAGGCGCAGCCGGGTCAACGGATACGTGGCCGTGCTGTCGACGCCGAGGACCACGCCGCCGGCGAGCTCCACGACCTCCGTGGTGCCGTCGGCGCGCCGGAGCAGGGGCTGCGGGTGGCCGGCCCGGACCGCGTGCATCTCGCCCGTCGCCGCGTCGAGCAGGACGTAGCAGCAGCTGGCGAACTGGCCGGGGTCCAGGTCGATCAGCAGCCGGTTGGTGCCCCGCACGACGTCCTGCGGCCGCTGTCCGGCCAGGGCGTAGGCCCGTACGGCACTGCGCAGTTGGCCCATCGTGGCGGCGGCGGCCACCCCGTGCCCCTGTACGTCGCCGATGACCAGGGCAAGGCGGGCACCACCCGTCTCGATCACGTCGTACCAGTCGCCGCCCACGTCCATGCCCTGGGTGCCGGGCAGGTACCGGCCGACCGTGTCCACGCCCTCGTGGACCGGCAGCCGGTGCGGGAGCAGCGCGTCCTGGAGGCCCCGGGCGAGCGCGGACTCCGAGTCGTAGCGCTGCGCCCGCTCGAGCGCCTGGGCGATCAGGCCCGCGAGCGCGGTGAGGACCGTCCGCTCCTCCGCGGTGAACCCGCGCGGCCCGTCGAAGCCGAGAATGCACGAGCCCACCGGCCGCCCCGAGGCGATCAGCGGCAGGAACGCCCGCGCGCCCGTGTGCGCGTCCAGCGGCAGCCCCGGATACGCGGTGCCCAGCTGCTCCATCGACTCGAAGAAGAGCGGCCGGCCGGTGGTGAGTGTCTCCACGCCGGGCAGCCGTGCGTCCAGACCGACCCCGTCGAAGGGTTCGAGGAAGCCCGGCGGGAAGCCGGTCTCCCAGGCCAGGTAGAGATGCCGCTCGCTCAGCAGATAGATGGCCAGCTGCCGTCCGCCGAACGCGGGCAGGAGCTCCTCGGTGACCACGGCCGACACCTGGCGCGCCGTCACCGCCTCCGAGAGCGCGATGGCGAGCGCGACCGGACGGTAGAGGGCCTCGGCGCGCCCCTCGGCGGAGGCGAGCGTGTCGTCGCCCGTCGCCTCCGGCAGTCGCTGGGCGGGGTCTCCCGCCGGGACCAGCACCATGGTCACGCCCTCGGGCCCCGGGTACAGGGACACCGACAGCCACTCGCCGCGCCCCGGGTGGGCGAGGAAGTGCATCGGCTGGTCCGAGAGCAGCGCCCCGCGCAACTGTTCCTCGTGGTAGGGGTGGGAGAACCACGGCAGGGCCTCCCACAGCGGCCGCCCGGCCAGCGCACCCCGGGGCATGCCGAGCAGCGACTCCGTCCCGTCGTTCAGGTACGTGATCCGGCCGAGCCGGTCGATCGCCAGGATCGCCCGCGGCAGCCGGTCGGTGGCGTCCGAGCCCACCAGGCCGGTGCCGAGGTCCACGAGCGAGCCCCTCAGCACCTTCCCGTCATGGCGGTCGGACACCTGGCGGGCGGTGATCTCGAGCAGGTGCAGCCCGCCGTCGGGTCCCTTCAGGCGGATCCTGCGTGCGGTGGGACGTCCCGAGCCGACTGCCTGCCGGGCCACCGCCCACAGGGCGTAGGCGTCCTCGGGGCTCAGGCGAGAGGTCAGCGCCTCGACGGTCCAGGGGAAGGGGGTCGCCTCACCGAGGATCGCCCGCAGCCCGGCGTCCGCGGTGACGGCCCCGGTCTCCAGGTTCCAGTCGAAGTGGCCGATCCGCACCGGCGGCGAGGCGAGGGTGGGCAGCTGGACACAGACCGGCTCGCCCGGCCACTCGATCAGCGTCCCCTCCTGTTCGAGGTTCCGCAGCGCCACCCCGAGGCGCCGTGCCTCCTGGAGCATCCGGCCCCGGTCCCGGGCGTCGACCGGTACTCCCGGGGTCGGTGCCCGCATCACCACCAGGACTCCGTACCGCTCGCGGCCGCTCACGACCGGCGTGTACAGGGACGCGAAGGGGAACGGCAGGCTCGCCACCATCTGGGGAAACAGCCGCATGGCCTCCTCGACGTCCCCCAGGTGGACCGGCTGCCCGGACCGATGGGCCTCCGCCACGGGGAACGGCCGGTTCACGTGCATCCGCCACCACGGGCGGAACAGTGAGCCCGGCAGCCCCGCCAGCACCGCGAGCCTCAGCAGTCCCGGGGTACCGGACTGGAGATAGACCCCGCCCGCGTACCCGCCCACCGCCTCCACCGCGCGCAGTATCGACTCGGCGAGCACGAGGGCGAGGGCGTCGGGGGCCGACCCGTCGGCGCCGGAGCCCGGGGGCGGGGTCCCGGTCCCGGCCGACGGGGCGGGACCTGCCGCGCCGTACGAGGTCACACAGCCAGCATGCTCCCGCCCGGGAGGCCCACGCATCCGGAGGTACGAACGTGTGAACCGGCCCCCCGACCCATTGACCCGGTGCGCGGCGGCTCGCCACACTCGGTCGTCGGCTGCTCGCGGCGGGCGCGCAGCCCCAACAGCTCGTGACCAGGGGGCGTGATGACCGGCCAGGTTCTTCCGTACGACGTACAGGGCAGCGGCCCGCACCGGGCGCTCGTGCTCCACAACTGGTTCGGCGACCGGACCAGCTTCGCGACGCTGCGGAGCCACCTCGACGACGACGCCGGGTCCTACGCCTTCCTCGACTGCCGTGGTTACGGAGAGGCGATCGACGCCGACGGCGCGTACACGATGGAGGAGGTCGCGGCGGACGCCCTCGCCGTCGCCGACGACCTCGGCTGGGACTCGTTCTCGGTGGTCGGCCACTCCATGGGCGGCAAGGCGGCGCAGCTCATGCTGCTCGACGCGCCCGAGCGGGTGCGCTCGATCATCGGCATCTCACCGGTCTCCGCGGCCGGTTTCCCGCTCGATCCGGAGACCTGGGAGCTCTTCGCCGGGGCTGCCGACAACCACGGCAACCGCCGCGCCATCATCGACAACACCACCGGCGGCCGGTACGGCGACGACTGGCTGGCCGGCCTCGTCGACCGCTCCGTGCGCCGCTCCTCGGCGACCGCCTTCCGCGCCTACCTCGACTCCTGGTCGCGCAGCGACTTCCACGAGCGGGTCCGCGACAACCCGGCGCCCGTCCTCCTCGTGGTCGGCGCCCACGACCCGGCGCTGGGCGCGGAGGCGATGGAGGCCACGTGGCTGCGCTGGTACCCGAACGCGCGGCTCGAAGTCCTGCCCGACGCGGGCCACTACGCGCCCGAGGAGACCCCCAAGGCGCTCGCCGACGCCATCGAGGCGTTCCTGGCGGCCTGAGAGGCGGTCCGGCGGGCACGCCCTGCCCTCCTGGCCGGCACGCCCTGCTCTCCTGGCGAGGACGCCCTGCCCTCCCGGCGGGCGCGCCACGCCCTCCCGCGAGACGATGGGCCCCCGGCGGAGCCTGGAGGCGGATGCACGTGGTCCTGACGGTCCTCACGGCGGTGGTCGCGGCGGCGGCCCTGGCCTGCCGCCTGGCGGTCCTGGAACTGCGCACGCCCGGCACAGCCCGCCGCACCCTCGCCTTCACCCGCGACCGGCGCGCCCTGGCCGCGGGGCTCCTCGCGGGCTGCTGCTCGGGGGCCTCGGCTGGTGGACCGCAGGACCGGGCACCGTGGCCTGGGCCGTCCTGGTGGGTGTCCTGGTCGCCGCGCTCACCCCCGTACGCGGAGACGGGCAGGGCCCCGCCTCCGGCGCTCGCGCGCGGGAGACGGGGCCCGAGGGCTCCCGGGATCAGGAGTAGTAGCCGAACAGGTCGGCGATCACGTGCACGGTTCCGTTGTTCGCCCGGAAGTCGATCTTTCCGTTGACGACGGGAACGGTGACGAGGTTGGCCGTGGTCTGCCCGGCCGTCCAGTTGAGGTTGGACGCGTTGGGCAGCGGCGTGCCGTCCGGCCACACGGTCAGGAAGCCGCCGGTGGTCGGCGCGGTCACCGTTACGTTGAGGACGACCGCCTTGGCGTTCGCCAGCGTGTGGCCGTCGTTCACGCTCAGCGCCAGCGGGGTGCCGCCCTTGAGCGGGGCGGTGCCCGAGGTGCCGAGCGCGTAGCGGGTGTCGAGCAGTCGGGCCGGGCCCGCCGTGTGGAAGGTGCCGCCCTCCGCGCCGGACGTGTAGTAGCCGAAGACGTCGGCGATGAAGTGCACCGTGCCGCTGCCGGCGTTGTACAGGTTCACCTTGCCGTCGGGGCCGATCGGCAGCACGACCATGTTCGGGCGGGTCTGGCCGGCCAGCCAGTTGATGTTCGACGCGGTCGGCCGGGACGTGCCGCTCGGGTACGCGATCAGGTGACCGGCCGAGGTCGGCGCGGTCGCCGTGACGTTGAGGACCACCGCGGTGGCGCCCGTGGCGGGGACGCCGCCGGCGCCCGCGACCGTCAGGGACACGGTGCCCTTGCCGGCGACCGGGGAGGTGCCCGGGCGACCGATGCCGCCGCGGGTGTCCAGGACGCGGGCCGGGCCCTTCGGCACGTAGGTGCTGCCGCCGTCGGCCGTCGAGAAGTAGCCGGAGACGTCGGCGATGAAGTGGGCCGTGTTGCCGCCCGCGTTGTACAGGTCGACCGAGCCGTCCTTGCCGACCGGGACGGTCACCAGGTTCGGGACGGTCTCGCCCTTCAGCCAGTTCATGTTCGACGAGGCCGGGCGGGTGGTGCCGCTCGGGTACGCGATCAGGAAGCCGGGGCCGCTGGAGGCGGTGGAGGTGACGTTCATGACGACCGCGGTGACGCCGCTCGCAGGGACACCGCCGACGCCGGTCACCTTCAGCTTGACCGTGCCGTTGGCGCCGACCGGGGTGGTGCCGGTGCGGCCGATGCCGTAGCGGGTGTCGAGGATGCGCGACGGGGGCAGCGCGGTGTAGGTGCTCGCGGGGGAGGGGGCGACGGCCTTGCACAGGCCGGCGACTATCTCGCGCCCGTTCGGGGTGCCGAGACCGGTGGCGAGGTCGTAGCCCGCGCCGGCCTGGTAGAGACCGCTGGTGTTGCCGGACTCGGTCACGTTGTTGTGGCCGGTGGTGACGTCACGGAAGGCCGTCGCCGGCAGCTTGTACAGGGCGTTGTGGACATAGCCGACCGAGCCGTTGGCCTGGCAGGCCAGGTCCTGGTTCGCCTGCGCGATCAGCGCGGCCCACACCGGGGCGGCGCCGCTCGTACCGCCGATGACCCACCAGTACTGGCCGCCGCCGCCGTAGGCGATCGGGTAGCCGGTGTTGCCGTCGCCGACCGCGGAGACGTCCGGGACCTGACGGCAGGCCGAGCCCGCCGGGGCCGTGCAGGCGTCGCTGTAGCCGGCGCCGGTGACGCCGGCCTGGAAGCCGGTCGCGGAGTCCAGGGCGTAGCGCGAGGAGACGCCACCGCCGGAGCCCACCCAGGTGGTCTGGTTGGCGACGGAGTCCACCATATTCGTGCCGCCCACGCCGAGCACGTACGGCGAGCCGGCCGGGCTGTCGGTGGCCAGCACCGGGGCCTTCGGGTCGGTGACGTCGTCGTAGAAGCAGCCGGTGGAACCGCTGTCGCCGGAGGCGGCGATCACGGTCTGGCCCTGCGCGGCGGCCTGCTGGAAGGCGAGGTTCTCGGCGTCCTGCACGGCGGTCGGGGTGTACGGCTCGCAGCTGCCCCAGCTGACGGAGACGACCTTGGCCCGGTTCTCGGTGACGATCTTGCGGAAGACCGCGACGCCCTCGTCCCAGGTGTTCTTGCCCTGGTAGACGAGGATTTTGGACTGCGGGGCGAGGCCGATGATGGTCTCGATGTCGAGCGCGGTCTCCATGCCGATGCGCTTGTCGACGTTCACGGCCTCGGTGGGGCCGCCGTTGACGCGGACCGCGGTCACCGGGACCTTGGTGCCGTGGCAGCGCTGGTACTCGGCGATGTCCTTGGGGTCGTAGTTCTCCAGCGAGTACACGGCGACGGTCGTGCCGGTCTGCACGTTCGGCTGGTTCGCCATGTTGTACTGGGCCGCCAGCGAACGGGCGCTCCAGTAGTTCTTCTTGTCGTACATCGGCGGGTAGGCCGGGTCGCTCGCGTCGGCGAACAGGGCCTGGATGTCCGAGCACATCGCCGGGGTCGTGCCCGTGAGACGCGGCCGCAGGGCGCCCGTGCCCGTGTCGGCGGTGCGCTTGCGCGGGCCGCCCTTCGGTCCGGTGTTGCGGGGCTCGTACGTGGCCAGGGTGTTCAGGCCGACGACGGTGCGCACCTCGTCCGCCACGCTGCCGTCGAAGGAGGGCGCGGCGGTGTTGGTGAGGCCGACCCGGCCGTTCTTCAGGCGGTAGCCGTCGAACTCGGTCCCGAAGGCCTTCGCCGCTGCGGCGACGGTCGTCTTCACCGGGAGCGTGAGACCGTCCGCCTCGAGGGCGCCGACGGTCAGGCCCTTGGCCTCGAGCTCGGCGCGCACGCGCTCGACCGTCCGCGGCTCGGCGCCGAAGACCCGGGCGAACTCGCCCGTACCGAGGTACTGGCGGTAGCGCGGCGAGCCGGGGGTGGAGACCTGGGCGACGAACCGCTTCAGCGCGGCCGGGTCCCTGGGCTCCAGGACGACGCTCAGGCCGAGCGCCTCACCGGGGGCGGGGTCGGCCGTACGGACGGC
The DNA here is from genome assembly GCF_044541845.1 of Streptomyces sp. NPDC085481. Taxonomy (NCBI): domain Bacteria; kingdom Bacillati; phylum Actinomycetota; class Actinomycetes; order Kitasatosporales; family Streptomycetaceae; genus Streptomyces; species Streptomyces sp. NPDC085481. The sequence goes on from NZ_JBITTJ010000008.1 coordinate 145,405, forward strand.
GCCCTTCGGCACCTTGGGCGCCGAGCCGATCCGCTGCGGCCCCGGCTCGCCGGCGGACGGTGCCGCGGCGGCCGTGGCCGGGACGCCGACCGCGGCGACGGCGAGCGCGGCCACCGCGGCCGCACCCCATCGGAATGCCTTCTCACGGGCGGTTCGGCCCATGCACACGCTCCTTCTCACGTTCCGCGTCGCGCGGCCGCGCGGGCAGGGAACGGCCGGGGAAGGAGATGTGGAAAGGCGGAACTCCGGGTGCGGAACGGCAGCTCCGGCCCGGTGCGCGTGAAACCCCCCCGGTGCCGTTCCCGCGCACGCATGTGCACGCGGCTGAGCGACGACCAGAAGTGAACATCTATCAGCCCCGCACGTGCGTGCGGCGAGCGGGGGTGGGTTTCGTTGTCGTGCCGTGATCGGGAACGCGATTTTCGGCCGTAAGTTACCTGGCGGTTTCTCGTGACTTCACAAGAACACCCCAGTAGAACGTGTTCCCATTCGCTCAAGAGTGAGGAACATCACGTGAGTGACAGATCCTTTTCGGACTCCCCTTCCGGGGGTCTGAGCCGCCGTCGGTTCGTCACTGGAACCGGTTCCATTCTGGGCGGCCTCGCCCTCGCCGGACAGGTCTCCGCCGCGAGCGCCGCCACCCCCGCCGAAGCCGTCGCCGCCACCGCGCCGATCCCGTCCGGCGCCCATGTCCCCGTACTCGTCGTCGGCACCGGATACGGCGGCTCCGTCGCCGCCCTCCGGCTCGCCCTCGCCGGCGTCGACGTCCATATGGTCGAAATGGGAATGGCCTGGGACACTCCTGGATCGGACGGCCGCATCTTCGCCAACACCACCAAGCCGGACTACCGTTCCTTCTGGCTGCGCACCCGCACCAAGCAGCCCCTCAGCCAGTTCCTCGGCTTCCCCCTCGACAAGGACGTCCCCCGCTACACGGGCATCCTCGACGCCGAGGACTTCGCCGGCATCACCGTCTACCAGGGCCGTGGCGTCGGCGGCGGCTCGCTCGTCAACGGCGGTATGGCCGTCACCCCGCGCCGCGAGCTCTTCCCCGCCATTCTTCCGACCGTCGACCCGGCCGAGATGTACGCCACGTACTACCCGCGCGCCAACGCCGGACTCGGCGTCACCGCCGTCGACCGGTCCTGGTGGGAGAGCGCCGACTGCTACCAGTACGCCCGGGTCGGCCGCAAGCACGCCGAACGCTCCGGCTTCCCCTTCGTCTTCGTGCCCAACGTCTACGACTGGGACTACATGAAGCAGGAGGCCATCGGCACCGTCCCCAAGTCCGCCCTGGAGGGCGAGGTCATCTACGGCAACAACCACGGCAAGAAGAGCCTCCAGAAGACCTATCTCGCACGGGCCGCAGAGACCGGCCGGGTCTCCATCTCGCCCCTCCACAAGGTCACCACCGTCACCCCCGCCTCCGGCGGCGGCTACACCGTCGTCATCGAGCGGCTCGACACCACCGGCGCCACCGCCGAGACCAAGACCGTCACCGCCGACCGGGTCTTCTTCGCGGCCGGCAGCGTCGGTACGAGCAAGCTCCTCACCCGCCTCAAGGCCACCGGCGCCCTGCCCGGCCTCAACGACCGGATCGGCAAGGGCTGGGGCGACAACGGCAACGTCATGTGCGGCCGCGCCAACCACATGTGGGACGCCACCGGCAAGCTCCAGTCCTCCATGCCCACGGCCGGCATCGACAACTGGGACGCCGGCGGCGCCTTCGCCGAGGTCGCACCGCTGCCCACCGGCATCGAGACCTACGCGTCCTTCTACCTCTCCATCACCAGGACCCCGCACCGCGCCGAGTTCAGCTGGAACGCCGCCGCCGGCCGCGTCGACCTCAGCTGGGACCGGGCCTGGAAGCAGACCTCCATCGACGCGGCGAAGACCATCTTCGACAAGATCAACGCCAAGGAGGGCACGATCTACCGCACCGACCTCTTCGGCGCCTACAAGATCTGGGGCGACCACCTGACGTACCACCCGCTGGGCGGCGCCGTCCTCGGCCAGGCGACCGACAACTACGGCCGGCTGCACGGCCACGACGGCCTGTACGTCATCGACGGCTCACTGATCCCCGGCACCACCACCGTCAACCCGTTCGTCACCATCACTGCGCTCGCCGAACGCAACATCGAGAAGATCATCGCCACCGACCTGTGACGCCACGGGGGGGGTGCGCGACGACGAGGGGCCGGCCGGACATTCCGGCCGACCCCTCCCGTGCTCGTTCAACGGGTCGGCAGCACGCACACCGTGTCGAGCCCGAGCACCCGGTTGAGCCGGCCGAACGCCAGCCACGAGCCCAGACTCATCGTCAGCTCCACGATCTCCACCTGGCTGTACGCCGCCGTCATCCGCGCCCAGAACTCGTCGTCCAGGTTGTGGTGGTCGAGTGCGTACCGCTCCGCGTACTCCGCCGCGAGGCGGGTCCGCTCGTCGAAGGCGTCCGTCGTCCGCCAGGCGAGGACCGCGTCGGCGAACTCCTCCTCGACCTTCTCCCCGTCCCGGTCGGTGCGCCAGTCCAGACAGAATTGACAGCCGTTGATCTGCGCGATCCGCAGCCGCGCCGCCTCGAACTCGCGCAGCCCGAGCGTCGTGTGCGCGTACACGGACAGCGAGAAGTTCGCCGCCGCCATGCCGATCCCGGGCACCATGTCGCCCCATACGTACCCGATCGGCTCCTGCCCCTCGGGAATGTCGATGATCACCGCAGTCTCCTTCCCAGCTTCCCTACCGCCGGCCTCAGCGGTACGTCCAGCGCGTCGTACAGTCCAGGCTCCGCCGCCACGAGCCAGTCGATCGCCCCCACCAGACGGCCCACGGCCGTCGCGTTGCCGCCCGCCGACCGGTTCTCCTCCTCGTCCGTCGCCTCGACCGTGACCTCGATCCGCGGCCGCCCCTCCACGATCACCCGGTGCGCCCCCGATCCGTCCGGCGGGACCGGCCAGTCCGGGGCGCACTCCGGATGGATCCGGGTGACGTGCTCGATCACCAGGCGCGGCTCGCCGTCGACGATCCCCTGCACCTCGAAACGGACCGCGCCCTGGGTGCCGGCCGCGAACTCGCCCATCGTCCGCGTGCTCACCGTCCGCTCCAGCGGCCGCCGCTGGAGCGTCTCGCGGATCTCGTCGAGCTCGGCGCCGAGCGCCCGCGCCATCAGCCGGAGCTGGCCGCCCCACACCATCGTCGGCACCGAGGGGAGCAGCATCGGCGGCTCGTACTCCATGGGCTGCCCCATGCCGACCAGATACCGGACCGACTCCTCCTGCTCGTACGTCGAGTAGTCGAAGATCTCCTGGCAGCGGATCGCCTCCACCGTGCTGCCCAGCCCGCTGACGAGCAGCGGCAGCACGTCGTTGCCCCAGCCCGGGTCCACGCCCGAGGCGAACAGCGAGCCACCACCCTCCTTCACCGCCGCCAGGACCGGCTCCCGGAACTCCGGGGGCGCGCCGCGCTGGTCGTAGAGCGGGTAGAGCGAGGGCGTCACGACCACGGCGCCGGCCCGTACCGCCCGTACGACATCGGCGAGTGCCTCGTCGGGGCGCAGGTCCCCGGACGCCGCGTACACCACGGCGCCCGGGCCCTGCGCGAGGACCGCCTCCACATCGCCTCGGGCCGCGACCCCCAGGTCGTGCCCGAGTCCGGCGAGCCGGCCCGCGTCGCGGCCCACCTTCTCCGGGTTGGCGACGAGGACGGCCGAGAGTTCGAGGTCCGGGTGGGCCGCGACGGCACGGATGGCCGCGCGCCCGACATTTCCGGTTCCCCACACCACCGTCGGAATCATGCGCGGAGGGTAGCGCCGGGGCGGTGAGGTTCCCAGAGGTGTGGCGGCCCGAATCTGACGGGCCGTCAGTACGGTGGGGGCCGGACGGTCTACCGACTCCTGGTCCCACGGACTCCGGTCTACGGAGCCGGAGTCGGCCCTTCGTCGAGCCGCAGCGCCACGAACGGCACCGTGTCGCCCGGCAGGACGTACCTCTCGATCTCCACGAAGCCGCGGGCCAGGGCGAACCGCAGCCCCTCCTCGTTGCTCGCGAGCACCACGGTCTCCACGCCGTCGTCGCTCAGCGTCCGGGCGTGCGCCAGGCCCTGCTCGTACAGCGCCGTCCCGTAGCCCCGGCCGCGGTACTCGGGCAGGACCCGGGAGATGACCGTCGCCGCGGGCGTCTCGTCGTCGGGCGGGCGCACCGTGGAGCACCCGACGGCGACGCCGCCCGCGTAGGCGACGTCGAGCCGGTTGCGCCCGGCGCGCTCGCGTACCTCCTCGGCGGAGAGCGGGGCCGTCGGGATGATCTCGTTGTGGATCAGCCGCCAGTCCTCCAGGAGGGCCGGCGCGGTGGCGGAGTCGGTGGGCTCGATCCGTTCGATGCGAAGGACGTTCATCGCCGCAGGAAATCGCGTGGCCACCGTGACGTCAACCTCATTCCTCGTGGACCGGACGGGTGAGGCGGTGCGCGTGGCGCGACAGGCGGGTGCCAGGACCGGGTACGGATGGCCGCATTGCCCCGAGCCTCGGAGGTGGCCGACCCATGCCCGTCCGCAAGGGCACCGCAATGGTGCTGACCTGCGCCCTGTCCGCGGCCCTGGTGCTGACCGGCTGCACCGCCGGGCAGCCGCCCGCGCCCGCGCCCGCACCGGCGGCGCCGAAGGACGGGCACGACGCGGCCAACCGCGCCCCCGAGAAGGCCCGCCAGGCCGCGAAGCGCATCCCCGGGATCGGCCCGAGGACGTACGCCCGCATCCCCGACGGCACGAGCCAGGTCCTGGTGGTGAGCGGCGACAGCGCCGACGGCAACGTGGCGACCGCCGTGCTCTACGACCGGGACCCGGCCGGCCGCTGGCAGCCCGTCGCCGGACCCTGGACCGGGCACAACGCCCTGCGCGGCTGGACGGACGACCACGTCGCGGGCGACCTGCGCTCGCCCGTCGGGGTCTTCCGCATCGGCGACGCGGGCGGGCGGCTCCCGGATCCCGGCGCGCGGATCCCGTACGACCAGGACGAGGAGTTCGCCGTCTCCGGCACCGGCTTCCTGGACGAACCCCTCGAGGGCTCGTTCGACTACGTGGTCGCCATCGACTACAACCGCGTCGCGGGGACGACGCCGCTGGACAAGGACCGGCCGCTCGGCGACGAGAAGGGCGGTGGCGTCTGGATCCACGTCGACCACGGCGGCCCCACCCAGGCATGCATCTCCCTGCCCCGCGAGAACATGACGGAGCTGCTGCGCGCACTCGACCCGGCCCGCGAGCCCGTCATCGTCATGGGCCCGGCCGCCGAGAACGCCCTCTGACGATCGGCGCCTTCGCGCTCGGCGCCGCCCCGAGCCGCGGCGGGCGGTGCGGCTGCGCGCCGCGGCCGCCCCACGGGCCGGCGACCCTCGTGGCGGTCAGGGGGCGGACGCGCGGAGCGAGGCGGTGTGGGAGCGGATCTGTTCCGGGGTGAGGTAGACGTCGGTGTACTCGAAGTCCCGCAGCGTGCCCGACTTCGAGGCGAGGAAGCCGGTGCGGACGAAGTCGTCGCCCGCGACCGCGTTCAGGAGCCAGTTGGTCATCACCCGGGTCTTCGCGACGTTCGTGCGCAGCGCCGCCCAGTGGTAGGCACGGGCCACCGCCTGGGCCGGCATGCCGTGGAGCTCGACGCCCAGCGGCTTCGAGACCCCGTCGAGGCCGCCCAGGTCCACCACCAGGCCCAGGTCCTTGTGCTCGTACGGTCGGGTCTTCTCGCCCCGCAGGGTCGCGACCAGGTTGTCCGCGATCACCTTGCCCTGCCGCATCGCGTGCTGGGCGGTCGGCGGGCAGATCGCGCCCTCCTCGCCCTTGGCCAGGTCAGGCACCGCCGCCGCGTCGCCCAGCGCGTACACACCGGGCAGCCCGGGCACGCTCATGTCCGGCCCGACCACGAGCCGGCCCCGGAAGGTCTCGGCGCCGAGCGTCCCGATCAGCGGGCTGGCCGCGACCCCCGCCGTCCAGATCAGGGTCCGGCTCGGCAGCACCCGGCCGTCGGTGAGCGTGACGTTGTCGTCGTCCACCGAGGCCACCGACACGCCGAGGGAGACCTCGATCCCGCGCCGCCGCAGGATCTCCAGCGCCGCCGCGCCCAGCTTCGGCCCCAGTTCGGGCATCAGCGTGGGCGCGATGTCCACCAGGTGCCATTTGATGAGCTTCGGGTCGAGCCGGTGGTAGCGCTTGACGGCGTTGTGGGTGAGCAGTTGGAGACAGGCCGCCGTCTCCGTCCCCGCGTACCCGCCGCCCACCACCACGAACTGCAGCCGCGCGGCCCGCTCGGCCTCGTCGTGGCTCGCGTCGGCGAGATCGAGCTGGGCGATCACGTGGTCGCGGATGTACGTGGCCTCGGCGAGCGTCTTCATGCCCCGGGCGTGCTCGGCCAGCCCGGGGATGTCGAAGGTGCGGGTGACGCTGCCGGGGGCGAGCACCAGATGGTCGTACGGCTCGGTCTCCACCTCGCCCGTGATGGTGCGCACCACGCAGGCCTTGGCGTCGGTGTCGATGCCGATCGCGCCGCCGGGAATGATCCGCGTCCGGTGCCGCTCGCTGCGCCGCAGGGACAGAGCGACCGACTGCGGGGTCAGCACGCCGGAGGCGACCTGCGGAAGGAGGGGCAGATAGAGCTGGTACGAGAAGGGCGAGAGCAGCGAGATCGCGGCCTCCCGCCGGGTCAGCCGCCGCTCCAGGCGCCGTACGCACGCGACCCCGGCGAAACCGGCGCCCACCACGAGGATTCTCGGTCGAGACACGGCGAAAGCCCGCCTTTCCACGCCTTGTGCTGCTGCTGTACGGGCCTCGGGGCCCTCCCAGCCTGACTATCCGAACCCATCATCCGCAAACCATTCATATCCGGCAAAAGGATGAGAAGGGGGGCGTGGGTGGAGGGGTGTGGCCGGGTCGCCGACCCGCCGCGACCGGGTTAGGTTCGCCGGGGAGTCCTCCGAGCGGACACGGACGGCACGCGAGCGGCAAAGGACGGCACGCGCATGACCACGTACAAGGTCGGCTACTTCGTCGGCAGTCTGTCGGCGAAGTCGATCAACCGGATCCTCTCCCAGGCACTGATCAGGGTCGCGCCGCCCGGCCTGGAGTTCAGCGAGATCCCGATCAGGGACCTGCCGCTCTACAACCACGACTTCGACGCCGACTACCCGCCCGAGGGCCGGGCTCTCAAGGACGCGATCGCCGCCGCCGACGCGATCCTCTTCGTCACCCCCGAGTACAACCGCTCCATCCCCGGCGGTCTGAAGAACGCCATCGACTGGGCCAGCCGCCCCTGGGGCACCAACTCCTTCACGCACAAGCCCTCGGCAGTGATCGGCGCCTCGCCAGGCAAGATCGGCACCGCGGTCGCCCAGCAGAGCCTCCGCTCGGTGCTGAGCTTCTGCAACTCCCCGCAGATGAACGCACCCGAGGCGTACATCCAGTTCACCCCGGGCCTCTTCGGCGAGGACGGCGAGGTCACCGACCCCACCACGCTGCAGTTCCTCAGCGACTTCATGAGCGACTTCAAGGTCTTCATCGAGCGGGTCCTCACGGTCCTGCCCCAGCGCTGAGCCGGGCGGCGCGGGGGCGGGACGGCGTGCGAGGGCTCAGCCGGAGACGCTGGGGGCGCCCGTCTCGATGTGGCCGGTGTAGCGGCGCGACCAGGTGCCGTCCAGGTCGGCCAGGACGGTGAAGTCGTACCAGCCGTCGTTGTACGCCACGGCGTTGAAGTAGTCCTCGCGCGAGGAGCCCGCCGGGACCGTGTACGTCCAGGGGCCGTCCGACCGGTAGGCGTTGGAGCGGATGGTGAAGGTCACCGCCGAGGCGGAGGCGTTGGTCAGCTTGAACCAGATCGCCGTCTTGCCGGTGCCGGGCTCCGTCGCGAACCGCGCCGCGACCTCGACGTCCTTGCCCGCCTTGGAGGCGTCGCCGATGAAGCGGCGCAGGAAGCGGTTGGGACCCATCATCGAGATGTCGTACTTCCCTGAGCCCGAGCCGAGGCCGATGTTGAAGTAGTCCGAGGCGGTCGCGCCCGGCTCGACCGTGTACTGCCAGGCGGCGGTGTCGCGGTGCTGGTGCGGGTGGATCGAGAAGTGCGCGGGCCGGCGGGCCTCGGTGCCCTGGTTGGTCATGGAGAACCAGGCGAGGATCTTGCCGGCGGCACCGAACTCGAAGCGGTCGAGGTTGCCGTTCACCTGGTACGGCAGGGCGCGCGCCGGACGGGTGCCCGGCTCCTGCGGGGGCAGGGCGTTGTCCTGGGGGACCGGGTTGGGCAGCGGGCCGCAGGTCGACTGGCCGATCACCTTGGCGGTGGAGGGCAGGTTCGCCGGCAGGCCGTACACCGGGCGGGCGAAGTCGAAGACCCCGGTCAGGTCGCCGGTGACCCTGCGGCGCCAGGCGCTGATGTTGGGGCAGGTGGCCGGGGTGCCGAGGGCCGCCGTCCAGACCTCCATGAAGCGCAGGACGGACGTGTGGTCGAAGACCTCGGAGCTGACCCAGCCGCCCCGCGTCCACGGGGACATCACGATCATCGGGACCCGGAAACCGAGGCCGATCGGCACCCCGTCGAGGTACTCGCCCGGCGTCCCGGGCGGCGCGACAGGCGGCGGTACGTGGTCGAAGAAGCCGTCGTTCTCGTCGTAGTTGAGGAACATGACGGTCGAGTCGAAGACCTCGGCGTTCGCGGAGAGCGCCCGGTAGACCAGGTCCACGAAGTGCGCGCCGTCGCCGGGCGGGGCGTACGGGTGCTCGGAGAACGCCTCGCTGGCCACCACCCACGAGACCTGCGGCAGCGTGCCGGCGACCACGTCGGCACGGATCGCGGCGGCGATGTCGTCCGGGGTCGAGCCGGTGACCTTGGGCACCGAGCCCATGCCGCGGTCGTACAGCGGGTCGCCGGGCCGGGCGTCGGTGAACTTCTTGAAGTACGCGAGCCCGTTGTCGCCGTAGTTGTCCTGGGCGTTCTGGTAGACCTTCCAGCTCACCCCGGCCCGCTGCAGCGCCTCCGCGTACGTCTCCCAGGTCAGCCCGGACTCGTCGCCGCCGTCCTTGCTGGAGGCGTCGATCTTCCCGCTCCACAGGAAGGTGCGGTTGGGGCCGGTCGCGCTGAGCGTCGAGCAGAAGTAGGCGTCGCAGACGGTGTAGTGGTCGGCGAGCGCGTAGTGGAACGGGATGTCGCCGCGGTCCAGGTGTCCCAGGGTGCGGGTGTTGCCGACGCCGGTGACCCAGTTGTCCATCCGGCCCTTGTTCCAGGCGGCGTGCTGGGAGGTCCAGCTGTGCGGCAGGTCGCCGTTGCACTGGGCCAGGGTCTCGCCGTCGACGCCGCCGGCCGGGGGAGTGGAGCTCAGCTTCCACGGGTACTGGCGGCCGCCCCAGTTGGGCTGGTTGAACATGCCCCAGCCGCCCGGTATGTTCCCCGCGGCCCGGTCGGCGAAGCCCCGCACGCCGCGCAGCCGGCCGAAGTAGTGGTCGAAGCTCCGGTTCTCCTGCATGAGGATCACCACGTGCCTGACGTCGGTGATGGTCCCGGTGGCCCTGGCGGCCGCCGCCGCCGACGCCTGCCCGGCCGGCAATGCCGCCCCCGCGACGAGCCCCGCCCCGATCCCGACGAACCCTCTGCGGCTGATGGGAATCATGCTCCGCCTCTCGCGTCACGGTGTGCCCGGGTGGCACGCCGAGGACAGGATGAGGGAACGGAGCTCAAAGGTATACGGCCGTGCAGTAATCGCTTGGTTAACTTACGGAGGCCGGTGAGGTATCGGGTGGCAGGGCCCGGTGATTGGTCCACGTTCGAACCAATGAGGTACGGGGAGGATGCGGAGGGTCCACCGTCAGTGGCGTGGTCCATCATGGCGACATGACTGACAGCCCCGCCGAGACCGAGGAACCGGTCGCCTCCGGCCGCAACAGCGACACCGACCCCTATCTGTGGCTCGAGGACGTCGAGGGCGAGCGGGCCCTCGACTGGGTGCGGGAGCGGAATGCCGAGACGCGGGCCGAGCTCGCGGACGGGGACGGGTTCGGCGCGCTCGTCGCCGAGCTGCGCGAGGTGCTCGACGCGCCCGACCGGATCCCGTACACCCGGCGGCGCGGTCCGTACCTCTACAACTTCTGGCAGAGCGCCGGGCACACCCGCGGCGTGTGGCGCCGCACCACGCTGGAGCAGTACCGCACCGACGCGCCCGACTGGGACGTACTGCTCGACCTCGACGCGCTCGCCGCCGCCGAGGGGGAGGACTGGACCTGGGCGGGCGCGCAGGTGCTGCGCCCCGACTTCCGGCACGCCCTGGTCAGCCTCGCGCGGGGCGGTGGCGACGCCGTGGTCGTGCGGGAGTACGACCTGGTGGACCGGGCCTTCGTCGCGGACGGCTTCCGGCTGCCCGAGGCGAAGACCGACATCGGCTGGATCGACCGGGACCACGTCTTCGTCGGCACCGACCACGGCCCCGGCTCCATGACCGCCTCCGGCTATCCCCGCACCGTGCGCCGCTGGCGCCGCGGCACCCCACTCGACCAGGCCGAACCCGTCTACGAGGGCGAGGCGTCGGACCTCGCCGTCTCCGCCTGGCACGACCCGACCGAGGGCTTCGAGCGCGACTTCCTCGTACGCCACCGGGACTTCTGGCACCGCGACACCCACCTCCTCACCGAGGACGGCGAGCTGCGCCGGATCGACGTGCCCGACGACGCCGAGAGCTCCGTCCACCGCGAGTGGCTCCTCGTCACCCCCAAGGCGCCCTGGCTCGGACAGCCCGCGGGCACCCTCCTCGCCTTCCGCTTCGACGACTTCCTGGCCGGCAAGCGGGAGCCCGACGTCCTGTTCACCCCCGACGAGCGGACCGCGCTCGCCGGCCACGCCTGGACCCGCAACCACCTCGTCGTGGAGTCCCTCCAGGACGTCGCCAGCCGCATGCACGTCCTCACCCCCGACCCCGCCACCGGCCACTGGGAGCGCGGCGAGCTCGCCGACGTACCGCCGCTGACCTCGGCCGCCCTCACCGACACCGACCCCGACACCGGCGACGAGTACTTCCTCTCCCTCACCGGCCACCTCCAGCCGCCCGCCCTCCACCGCGGCGAGATCGGGCAGCCGGGCGAACGGATCAAGCAGACACCCGAGCGCTTCGACGCGACCGGCCTGACCGCCCGCCAGTACTTCGCCCGGTCCGCCGACGGCACCCGCGTCCCGTACACCGTCGTCGGCGCCGACGACCACCCCGGCCCCACCCTCCTGTACGGATACGGCGGCTTCGAAGTCTCCCTGACCCCCTCCTACGACACCGTCCGCGGCCGCGCCTGGCTCGCCCGCGGCGGTACGTACGTGGTGGCGGGCATCCGCGGCGGCGGCGAGTACGGCCCCCGCTGGCACCGCAGCGCCCTCAAGGCCGACCGGCACCGCGCCTACGAGGACTTCGAGGCGGTCGCCCGGGACCTCGTCACCCGCGGCATCGCCACCCCCGACCGCCTCGGCATCACGGGGGCCAGCAACGGCGGCCTGCTCATGGGGGCGATGCTGGTCCGCAGCCCCGAACTGTTCGGCGCCATCGTGGCCCACGTGCCGCTGCTCGACATGCTGCGCTTCCACAGGCTCCTCGCCGGCGCGAGCTGGATCGCGGAGTACGGCGACCCCGACGACCCGGCCGACCGGCCGCACCTCGCCGAGCTCTCGCCGTACCACCGGCTCGCCGCCGGCCGGCCCTACCCGCCGGTGCTGCTCACCACCTCGACCCGCGACGACCGCGTCCACCCCGGTCACGCCCGCAAGGCCGCCGCCCGGCTGCGCGAGCTCGGCCACCGGGTGCTGCTCCACGAGACCCTGGCGGGCGGTCACGCGGGGGCCACCGACCACGAACAGACCGCCTACAACAGCGCCCTGGAACACACCTTCCTCTGGCGGACCCTCACGCGCTGACCTTCGGGAGGACCGGCGCGAGGGCGGGCACGAGAGCACGAGAACACGACCGCTCGTGCCCAGGCTCACCGGCCCCCGTGGCGGCACCCGTTCCCGCCATGTCCCCGACCCCCTCCGTCTTCCGGCCTCGCCGTCCGTCCCGCGGTCCTCCGATCCCCCCGGACGGACTCCGGACTTCGCGTCCTCGTCTCCTACTGCATGGGGTGCATCGGCTGCATGGGCTGCAGCTGCCCGGGGGCCGGGGCCTGCATCTGCTGCCCTTGCTGCATCTGCTGCTGCATCTGCTGCATGGGCCCACGCGCCGGGGCGATGCCGGCCGACGGCATGTGGATCACACGGCTCAGGTCGCGCAGCACCTCCTCGGCGGTCCGCCGCGCGTCACCGGGTACGTCCCCCTGCTCACGTATCAGCTCGGCGTAGATGGGGGCGGTGCTGTCCGCGTGGTTCATTGCGCTCGCTTCCTCGGCGTTCTTCGGGAGTCGTACGGGGGAGGTACAGGTGGATGCGGCCGGCACCCAAGGCGGCGGCCACAAGATGCCGAGTCTACGGGGGCCCGGCGCCGCCCGGCCCGGGGGCCCGCATCGCGGACCGGGCCGCGGACGTTCCGGGGCCCTGCCTCCCACCCCCTAATTCGCTGGTCAGGGGGCGCCCCCGGGCAGAAGAATGGGCCTCCGTGAAACCGGGAGGGAACCCATGAGCCAGGCGTACCTGACGCTCGACGCCCTGCTGCCGCCCCAGGAGCTGGCCGCAGCCGTCGAAGCCGGACATGTGACCCGCAAGTCGCACCCCGAGCTGCCGCTGTCGATCTACACGTACACGCGGACCTGTCAGTACGAAGGCGTCTGGAACCAGGTCACCACCCGGTGCCGCGGCCTCGTCGCCGACGACCGCACCGGCCGGATCGTCGCCCTGCCGCTGCCCAAGTTCTTCAACGTCTCCGAGCACGAGACCGGCCGCCCCTACGCGCCCGCACTGCCCGACGAGCCGTTCGAGGTGTACGAGAAGGTCGACGGCAGCCTCGGTGTGGTCTTCCACTACGAGGGCCGCTGGCGGGTCGCCTCCAAGGGCTCCTTCATCAGCACCCAGGCCACCTGGGCGCAGCGCCGCCTCGACGTCGCCGACACCTCGGCGCTGGTGCCGGGGGTGACGTACCTCGCGGAGATCGTCTACCCCCAGAACCGGATCGTCGTCGACTACGGCGACCGCCGCGACCTCGTCCTGCTGGCCGCCTTCGGCGCCGACGGCACGGAGATCCCGCTCGACACGGCCGCGGCCGCCTGGTCCGGCATCGGCACCGTCGTCACCGTCCACCCGCCCATGCCGCTCGACGAACTCCTCAAGCTGACGGAGTCGAGCACGCTGCCCGACGGCGCCGCCGCCACCGGCACCGACGCCGAGGGCTTCGTGCTGCGCTTCGCCTCGGGGGTGCGCGCCAAGGCCAAGATCGCCGAGTACGTACGGCTGCACAAGGTCCTCACCGGTGTCACCGAACGCGACATCTGGCGCGGCCACGGCATCCAGCGCTTCGCCGGCACCGCCGCCAAGCGCCTCGCCCAGGGCCTGGGCCTGTCCATGGCCGAACTCGGCGGCATCCGCTCCCAGGGCGGACGCCCGCTGGACGCGCTCCTGGAGCAGGTGCCGGACGAGTTCGACGCCTGGGTGCGCACCGTGATCGCCCGTCTGGAGGACGAGTTCGCCGTACGGGAGCGCGCCATCGACGAGGCGTACGAGCGGCTCGCCCATCTCGCCGACGACCGGGGCGCGTTCGCGCGGGCAGCCAGGCAACTGCCCGACCCGAGCCTGCGCTCCGCCCTGTTCCTGCGCCTCGACGGGCGCCCCACCGACCTCTACGTGTGGCGCTCGCTGCGCCCCGAGACCGCCGACCCCTTCACCAGCGACGAGGAGAACTGACCGTGCCCGTGGTCCATGTGATGACCGGACTGCCGGCCTCCGGCAAGACGACGGCCGCCCGCGCCCTGCAGGAGCAGTCGGAGGGCCGGATGCGCCGCGTCAACCTCGACGACCTGCGCACCATGCTCGACCTGCCGAACGGCGACCGCCGCTCGCACGCCCACGAGCAGACCGTGCTCGGCATCCAGGACGTGGCCGTCCGCGCCGCGGTCGACGACGGCTTCGACGTCGTCGTCGACAACACCCATCTGACCCCGCACATCCCGCGGCGCCTGAAGGCCGCCGTCGCCGGCCGCGAGGCCACCTTCGTCGTGCACGACTTCACCGACGTGCCCGTCGACGAGTGCGTCCGCCGCGACGCCGCCCGCGAGCGGCCCGTAGGCGAGGAGATCATCCGCATCCTCGCCGACAAGCACGCCAAGGCCACCCGCGGGGGCTGGCGGCTCACCGGCGACTGGCTCAACGACCGCCCCGCCGCCACCCCTTACGTCGCCGACCCCGCCCTGCCGTCCGCCGTCCTGTGCGACATCGACGGCACCCTCGCGCTGCGCGGTGACCGCGGACCGTACGATTTCAGCCGTTGTGACCTCGACCTGCTGAACCTGCCGGTCCGCGAGGCCCTGCGCGCCTTCCGCGCCTCCCACCAGGACCGGATCGTGCTGCTCTCCGGCCGCAGCGAGGACCACCGGGCCCTGACCGAGGCCTGGCTGGAGCGGTACGAGGTGCCGTACGACGAACTGTGGATGCGGGCCTCCGGCGACGGCCGCTCCGACGACCTGGTGAAGGCCGAGCTCTTCGACGCGCACGTGCGCCACCGCTACGCGGTCCGCGTGTCGCTCGACGACCGGGACCGGGTGGTGGCGGTGTGGCGCCGGATGGGTCTGCCCACCTGGCAGGTCAACTACGGCAACTTCTGACGCGCGGGCGGCGGGGGCCTCGGCCGAGAGGCTTAGGCCGACTGCGACCCCCGTCGGATGCCGCACCCCGCCCGCCGTCCTAGGGTGTCCGGTGGCCCACCACGGCTTGCGACCGCACGACCGAGGAGTTGTTTCCGCGCATGATCCGCCGCACCGACGAGGTCGAAGACCTCATGCACCGCTTCCCGCACGTCCCCAGGGAGGCGGTGATCAAGGAGGATCTGCTGCGCGGCGGCATCGCCTTCGACGAGTCCGCGCTCACCGACAGCGCCAATGACGCGTCCGGCGAGGTCAAGCCCAAGTCGTACTTCATCTTCTCCTTCGACCACCGCACCCTGCCCGAGCTCGGTGAGGCCGCCCTGCGCCGCCCGCCGGAGGAGATCGTGCTCACGGGCGGCCCGTACGGGCTGCGCCGCACCGTCGTCTCCGTACGCGTCAACCCGGCCTCGCCGTACCGCGTCGCCTCGGGCGAGGACGGGCTGCTCGGGCTCTACCTCGACGGCCGCCGGATCGCCGACGTGGGCCTGCCGCCCATGCCGGAGTACTACCGGCACACGCTCGCCAGCGGGAAGTCCGTGATGGAGGTGGCCCCCACGATCCAGTGGGGCTACCTGATCTATCTCACCGTCTTCCGCGTCTGCCAGTACTTCGGCGCCAAGGAGGAGTGCCAGTACTGCGACATCAACCACAACTGGCGCCAGCACAAGGCCGCCGGACGCCCGTACACCGGCGTCAAGGACGTGGAGGAGGTCCTGGAGGCGCTGGCGATCATCGACAAGTACGACACGACCGGGGCCTCGACCGCGTACACCCTCACCGGCGGCGCGGTCACCTCGCAGGTCGGCGGCAAGGACGAGGCGGACTTCTACGGCCAGTACGCCCAGGCCATCGAGGACCGCTTCCCCGGCCGCTGGATCGGCAAGGTCGTCGCCCAGGCCCTGCCCAAGGCCGACGTGCAGCGCTTCAAGGACTACGGCATCCAGATCTACCACCCCAACTACGAGGTGTGGGACCGCCGGCTGTTCGAGCTGTACTGCCCCGGCAAGGAGCGCTACGTCGGCCGCGACGAGTGGCACCGCCGGATCCTGGACTCCGCGGAGGTCTTCGGCCCGCGCAACGTCATCCCCAACTTCGTGGCGGGCGTGGAGATGGCCGAGCCCTTCGGCTTCACGACGGTCGACGAGGCGATCGCCTCGACCACGGAGGGCCTGGAGTACTTCATGTCCCGCGGCATCACGCCCCGCTTCACCACCTGGTGCCCCGAGCCCACCACCCCGCTGGGCAAGGCCAACCCGGAGGGCGCGCCGCTGGAGTACCACATCCGCCTGCTCGAGGCCTACCGCGCGACGATGGAGTCCCACGGCCTGAGCTCACCCCCCGGATACGGCCCGCCCGGTCCCGGCCGCGCGGTCTTCTCGGTGAGCTCCTTCATGGACAGCCTGCCGGGCGACTCCCCGGCCGGCCTTCCGGCCGATGGGGAGCCCGCCGCATAGCCCGTACGCATCAGGCGCCCAGGCCCTATTCTGGGCGCCGGAACGGCAGTTCGGGACGGATCGAGGGGGACTCGTTGGATCCGATCACTGTGGCGGGCCTGGCCGGCACCGCAGTCGTCGGCGCGATGGCCACGGACGCCTGGCAGCAGGCGAGGGAGGGCGTCGTCGCCCTCTGGCGGCGCGTACACCCCGAGCGGGCCGGGGACGTCGAGGAGGACCTGACGCGACTGCACACGCTCGTCGGCGACGGGCGGGGCGGTGCCGACGTCGGCGAGGCGATGGTCGGGCTCTGGCAGACCCGCCTGCGTGACCTGCTGCTCGCCGACGCGGCCCTCACCGCCGAACTCACGGCCCGGCTGGCCCGGCTGACCGACGAGCTCGCGCTACCCAACGCCACGTCGAACGGCCAGGTCATCGGCTCCCAGCACATGGAGGCGCACGCCACCGATGGAGGCCGGGTCTACCAGGCCGGGGGCGACATCAACATCACCGAGCACTGACCGGTCGGCCGTGTCACCGGAACCCGCCCGCGAGCCGTCGCCCGCGCCGGACTCCGCCCCCGCAGCACCCTCGCAGGCACTCCGTATGGAGGCCGTGGCGTCGGACGGCGGACGCGTCTACCAGGCGGCACGCGACCTCCATCTGTCCGAGGTCCACCACCACACGGGCCCGGCCGGCCCCCTGGCCGTAGTCGAACCCGTCCTGCCCGCGGGCGAGGCGGTGGAAGACGTCTTCGTGGGCCGCGACGAGGAGTCACGGGACGTCCTCGCCATCCTCGATCCGGCCCACGGCGCCACCGGCATGGTCGTCGTCTCCTCCGTCGCCGGACTCGCCGGCATCGGCAAGACGGCCCTCGCCCGGTCCTGCGCGGCCGAGGCCGTGGCACGCGGCTGGTACCCGGGCGGCGCGGTCTTCGTCGACCTCAACGGCTACGCGCCGGACCCCGCCGACCAGGTCATGCCCCAGCACGTCTTCGCGCCCATGCTCCACGCGCTCGGCGGGCAGGGCCCGTCGGCCGCCGACCCGCGGGGGCAGGCGGCCCAGTTCCACCGGCTGCTCGCCGAACGCGCCGCCGAGGGCCGGCCGGTGCTGCTCGTCCTCGACAACGCCTCCACCACCGCCCAGGTGGCCGACCTCCTGCCGCGCTCCCGGGCGCACCGGGCGCTCGTCACCTCCCGGCACACTCTCACCGCCCGCGGCTCCCGCACCCTCGTCCTCGGCAGCCTCGCCCCGGCCGACGCCCGTTCGCTCGTCGAGGAGCAGCTGAGCCTGCTCGTCCCCGACGACACCCGCGTCCGCGACGACCCCGACGGCACGGCACGCCTGAGCGCGCTCTGCGGGCACCTGCCGCTGGCCCTGCACATCGCCACGGCCCTGCTGGCCCGCGACCCCGACCGCACCCCTGGCGCGCTCGCCGGCGAGCTGGCCGGCGCGCACAGCAGGCTCGACGTCCTGGACGACGGGGAGCGAGCGGTCCGGGCCGCCTTCGACCTCTCGTACCGTCGCCTGACGCCCGAACAGGCCCGCGTCTTCCGGCTGCTGCCCCTCAACCCCGGGCCTCACTTCAGCGCCGAGACCGCCGCCCGGCTGGCCGGCGGATCCGAGACCGTGGTCGGCCGGCTGATCCGCGAACTCGCCCGCGCCCACGTCATCGAGCGGGCGGGGGACGGGCTGTGGCGCCAGCACGACCTCATCCGGGCCTACGCCATCGAACTCCTCGGCCAGGAGGGCGACGACCAGGACGAGGCGTCGAACCGCCTTCTGAACCACTACATCGACCTGGCCGCCGCCGCGATACGGACCTTGCGTCACGGCAGCGACGAGCCGACCCCGCGGTTCGCCGACGCGGAACTCGCCCTGGCCTGGTTCGACCGTGAGCACCCCAACCTCCAGGCGGCGATCTCCATGGCCGCGACCTTCGGCGACAGCGACGGCGCCCTGCGCCTCCAGGAGGGCCTGGTCGCCCTCTATGCCCACCGCGGCCAGACGACCGAGTGGGAGGCGGCCGCCAGGACCGCGGTGCGCTTCGCCACCGAGGCGGGCGACCACGCGGGCCGAACCTGGGCCCTGGACAACCTGGCGCTGGCGCTGGACGCGGCGGGGCGCCGGGAGGAGGCGGCCGAGACGGCCGAGACGATGCTGCGCTTCCAGCGGGTCGTCGTCGAGGAGGCGTGGGACGCGGCGTCGTCCTACGACGTCGGCGAATCCCTGTGGCTGGCGCTCGACGCGGTGATCGAGGCCGACCGCCTGCTCGGGGACCACGACGGCCGGCTCGTGTACGAGCTGTGCGTCGAGATCGCGCGGGCGACCGCCGAGTTCGGCCTCGCCGTGGCGTACCGGGACCTGGGCGTGCGCGCGCTGCGCATGGCCGCCGAGACGGCCGGACGGACCGGTCCGCCCCTTGCGGAGGCCCTGGCCTGGGCCCGCCTGGCCCTGGAGCAGTCCCGGATCGGCCAGATGACCGGGTTCGCCGCCCGGCGCGCGGTGGAGGCCATGCCCGAGAGGGTGGGGGAGGACGAGACCGGATCCTGGCGGGAGGTGTGCGAACTTCTCGACCAGCTGTCCCAGAAGCTGCCGGCCGTGGCCCTCGACCTCGCCGTCACTGCCTACCACCGGATCGGCGACCGCGCCGCGGAGGCGCGGCTCCTGACCCGCCTCGCGCACGGGCACTTCGAGACCGGCGCCTACGAGGCGGCCGTCTCCGCTCATCGACGGGCACTGTCGATTCTCGAGGAACTCGACGACGTCCCCGGCCAGGGCGCGGCCCTCGCCGGTCTGGCGCACGCCTTGCTCCTCCTACACCGATACCAGGAGGCCGCCGGGACCGCCGAGCAGGCTGTCGCCCTGCTCACCGAGGAGCAGCAGGCGGGCGAGGCGGGGCGGGCGCTGAGTACCCTCGCCAACGCCCACTACCGGTCGGGGTATCCGGTGAAGGCCGTGGCCGCCGCCCGGCGCGCGCAGACCCTGTGCCGCGCCGCGGACGACCAGCCGGGCCGGGTCGCCGCCCTCCTCGTCCTGGGCCTCGGCCTGCGCGCCCTGCGCCATGCGGAGGAGGCGGCGGAGACGTGGACGAAGGCCCTGGAGCTCGCCCGGGGCACCGGCGACCCGTTCTTCTTCCACTGGACGGAGGCGATCCTGAGGGACGAGGGCTTTCCCGCCGAGTGAGATCCGACAGGGCGGTGCGACTTCTCTCAGGGCGCTCCCGGCCGCCGCACCTCCACAGGGTCGGGGCGGGTTCCCGTTCGCCTGGCCGTCCGGCACGCCCGATGGTCACGGCCACGTCGGGGGGCATGTCAGGATCGAGGGATGACAGAGAAGATCATCGCGGCGTGCGACGGCGCCTCCAAGGGCAACCCCGGCCCGGCCGCCTGGGCCTGGGTCATCGGGAACGGGGACGGCGAGATCGCCCACTGGGAGGCCGGTCCGCTCGGCACGGCGACCAACAACGTCGCCGAACTCACCGCGCTGCAAAGGCTCCTCGAGCACCTCGACCCCGCCGTTCCCGCCGAGGTGCGGATGGACTCGCAGTACGCGATGAAGGCGGTCACGACCTGGCTGCCCGGCTGGCGCCGCAAGGGCTGGAAGACCTCGGCCGGCACCCCCGTGGCCAACAAGGATCTGGTCGTACGCATCGACGAGCTGCTCGCCGACCGGCGGGTCGAGTTCGTGTACACCCCCGCGCACCAGGTCGACGGCGATCCCCTCAACGACGCGGCCGACCGCGCCGCCAGCCACTCCGCCCGCACCCAGGAACCGGCCGGGTCGGCCGCGGGCTCGCCCCTGCCGCCGCCCGAGCCCGGCTCCACCCGCCCCGCGGCCGCCAAGCGCGCCTCCAGGACGGCGGGCGCCCGGCGGCCCAGGAGCGGGGCCTCGTCGGCCCCCACGCTCAAGGCCCGGTTCCCCGGTCGTTGCCGCTGCGGCAAGCCGTACGGCAAGGGCGAGACGATCACCAGGAATCCCGACGGCTGGGGCCATCCGACCTGCGCGGAAGCGGTCTCCTAGGGGGTCACGGGAGGCCCGTTGGGGCCATGTGGGGGATCGGGGTAAACCGGACATTCACCCAGGTGTGTACCCGGGTTCGTGTGGGGTTCTGTTCTCGGAGCGCTCGGGACTGCATACTGTCCTCCTCGCACCGGTGACGAACCGTTTCACCTGCCCTTTTTGCCCATGCGGCGAAGTGGTCGGCATCCGGCGCGAACCTCACCCCGTCATCCTCGCCGTGATCCGGCGCGGGATGTCCCCTGCCCGTGAAAGACCCGAGGTTCCGTGCCAGTACCTGTAGTCCTTGCCGGGCGCACCGTGCGCCTGGAGCCGTTGGCCATGCGCCACGCCGAGGGTCTCGCCTGGGCGGGCGCACTGGATCGTGCGGCCTATGCCTACACCGCCGTGCCCCACGGCCTTGATGCCTCCTGCGACTACATCGCCCGTGCCCTCGCCGACCAGGCGGCGGGCAGGGCGTTGCCCTTCGCCATCGTCAATCCGCTGAACGGCCGGGTCCTCGGATCCACCCGTTTCCTCGAACTCGACTACTGGCGTGGGCCGCTCGTGTGGCCGCCGACCACCGGCATCCCCCACGGCGACCCGCTCACCGCCATCCCCGACGCGGCCGAGATCGGCAATACCTGGATCTCCACCGAGGCGCGCGGTACAGGGGTCAACACCGAGGCCAAGTACCTCATGCTGCGCCACGCGTTCGAGGCCTGGGGCGTCCGCCGGATCTCGATGCGGGCCGACGCCCGCAACAGCCGCTCGCGGGCCGCGATCGAACGCCTCGGCGCCACCTGTGAGGGGGTGCGCCGGGCCCACTCGCGCGGCCTGGACGGAGTGGTCCGCGACACCGCGTTCTACTCCGTTCTGGACGAGGAGTGGCCGGCCGTCCGCGGCATCATCGAGCTCCGTCTGCCGGGCCTGCGCCCGCAGGCCGGGCTCGAACGGTCGGCCTACCCCCGCGACACCCGCGAGCACGGCGGAGCGGGCGAACTGCTGCCCGCCTAGTGCGGGGCCTGCGGGCCCGCGGGCCCCGGTCGAGCCGTGGCTTCGCGGCTCTGCGGCTCACACCGGCAGCCGCCCCGGCATCCCCGGGTGCGGCGCCGGTGGCCCCGGCGGCGTCGGCAGGAGTACGTCGTCGAGGCCGGCCAGCCGGACCAGGCGCAGGGTCATCGGTTGATCGCACACCAGCCGCCACGTCGCGCCCCGCTCCCGGACGCGCTGGGCACAGCGCACCAGAAGCCCGAGCCCCGACGCGTCGCAGAACGTGACGTGGCTCAGGTCGACCGTGAGGGCCGTCGCCTCGCGGGCCAGGACGTCGAGTTCGGGCCGCACGCGCTGGACCAGGACCAGGTCGAGCTCGCCGTACAGCTCGACCGTGGTCAGGCCCTGGCTCGACCGGACGGCGAGGTGCGGTTCGCGGCGTCGGATCAGGTGCATGGACACGCTCCAGTGGATCGGCCCCCGTGACTCGAGGTTCTCGGTCCATACAGAGGCAGACACGTTTCTCCACATCCGCCATCACCCGAAGAGGTGAAAACGACGCATTTCCGTCCGCTCGGGCTCCATCGGCGCCCTTGGTGGCGCGGGGGCGCGTTCAGGGCGTGCGTACGGGTGGCACGACGGCGACCGGGCAGTGCGCGTGGTGCAGGACGGCATGCGCGACCGAGCCGACGAGGAGCGTCTCCACCCGGTGCCTGCGGTGCCTGCCCACGACCACGAGGCCCGCCTCCTGGGAGTCCTCGACCAGCCGGCCCGCCGCGTCGGTGGGGGTGACGGCGGTGCTGACCTCGACGTCCGGATAGCGCTCGGCGAAGGTGCGCAGGCGCTCGTCCTGGTGGCGGGTGGTGGTCTCGACGAGTTCCGGGGTCTCGTCGGGCATCGGCGGCGGCACCTGGAGCGCGGGTGCGGGCGCGCCGATGAGCAGGGCGGGGGAAGGCGGCACCGGGTACGCCGTCACGACCTCGAGGGCCACCCCGCGCTGCTTCGCCGTCTGGAAGGCGAAGTCGACGACCTCGTCGGGGGTCTCGTCGGTCTGCAGCCCGAGCAGGACCCGGCCCGCTTCCGCCCCGAGCTCAAGCGAGGCGGCCCGTGCCTCGTGCGGCACGACGACCAGGGTGCAGGGCGCCGCCGCGGCCAGGGCCCGGCTGGTCGAGCCGAGCAGCAGGCTCGCGAAGCCGCCCCGCCCGCGCGAGCCGACCACGAGGAGCCGGGCGTCCCGGGCCGCCCCGGTGAGCGCGTCGACGACGGAGCCGTCGAGAGACTCGTACCGTACGTCCATCCCCTCGGCCTGCGTCCCGAGCTCCTTGGCGAGGGCGTCGAGCAGGGTGTCGGGGATGTCGGGTGACGGGCCGAGCGAGGCGATCCGGGCGCTGCCGAGCTGCAGCGCGTCCGGGAGGACATGGGCGACGGTGAGCGGGGCCTTCAGGCTTCGCGCGGCGTGCAGGGCCCACTCCAGGGCCCGCCGGCTGTGCTCGGAACCGTCCACGCCCACCACGACAGCTGACTTTTCACTCATACTCCGCACTCATATCGGGATCATTCACCCCGCCCCCGACGCCACGCCGGGGCGGGGGCGAGGACGAACCTCGCCCCCGCGCCCTCAGCGCGGCAACCCCCGCCGTCCCTTCGCCGCGGCGACCAGCTCGGGCACCGTCCCAGCTTGACCCGCGGCCGGCCGGCCGGCCGCGCCGCCCCGGGCCCGTTCCGCCCGTTCGATCGCGGCGAGTCCCCGGGCGTCGACCAAGCAAGTGCGCCCGTCCGCCTGCCCGTCGGTACGAAATTCCTGGCCGCCGGGCCGCCGCCAGGCGAGGATGTCCCCCGTGAACACGTCGCACCACGACCCCGAGCAGGACGCGATCGCCGCCGCCGTGGCCGGTGAACTGCGCCTGATGGACCCCTCCGCCCGCGTCTCCGCCGCCGAGGCCCGACGCCTCCTCGACCCCGAGTTCGTCGAGGTCGGCGCCTCCGGGCGGCGCTGGACGTACGAGGAGATGCTCGCCGCGCTTCCCGGGCTCGACGGCGGCACGCAGGAGGGGCCGCGTTACGAGCCCTCCGGCCTGCGCGGGGTGCTCCTCGCGCCCGGCCTCGTCCACGTCACGTACGAGACGGCCATCGACGGCCGTCGGGCCCGCCGCAGCTCGCTGTGGCGCAAGGGGGACGGCGACGCGGGCTGGCGCATGTACTACCACCAGGGCACACCCGTCGCCGAGGCGTGAACGCCGGTGCTGCCATGATGCGTTGTGCCGGCCCAGGGTGTCGATCAGGGGGTCGGCCAGGCAAGATCATGAACGGGGATGCGGGACATGGACGAGCGCACGCTGCTGACCGAGCGGTTCGAGCGGGACCGGGCCCATCTACGGGCGGTGGCCTACCGCATGCTCGGCTCGCTCGCCGAGGCCGACGACGCCCTGCAGGAGGCGTGGCTGCGCGCGAACGCCGCCGGCATCACGGGCGTGGAGAACCTCGGCGGCTGGCTGACCACCATCGTCTCCCGGGTCTGCCTCAACATGCTCAGGTCCCGGGACCGTCGGCGCGAGGACTCCCTCGACGACCGGCTGCGCGAATCGGACGTCGACCAGCCGGGTCCCGACCCCGAGGAGGAGGCGCTGATGGCCGACTCCGTCGGCGTGGCCCTGCTCGTCGTCCTCGACACCCTCGCCCCCGCCGAGCGTCTCGCCTTCGTCCTCCACGACATGTTCGCCGTCCCGTTCGACGACATCGCCCCCATGCTGGAGCGCACCCCGGCCGCCGTACGGCAGCTCGCGAGCCGCGCTCGCCGCAGGGTGCGGGGCGGCACCGTCTCCGGCGCGGCGGACCTGTCCCTGCAGCGGCGCGTGGTGGAGGCGTTCCTGGCCGCGACCAGGGGCGGCGACTTCGAGGCGCTGGTCGCGCTGCTGCACCCGGACGCCGTCCTGCACGCCGACCGGCTGGTCGTACCGACGCCCGAGCCGATCGTCGTGGCCGGCGGCCGCACCGTGGCGGAGGGCGCCATGGCGGCGATGGCCCGCGCGGCCTTCACCGGCCTGGCGCTCATCGACGGCACGGTCGGCCTCGCGATGGCACCGCTGGGGCGCCTGCGCCTCGTGCTGACCTTCACGGTGACGGACGGTCTGATCAGCGGGATCGAGGTCGTCGCGGAGCCGGAGCGGCTGAAGGCGATGGAGCTGGACGTGCTGTGGCCCGACGCACCGTAGCTCGGCCTGGACCTGTCGGCGCGAGCCGGTACCGCTTCCCCATCCGGGTCGCCCACGGCCGCCCGTCGCGCACGTACGCCGGACGGTCCTGACGGGCGGGTCGAGCAGGTCGGCGACCTGCTCGACCGAGAACGGTGAGGGTGCGGGTCAGGCCGCGCTCGTGCGGTAGGCGCCGAGGTGAGTCTGGGTGAGGGTGTTGCCGTCGGTGTCGGTGAGTTCGGCGCGCAGGGAGACGGTCCCGCCCGCCGCGGGGGTCGGGACGGCGGCCCGGCCGCCGGTGACCGGGACCCGGGTCCAGGTGGCGCCCTGGTCGGTCGACACCGACACGGTCAGGGACCGGACGCCCGTCCTCGCCGCCGCGCCGTGGACGGTCACCGGTACCCGGGTCACGGTGCGCGCCGGGGCGGTGCCGTCCGTACGGAGGACGGGGGCGAACCGGATGACGCTCAGGGGCAGTTCCGTGGGCCGGGGAGTCGCGGCCGAGACGAAGGTCCACGACGCCGTGACACGGCCGCCGGGGCGGGCCGCGGTGGTGGTCAGCCGGTACGCGGCCCGCGCGGGAGGCACGGTGAACTCGGCGTGGCCCGGCGTGCCCTGGCGGGTGCCCACGAGTGCGCCGTTGCGGTGCAGCGTGGTCGAGGCGCTCTCGTACGGCGGCAGTGCCGGCACGTTGCCGTCTCCGTCCGCGAGCAGGGCGAGCGCGAGGGTGAGCGAGTCGCCGCTGCGCAGGCCCGGGGGCCGGGCGCCGGGGGCGGGGTCGAGGGCGGGACCGAAGACCGGCGCGTCGAACGTGTGGGTGACGGTCGCCCCGGCCGTGAACCCGATGCCGAGCACCTCGTAGCGGTTGGCCGCGACCTCTTCGGGGGCGGGGGCGCTGTAGAGGACGTCGTAGCCGCCGCGCTCGGGCGTCACCTTCAACGTCACCTCGCCCGGTACGCGGAACGCCAGGGGCAGGGCGTCGGCAGGCCCGGCCGACGGCTGGAAGGCCACGATGCCGTACCCGCCGTCGGGCCCCGGGGCGGCGGCGCGGACGACGAGCGTCGCGAGCTCGCGGGCCGCGGGCCGCCGGACCAGACCGGTCAGCGCCCGGTCGGAGGTGAAGGTCCAGCCGAGGGCGTAACGGTCGGTGGCCCCCTGCCAGTACGTATCGACCCACTGCCGGACCGAACCGGGTTCCGCCGCCGGGCCGATGTGCGCCACGCGCAGGGTCGCGGTCAGGTTCAGCACGTTGACAAGGGCGGTGCGCCCGCCGTGGGTGACCTCGACGAACGCCCCGCCGTGCACGAACTCGGCGCCGGCCTCCGGCGGGCGGACGTCCACCGGCGCCGCGGTGCGGGCATCGAGGACGACGGTCGTGTCGCGGTCGATCTCCAGGCGCGGCTGGACGATCCAGTCCGTCCCGAGGTACGTCTCGCCGTCCGTGCCGTAGGCGGGGAGGGTGCTGTCGAGCAGGTAACGGCCCCTGGGCACACGGACGGTGACGCTGCCGGACCCGTCCTCCGGTTCCGGCTGCAAGGTGGTCGTCGTCCCGGCGGCCGCACCGGACAGGCCGATGACGTGGCTGAGGTAGTCGCGGCAGGCGGAGCCGGACCGGCCGAGGTGAGTGAGCGTCAGCGCGTACGTCTCCGTCGTGGCCGGGACGGCGGAAGCGGAAGCGGCATTGGCAGTGGCGGCGGCGGGCAGGCAGGTGCCGGCCGCGGCGAGGGCGAGCCCGCGCAGCACGGTCCGCCGGGTCTTCGAGAAGTCGTTCATGACCAGCACTGGGCCCACGACCTGCGGCGTTCCCGTGACATAGGTCACGGGAACCCTGGCGAACCAGTGCCCAGTACCTCATGTGGAATCACCTATGAGGAATCGTTTCCGTACCGGGGATCCGGCAGCGCTCGGCGAGGCGTACGACGAGCACGCGCAGGTTCTCTACCGGTACGCGCTCCGCGTGTGCGGCGACCCGGCCGCCGCCGAGGACGTGGTCTCGGCCACGTTCCTGGAGGCCTGGCGCTGCCGCGAGCGTCTGCACCCGGACGGGGACGGGCTCAGACCCTGGCTCCTCGGCATCGCCACCAACATCCTGCGCAGCACCGCCCGCGAGGCGCGCCGCCGTGACGTGGCACTGGCCCGGCTGGCCGACCGCGGGGTGCTCCCGGACTTCGCCGAGGACGTCGTGGCCCGGCTGTCCGACACGGAGCGACTGCGGGCCGCCCGCGCCGCGCTGAAACAGCTGCGCCGGCGCGACCGCGAGGTCTTCGCCCTGGTGGTGTGGGCCGGCCTCGACTACGCGGCGGCCGGGCAGGCCCTGGGCATCCCGGTCGGCACGGTCCGCTCCCGGCTGTCCCGCGCCCGCGACCGCCTCCGCACCCTCGCCGACGCCGAACTCCGCACGACCCGCCACGACCGCCGACGACCAGGGCCCGACTCCGCGCCGCCCCCGGCGACGCCTGCCGTACGGCTCCCCGCCACCTCGGCCGCCGGCGTGTCCGCACGCCGCGTGGACCCCGCAGCACCCACCCCCCTCCCGCCCGCACGCCCCACCCCCGTGCGCCGACCCGCCCCGGAGAACTCGCTGTGAAGACTCCCGCCGACGACGCCCTGCGCGCCGAACTCGCCCGTCTGCTGCCCGCCCCGGACGTCCCGGACCTGCCGCCGCTGCGGCACCAGGCCCTGAAGCACCGGATCCTGAATGCCGCTCAGGACCGCACCCGCCGCCGTATCCCGCGCTTCGCCGTGTCCGCCGTGGCCTGCGGCGCGGTCGCGAGTGCCGTGGTGCTCGCCCTCGTCGCAGGCGAGCAGCCGACGCCCCGCGCCCCGGGCACCGCGGTGGCCGCGCCCGCGGCCGCGCGGGTCCTCTCGCGCGCGGCGCTCGCGGCGGCGGCGACCCCTCACGCCGAGGCGCGACCCGAGCAGTTCGTCTACATCGAGAGCCTGGTCGCCCATGCGGCCCGCAGCGCCGACGGCGGGCCCGCCGCCCTGCCGGCGGCCCATCGCCGCCAGGTCTGGCTCTCCGCCGACGGGACCCGCCCCGGCCTGCTGCGCGAGCAGGGGAGCCCCGATACGCCGCTCGGCGGGAGCACCGCCCCCGTCTACCTCCTCGACCACCGCGGCGCCGCGCCCCGCAAGGCGCCCGCCGAGACCCCGCCCGCGTCGGTCACGCACCCGACCCACAGCTATGTCGCCTCCCTGCCCACCGACCCGGACGCCCTCCTGCGCCTCGTCTACGCCCAGACCCGCACCACCTCCGGCGCCGACCGCCACCAGCGGGCCTTCACCGCCATCGGCACCCTCCTCGCGGAGACCTGGGCGCCCCCAAGCGTGACCGCCGCGCTCTACGAGGCCGCCGCGAGGATCCCCGGCACCACCGTCCTGCCCTCCGCCACCGACGCGGCCGGCCGCGAGGGCGTCGCCGTGGCCCGTACCGCCCCGTACGGAGAGCAGACCCAGTGGATCTTCGACCGCGCCACCTCGGCCTTCCTCGGCGAACGCACCGTCCTCACCCGCGCCACGCCCGCGGGCCCCGCAGGCGCGGTCCTCGGCAGCTCCGCCGTACTGGCGAAGGAGGTCACGAACCGCCCCGGCGAACGGCCGTGAGGGGCTTCGCCGGCGCGGGGGGCGCAGGCGTCGCCGAGGGCGTGAGCGCCCCGCCCGTCGCCACCTCGCCGGTGAGCCGCGTCCGCTGTGCCCAGCGGACGGCGAACGGCGCGGCCAGCCCGGTGAGGGCGAACAGCGCCCCGGTCACGTACCACCCGGGGCGGCCCCACCCGATGCAGAGCCCGATCAGGAGCGCCGGACCGAAGCCCTCGGCGAGTCCGGCGCCCAGCCCGAAGACGCCCAGGTACTGGCCGGTGGCGTGCTCGGGCGCGAGGGCGAAGGAGATCTCGAAGCCCGCGCCGGAGTGCCACAGTTCACCGACCGTGTGGACCACCACGGCGGTCAGCAGGAGCGTCGCCGCCGCCCACTCCGGTGTCCCCGCGGCCAGCGATACGAGCGCGCAGGAGACCAGGAAGGCGACCCCGGCCCGCCGGTAGGCCCGCCCGCCGGCGGCGGGGGAGTCGATTCCGCGGCTGGCGCGCACCTGGAGACCGATGACGATGACCGTGTTCACCAGCATGGTGCCCGCGATCAGCCAGTGCGGGGCCCTCGTCGCCCCCACCAGCCACAGCGGGACCGCCACCGTGAGCACCTTGAACTGGATGGCCATGACACCGTCGATCGCGGTGATCAGCAGATACGGCCGGTCCCGGAGCGCGATCCAGCGGGGCCCGCCCGCCGCGGGCACCGGCGGGACCGGCGGCAGGAGGACGAGGACGGCCGCGGAGGCGGCGAAGGCGACGGTGTTGCCGATGACGAGGAGCTGGTACGCCGTCAGGGTGCCGACCTGGACCGCCCATCCCGCGAGCAGCGCCCCGAGCGAGATGCCGACGTTCGTGACCGCCCGCAGATAGGCGCGGAACTCCTGCGGCCGGTCCCCGCCGTGCCGCCGGATGATCGGGCTGCGCGCGGCGAGACCGGCCGCCTGCGCCGCGGTCGCCGCGCAGACCGCCACGACGAACAGCCAGAGCCGGTCCGCGAACAGGAACCCGCCCGTCGCCGCCGCCCGCACCACGAGCGTGACCGCGTACACGCCGCGCGCCTCCCGGCGGTCCGCGAGGTGCCCGGCGCCGATCCCGACGACCAGTGACACGAGCCCCGCGGCGCCGAGTCCGAGCCCCACCTGGCCGGCCGGGAGGTGCACCGCCTGGGTGAAGTACAGGACGCCCGCGGTCAGGTAGAGCCCGCTGCCCATCGTGTTGACGAGGTTCGACGCGGCGATGACGCGCTGCGGTCCCGTGTCGGGCACGAGCTTGGGCATGGCGGGGCTCCGAGTCCTGGCTGGGGTAAGGACTCGCCTAGCTTGTTGCTTATTACTCGCAAGAGCAAGAGAGTTGTCGGAAGAGCCTGTGCGGAGCCCCGTTGGGCCCCCGCGCTGTCACGTGGTGTCACGTGGTCTCGCGCGGGGGCCCGTTCGGGGTTCGCGATCAGCTGCCGGCGGCGGGAGCCCCGTTGCGCCACACCGTCAGGTCCAGCGTCATGTACGTGCTGGGGGAGCCCTCCGGGGAGAAGCCCTTCACCGTGACCAGGCCCAAGTGGCCCGTGCCCGTGGTGACACAGACCTGCCGGCCCGGGGACAGCTTGTTCACGTACACGTCCTGGGTGAACCGGGTGTCGGCGCGGCAGACCTCGAGCGAGCCCTCCTGTCCCGGGTCGAGCAGCACCATGGT
Organism: Streptomyces sp. NPDC085481; assembly: GCF_044541845.1. NCBI lineage: Bacteria > Bacillati > Actinomycetota > Actinomycetes > Kitasatosporales > Streptomycetaceae > Streptomyces > Streptomyces sp. NPDC085481. The sequence continues at coordinate 175,072 of NZ_JBITTJ010000008.1, forward strand.
GCCGCCGGTGCTCTCGGCGTCGAGGTATCCGCCGGTGTCGTAGGAGAGGTCGTACCCGCCGTCCTCGCCGTCCTGGGGGCGCAGGACGGCGTCGCCGAAGGTCAGGTGGTAGCCGGCGGTGAGGTTGATGTTCTTGAAGTCCGCCGGTTGCGGGTCGGGCTTGGTGGACGGCTTCGACGCGGGCGTCTCGCTGCCGTCACTCGTCCCGCCGGTCTGTCCGTTCGTCTGTCCGGCGGTCTGACCGGTCTGCCCGGTCTGTCCGGCGGTCTTTCCGTCCGGCTTGTCGTTGGAGTCGGTCGCGTTGGTGTCCCGCCCCTTGTCCTTCAGCATGACGTACGCGGTGCCCGCGCCGCCCACGCCGAAGACCAGGGCGGCCGCGAGCACGATGAGCAGGGTCCGCTTCGTCGAACTCTTCGGCTTCGCCGGGGGCCGGCCCTGTGCGGGGAACGGCGGCTGGGGGTGGAACGTGGGTGCCTGGGTGTGGAACGGCGTCTGCGTGGGGTAGGAGCCCGGCGCCGTGGCCGGGCCCTGCGTCGGCGCGTACGCGTGCGCGGGGGAGTGCGCCGGGCCGGGCGCCTGATACGGCGGAGTCGGCGCGCCGGGCGGGGCGACCGGGCCGGCCGGGGAGGACGCGCCGGACGGGCCGGACGGGTTGGCCGGCATCGTCGGCGAATAGGCCACCGGAGGCGCCGTAGCGGAAGGCGCGGTGGGCGGCGGGGTCGCGTGGGAGGGCGCCATGGGGGAGGGCGCCATGGGGGACGGTGCCGTGACCGAAGGCGCCGTGGCCGGCGGCGGCGGGGTCTGGACCGGGGCCGGAGCCGCCGTACGGGCCGTGATGTCGGCGGAGACGGCGCCCGGCAGCCAGTCCTCGGGCCGGCGCAGCACCGTCGCCGCGTTCGCCGCCTGGCAGAGCCGGATGACCTCGGCGACGGACGGCCTGGCCTCGGGGTCCTTGGCGAGACAGCGCGTGACCAGCTCGGTCAGCCGCTCGGGAACGCGGCTGAGGTCCGGCTCCTCGTGCACGATCCGGTACAGCACCCCGTGCGAGGTCCCCTCGCCGAACGCGGGCGCACCCGTCGACGCGTACGCAGCGACCTGACCGAGCGCGAACACGTCGGTGGCCGCCGTCACCCGGCGGCCCGCGGCCTGCTCGGGTGCCATGAACGACGGCGTGCCGATGGTGACCCCGCTGCCCGTGAGCGAGGTCGCGTCGGCGGCGTGGGCGATGCCGAAGTCGATGACGCGGGGCCCGTCCGCGGCGAGCAGCACGTTGGACGGCTTGAGGTCACGGTGCACGATACCGGCCCCGTGGATGACCTGGAGCGCCTCGGCCATGCCCGCGACCAGCAGCAGCACGGTCTCGACCGGCAGTGCCCCGTGCGCCACGACCGCGTCGGCGAGCGAGGGCCCCGGCACGTAGGCGGTGGCCAGCCACGGCTGCGCGCCCTCGGCGTCGGCGTCGATCACCGGCGCGGTGAACAGCCCCTGCACGCGCTGCGCGGACCGCACCTCCTGCGCGAACCGGCGCCGGAATTCGGCGTCCTCGCCGAACTCGGGACGGATCAACTTGATGGCCACGGGCCGGCCGCCGGGCGTGTACGACAGGTACACCTTGCCCATGCCACCGGCACCGAGCCGGGCGGCAAGCCGGTAACCGGCCACAGTGGTGGGATCGTCCGCCGCGAGCGGCTGGAACACCGCGGATGCGCCGCCCAGGTCCGGCTGCTGACCACTCATGAAACTCAAGTCTCCCCACGTAGCTGACCGATATCGAACGGCACCTTATCGGCTGCCGGGGACGCCATCCGACCGGAACGCATGACGGCCGCGGTCAAGGGGAAGGGGCGGCCGGGAACTTGAGGGAGCGTACGGCGAGTTCCAGCGTCACCTTGACGTCGCTGTCCAGGGCGGTCAGGTCGCACACTTCGAGCCAGGAGAGGTAGCCGTCCTGTGCGAACAGGACCAGCTCGCCCAGCAGGCTGCCGTCCTCGGCCTCGAACAGCCTTCCGGCCACCGTCCGGACGCCGTCCTCGGCCGGAGCCGGCGGTACGGCGGAGGTGTCGAGTGCGAAGTCGGTGGTCCCGCATCCGCAGGAGCAGCACCCGGCCGTCCGCAGGTGCGGAAGCTGCCGCCGCAGGGCCTCGTGCACGGGGTCGTCGTCGTCCAGCAGGGCGTCGAGGGCGAAGGCCAGGTCAGGGGGCAGGGCGTCGGTCATGCCGTCACCGTATTGCCGATGCTCGCGACGGCTCGTCCGCCGTAGGGTGCCAGGGTGAGCAATCGACGCGCCGTCCGGCGCCTGGTCGTCCCCGACGCGACATGGCTGTGGTCGGTACGGCACGCCTGCCGCCCGTGCAGCGAGACCGTGTCCCTCCACCGGGACGGAGCCGAGACCCTGCGGATCGTGTTCAGCGAGGGCCCCGGGCGCTTCGTCCCCGAGTACATGGGCCACACCGGCTCCGTCGGCGACGGCGAGTCGACCCTCAATCTCAACGAGCCGGGTGTCGTCCGCCGCCTTCTTGACGAGGCCACGGCCCGAGGGGCACGCGAGACCGGGCGCCGGGAGACCGTGCTGGACGGTTGGCTGCTCTTCGACGCGGTCGTCCGGGCGGATCCCCGGGTGGGGGACCGGCGGGAATGAGCCAGGGGGTGCTGCTGTTGCACGGGGTGAGGCTGACATGCCCGAGTCAAACGATCTCGGCGCCTGCCGGCCGGAAGGAGCACTCCATGCCACGCAGCACCCAGCGCCCGGTGGTCACTCTCCGTTCCACCGCAGGAACCGGCGCTACCTATGTGACCCGCAAGAACCGCCAGAACGATCCCGACCGTCTGGTCCTGCGCAAGTACGACCCGGTCGCAGGGGAGCACGTCGAGTTCCGAGAGGTGCGCTGACGATGAAGGTACGCAACTCCGTACGCTCCCTGAAGACCAGGCCCGGAGCCCAGGTGGTCCGCCGGCGCGGCCGGACGTACGTGATCAACAAGAAGGACCCCCGCTTCAAGGCCCGCCAGGGCTGACGGTCGCGGACGCGGCCCCGTCCCTTCCGCACCGGACGGGGCCGCCGCGCCGGCGGACATGCCCAGGCAGCCCTGAGGCAAGGTGACCGCGTCCCGGACCGTCGCCGTCGTCCACCTCGTCCTGACTTTGCTCGGCGGGAGCGTGCTCGGGGAGTGCCTGTACGGCTCCGCGGTGCTCGCGGTGCTCGCGGTGCTCGCGGTGCTCGCGGTGCTCGCGGTGCTCGCGGTGCTCGCGGTGCTCGCGGTGCTCGGGCGGCCGCACGCCGCGTATCCACTGGAGCGGATCCGGCTCGCCGCTCCGGCGCGTCATGCTTCCTTGAAGGCGGCGACCACCAGGTCCGTCAGCAGCGCCCCCGCGGCCCGCCCCGTCACGCCGACGCCCTGTCAGTTCCCGTCGTCTCCCCGCCGTCGATTCCTGACCGCCCGCCAGGCGAGGCCGGTCCCGAGCGCGGCAGCGGCCAGCTGCAAGGCCGAAGACCCCAGCTCCACGAGCGCCTTGACGATGTCCATGTGCTTCTCCGTTCCGGTGCGCGCCCGGATCTGCGGGCGCACCGCGAACGTCGCAGGTGGCCGGATCTTGCACGAGAGGCGACAGGTTTGTTGCCCGGGTGCGCCAAAATGACGGGGCGGAGAAAGCGACTCGGGCCGCGGGCAGGGGGTTGTTGCGGGGGATGCACGAATCACGGCGGGGGCGCTCACTGGGGCCGCTGGACCCCAAGCTGGGGCCGGAGATGACCGTCTGGGCCGAGCGGTTACGCGAGTTCTACGCAAGCCTGGGCCTGACGCTCCTCAGGCTGGAGGGCCTGCTGGGCGTCGACGCCTCCACGCTCTCCCGCTACCTCAAAGGGCAGCGGCTGCCCGAGATCGGCTTCCTGGACAAGCTCGACGAGGCGGTGCACAGCCGGACCGGCTCGCGGCTCCGAGCCGAGGTGAAGGCCGCGGTACGCGCGGAGTGCCTGGCCGCGTGCCTGGTCCACGAACCCCAGCGGCACGAGGTGTACGTACTGAGGGACGAGCTGGAGGAGGCGCGGGTCCGGCTGACCGCGGCGGAGCAGACCGTCGCGGAGCTGCGCGACCAGATCGCCGAGGAGCAGCGGCGCCGGGAGGAACTCCTCGCCGGGCTGCTCGGACTGGAAGGCGCGGTGGCCGGCGCGCTCCGCGACGCACAGGAGGTGCGGCGCGAGCGGGACATGGCGCTGGCCGAACGCGACCGGCTCGGGGAGCTCGTACGGGAACACCTCGCGGAACTGGAGCTGGCCCGGCGCGACCACGCCATCAGCAGCCGGATCCACCGCGAGGTCGACCGCTCCCTCACGGCCGCCGAGCAAGCCCTGGACGACGAGCTCGCCCTCCACGAGGACGCCGCCGACTGGACCGGGGCCGCGGTCACCGAGGCAGCGCAGGACCCCTCGACGCAGCCCGCATCCCCCCACGACCACCCCCTGGCGCGCTGGTGGAGGCGGGCATCGTCCGGCGACCTCGCCAAGCTGCGCGAGGCCACCGCACAGGCAGCCCACGTCTACCTGCCCGAACTGGTCGAGCGGCTGGCCGTCTCGGGACCGCACGACGTCGACCCGCCGGTGCGGTCGGTCGGCAGCTACGCCAACCCGGAGGTCGGTCAGCTGGCCTCCGCCATCGACTCGCTGATCCGCGAGGCGGTCCGCCTGGCCGCCGAACAGGCGCTCCTGCGGGGCAACGTGAACCTGATGTTCACCAGCCTCTCGCGCCGCTCCCAGGGCCTCGTCCACCGGCAGCTGGCGCTGCTCTCCGAGCTGGAGTCCCGCGAGGACGACCCGGGCCGGCTGTCGGCGATCTCCAAGGTCGACCACTACGCGACCCGCATGCGCCGCAACGCCAGCAGTCTCCTCGTCATCGCGGGCGACCGCCCGGACCGCCGCAGGTCCGCCCATCCGGTCGCCCTCGTCGACGTACTACGCGCCGCCGCCTCCGAGGTGGAGTGGTACGAACGCATCGAACTGGAGGCCGTGTCCACGATCGACATCTCCGGCCGCGCCGTCAACGACCTCGTCCACCTGCTGGCCGAGCTGCTCGAGAACGCCACCGCGTTCTCCTCCCCGCAGACCAGGGTCCGTGTCCTCGGCACCGTGCTGCCCGACGGCCGCGTCCTGGTCGAGATCCACGACTCGGGCATCGGCCTGCCGCCCGATCAACTCGGTGAGATCAACGAACGCCTCGCCACCCCACCCGTCGTGAGCGTCCACGTCTCCCGCCGCATGGGTCTCTTCGTGGCCGCACGACTCTCCCAGCGGCACGGCATCCGCATCACGCTCCGTCCGTCCGACACCGGGGGCACGACGGCGCTGGTGATGATTCCGGAGGACGTACCCGCCCGCGCGTGACGGTCGGCGATCGGCCTGAAGCGGGCGAAGGGCGTCGGCCGCCGACGGTGCCGCTTCGTGCCGGAGCCAGACGTGGTCGACCGGCTGGACGGCGTTCCACTCGGCGGTGAGGCCGGAGCCGACTCGCGCGAATCCGGGGCCCTCGTAGCACCGCAGCGCCCTGGCGTTGTCCGGATGGACCCGCATGAAGTATGCGGCCGGCGGAGGCAGTCGGCGGAGTCAGCAGCCGTCGCCGCCTGTCGATGCCCTCAACTCCCTTTCTCTCCCTACCCCTTGCGCCCCGCAAACCCGCCCCCTAATCTCACCCTCACCAAAAGATAGGAAGCTTTCCTATCAGTGTCACGCTCCGCCGTCCCAGAGATCCTCAGAGACTTCCAGAGTTGGAGTGACATGCCCCCCACGATCAACGCGCTCCGCGGCCGCCGCCTCGCCGCACTCGTCGTCGCCGCGGCGACCGGCGTCCTTCTCCCCACCCTGTCCGGCCTCTCGTCCGCCTCCGCCGCGGCCCCCAACCTCGCCGCCAACCGCCCCGTCACCACCTCCTCCACCGAGACCAGCTCGCTCGGCGGTGCCAAGGCCGTCGACGGCTCCACCTCCACCCGCTGGGCCAGCGCCGAGGGCGTCGACAACCAGTGGATCCGCATAGACCTCGGTTCGGCGACGGCCGTCAACCGGGTCGTCCTCAAGTGGGAGGCGGCGTACGCCAAGGCCTACCGCGTCGAGCTCTCCGACGACGGCTCGACCTGGCGCCAGGTCTACGCCACCACCTCCGGAGACGGCGGTACCGACGACCTCACCGTCAGCGGCTCCGGCCTCTACCTCCGCGTCTTCGGTACGCAGCGTGGCACGTCGTACGGCTACTCGCTCTGGGAGGTCGAGGCGTACGGCTCCGGCTCGACCACCCCGCCGCCGTCCACCGGCACCGACCTGAACGACCCCCGCAAGAAGGAGGTCGCCATGAAGCTGGTGTCGAGCTTCGAGAACTCCTCCCTCGACTGGCGCGCCCAGTTCGCGTACATCGAGGACATCGGCGACGGCCGCGGCTACACCGCGGGCATCATCGGCTTCTGCTCCGGTACGGGCGACATGTTGGACCTGGTCGAGCGCTACACCCAGAAGAAGCCGGGCAATCCGCTCGCCCGCTACCTGGGCGCCCTGCGGGCTGTCGACGGAACCGACTCGCACGAGGGACTGGACCCGGGCTTCACGAGCGCCTGGCGTCAGGCCGCACAGGACTCGGTGTTCCAGCAGACGCAGGAGGAGGAGCGCGACCGCGTCTACTTCAACCCCGCTGTCTCCCAGGCCAAGCAGGACGGACTGCGGGCACTGGGCCAGTTCGCCTACTACGACGCCGCCGTCATGCACGGCGAGTCCGGCTTCCGCAGCATCCGCTCGGTCGCCCTCTCCCGCGCCACGCCGCCGTCCAGGGGCGGCGACGAGAAGGCGTACCTGAAGGCCTTCCTCGACGCCCGCGAGGAGGAGATGCGCAAGGAGGAGGCGCACAGCGACACCACCCGCGTCAGCACGGCCCAGCGCCGCTTCCTGAACGAGGGCAACCTCGACCTGAACATCCCGCTCTACTGGAGCGTCTACGGCGAGGCGTTCTCCCTCACCAGCTGACCCGGCGCCGGTACGGGGCCGCACGCCGGCCCCGTACCGCACGGGAGGTCACCGGCGGGCCCGCCACTCGGGAGCGAGGACGGCCCAGATCTGCTTGTCGTGGCGCGTGCCGCCGAAGGACCAGGCTTCGCGGCGGGTCCCTTCGAGCGTCATGCCGAGGCGTTCGGCGACGGCGGAGCTGCGCGCGTTGTCGGCGCGGCAGTGCCACTCGGCGCGGTGGGCCCCGCGCTCGACCAGGGCCCAGTCGAGGAGCGCCTCGCACGCCGGCGTCACCAGGCCGCGGCCTTCGGCGGCGGGCTCCAGCCAGCAGCCGACCTCGCAGGACTCCGCGGCGGCGCTGAAGTCCGTGAACATCACGCCGCCGACCAGGGCGCCCTCCAGCCAGATGCCGTAGAGCCCGCCGGCGTCAGCGGCGCGGCGCTCGGCGTACCGCCGCAGGGTGCCCCGGGCTCCCTCCACGTCCGTCGTGACGAAGGCGGGTCCGACCCATGGCCGGATGTGCTCACGGGCCCGGTCCAGATGGGCGGCGAACTCCTCGGCGTGCCAGACCTCGAGCGGGCGCAGGACGGCGTCGTCCCGCAGGGCGAGGGAGAACATGGTGACCCCATTCACACAACAAGCGTTATGGTTATGTACGGTAGCAGCATGCCACGTACGAAGGGTGACCACGAAGCCCGCCGCCGCGACGTCTCCGAAGCGGTCTGGCGGGTGCTCGCCGCGCAGGGCTTCAACGGCCTGACCATGCGCGCCGTCGCCGCCGAACTCGGCGCGACCACCGGCCTGCTCACCCACTACTTCCCGGCCAAGCGCGACCTGGTGGCCCACGCCCTCGACCTCCTCGAGGAACGCACCGCCTCCCGCCCCCGCCGCGCCCCCGGGCGGGGCCTCGACGCCCTCAGGACCGTCCTGCTCGACATCCTGCCGCTGACCCCCGAGGCCACCGCGAGCAACCGCATCTGGGTCTCCTCCTGGGACACCGCCCTGGCCGACCCCGTCCTGACCGGCGACTACGCCCGCAAATACGGCCGGAGCCGGGCCCGGATGACCGATCTGGTCGCCGCCGCGCAGGAGCTCGGCGAACTCCCGGAGGGAGACCCCGAGCGCATCGCCGCCGGCGCCCAGTCCTTCGTCCTCGGCCTGGTGGTCCAGGCCCTGTTCAACCCGGCGGCGTTCCCACCCGAGCGCCAGGCCGAACTCCTCGACGACTACCTGGCGACCTTGTCACCCCCGTCCGCGCCCTGACGGGCCGGAGCCGGCTGCGCCGAGGCGAACGCGGCGAACAGCACCTTCGCCGCGACGACCGGGTGGAACAGGACGGCGGGGGAGGCCGTCATGTTGACCACCTTCACGAACCGCGACCACACGGACGCGTCCTTCACCGCCACCCGGAACAGTCGCGTGTTGTACCAGTGGGCGAACCGGGCCCCGGCGGCCCGCTGTCGCGGGTTCCACATCAGGTCCGAGTTGGTCGACAGCGTCCAGGGCGCGAGGAGCAGGCGCCCGACGCGCCGCTGGAAGTCCCGCGCGACGCCCTCGAGCCCGCCGCCCGCGGCGCGGCGCCGTGCGAGCATCCCGTGCAGCAGCTCGGCCTCCATCGCGGCGACGGTGAGCCCCTGCCCGTACACGGGGTTGAACACGCACACCGCGTCCCCGACCGCGACCAGCCGGTCCGGCCAGTCCTTGACGGTGTGGTAGGGCCGCCACTGGTTGTCCACGTTGGTGTACCGGTACGTGGGCTCCTGTACGGTGCGCCGGGCGAGCTGCTCGGCCAGGTTCGGGTTGTCCAGGCCGTGCGCGAACTCCAGGTAGCCGGCGTCGTCGGTCGGCGGCTGCTGCTGGAACCCGAACAGCGAGCACGTCCACCGGCCCCCCTCGACAGCCAGCAGCACCCCGGCCTGGGCGACGCGCGGCGCGAACAGCATCTGGTAGGCGACGAAGAAGTCGGGATGCCCTTCCTCGGGCCGGTCGAAGTTCATCGACGTGTACGTGACCTTCGCCTTCACCGTGCGCTTCGCGGGCACCGTGACACCCAGCGCGCCCAGCCAGGTCTCCAGGGAGCTGGAGCGCCCCGAGGCGTCGACGACCAGATCGGCGGTCAGCTCGGTCGGCTCGGTCAGCTCGGTGGGCCGCTGCTCCTGTCCGCCGGCGTCGTCGCCGCAGCGGTACGTCACCCCGCCCACCCCCCCAGCCCGTCGTTCACGAGCCCCGTACACGAGGTCCCCGCCATCAGCCTGACCTGCGGCAGAGCGAGTACCCTGCCCCGCAACCGCCGCTCCAGCTCGTCCCGCGTGAACGTCTGGATCTCGACTCCCGTCCGCGTCCGCGGCGCCTTCCCGGACGGCAGCAGGAAGTCGATCCCCTCCCCGTAGTCGAACACCGGCGCCCCGGCCGCCCGCAACTCCTCGCGCAGTCCGGGGAAGAGCTTCTCGAGGACCTCGCCGCCCTTGGCCAGCATGGCGTGCGCGTGATAGCCCTGCGGTGCCCCCGGATGGCTGCCGGTCCGCTCGTCGACGGGGTCCCGCTCCAGCAGGACGACCTCGTCGAAGAAGTCGGCGAGGACCCGGGCGGTCACCAGGCCCGCGTAACTGCCGCCGATGACCACGGCCCTGCCCCAGGGAAGATGCTTCCTCAATGCGCTCTCGCTCACGTCTAGTGGCTGACGACTGATCCGTGCCGGGCGGCGGCCGGCCGCCGCCGAGTCTCAACGATGCGCAGGTGGAAGCCCCGGCCTCAATGGCCCGCGCCCCCGGCCGCCCCGCGCAAAGGATCACTACGGGCGCACGATCACCACCCCACGCCGCCACCGCGCCCGCCGTCTCCTACGCCAGACCGGGCATCCTTCGCGACGGCTTGACGCTACTTGTACTGTTCACGGCAAATGTCGGATACATTCCGCTGCGGGCGGCGGCACCGCCGTGCCCACCCCGGGCCGCGTGCGGTGAGCGGCGGCGTTCCGACGAGTGAGAGCAGGCATGGCGTGGACCTTCAGGAACATGTGACGTCGCCACTGCGCGGTGCCGCGGCGGCGCGCCGGATCCAGGCGCTCTTCAAGGCGATGGCGACGGACTTCCTCCTCCGGGAGCAGTTCGTCACCGACCCGGCCCAGATGCTCGCGGAGTACGTGCGCGGCGAGCGGCTGACGGACCGTCAGGCCGACGACACCAACCGGCTCATCTACGCCGTGATGTCCAACCCGGGCCTCGTACGCTGGCTGCGCGACTACGCCCGCCGGCCCCGGAACGACCGGGCCAGGACGGACCACGGCATGGCGGGCTTCGGCCGAGCGGTGATCGACAACCGCGCCGAGTCCGTCGTGACCGCTCTGACGGGCACGTCCGGCGAGCAGGCCGGCATCGTCGGATTCGACGCCTCACTCCCGCAGATCATCGCCGACAGCGGCATCTTCGGAGCGCCGACGGCCACGACGTTCGGCACGGAGGTGAGCGGTACGCACATGTCGACCGGCGGCAGCGGCACGGACCCGTTGACGGAGTCGAGTGGCACGCATGTGTCGGTGCCGGCGTCGGCTACGGAGGTGAGTGGTACGCACATGTCGACGGGGGGTAGTGGTACGGACCCGTTGACGGAGTCGAGTGGCACGCATGTGTCGGTGCCGGCGTCGGCTACGGAGGTGAGTGGTACGCACATGTCGACGGGGGGTAGTGGTACGGACCCGTTGACGGAGTCGAGTGGCACGCACGTGTCCTTGGCCGCGGACGCCGATCCCTCCTCCGTGACCGTCGGCGACGCGGGCCGGCTCTTCGGCTCCGCCCCCGGGGCCGTGGCACTGGAGGCGCTGATGCGGTACGCCGTCGATCTGCGCGACCGCGGGCTGCTGGACCGACCCGAAGGCGTGCGGTGAGGACCACGGAGGTGGCCGATCCCGTCGACGCCGCCGAGGTACGGGACACGACGCTCCGGCTCGCCCGGCTCGGACATACGGACGAGTGCCTCGACCTGTGGCGGCGCCCCGAGACGGCCACCGACGAGAACCTGGCCTGGCTCGACCGGGTCGCCTGGGAGGCGATGGACGCCCGGGACTACGCCACCGCTGGCGAGCTGGGCCGCGTGCTGGCCCTCGCCCGCTGGCGCAGCGGCGCCGACGCGGACGGACGCCCCACAACGTCAGCGGAATCGCTGCGCCCGCTGCCGGTGCCCCACCTGTCCGTCGCCAAGCTGCGGCACGACATCGAGCAGCTGCGTTACCTCCGCGCCCGCGGCCTCCTCGGCGAGGGGTACGACCTCGTCATCGGCAGGTACGAGACGGTCGCCGAACGACTCGTCGCCGAGGGCGAGTTCGGCCAGACGCCCATGGCGGACGAGGACCGCGCGGCGATCGGCCACGTCTACAACCGCCTGCTGCACCTCGGAACCGCGCCCCGCCTGGACCGGGCGCTCGCCTGCGGCTGGGACCGGACGGCCGTGCAGGCGCGCTACCTCGGCGACGGCTTCGGTGTCGTGGTGATCGACGACCTGCTCACGCCCGAGGCGCTGGACAGCCTTCGCGCGTTCTGCCTGGAATCGACGGTCTGGTCCGCCAACCGGTACGCCCACGGGCGGCTCGGCGCGTTCTTCCGGGACGGCTTCAACTGCCCGCTGCTGTTGCAGATCGCCGAGGAACTGGCCGAGGCGCTGCCCGAGGTCATCGGTCACCGTTATCCCCTGCGGCAGCTGTGGGCCTTCAAGAACGGACCCGACCTGCCGCGCTCCGGCCACACCCACGCGGACTTCGCGGCGGTCAACGTCAACTTCTGGATCACCCCGACCGAGGCGAACCTCGACCCCGGCAGCGGCGGTCTGCTCGTCCACCGCGCCGACGCGCCCGCCGACTGGGACTTCGACACCTACAACGGCCGGCCCGACATCATCGGCTCGTACCTGGAGACCCGGCAGGTCGGAGCGGTCCGCATCCCCTATCGCGCGAACCGGGCCGTCCTCTTCGACTCGGACCTGTTCCACGGCACCGACGGCGTACGGTTCCGGCCCGGGTATGAGAACCGCCGCATCAACATCACCATGCTGTACGGCGAGCGAGCGGACGACGTCCACCACCGCAACCCCCAGGGCGACTCCGGCCTGCCGACCGGCGCCGGCGGAGCGGCGGCCTGGCGCTCGGGAGCCTTCACCCGGGCCCGGTCCCGGCCGCGACGCGCATGACCTCCCAATACGGCCAGGACCTGTTCGTGGTCCGGGCCCTGAACGGGCTGCGGGGCGGCTTCTTCCTCGACTCGGGGGCCTCGGACGGTGTGGACGCCAGCAACACCCACCTGCTGGAGACCTCGTACGACTGGTCGGGCATCTGCGTCGAACCGAACCCCCGCTTCTTCACCGAGCTCGTCCGCAACCGCCGCTGCCACAGCGTGAACTGCTGCCTCTACGACCGGGCGGGAGAGGTCGACTTCGTCGAAGCCGGCACGGTCGGCGGCATCCTGGACGAGTACCACCCCGTCCTGCTCGACTGCGCCCGCCGGCTCCTCGGCACCGTCCCCGACCGGCCGCCACCGACCGTACGACGACCGGCCCGCACCATCCGTTCGGTACTGCGCGAGTTCGGAGCGCCGTCGGTCCTCGACTACTGGAGCCTGGACACCGAGGGCTCCGAGCTGGCCCTCCTGCGGAGTTTCCCCTTCGACGAGTACGACGTCCGCGTCCTCACCGTCGAACACAACTGGCTGCCCGCCCGGTCCGCGGTCCGCGACTTCCTCGAAGGCCAGGGCTACCTGTGGGCCGGTGAACTGGGCTGCGACGACTGCTTCGTCCGGCCCTCACCCGTCACGGCGACGGGCCCCGCCTGGCGCAGCGCGGCGTGGCGTCACCGCCGCCTCGCGTGATCCGCGGGCGCGGTGACGACCCGCGGGAGCGCCTCGGGGTGCTCGCGCGCGAGCCAGCGGACGAGCTCCTCCCGCACGGCGCAGCGGGTCGTCCAGAGGTCGTCGGCGTCCTTGGCGGTCACGAGCGCGCGGACGGTGATGCCGGTGGGGGAGGTGTCCGTGACGGCGAGGTCCCAGCCCCGGCCGTCCCAGGTGGGGCAGAGGCCGAGGAACTCCCTCAGCCGTGCGCGCATCGGCGCGACGGGCGTGGAGTGATCGCAGTGGACGAAGACCGTCCCGGTCACCTCCGCGCCGCCGCGCGACCAGTTCTCGAACGGCCGCGAGGTGAAGTACGAGACCGGGAGTGTGACCCGGCGCTCGTCCCAGGTCCGTACGGTGAGGAAGGTCAGGGTCACCTCCTCCACCTGTCCCCATTCGCCGCCGACGACGACCGTGTCGCCGATGCGGACCATGTCGCCGAATGCGATCTGGAATCCGGCGAAGAGGTTCCCGAGCGTCGATTGCGCCGCGACGCCCGCGACGATGCCGACGATCCCGGCGGAGGCGAGCAGGGAGGTGCCCAGGGTGCGGAAGGACGGGAAGGTGACCAGGGCCACGGCCGCGGCGAGCACGCCGACGGCGACGGCCACGACCCGCATGATGAGCGTGACCTGGGTACGGACCCGGCGCACCCGGGCCGGATCGCGGGACCGTACGGCGTAGCGTGCGTACGAGGACTCGACGACGGCCGAGGCGACCCGCACCGCCAGCCAGGCGCCGCCACCGATCAGGCACAGCAGCAGGACGTGGTCGACGACCTCCCGGTGGTCCCGCAACGGCGCCCAGTCGGAGGCGCGGTGGGACCACCTGAGCAGGGCGGTCAGCAGGACGACGTACAACGGCGGGCGGCACCGGCGCAGCAGCCCCCACAGCGGGGTCTCGGCATGGCGCGCGTCCGCGCGCCGCGCCAGCCGGTCCGCCGCGCGACCGACGGCGAGGGTGACCAGCACCGAGCCGCCGAGCACGATCGCGAGTCGAAGCAGGCTCTCCATGGCTCCCCAGTCGACGAGTGGAACACGGCCGTTCCCCTCGTCTCACCGCCGAGCCGCCCGCCAAACCCACCGCGCGGGGTGCCTCGGCCCGCAGGAACCGGGCGGCTCAGGAACCGGGCGTCCTCTGCTCAGCCGCATCCTCTCGCGACCCGTGCCGGGCGTCGACCGGAGGAGCACGTCAAAGCATCGAGATTCGACGCCGTCACACACACGCCATCCACGAGGGTGGCCCGCATACGCCCCGGATACGAGCCGGCACACGCCGAGAACATGTGTACGCGGCACCCTTCACGCATACTGGTTCAGCCCCCTGCCGCGCTCGCCGAGCGAAGCGTCCCGCAGGAGAGGGCCGCACCCGGCGAGCAGCGGAAGGAGACCGCCATGCTCCTCAGCCACGCCTTCGAGGACGGCGTCCTGCACATCACGCTCCTGAGCGATCTCGACGTCACCAGCCGAGCAGCGGCGGTCCTGAGGACGGAAGCCCTCTTCTTCACCCATCGCCCCCGGCTCGTCCGCCTCCAGCTGCCCACCTCCGACCCGTCCCCCGCCACCCTCAGCGCGCTGGCCCGCGCGCGACGGCTCTGCGAGGGCCAGGGAATACCCCTCACGGTCGTCGGCCCCGCCACCATCGCCCGCCCGGCCGGCTCGACAGCGGCGTGACCGTCTGCTCGCAGCGGCCCTGGCCGGGTGGCCCCGGCCCGGACCGGAAACCGCCCGTTTCATCGCCCTGCGAGGGGTAACCCGCGCAGCATGAACACTTTCCCGCCCGCCCTGCGGTCGGTACTGCCCTCCGCGCAGGAGCCCGGGCTCATCCTGAGGGCGATGGACCGACTGGAGAACTCCCCGCGTGCCGACCGTCTCGTGGATGGCATGCGCGGAACCGTACGGAAGGTGCCTCTCGGTGCCTCCCGGGACGTGCTCCACGGACGATGGCTCGGTCACCCGGTACACCCTCTGCTCGTGCAGCTCCCCATCGGCGCGTGGCTGTCCGCGGCGGTCCTCGACCTCCTGCCCGGCCAGCAGCGCGCGGCACGGGTGCTCGTCGGCGCGGGCCTCGCCGGGGTGCCCGCCGCGGCCGTCGCCGGCTGGGTCGACTGGGCCGAGCTACGGCGTCCGCAGCAGCGCGTCGGCCTGGTCCACGCGGCTGCCAACGTCGTGGGCGTATCGCTCTACGCCGCCTCCCTGATCGCCCGCTGCCAGGGCCGCTACCGGCGTGGCCGGGTCTGGGGCTTCTGCGGCCTGGCCGTGACCGGCGCGACCGGTGCCATCGGTGGGCATCTCGCGTACCGGCAGGCCGCGGGCGCGAACCACGCCGAACAGGTCAGCGTGCTCGTCCCGCCGGGCTGGCACCCGGTCGCGGCTTTCGCGGACCTCCCGCCGGGCCGGCCGCGCCGTGGCCATGTCGGCGAGGTGGCCGTGGTCGTCGTACGGACGGACGACGACACGGTCCGGGTCCTGGCGGAGCGGTGCAGCCACATGGCAGGTCCGCTCGCCGAGGGCGAGATCGTCGACGGGTGCGTGCGCTGCCCCTGGCACGGCAGCACCTTCCGCCTGACCGACGGCTGGAACGTCACCGGCCCGGCCACAGCTCCCCAACCCGCCTTCGACACCCGGATCATCGACGGCCGCGTCGAGGCCCGCTTCCGGCAGCCACGACACAGGAGCTCGGCATGACCTCGTGCGACGTCGTACGTGGCTCCGCGGGCGGCGGGCGGTCAGCCGCCGGTCGGCGCGAGGTGGTCGACCGGCGGTGGTCGACCGGCGGTGGTCGACGAGCGACCCGTCAAACTGGTGATCGAAACCGGGTGGGTGAGTGGCTATGATCTCCGCAGCAAGGCCGTAGCGCAGAGGTCGTCGCGCCCACGCATCGAGCTGGAGGACGTCGGTTCGAATCCGACCGGTCTTGCGCCTGCTTGATGTCGACGCGGACGCCGGGCCCCGGCGAAGGACCGGTGGAGTGGTGATGACCCAGCCGACAACGCCCGTACGCTGCCCCGCGATCGAGCACCCCGATCTGCCGCTCGCCGACCCCGCGGGGCTCGCGCCGCTGACGGCCCGGCTCGCGGACGCGCGGCCCCTCACCGCCGACGAGACGTTCCCCCTCGGCACCCTGCGCGCCGACGGCCGCGTGGACCTGTGCAAGCAGGGACTCGGCCCCGACGGCGCCGCCCGGCTGCTACCCGCCGCCACGGTCTCCCCGCACGCCGTGCACCTGCTCCTCGGCACCAACTCCCTGGGCGACGACGGCGTCCGGTCGGTCGCCGGCGCACTGGTCGCGGCGTGGGACGCCGGCGCCTCCCACGGCATCCACACCCTCTACCTCGGGTGCAACCGCATCGGTCCGGCCGGCGTGGCCGCGCTCGCCGGGGCACTCGCCGACGACACCACGGTCCGCGCCCTGTGGCTCAAGCGGAACCCCGTCCTGGAGGCCGGTGCCCACACCGTCGCCGGACTGCTGCACCGCAACACCACCTTGCGCACCCTGGACTTGGTCAATTCCGGAATCGGCCCGGCGGGCGTACGAGTCCTCCTCGACGCCCTTCTGGACCGGGAGGCCCCGCTGGAGCGGCTCTTCCTCGGCGGCAACGGCCTGAGTGCCGCCGACGCGCCGCTGCTCGCCGCACTCGTCCGCGACGCCGGCGTCCGCGAGCTCTACCTGACGGCCAACCACCTCGGCGACGAGGGCACCGCCGTCCTGGCCGCCGCGGCCGACCCCGCCAGGCCGGTCCGGCTCGGCCTCGGCGGCAACGGCATCGGCCCCGGGGGCGCCCGTGCCCTCGCCGACGCCCTCGACGGCATCGAGACCCTCGACCTCGGCCGGGCCATGTCGGAGCGCAGCCTCGGCTCCACCGGCAACACCACCGGCGACGACGGCGCCCGCGCCCTGGCCGACGCCCTGCCCGGCAGCCCGCTGCGCCGCCTCGAACTGCGCCACACCGGCATCACCGGTCGCGGGGCGAAGAGCCTGCTCGGCGCATTGCCCGAAGGGCACCGCCTCGAGTACGTGGGGCTCGGCCCCGGCCTGCCCCGACGCGTCAAGCGGTCCTTCGCCGAGCGACTGCGCCCCGCCCGGCCGACCCACCCCGACCTGCGCGCGATCGGCAGCGTGTACCGATGAGTTCGCCCCGCGTACCGACGAATCCGCAACCGGCGCCGCCCGGGCTCCTCGCGCCCGCCGACACCTCCGCGTGGGCCCGGATCCGCCGCTACGCCGTCCCGCGCTGGATGATCGAACGCGCCACTGAGGCACGCCTGGCCGGTGACTGGAAGGCCGCCTGCGCCGTTGCCGCGACGGACGTCCCGGACGAGCTCGACCCGGAGCGGATCGCCGACCGGTACGGCGCCGATGTCGCCGCCCGGGTGGCCGACGACCTGCTCCACCTGGCCCCGGACCTGCTGCGCTGGCACCTGCCGCGTGCACTCGGCGGCCACACCACGCTCACCGCCGCCCGGCGCGTCGTCCTCGCCGCGTACGGGAGCACGGGACCCGTCCTGTCGCTGACGACCTCCCCGATGCTGGCAGGGCCGCAGCGGCTCAGGCTGCACTTCGGTCCCGCCGTCGAGCCTTCGCGCGACCGGCTCCACGGCCTGACGTACGGCACCGAGGACTGGACAGCCGCCCGCCGCTTCTGGGACGCTCGCCGCACCGCCGAACTGCGCTACAGCGCCGGCTCCGTCGACTCCGGCCGCGTGCCCTTCCTCCACCCGGACGGCACCCCGCTCACCCCCGAGGAACTGCCCGCCGCGGACCCGGGGGCCGCCGACCCGGCGGCCCGCGCCGAGTGGGTCGCCGTGCTCCAGGCGCGCGGCGCCCACGTGGAGGCGTACGCCGCCGCCGGACTCGACCTCGACCTGACCACCCCACCCCGGGGCCCCCGCTCCTACCGGGACCTCGACGTCGCCGAGCTCGTCCGCTTCGTCGTTCCCGACCTCACGCGCCTGGCCCCCGAGATCCGCCTGCTGGAGCGGGCCGGACGCGGCACGCGGTTCCGCATCCCCGTGGAATGGCGCGGCCACCTGCACATCGCCCTCGACCCCGCGGACGCCGACGGCGCCCCGGCGCACGTCGTCGGCCGGGAGCGAGGGCAGGAGGAGAACTCCCTCCTCCTGCCGGAATACGCCTGGCAGCGACTGCCCGACATCGGCCTGCTGCGCGCCGGCCGGATCCGGCCCGAGGACCTGCACCCGTCGGTCACCGCCGCCCTGTTCCCCCAGGCCGGACCCGCCGCCGGGCCGACCGGCCCGAAGCCGCCCGCGCCGGTCCGGGTCCGCTGCGGCGGCGTGTGGCACGAGGTCGTCTCCAGGGACGGCGTACTCGACATCCCGCACACCGAGCAGGAGCAGCAGCGCGAACTCGCCCTGCGGGCCTTCGGCGGCACCATATCCGGCTGCTTCGCGGCCCGGCACGCCTGGACCAGCGGCGAAGGACGGCTGCCGCGCGCCCTGCGGGCCCAGCAGCGCGAGCTGTTCCAGCACGTCCAGCACGGGGACACCCCGGCCGTACTGGCGCTGCTCGACGCCGGCACGGACCCCCGTGTCCGCGACCGCTCCGGACGCGGCCTGCTGCACCTCCTCCACCTGCTCGACCACGGCATGCTGCTGCCGCGTCTGCTGGCCGCCGGCCTCGACCTGGAGGCGAGGGACAACACCCGGCGCACCCCGCTCCAGAACGCCGTCCACTGCGGAGGAACGGCCGCCCTGGTGAGGGATCTCCTCGACGCGGGTGCCAGGACCGACGTGACCGACGACATGGAGCTCTCGCTCGCCCAGGTCATCCGCCGCTACGAACGAACCGACCTGATGTTCCTGCGCCGGCTCGTGCTGAAGGAACACCCCGGCATCGGTTCGGAGTGGTTCGACGACTACATGAGCGAGCGCGACTCCGAGCCCGACTGGGACGCGGAGGACGAGCCTTCCGCGGAGGACGAGCCGTCCGAGGGGGACGAGCCGTCCGAGGGGGACGAGCCGTCCGAGGGGGACGAGCCGTCCGAGATGCTGGGCTGTTCCGAAGGACCCCACGACGAGGACACCCACGCATGACCGGCTTCCCTCCCGTACCCGCCGCCCTCGCGGCCGCCGACGCCCTCAACGCCCGTCTGCGCGCCACGCGGACCGAACCGGCCGGCAACCCCCAACTGGAGGCCCTCGCCCTGGCCGTGACGGCCAATCAGCCCGTCCTGCTGTGGGGTGAACCAGGCATCGGCAAGTCCGCGGGCATGGAGCAGCTCGCCGCCGCACTCGGCGTCCACCTGGAGACGGTCGTCGCCAGCGTCCACGAGCCGTCCGACTTCGCCGGACTGCCGATCGTCGGCGACGACCCCGCCGTCTCGGGCGTGCCGATGGCCCCGCCGGACTGGGCCGTCCGCCTCGCGCGCACCGGGCACGGCCTGCTGTTCTTCGACGAGCTGTCCTCCGCGCCGCCCGCCGTGCAGGCCGCCCTGCTCCGCGTCGTCCTCGAACGCCGGGTCGGCAGCCTGGCCCTGCCGGAGCCGGTACGGATCGTCGCCGCCGCCAACCCGCCCTCCAGCGCCGCCGACGGCTGGCACCTCAGCCCGCCCCTCGCCAACCGCTTCGTCCACCTCGACTGGACGCACGACCCGCGCACCGTCGCACGCGGCATGGCGGGCACCTGGCCCGAGACCGTCCTGCCCACGGTGGATCCCGGGCGAGTCTCCGGCGCGGTCGCCCGCGCCCGCGGCGTGATCAGCGGATTCCTGACCGCCCGGCCCGGCCTGGTCCACCACATGCCGAAGGACGCCGAGAGCCGCGGCCGCGCCTGGCCGTCGCCGCGTACATGGGAGATGGCGCTGCGCCTGCTCGCCGCCGGGTACGCGTCCGGCGCGGGCCGCGACGCGCAGGCCGCGGCCCTGATGGGCGCCGTCGGCGAGGCGGCCGGCATCGAACTCCTCTCGTACCTGGAGAACCTCGACCTGCCCGACCCCGACCGGGTGCTCGCCGACCCGTCCGCCTTCGCCCTGCCCGAACGCGGCGACCGGCAGCTGGCGTTCCTCATCGCGGTCGTCGCCGCGGTGCAGAGCGAACCCACCCGCCCTCGCTGGGAAGCGGGTTGGGACGTCCTCGCGAAGGCCGTGGACGCCGGCGTGCCCGACGTGGCCGCGCGGGCCGCCCGCGACCTGGCCGCCCTGCGCGAACCCGATTGGCCGATCCCTCCCGGGATCGACGCCTTCCTGGAACTGCTCCAGCTCGCCGGCGCCCTGCCGGGCGCGCGCTGACCGGGCGCCCCGTGGCTGCCACCGGGGGACCGGCCGACGGCCTTGACCGCGCCAAGCTGCTGGCCGCGCGTTACAAGGCGGCCGAGGCACGCCCGTACCTCGTCTCCGCCCTCTACGCGTTGACGGTCGTCGCCTCCCCGCACGTGCGCACGATGGCCGTCGACCGCCACTGGCGCTGCTACGTCGCACCCGCCTTCGTCGGCGCGACCGACGTCGAGGAGCTCGCCGGGGTGTGGATCCACGAGGCCGCGCACCTCCTGCGCGACCACCACGGCCGGGCCGACCGGCTGCCCGCGGCCGACCAGCGCGACCGCCTCCGGGTCAACATCGCCCAGGACTGCGAGATCAACGACGACCTGATCTCCGACGGCCTGCGTCTGCCCGAAGGGCGCATGGAGCCGCGCCTGTTCGGTCTGCGCGAGGGGGGCCTCTTCGAGGCGTACCTGCCCGGCATCCCGGCCACACCGCACCACTCGGTGGACTGCGGGTCCGGCGCGCACGGCGTCCCGGCGCCCTGGGACCTGGGGGAGCGCGGCGGCGAGGGCGTGGCCGGGATCGGCCCGGTCGAGGCCGAGGCCCTGCGCCGCCAGACCGCCGAGGCCGTCCGCGCGCACCGGCGTTCCCGGGGATCGGTGCCGGCGGGCTGGCGGCGCTGGGCGGACGAGGTCCTGGAACCCACCGTCGACTGGCGCAAGGCCCTGACCGGCGCCGTACGCGAGGCCGCCGCGTGGGCCGGCGGCTCGGTCGACTACACCTACCGGCGCCCGTCGCGCCGCACTCCGGCGCTCGGCGGCCGCGTGGTGCTGCCCAGCCTGCGCCGGCCGCTTCCGCGCGTGGCGATCGTCGTCGACACGTCCGGCTCGATGCGCGAGGACGACCTCGCGGCCGCGCTCGCCGAGGTGTCGGGCGTGCTGCGTGAGGTCGGGGTCGGCGGCAACCGGGTCGCCGTCCTCGCCTGCGACGCCGACGTCCACGCCGTCGCCAGGGTGACCGCCGTCGACCAGGTCGAACTGGCGGGCGGTGGTGGCACGGACATGACCGTCGGCATCCGTGCGGCTCTCGCCGCTCCCGAACCGCCGCAGATCGTCGTCGTGCTGACCGACGGTCACACACCCTGGCCGCCGGAACCCGTCTCCTGTCGCCTCATCGCCGCCCTGATCGGCGAGGACGCTCCCCAGCCCCCCGCCTGGGCCGAGACGGTACGGGTCGCCTCCCCGGCCGCCCGCTGAACGCCGTCGGGCCGGGCGACGCTTCGAAGCCCGGGCGCAGGGCGCTCACGCTGACCGAGCCGGCCGGCGGGATCCTCCCGTGGTCAGGCGGAGGTGAAGACGCCCTCGGCGGCCTCGTCGAGGACGAATCCGTTGTCGAGGCGGACGCGGACGGTCACGCGGAGCCCGCGCTCCCGATAGGCGATCCACTCGGGTTCCAGAGAGCCGATCTGCTCCTCGAGCTGCTTCCTGCTCCCCGGCGGCATCTGGTGGCCGAAGTCGTCGAGGAGCGACTTCAGCCGTACGTACTCGCGGACTTCCTTGCTCTGCTCATCGTGCTCGTCGACCCGCTCGACGGTGCCCTCGGTACCCGCCGCCAGGGCGAGGAATCCGGCGACGGCCCCCGTCTCCGCGGGAGAGCCCTCGCCCAGGGTGACCGAACCGGCCAACCGGACATCCGCCGCCAGCCGCACCCGCTGGCCCTCTTTCCACGTCATCGATCCTTCGTCTCTCCGCTCGGCCGGGCCACGGCCACCTACGCGCGCGAGCCGGCCCGGTGATGCCATTATCAGCGGTCGATCGCAGACTGCGCGGCCCGGTACCGGGCATCTCAGCGGGCCGGCCTCCGTCATCGCCTGAGCATGGCCAGACAACGACACCAGCAGGCAGTGCGCCACGCGGCCGTAACCGCCGTGTATGCCTGCGCCGTTCGCGCCGCCGCGTCGCCGGTCAACCTGACCGGCGGGCCGACGTGTACGTGCAGCCCGGGCCGTCGCAGGGGTGCGGTGGCGAGGCCGGCGACCTGCTTGGCCGTACCCCCCGAGGCGACGCGGCGCGCACCCGCTTGACCGATCGGTACGACCGGGGCGCCCGTGCGGTGCGAGAGGCGGGCGATGCCGCTACGGAAGGCTTCCGGTGGTGCCTCGGTGGCGTCCCTGCGGCGCGGAAGGCCGCCCTCCGCGTAGACGAGCACCACTCGCCCGTCGGCGAGCGCTGCCGCGGCGAGGTCGAGGGTGTCGGCGGCGCGGGCGCTGTTGCGGTGCACCGGGATGTGGCCCTCGCGGGTGAGCGCCCGACCGAGCCAGGGGACGCGCCACAGCCCGGCCGTGGCCGCGACGACCGGCTCGACGCCCAGACGGTGAAGCGCGGCGAGGACGATCGCCGGATCGGCGAGCGAGGTGTGGTTCGCGACGACGATGCTGCCGGGGGCGAACTCCGCGCGGGCGTCCGTGCTCACGGTGAGTCGGCCCACGGCCGGTACCAGGGCTCCGGCGATACGGCTGAGCACGTGATCTCCCCGAGGTCGGCGACGGGACTTCCTCCATGTTCGGCACCGCCCGCCGCCTCGGCCTGAGCTCCGGTACTCAGCGGCCGGCCGTCTCCCTACTCAGTGGTCGGCGATCAGGGCGGCGAACTCCTCTTCGGTGAGGACCCTGGTGCCGAGTTCCCGGGCCTTGGCCAGCTTCGAGCCGGCGTTCTCGCCCGCGACGAGGATCGTCGTCCTCTTCGACACGCTGCTCGACGTGGTGCCGCCGGCGTTCTCGACGAGCTCGTTCATCTGCGTGCGGTTGCGTCCGGCCAGCGGGCCGTTCATCCCGCCGGTGACGACGACGACCGCGCCGTCCAGGGGCTTGCCGCCGGCGACGCTCGCGGCTTCGGCGACGGGTTCGGTCATGTTCACCCCGGCGGCGACGAGCTTGTCGATGACCGGACCCATCGCGGCGATATGCGCGGCGATCTTCGGGGCGTTCGCGCCCGGCAGCTTGTTCACCTGCCCGAGCTCCTCCGCGTCCGCGGCGCGCACCGCGTCCATCGTGCCGAAGTGCCGGGCGATCTCGCGCGAGAGCGTGCGCCCGGTCCGTACGATGCCCAGCGCGCAGAAGACCCGGTTCAGCGGCTTGGCCTTGGCCTGGCCGATCTGCTCCAGGAGGGCGTCCGCGCGCTTCTCGCTGCGGGTCGCCTCGGCCAGCTGCTCGCGGGTCAGCGTGAACAGGTCGGCGACGTCGGCGACGCACCCGGACTCGACGAGCGCCTCGATGTACGTCGTACCGAGCCCGTCGACGTCGAGCTGGTCACGCCCCACGGCGTAGCGAAGGGCCGCCAGCAGACCACAGCCGCCGCCCGCGCCGTCGGCGCACTCCCAGCGCTCGCCGGACGTGTCGATGTCCCCGCCGCACTTCGGGCACGCCTCGGGCAGGACGATGTCCGTCTCCTCGCCGGTGCGCAGGGCCACGACCGGCGCCTCGATGCGCGGGATGATGTCGCCGGCCTTCCACACCATGACCGTGTCGCCGATCATCATGCCGCTGTCGCGTATGAACGCCGGGTTGTGCAGGGTCGCGTACTGGACGACGCTGCCGTCGACCTCCACCGGTTCCAGGACGGCGCGCGGGGCGATGATGCCGGTGCGTCCGACGTTCCACTCCACCGCGACGAGCTTCGTCTGCGCCTCGACGGCCGGCAGCTTGTAGGCGATCGCCCAGTGCGGGTGTCGGGTGGCGAGCCCGGCCGCCGCCTGCTCGGCGAAACTGTTCGCCTTGATCACGACGCCGTCGATCCCGAACGGCAGGCCCGCGCGCAGCCTGCCGATCTCGTCCACGCGGGCCTGGACCTCTGCCAGCGTCTCGTACACGCGCAGCCCGACCTCCGTCACGGCCGTGGTCTGGACGCCCAGGGCCCGGACGTGCTCCATGACGTCCTCGTGCGTCTCGCCGTGCGGGAACCCGGCCCCCTCCAGGGCGATGGCGCCGTAGCCGAAGAAGGTCGTCTCGATGACATAGGGGCGGTCCTTGGCGCGCAGGGTGCCGGCCGTGCCGTTGCGCGGGTTGGAGAACACCTTCGCGCCGTGGGCGAGCCGGGTCGCGTTGGCCTTCTCGAACTGCGTACGGGTCAGGAGGACCTCGCCGCGTATCTCGCATGTGGCTGCGGTCGGCAGGAGTTCGGGCAGGCCGACGATGCTGCCGATGGCGTGCGAGAGGTCCTCGCCGTGCGTGCCGTCCCCGCGGCCGACGAGCTGGACGAGGCGGCCGTCGCGGTAACGCGCCGCGATCGCCGCGCCGTCCAGCTTCGGCTCCACCGCGTACCCGCCCTCGGCGGGGCCGCCGATGCGCCGTGCCAGGGAGGCGTCCCACTTCACCAGCTCCTCGGCGTCGAAGACGTTGTCGAGGGAGAGCATGGGCACGGTGTGGGCGACGTCGCCGACCGGCGCCACGCCGCCGCCGACCTTGCCGCTCGGGCTGTCGTCGCGCCGGTGCTCCGGGTGCTCGCGCTCGTACGCGGCTATCCGGCGGGCCAGGGCGTCGTAGGAGGCATCGCCGAGAACGGCCTCGCCGTCGCCGTAGTACGCCCGGGAGGCGGCGAGCGCCTTGGACACGGCCGCGTCGTACGCGGTGCGGTCGGCCAGGGGAGCGGCAGGTGCAGCAGTCGTCGTCATGCGTCGATCTTTGCGCAGGGGTCTGACAACGGCGTTCTTCGTCCTGGCGCCGCGAGAACCGATTCGCCTTCCGGCTCGTCTTGGGAAGCGATCTCCAACGGACGGATGGGCATGGTGGATTCGGTGGGCCGCGGTGTGAAGCGGGGGCGCGTGCTCGCCGTGCTCGCGGTGCTGACGGCGGGACTCCTGGCGTTCCCCTGGACGGTCCCCAACTCCGTGGGTCACCTGGGAAGCCTGGGGGAGACGTTCCTGCCGTGGCTGGGCCTGGTGGTGCCGGCGCTGTTCGGCATGGCCCTGCTGCGCCGCTCGGCCATCGCGCTGGTGGCCCTGCTGCTACCGGTGGCGGCCTGGACCTACCAGTTCGGCGGCCTGCTCCTGCCCACGGCGAAGGGCGGCGCCCACGACCTCGTGGTGGTGCAGCACAACGTCAGCGACGAGAACGCCGATCCGGCCGGCACGGCCCGTACCCTCGCCGACGCCGGGCCCGACCTCATCGCGCTGCAGGAACTGGTGCCTTCGGCACTGCCGGTCTACGAGAGGACCCTCGCCCCCGGCTATCCGTACCACGAGGTCCGGGGCACCGTCGGGCTCTGGTCGAAGCATCCGCTCAGTGACGCCCGGCTGCTGGACATCAAACCCCGCGGTATCGCGGAGGAATGGAACCGCGGTCTTCGGGCCGTGGTCCACACGCCACGCGGCGAGATCGCGGCCTACGTCGCGCACCTGCCCTCGGTACGCCTCGGGGCGAGCGGACTCGCGTCCTCCCTGCGTGACGAGAGTGCCCGACTGCTCGGCGACGCCATCGCCGGCGAGAAGCAGCAGGCGGTGATCCTGCTCGGAGACCTCAACGGCACGACCGACGACCGCGGACTGGCCCCGCTGACCTCGCGCATGAGCGTGGCGGACGGTGACTTCGCCTTCACCTTCCCCGCCGGCTTCCCGCTGGCACGGATCGACCAGGTCATGGCCCGCTCCGCCACCGTCGGCCCCATGCACACCTTGCCCGCCACCGGCAGCGACCACCTGCCGGTGAGTGCCCGGGTCGCGCTGCGCTGAACTGGCGGGTGCGCTCCTGGACGGCCCGGCCGGACCGTACGGGCAGGTCCGCGCCGTCCTGTGTCGGCGCGGACCTGTCGTCCGTACGGCGGGCTCCGCTATGGGCGGGGCTACGCGGCGAAGCGCTCCGCGAGGGCCTTCGCGCGGGTGGTGGCCTCCTGGAGGGCGCGCTCGCGGGAAGCCTCGAAGAGGGGTACCAGCTCGGCCATGCCCGGGTTGTGCGGGGCCATGGTGAGCTCGGGGACGATGAACTCGACGTCGAGCGCGAGGGCGTCGCCGAGGACGGCCTTCAGGTAGGTCTGGACGTACTCGTAGGGCTCCCGCGGGGTGCCCGGCGCGTAGGAGCCGCCGCGGCTCGCCACGACGGTGACCGGCGTGCCCTTGGCGGAGGGGGTCTCGCCCGCCGTGCGGCCGAAGAGGATCACGTTGTCCAGCCACGCCTTGAGGGTGGACGGGATCGCGTAGTTGTACATCGGGGCGCCGATGAGCACCGCGTCCGCCTGCTCGAACTCCTCGATCAGCTTGACCCGCTCCGCGAAGGCGGCGGCCTGCTCGGGGGTGTGGGCGTCCGGGGCGGCGAAGCCGGCGGTGTGGGCCACGGCGGTGATGTGCGGGACCGGAGCCGCGGCCAGGTCACGGTAGATCACCGTGCCGCCGGGGTGCTGCTCCTCCCAGGCCTTGCGGAAGGCGTCCGTCACGGCGCGGGAGGCGGACGCCTGGCCCGGGAACACGGACGAGTCGATGTGGAGCAGGGTGGCCATGAGTGTCTCCAGAAAGGGTGAGCCCTCAGCGACGACGCCGGGCTGCGGTTTCGTATGCAACTACATTTACCATAGGTGCTTACTTTTTCTCAGCTCCCTACGAGAAGGGTAGTACCCTGGACCCATGGCGGCGGAGCAGACCCACGATGTGGCAGCGTGCAAGCGAGTGGACGAAGGCATCACCCGCGTCTTCCAGCTGCTGGGCAAGCGCTGGAGCGGCCAGATCCTGGCCGTGCTGATGGTCCAGCCCGCGCACTTCGCCGACCTGCGCCGCGCCATCCCCGGCATCAGCGAACGCATGCTCTCCGACCGCCTCGCCGAGCTCGGCGCCGCCGGACTCGTCCTGCGCGAGGTCGACGAAGGACCCCCGCTGCGCGTCTCCTACCAGCTGACCCCATCGGGCGCCGCACTGGAGCCGCCGCTCAGGGGCCTCGGCGAGTGGGCGAAACACCACCTGCCGCAGACCCCCGCCTGCGTGGAGACGGCGGGGTAGGTCATGTCGGCCGGACGCGTCACCGGATCCGCCGCCGGTCCGTCGCTCGCGCGGTTCGGACTGGGCACCGCCGCTGTCGGGCGGCCGGGATACATCACCCTCGGGCGCGATCTGGATCTGCCGGCCGACCGCAGCGTCGAGGCCATGAGGGCGCGGACGCACGCCCTGCTCGACGCCGCGTTCGCCGCGGGGGTGCGGTACTTCGACACCGCCCGGTCGTACGGCCGGGCCGAGGAGTTCCTCGGCGAGTGGCTGGCGGCCCGGCCGGACGCGGCCGCGCAGGTACGGGTGGGCAGCAAGTGGGGCTACACCTACACCGCCGGCTGGCGGGTCTCCGGCGCGGACGCGCACGAGGTCAAGGAGCACTCGGTGGCGGTCTTCGACCGCCAGATCAAGGAGACCCGGGCGCTGCTGGGGCCGAAGCCGGACGTGTACCTCGTGCACTCGGTCACCCCTGACAGCCCCGCGCTCACCGATCGGGCCCTGCACGCCAGGCTGGCCGCGCTGGCGACCGAGGGCGTCCGGGTGGGTCTGTCCACCAGTGGCCCGGCACAGGGGGACACCGTCCGGGCCGCGCTGGAGGTGACCGTGGACGGGCGGCCGCTGTTCACGGCCGTGCAGTCGACCTGGAACGTGCTGGAGCCATCGGCAGGGCCGGCGCTCGCGGAGGCGCACGCCGCCGGGTGGCTGGTGGTGGTCAAGGAGGCCATGGCCAACGGCCGCCTCGCCGACCGGAACGCCACTGGCCCCGACACCGCCGGCCTGCGTGCCGTCGCCGCCCGCTCAGGCACCTCCTGCGACGCCGTCGCGCTGGCCGCCGTGGCCGCGCGGCCGTGGGCCGACCTGGTGCTCTCCGGCGCCGCGACACCGGAACAGCTGGCCTCCAACCTCACCGCCGCCGGACTCGCCCTCGACGCCACGGACCTCACCCGCCTCGCCGCCCTGGCCGAGCCCGCCGAGACCTACTGGCGCACCCGCGCCGCGCTTCCCTGGTCCTGACGCCCGCGACCCACGGGTTCCAGGCGTCATCCCCCTCGGATCCTTCCGGCTTCAGTCGAGGCTCACCACCGCCTTGTGGGTGGCGGCGAGTGTCCCCGGCGTGATCCGGAGCCGCAGTGCGGATCCCGTGGACAGGACCTGCACCGCCGGGTCCTTGGAGGTCACGGCCGAGACCGGGCGGTTCCACGTGAGGTCGATCGTCGCGCCGTCGCGCAGCGGCCCGCAGACACAGATCGTGGCGGTGG
Organism: Streptomyces sp. NPDC085481; assembly: GCF_044541845.1. Lineage (NCBI taxonomy): Bacteria > Bacillati > Actinomycetota > Actinomycetes > Kitasatosporales > Streptomycetaceae > Streptomyces > Streptomyces sp. NPDC085481. The sequence goes on from NZ_JBITTJ010000008.1 coordinate 203,356, forward strand.
TGCCGGACTCGCGGATCAGCACGGAGGCGGGGGCCGTGGCCGTGACCTGCCCCACCGTGCCGGCGAACCAGAGGTTGACCCCGGTGAACCCCAGCGAGGGGACGTGCACCCCCTGCTGTCGGTCGGTGTTGGCGAGGACGAGCCAGCCCGGGTCGGCGGCGCGCGCGGCCGTCCGGGCCTGGTCGGCGCCCGGCATCAGGAGGTAGGCGTACGCGGCCGCCGTCGGGTCGGTGCCGTGGTCGAACCACAGCGTGAGATAGCGGCGGGTGACCGGATCGGTCACGGAGCCCTTGTTGATGTCGGCCCAGGCGCCCGTACGGGACTCCCGCAGGGCCCTGAGCCCGCCGGCGCCGCCGGGGAAGACGTACCCGGCGTGACCGGCGAGGTGGGCCCACCGGGCGCCGGTGAGCGTGGCGCTCCAGCCGAGCGTGCTGGGCTGGGCCGTACCGTCGACGGTGAAGGCGTGGACGCCGCCGGCGCCGAGGTTGCGGTTCTCGACGACCGACTCGACGCCCGTGCCGTCGCGGCCCTGGATCCCGGCACCGAGACAGACCACCGCGTCGTCCAGGAAGAACCAGGACTTCTTGGCGACGAGCGTCGAGGACAGCCCCTTGAGGTACTGCCCGACGGCCGCGAACGTGCCGTCCGTCGTCCCGCCCACCCAGCGCACGTCCGGCCGGGGCGCGCCCCAGGTGCCGCCCTCGCCGTCGGCGAGCGGCTTGCGGGAGGCGGTCGTGCCGGGCAGCCGGTACGGGTCGACCGTCGGCCAGAAGTCGTCGGTGTACTGCCCGTTGGCGAAGGCGCCGCCCCACCAGTAGAGCATTCCGGAGCCGCTGTGCCAGGCGCGCAGGTTCTCGCCGTTGCCGTTCTCGTAGTACGTGATCCGGTTCGACGCCATGGAGAGACCGGCCGCCCAGCCGGGGCGGCGGTGCACGGCACGGTCCATGCCGGGAAAGAGACGGTGGCCGGACGGCTCGGGGCTCGCCGCGGCGGAACCGTCGTCGATGGTCTTCAGCCGGGCCAGGGCAGAGACGCCGAGCGCCGGACTGGCGAGCAGCGGGCTGAAGTAGTCGCGGGCGATCCAGCCCTTGACCATGCCCTCCCAGCGGGCCTTCTCGGCGGCCGACGCGCTCTGCGCGAGCAGCGCGACGCACGCGATGATCGAGTGTCCGCGCAGGTGGTCGTCCTGCCGGATCCCCCTGGTGTCCGCCGTCTGCACGCCCCGGCTGATCGCACGGCCCGAGACGGCGTCCATGGCCAGGCCGTTGAACAGGAAGGGCGCGTAGGCCTTCTCGACGGAGTCGAACACGACCTGCCGGCCGCTGTCCGTGACCTCCCACGTCGAGCCCTTGAGCAGGGTGAAGAGCAGCGACAGACCGCCGAGCATGACGGCGCCGTAGGAACCGGCGTAGGGGACGTAGGTGTGCTGGACGAAACTCCCGTCGGCGTAGAGGCCGTCGCCGGACGTGACGTACGGGAAGACCGGCGAGAGCGCGTCGCGGGCGAGCGCCAGCTTCGCAGAGGACTTCCCGACGACGCCGCGCAAGCCGAGGACGCGGCACAGGTCGACCCGGTTGGCACCGGTGGAGGTGCCGGTGTAACTCGCGACCGTGCTGTCCGGGACGAAGTGGTCCACGGCGGCGCAGTGTGCCGTGATGCGGGCCGCGCCGAGGAAGTCGTAGAGGAGGACGTCGATGTCGAGCAGCGCCTGCGGGATGCCGATCTGCCAGCTGTACCAATTGCCGTAGCGGGCCTGGCCGGCGTGGTACGCCTGGTCGTGGAGGTGGTCGAGCCCCGCGAGGATGTCGGCGCGCAGGCCGGCGTCGCCGGTGAGGCCGGTGCCGGGCTGCGCGTAGGCCTCGGTGAGGGTGCGCAGGCGGTTGTAGCTGGTGTTGAGGTTCCCCGAGTACGTGTACGACTCGGCGTCCGTGTCCGGCTCCGGGTCGGCGTAGGGCAGATCCGGCCAGAGGGAGCCGTCCGCCCGGGCCATGGAGTCACGCAGGCCCCGGGCGGTGCTCCCGAGCGCCGCGAGCTTCGAGGCGAAGGGCTCGGCGGTGGGGGTGATGTTCGTGCCGAGGAGCAGATCCCGCCACTTCAGCCGCAGGCCGTCGTAGGCGTCGGCGCCGTACGCGGGCGTCGCGGCGGCCGCCGTCCCGAACGGCGCGGCGGCGCCCAGGGCTCCGCGCAGCAGGCCGCGGCGGGACAGCAGGGAGGCGGGGACGGAGGAGTGCATGGGGGAGGAACCTCCGGGGGAGTGCGGCGAGGAGGGGCCGCCCGCGCGGTCACGCGAGGCCCGGCGGCCGGCGGCGTGGCGCACAGCATGCCGGGGATAGAAAGCGATTGCTACCCCTGGGGCGGCTCAGTCGGTGAACGAGCCGTGCCGTCCCGCCCCTGACGTGAAGCGCGCGGCGCCCGAGAGGGTCTCGCCCGCCGACAGCGGCACCATGCCGTGCCGCAGCTCGGCCGCCAGCGCCTCGGACTCGGTCAGCCCGTGCTGTTCGCGTACGGACAGGCGGTCGTGGCGCAGGCACAGCTGCGGAAACGCGGCGATCTCCCGGGCGAGCTCCTCCGCCGCGTCCCGCGCCCGGCCCGGCGGTACGAGGCGGTTGGCGAGCCCGATCGCGTACGCCTCGGCAGCCGGGACCGGACGCCCGGTCAGGATCAGGTCCATGGCGCGGCTTTCGCCGATGAGCCTCGGCAGCCGGAACGTGCCGCCGTCGATCAGCGGCACCCCCCACCGGCGGCAGAAGACCCCCAGGACCGCGTCCTCCTCGACCACGCGGAGGTCGCACCACAGGGCCAGTTCGAGCCCGCCGGCCACGGCATGGCCGGCGACGGCCGCGATCACCGGCTTGGTCAGCCGCAGCCGGGTGGGCCCCATCGGGCCGTCGCCGTCGGGCGCCACCCGGTTCCCGCGCTCGGTGCCGACGGCCTTGAGGTCGGCGCCCGCGCAGAAGGTCCCGCCCTCGCCCCACAGCACGGCCACCGAGGCCCCGTCGTCCGCCTCGAACGCCCGGAAGGCATCGGCCAGTTGCCGCGCCGTCGGCCCGTCGACGGCGTTACGGGCACCGGGCCGCGACAACACCACGGTCGTCACGGGCCCGTCACGCTCGACGCGCACGGCGGGGGCGGTGTCCGGCTGCGCTGGGGTATCGGTCATGGCGGCATTCTCACGTGGGCGCGGCGCTGCGACCAGACCCGACAGGGGCCCTGCGCGCCTTCAACGCACCTCGACCGGCCGCGGTTCGGTCCCGCCCTGATCGAGGCGGAAGGGCGGATACGTGTCCGTCATGAGGGTCGCGTAGGCGGCGACGCGCAGGAGCCACCGGTTCAGGCCGACGATCAGGTCGAACAGGTCGCGTGGATACCGTGAGGTGAAGGCGAGGGCGAAGGCCGCGATGACCGTGAGCAGCGTGACCAGGCCGCCGCTCCACCAGCCGGCCCGCATGCCGCCGGTGAAGAACGCCAGCACCAGGTAGTGGGGGATGGCGAGCAGCCACCACTTGACCAGGACCAGCGGGCGCGAGAGCCGCTCCGGGTAGACGATGTCGAGGCGTGCCGGGTAGTCGGGTTCGGGGCCGAGGCTGAAGGGCGGGTAGCGGTCGGTGCCGAGGGCGCCGTACGAGTAGTACGAGACGCGCCAGGACCAGCGGAGCACGCCGAGGTTGAAGTCGAACAGGGGCCGCGGGAAGCGCTCGGTGAAGAGGATGGCGAAGAACGCGATCACCGCCACCACGAGGAAGGCGACCCAGAGGAAGAACAGCACGATCCAGTGCGGAATCACCAGGATCCACTTGACCAGCCACAGCCAGCGGGACAGCGGCGTGTCCAGCTCTGCCGTCACCGTCACCGCGGGGTGAGGGGGGTGAGGGGACTGCTGGGTGTCCATGGTCGTCACTTCCTCGCCAGGTCATCCTGCGCGTACGTCAGCCGTCGACGACACCCACCTCTCAGGATCACCCGTTTCCGCCGCCCTGGCTACTGCTGGCCCGCTGCCCGTCCGACCACGATGGACGCGCGCCGCATCACACGAGTCCGTGCCCCTTCCCACCTCGTCGGAGTCACCATGGCCCCACCGTCGGACCCACCTCGCCCACGCCGCTCCGGGGGGTCGATCCTGCGGGTCCTGCTGCCCATCGCGGTCCTGATCGTGGTGGCGGTATCCGTGGGCTCGTGGCTGCAGTTCACCGAGCGGCAGGCGGTCGACACGGTGCACACCGCCGGATCCTCGGCCGGCGACCGGGTGGACGTGGCGGCCGTCGTCCAACGGGTCGACGCCTTGGCCAACGAGCTGGTGCTGCGCGTCTGGGTCATCCCACGCGGGACCCTCGGCGAGGCGGAGGGGGCCGCCCCCGTGGCCGATCTCAGCCTCCAGACCTCCGGGGCCACCCTCGGCGACCTGGAGTTCACGGCGCACGAGCGGCTCGCGACCAGGGACGTGCAGGTCGCGCTCACGGGCGGGTCGATCAGCGACTACCCGTTCGACACCTACGAGACCGACATCGCGTTCCGGGCGCGGCTGGGTGGCAAACAGGTGCCGGTGCGCCTGCTGTTCTCCAACGACGACACGCTCTTCTCGGTCTCCGCGGAACCCGCGCCCTCCCGCCAGGAGGCCGTCGTGGCGGTGCGGCTGTCCCGGTCGGGCAGCCTGCTCGTCTTCGCGGTGTTCATGATGGTCGTCATGTGGGCGCTGGCGGCGTCCGTGCTCCTCGGGGCCTGGTACCTGACGACCCGCAGCAAGGGCGTCGTCTGGCCCGCCCTGGCCTGGATGGCCGCCACTCTGTTCGCCCTCGCGGCGTTCCGCAACACAGCCCCCGGCACACCCCCGATCGGCTGCGTGCTGGACTGGTTCGCCTTCCTCTGGGCCGAGACGATCATCGCCCTCTGCCTGATCACCGTGGTCATCAGCGGCGTCCGCACCGCCCTCCTGCCGGACGCGACCGAGCCCGCCCGGTGACCCGGCCGATCCGCCGGACACGCCTCCGGTGAGGGCGCTCAGTGAGGTCGCTCGATCCGGTGCCGGACGACGGTCGTCAGGACCGTCAGGCGCATGGATGCCGTGGGCAGCGGTGCCACCGGATCGTCGATGCGCCGGGCCTCCACCGGAAGCGCGGCGAGATCCGCCTCGAAGCGGGCGCGGGCGGCGGCCAGGGTGTCGGGCGGCTCCGTGCGCAGTCCGCCGCGCATCACGGTCCGCAGCAGCGGCTCCGCGCCCGCGGGCGGCTCCTCGTTCGCCAGGCCGATGACGTCCCGCAGGCCGGGGCCGCGGAAGACCTGTTTCGGGCCCGGCGCCGTCACCTTCGCCGGCGAGAGCTTCATGACGGGCCGCCCGTCGTACTCGACCAGCTTGTACGCCGCGTCCAGATACGGCGCGTCCGCGGCGGTGCCCGTCTTCGACCCCACGGCGAACACGTCGATCGGCGCCCCTTGTCGTATGAGCGCGGCGACGCCGTACTCGTCCAGCCCGCCGCTCGCGATGATCTGCACGTCCCTCAGCCCCGCCGCGTCGAGGGCGGTACGGGCCCGGCCGGCCAGCGCGCCCAGGTCGCCGCTGTCCAGGCGGATCCCGCACCCCGGGCCGAGCCCCAGGTCCGCGAAGACGCGCGCCGCCTTCGCGACAGCGCGGTCGGTGTCGTACGTGTCCACCAGGAAGGTCACCGGTCCCGGATGGGTACGGGCGAAGGCCCGGAACGCCTGCTCCTCCGAGGCGAAGGCCTCGACGTACGCGTGGCCCATCGTGCCGGCCGCCGGGATGCCGTACCGGGTTGCGGCGGCGACGTTGCTGGTCGCCGCGAAGCCGACCAGGGCGCACAGGCGCGCCGCCTGCATGCCTGCCTCGGGGCCGTGGGCCCGGCGCAGCGAGAAGTCCACGAGCGGCCGCCCGGCGGCGGCCAGCACACACCGCGCCGCCTTGGAGGCGACCGCCGTCTGATGACAGAGGAGGGACAGCAGGTACGTCTCCACGAGCTGGGCCTGCGGCAGCGGAGCGGTGACCTCCAGGAGCGGCTCACCTGCGAAGACGAGCCGCCCCTCGGGCACGGCGCGGACCTGCCCGTCGAAGGAGAGGCCGTGCAGCGGTTCGAGGTCCTCGACCGGCCGCCGCAGCGCCTCGGCGAACTCCCGGACGTCGGAGCGGCCCACCAGGAAGCGGGAGAGGTGGTCGAGGGCCGGTTCGAGCCCGGCGGCGACGAGGAATCCGCGACCCGGGGGGAGGTCACGCACGAAGAGGCTGAAGGTGGCCGGGGCGCGCATGTCCTCCCGCAGGTACGAGAGCGCCATCGTGACCTCGTACAGGTCGGTGGTCGTCACCTGGGACATGCTTCGAGCATGCGCGGCCGGCCGGCGGCCCGCACGGGGACGGCGGCCGGCACGGGGACGGCGGCCGGCACGGGGACGGCGGCCGGCACGGGGCGGCGGCCCGCACGGGGACGGCGGCCGGCACGGGGCGCGGCCGGGCCGCCTCACGCGCGATCCGCCGACGTCAGCGGGCCGGTCGGAACACCCGCAGGTCACGCACCTCGAACGACATCTCACTCGTCTGCGGGTCGGGCGCCGGGTGATAGCGCCCGGCACAGACCGAGAGGTTGACGATCAGGCAGGCGTGCCAGGACCGCCCGACCCCCCTCCCGTCGGCGAACACCTCGACGTCGTCGACCGACCACACCACGGAGCGGGCCCCGAACTCGGTCCGCAGCCGTATCCAGCCGCCGGGCCGCACGGCGGGGGAGCGGTGGTAGAGGTGGGTGCCGCGCACATGGTTGGACAGCTCCAGCAGGTCCGGGTTGTCGGGGTGGTATTCGAAGACGTCGACTTCCTGCCCGCCGTCGCGCCAGGTCCAGATCGCGGGCCAGGCCCCGGTCTCCTCGGGCAGCCTGACGCGCGCCTCGAGCACGTCCCCTGACCGCACTTCGAAACCCTCGGGACTGCCCTCCGTCGTCAGCAGCCCGGTGTCCCACAGTCCGTCGGGGCGGCGGGTCGCGCGGAAGACTCCCGAGCGGCTGTAGGCGGGGTCCTCCACGAGGTGGTCGAGCTTGTTGTCTCCCGGATTGACCGGTCCGCCGTCGGGATACGCCCATGAGCGGCCGGCCGCCCACTGCTCCGGTGAGCCGAAATCGGCGGTGAAGACCGGCTCGTCGGCCGGAGTGAAGGGCGGCATGCGCAGCTCCTCGGGTGGGTGCGTGATGTGTCACATCACCGGCTTACTGCCCACCGGGCCCACTCCCACGCGGAATTCCTCACTCCTTGTCTACAAGTCGTCACGGGATGTGCGCGTCCGGGCGTCGTCGGTACGGAGTCGCGCTCCGGAATATGACGGAACGGGGCCCGGCACGGTACGAAGTCCCTCGTGAACGATCAGTCCCACAACCCGACCATCCGCGTGTTCATCGCCCTCGCCCCACCCGACGACGCGAAGGACGAACTCGCGCGGGCGCTGCGCCCCGCCTACGACACGTACCCGGGCATGCGCTGGAACCGGATCGAGGACTGGCACATCACCCTGGCGTTCCTCGGAGAGCTTCCCGCTGCGACCGTGCCGATCCTCCAGCCACCCCTCGCGGACCTCGCGGCGACGCGCCGGCCGCTCGAACTGGCCTTGCGGGGCGGCGGGCACTTCGACGAACGGGTGCTGTGGAGCGGCATCGACGGGGACCTGGAAGGACTGCACCTCCTCGCCACCGAGGTGCGGGCCGTGGTCAGGAACTGCGGCATCCCGTTCGAGGACCGGCCCCTGCGCCCCCACCTGACGCTGGCCCGCGCCCGCCGCGGCGAGGGGGACCGTGTCGTGGCGGCCGCCGCCGGCCTCGCCGGGTTCACCGGCCGTCGATGGCGAGCCGGACGCCTGCACATGGTCGGCAGCAACATAGGGCGCGGGCCGGGGCCGATCCGCTACCGCGACATCGAATCCTGGAGCTTCGACGCCCGCTGAGGACGCCACCTGCGAGGGGACCGGGTCCGGGCCGCAGCACGGGTGAGTCGACGGCGCGCCCTGCCGGCGACCCGCCGCAGCCGGTTCGGCCGGCGACGGGGCCCGGCAGCGGCGCCGGGCGGGCCCCGCGCCGTGCGAAGTACGCGGGGCCACCTGGGACGCACCCATCGGGGGTGTTGCTGCGACGGTACGGACTGTCGTGTCCGGCTGCATGCCGTGCGGGCCGTAGTGGTGACGGGGTGGTTCTCGTGACCGCCTGCACATGCACGCGAAGTCGCGCCTCTCTACGATGAAGGCGTAGGTCTCGCTGTTCTGTCCGGGTTCGGACCGGGCCCCACGGGAGCGAGGGAGCATGGCCGAGGATGCCTCGCCCGCCGGGCGACCTGTGAGTCTGAAGCCCAACGCGATCGGCTTCGTCGACGCCCTCGTGATCGGGCTCAACTCCACCTCCCCCGCCTACTCACTCGCGGCCGTCATCGGCCCGGTCGTTGCCCTGGTCGGGCTGTACGCGCCCGGCGTGATGGTCGCGTCCTTCGTGCCGATGCTGCTGATCGCGTCGGCGTTCTACTACCTGAACAAGGTCGATCAGGACTGCGGCACGACCTTCTCCTGGGTCACGCGCGCCATGGGCCCCTGGGCCGGCTGGCTCGGCGGCTGGGCCATCGCGATGACCGGAGTCCTCGTCGTCGGCTCGCTCGCCGATGTGGCCGTGAGCTTCGCCCTGCTCTCCTTCGGCCTCGACAGCTGGGTGGACAACGCCTTCGTACGCCAGCTGCTCACCGTGGTGCTCATCCTGGTGATGACGGCCGTGTGCGTCATCGGCACCGAACTGTCGGCCAAGGTGCAGAACGTCCTCATCCTGGCGCAGGTCGCCTGCCTGCTGATCTTCGTGGGGGTGGCGCTCTACAGCGTCTACGCCGGCACGAGCAAATACGATTCGGTCGAACCCGCCTTCAGCTGGCTGAACCCCTTCGGCGCCGGCGGCGCGGCACTGACCAGCGGGCTGCTCCTGGGCGTCTTCATCTACTGGGGCTGGGAATCGGCGGTCAACCTCACCGAAGAGGTCGAGCACTCGGCGACCGCCCCCGGCAAGGCGGGGCTCTGGTCGACCGTCGTCCTCCTGGTGACCTACGTGTCCGTGGGATTCGCGGTCGTGGCGTACGCCGGTCCGACGTTCCTGGCCGAGAACGCCGACGAAGAGGAGTTCGTCTTCGCCCAGCTCGCCACGGACGTCCTCGGCGGCTGGGACTGGATCCTGCTGCTCGCCGTCTCGACCTCCGCCATCGCCTCCACCCAGACCACCATCATCCCGGCCTCGCGCACCGCGCTGTCCATGGCCCGGCGCCGGGCGCTGCCCGCGCACTACGGCCACATCAGCCCACGCTTCCGTACCCCTGACGTCAGTACGTGGTGGGTCGCCGCCATCGCCATCGCCTGGTACCTCGTGGTGAGCCAGATCAGCTCCAACGCCCTCTTCGACTCGCTCACCGCGCTCTCGCTGCTGATCGCCTTCTACTACGCGCTCACCGGGATCGCCTGCGCGGTCTACTACCGCCGCCATCTCTTCGAGAGCGTCCACAACTTCCTGCTGATCGGCCTCGGCCCCCTGGTCGGTGCCGGACTGCTGACGTGGCTCCTGGTGAGGTCGGTCTCCGACATGTCCGATCCGGAGAACTCCTACAGCGGCACCTCCTGGTTCGGCCTCGGCCCCCCGCTCGTCATCGGCATCGGCATCGCCCTGGCCGGGGTGGTCATCATGCTCGTATGGCGGCTGCGGGCACCCGCGTTCTGGCAGGAGCGCCCCGGTGTGGCCGACCCCGTCCTGGTCCACGGCCACGGGCCCGACCTCGATCGCCGGAAGGAGCCCTGAGATGTCGGTCGTTCTCGGCTACGACGAATCCCCCGGCGCCGCCCGTGCGTTGCGCATCGCGGTCGAGGTGGCCGCCGCGTTCGACGAGCGGCTCGTGCTGGTCTACGGGGCCGCGGCCCCCGGCCCCTTGGGCGAGGAGTACGCGTCCCACTACGAGGCCATCCGCCAGGCCGGCCGCACCGGTCTGGAGCACGCGGTCACGGAGGCCGACCGCGCGGGCGTGCCGACCGTCGTCGAGGTGCTCGACGAGAACCCCGCCCAGGCCCTGGTCGACGCGGCGAGCCGTCACGCCGCACGCGTCATCGTGGTCGGCAGCTGGGGCGAGAGCCCGATCCGCGGCGCACTCCTGGGCTCGACCCCCCACAAGCTCCTGCACATGTCCACCGTCCCCGTTCTCTGCGTCCCTCCCGAGGAATGAGACCTGCCCTCCGGCACAGGGGCGTGCTGTCGGACGCGTGGCCCTCAGGCCGTCAGGGTCTCGCCGTCCGGGAACGTGATCCGGATCAGCCCGTCGTCCCCCACCGCGCAGCCGACGGCCGCGCGCAGCGCCTCCGGGTGCACCGCGTCGCGGGTCAGCGCCACCAGCGTCACGTGGACGCGTGTGCCGCCGGGCTGACCCCCGGCGAGCGGACCGGAGGCCAGGAGGTACGGCGTCGCCGAGTGCGGACCGAAGGCGTTGGCCTCGACCTCGCGGGCGATTCCGCACTCCTCGTCCCAGCCGTACAGAGCCACCACCGCACTCGCCAGCCCCTCCTCCGTCCTCGCGAGCGCCCAGCCGGGACCCTGCAGGACGTGCGGTGGGGTCACGTCCGCGACCGCGTACCCGCCCTCGCGCACCCGGACGCCCTCGGGGGCCCGGACGCGGTGCACCCGGATCTCCCACGGGCCGTGCAACAGGCTTGTCGACTCGACGGGAAAGTCCCCCTCGTGCCCGGGGAGGCGTGCCGTGTGACGGGATGACGCCCGGCGCCCCTCACAGGACACGGGATGGATGCGGCTGCGCCGGGACGGTGTGCCGTCGGCGGCCAGCAGCGCCACGTGGTTGTCCACGGTGCGCGCCCAGGCATGCGCGGCCGACTCCGGTGCCGTGGCCGTCGCGTACGCGAACTTCGCGTAGTGCGGGTCGTCCTCGGCGGGGCCGTCGTACGGGTTGTGGTCGCTGCCGTGGTTGACGAGCCGCACGATGCCGTCGTGCGGCGTGCCGTGCAGCAGCCAGCCCGGCGCGGGCAGCGCCGTGTACTGCGGGCCTTCCTCCACGGGCAGCGGCTCCTCGCGCTCCGTCCACACGGGATGGTCCCCGGGCAGCAGGAGGCCCAGGAAGGCCTTGCTCGCCCAGTACGGGGACGCCGGTCCCGAGTACGCCTGGGTGGTCGGCAGATGGGTGCCGTACCACCCCAGTGGCAGCAACCCGCGTTCGTCCGGCACACCGCGTTCCACGAAGTGCCGCGCCGTCCCCGACGCCAGGCGCCGGGTGAGCCCCGGGGGGAGCGGAGTGCTGTCGGCGAGCGCGCCCAGCCACACCGGCGCCACGGCGGCGAACCGGTACGTCAGGGAGCGCCCTTGGTGTACGGGTGCCCCGTCGGCGCCGAAGAACTGCGGGTACGTGGACAGGAACCGGGCCAGGCGCTCCCGGTAGGCCGCGCCCCGGCCGCCGTCGCCGTCGGGACCGGCCATGCGGGCCCACAGCAGCGGATACAGGTGCATGGCCCAGCCGGCGTAGTAGTCGAAGTTCCGGCCGTCGCCGTCGCTGTACCAGCCGTCGCCGACGTACCAGTCCTCGATGCGTTCCAGTCCGCGCTCGATGTCGTCCCGGCTGTGCGGTGCGCCGACGGAGGCCAGGAACTGTTCCGACACCACCTGGAACAGACGCCAGTTGTTGTCCCAGGTGCGGGCTCCGACGAAGCCCGAGAGCCACTCCACCACCCGTTCCTGGACCGCGGAGTCGAGGGTGTCCCAGATCCATGGGCGCGTCTCGTGCAGTCCGATGGCTATGGAGGCCGCCTCCACCATCTGCTGCGAGCAGTCGGTGAGCGCCGGCCACGCCTCGGGGCTGTCACGCTGCGTGCCCGTTGTCAGACCCTGCGTATACCTTGCGATGAGGTGGGGGTCGGCCTTGCCGTCCGCGCCCGCGATCCGGAAGGAGGCCAGCAGGAATGAGCGTGCGTACCCTTCGAGGCCGTCCGAGACGACCCCCGACCAGCTGGTGCGTCCGGGCAGGCGGTACTGCGCGAACCCCGGGGTGGCGTAGGGGACGAGCGCCTCCAGCTGCCGGTCGGCGAGCGCCTCCCAGTGGGCACGCGTCCAGCCGGTACGGGGGGAGAGGACGCGGTCGGGCGGCGGCAGGTGCAGATGGGGTGCGGGCACGGGGGTTCCCTTTCGATGACCGGGCGGTCACTGGACGAGTGCGGTGGTGTGGCTGTGGCCCCGTGCCCCGTCGGCCCGGCCGGTGAGCACGGTGTGGGCGCCCGGTGTGACCGTGACCGTCTCCTCGGCGCGCACCACATGACGGACGCGGAAGAGGAGTTCGCCGGTCCCGCCGTGATGTCCGCGCCCAGGGCGACGACGGCGTTGTCCATGAGGGAGTCCGCATCGGTGTCTTCATCCTTGGGTCGAGGAGGTGCAGAAGGCGGGGCCTACGTCCGGGAGGGGCGGGGGAGCTGCGGGCCAGCATGTAAGCGCTTGCTGTCCCCTCGCAAGGGGATCGGGCGTGTTTCTGTCCGTTACCGCGTCACCAAGCCACCCCGGCCTGGCCTGCGAGGCCCTGGGGGCGGGCAAGCCCGTCTTCGTCGGGAAGGCGCGCCCCACGCGGCGCCGTCCCGCGGCCGGGGCTGATCGCGTACTTCGTGCGCGGCCGGACCAGATGACCGGCAGCCGTCCGGTCCTCCGTCAGCGAGGCTCCGGGGCCGGCCACGCGCGGGAAGGGGACGCGCAAGGACTCGGCCGCCACGGGAGCGTGGTCGGCCGCGGCGTGCAGGCGGCCGTCGCGCAGGACGACGGCTCCGCTGCGGAGCATGGTCGGGACCAGCTCGGTCGCGAGTGCCTCGGGCGTGCGGTCCAGGAGGCGTGCCGCGTCCGCGAGCCAGGCCCGTTGGCGCAGGTACGGCTCGGCCTCGTCGGCCGGGATCCCCTCGCGGATCATCAGGGCGAAGGCGAAGATCCGGCGGGCGCCGTACCAGACGGCCCCGCCGGGGTCGTCCACGAGGCGTTGCGCGCGGCGCAGGGCGGTGGCGAAGGCCGCGCCGGGGTCGGCGGCTCAGGTAGCCGGCCCCGGCGAGCGTCTCGCCCTGTCACCGCCGACTGCGCGACCTGGAACGCGAGGGCGCCATCCGCGGCTACCGCGCCGTGGTCGCCCCCGCCGCCGTCGGTCTGGACTTCGAGGCCCTGGTCTTCGCCACCCTGCGCTGGGAGGACCGCGACACGGTCACCGCCGTCGAGGAGGCGGTGACCGCGATCCCGCACGTCATCCAGGCCCAGCGCCTCTTCGGCGAACCGGACTACCCGCTACGCGTGGCCACCACCGACCTGCCCGCCTACCAGCAGCTCTACGACGAGCAGTTGGCCAAGCTCCCCGGCGTCCAGCGCCTGACCCCGACCCTCGTCATGAAGAACGTCATCGACGAGCGACCACTGCCGGAGCAGGCCGGAGCACGTGTCGCCGATCATCTGGCCGCTCCCTCGGGGTCGGCCACCTGGCCGGCTCGGTAGCCGTCGGCCTGGAGGGTGAACATGCGGGTGTAGAGCCCGCCGTGGGCCATGAGTTCGTCGTGGGAGCCCGACTCGACGACGCGGCCGGTGTCGAAGACGTAGATGCGGTCGCAGTCGACGACGCTGGCGAGCCGGTGGGAGATGAGGACGGTGATCTGGTCCTCGCGCAGCCGGCCGCGGAGCACCGCCTCGTAGACGGCGTGCTCGGAGGGCGGGTCCATGCTGGCGGTCGGCTCGTCGAGCAGGAGCAACTGGGCGTGCTTGTAGAGGCCACGGGCGACGGCGACCTTGGCCCACTGGCCGCCGGAGAGCTCCTGGCCGCCACGGAAACGCTTGGACAGCAGCGCGTCCCACTGGCCGGGCAGGTTCGCGATGACCTGGTCGGCGCCGGCGGCGCGTGCGGCGGCCAGGGCCCGCTCGGGGTCGGCCTCGGTGAGGCTGCCGGTGGACACGGTGATGTTGGCCAGGGCGCTGAACGGGAAGTGCACGGGCTCCTGGAGCACGCACGCGACCCGCTGCTGGACGGACTGGGCGTCCATGGTCCGTACGTCGACGCCGTCCCAGCACATCCTCCCGCGCTGAACGTCGTGGAGGCCTGCCAGGACCTTGGCGCAGGTGCTCTTGCCGCTGCCGTTGAGACCGACGAACGCGACCGTCTCGCCCGCCCTGAGCGTCATGGACACGTCGTTCAGCGCGGGTGCCTCCTTCCCGTCGTACGTGAACGAGACGTCCTCCAGGGTGATGGTCTTCAACCGCTCCGGCGCCCGCACCTCGGCGGTGCGCAGCTGGAGGCCCCGGCAGCGGTCCTGGACGGCCAGCAGGTCGTCCACCCACATCGCGTGCTCGTACACGAGATGCGCGACCTCCACGAGGCGGGTCAGAGAGGTCTGACCGGCCTGGATGGCGAGGACCGCGCCCGCGCCGGCGGCGAGCGGCAGCCATCCGGCGATCAGCATGGCGCCGAGCGCGCAGTACGTGATCCCGGTGCCGAGGCCGCCGACCCCACGGCCGGCCAGGTTCGACAAGGCCGCCTGCACCCCGAGACGCGTGTCCTCCTCGGCGATGCGGGTGATCAGTCGGCCGTGTTCCTCCAGCAGCGCCTGCTGCGCGGTGTCGGACCGGAGTTCGGCGGCGGCGTCCTGGTCGAGCAGCAGCCAGGAGAAGACCCGGACGCGGCGCTGGAGGGCGTTCCAGCGCTTGAAGGAGTGGAACCGGGCCCGGGCGCTGCGCACGGCCGCCGCCCCGACCGGCAGGACGGACAGCAGGAGCAGCGGCAACAGGGCGGGGTGCAGGATGCCGAGGACGCCGGCCGTACCGGCGAGGGTGAGTACGGCGGAGGCGAGGGAGACGACCTGGCCGACGATCTGCCGGGCGTAGAAGAGGCCCCGGTCGTTGGCGCGGTAGACCTCGTCGTGCCAGTCGGCGTCCTCCACCGCCTCCAGCCGTACATGCGCCGTCAGGCGGAAGAACTCCGTCTCCAGGGCGGTCCGGATCTTCGGCGTCACCCGCGCCTGTGCCACCGCGACCGCCGCCTCCAGGAAGGCGCGCAGGGCGAGGAACCCCACCACCAGCAGGATCTGCGGAACGGCGGCGCGCACCCGGTCGGGCGTCGGACCCTGCCCGAACAGCTCCTGCAGCACCCCAACGGAGGCGATCAGTCCGAAGGCGCTCACCGCGGCCGAGACGAGCTGGCAGACGACCACGGCCGTGGTGGCGCGCGGGTCGGCCCGCCACGCGAGCTCGCCGATCTGCCGGGTGATCCGCGGCAACCGGACAAGGACCTGCCGGACGGTCGCCTGGGCGGCGGCACCGTCGTGGACGGACCAGTACGCCTCCTCCATCTCCCCGGCGATGTCCCCGTCGACCGGACCGGCCGGCATCGTACGGGGCGGAAGGGGGAGCGGCGCGGTCCGTGGTGCGGGAACGGTGCCCGTGGCGGCATTCTCGTCTGTCCGCTCGCTCATGCCGCCCACCTCGTATCCGGACGGGCCGGGCGGAGGACGCCGAGGCTCCGGAGAGGTCCGGTGGGGGTGGGGAGGGGCGCGGTCCTGCGGGCGGGAAGGGGATGCACGGTGGCCTCCGGGAGACGAGGAGTCGGGTGTCGCGGGGCTCAACGACGAGGCCGGGCGGGTCGAACACATGTGTTTCGGACGGGTTCCGAACCCGGTCGTAGAGCGAATGCGCGTTCGTGCCGTGTGCATCGACCCTTGCGGGGCGAACGCCGCAGCCGACCCCGGGGGTGGCCGAAACGCCGACGGTGGTCGTGTGGCGGAGTTCCCGCGGTCTCGGTCCGTACGGACAAGCGACGTGATCACTCGATCGTGAGTCCTTCCCCTCAGGGGTCCGGCAGGACGCGATGCTGAGAGGGACGGGCGGCGTGTGACCGGTGCCGCCCGCAGGAGCTGTGGGCCGGCTGGGGGATGGGATGGCGCGAGCGGCGGGACGACACGGGGGACTGGACCGGCAGGCGGTGCTGCTGGCGGCGGGGCTGGCCGATCTGGCGGTGAGCACACTGGGTTCGGCCGTCGGCGCGGTGCGCGGGCTGCTGCGCCGCTCGGACGCCGCGGAGCTTGCGGCGGAGGCTCAGGACGATCTGATGGCGCGCGGACGCCTGGTGCTGGACCGTTACGCGGCTGTCCCCCCGGCCCACTTGGAGATTCTCGCCCGGCACGCCCTGGCCCGGCGGGCCGCCGATGATGTCTGACCGGTGGGAGCCGACCGTGTTCAAGAGCCGTGTCGACGCGGTCCTGCACCGCTTCGTCGCCGAGGAGGCCGAGCAGTTGGCGGCGATCGATCCGGCCCTGGGCCCGGTGGCCGAGCAGGTGGAGGCGGCGGTCGCGGAAGGCAAGCGGCTTCGGGCGGCGTTCTGCTACTGGGGCTGGCGCGCTGCAGGACAGCCGGACAGTGACGCGCTGGTGCGGGCGGCGGCCTCGATGGAGCTGGTGCACGCCGCGGCGGTCGTGCACGACGATCTGATCGACGACAGTCCGTTACGGCACGGCCGGCCCACCGCACATGTCGCCCTGCGCGGCGCCGTACGCCGCAGTCCGCACCCTGTCGCCTCCGCCAGGTCGCTCGCGATGCTGGTCGGGGACCTGTTGATGTCGCTGGCCGGGCAGCTGTTCACCACCAGCGGTCTGCCCGCCGCGTATCTGGGGCGGGCCCGCCCGTTGTGGTCGCTGCTGGCCCGTGAGCTGATCGCGGGCGAGTGCCTGGAGATCCTGCGTACCGGCGCCGATCCGGACACCGCGGCATCGCTGAAGGTGATCAGGTACAAGACCGCCAAGTACACCGTCGAGCAGCCCCTTCTGATCGGCGGTGCCCTGGCGGGGGCCGGCGAGCGGCTGCGCGCGGGCTACTCGGCGTACGGGCTGCCGCTGGGCGAGGCCTTCCAGCTGCGGGACGATCTGCTCGGCCTGTTCGGAGACCCGGACCGCACCGGCAAGGACAACGCCGACGACGTGCGCGGCCACCGGCCCACGGCCCTGCTGGCGGAGACCTGGAGCCTCGCCGGTGCGGAGGAACGGGAGCGGCTGCGGGCTCTCCTCGGCCGGCGGGGTCTGGACGCGGACGGCCTGGACGCGGTCCGCGAGGTGATGCGGCGGCTGAAGGCCCCCGGCCGCATCGAGGCCATGATCACCGCGAGGGTCGAGGAGGCCCTTGACGCCCTGCACGAGCTGGACACACCCGCGCACGCCGCCGCTGCCCTGACCGGCCTGGCGCATTCGGCGGCGATCCGGCTTTCCTGAACCACGAGGAGTCCCGCCATGACCCACACCGAGGCCTCGATGGACGCCCTTCGGCAGACCGGGGACGAACTCGCCGACGCTGTCGTCACGACCCTCTTCGAACGGGGAGAGGTGGGCAAGCTCAACACCCTGATGCGCTTCGTCTCCACCGCCGGCTCCCCGCTGCCGGACGGGCTGCCCGACGTCGCCCGCGAGTACCTCCGGGCCACGAGCGCCCCGCCCGCCTGGGTGGACTGGGGGGAGATGGAGAAGGCCCGGCTGTTCTTCATCGACAACAACGTGCACATCTCCACCGCGCTGTCGTTCGCCTCCATGCCCGCGTGCTACGTCGTCCCGCACGTGGCGAAGCTGCTCTCGGCCACGCACGGTCTGAAGTACCCGTCCAGAAGGATGGCGGAGACCGGCCAGTTCGTCGTCTACCTGATGCGGCCCGGTGCCTTCGAGGCGGGCAGCCGCTTCATCCCGGCCGTCCAGAAGGTCCGCCTCCTGCACGCCTCGATCCGCCACCACCTCAAGCGGGAGAACCGCTGGGACACCGGAGTCCTCGGGGCGCCGATCTGTCAGGAGGACATGATCGGCGGGCAGATGTTCTTCTCCCTGCTCGTCCTCGACAGCCTGCACCGCCTCGGCATCCACATGTCGACGGAGGGTGCCGAAGCGTACTACTACGCCTGGCGCGTGGTCGGTGCCATGCTCGGCGTCGACCAGGACGCCGTACCCGAGACCCTGGACGACGCCCGTCGGTTCCTGGACATGTACATGATTCGGCACATGGGCCCGTCCCCGGAGGGCGCCCACCTGACCCGGCAGCTCGTCGACCTCTACGAGGAGGTCGTGCCCGGCACCTTCTTCGACCCGATCGTCTCCGCGCTCATCCGCCACCTCGTCGGCGACACGTGCGCGGACTGGCTCGAGGTCTCCCGCACCCCGTGGGACACCGTCGTCAGGGCCGTGCCGCACCTTCTCGGCGTACTGGAGACCATCGAGGACCGCTCCCCGCTCGGTGCCTGGGCGCTGGACCGCCTCGGCCACCTGACCACGATCCTGGAGCTGTCCTCCCTCACCCGCGGACGCGTCATGCACTACGCCATCCCCGAACAGCTGAGGGAGGAGTACGGGGTCCCCGGCGCGCCGCCCCGCACCCGCCGCTGGACCCCGCCCGCCGCCACGGTCTCCCCGTGACCCGCCCGGCCCGGTGGCCGGCCGGAACACCGGAACACCGGAGCCGGGCGGTAAAGCGCGGGAAAAGTCCTCCGGGGCATGCTGCGGTTCCCGTACGGAGCGTTTCCGCCGTCTTAGCGCGTTCTTTACGTCCCGCTGCCCCGTCAGAGCGTGTCGGAACGACGGATTCCGTGGTGGATGGGCCATTGACCTGCGGTTCTGCCCGGGCTTCCATTCAGCCCGGGAGCCAAGGACCCACCTGATCACCGGCCGCCTCGGAGGCGATACCGCTCCCGCTCGGAAACACCGCTCACACCGATCGGAACCGCCTGATGACGGACACCCTCAGCGCACCGCACACCCTGGCCCCCCAGACGGAGCCCGTGCCGCAGAATCTCAAGCGTTCCATCGGGGTGGTGGGCGGCACGCTGCTGACGTTGTCGTGCGTGACCCCTGCCTCGACCCTCTTCGTGGTCGTACCGGACCTGTTCGGGGGAGTGGGCACCTTCGCCGCGCTGACCATCGCCATCGGCTCGCTGCTCTGCGTCGGAGTGGCGTTCTGTTACTCCGAGCTGGGCACCCTGATCCCGAGCGCGGGGGGCGAGTACGCCATCGTCTCCACCCTCGCGGGCCGCCTGGCGGGCTGGCTGGTCTTCGTCCTGTCCCTGCTGGTCGTGATGATCGTGCCACCG
The DNA here is from genome assembly GCF_044541845.1 of Streptomyces sp. NPDC085481. Classification (NCBI taxonomy): domain Bacteria; kingdom Bacillati; phylum Actinomycetota; class Actinomycetes; order Kitasatosporales; family Streptomycetaceae; genus Streptomyces; species Streptomyces sp. NPDC085481. Next base: position 222,460 of record NZ_JBITTJ010000008.1, read on the forward strand.
GTGATCGCCATGGGAACAGCCGACTACCTCGCACCCCTGGTGCACGTACCGGCCCCGCTCGCCGGCGCCGGCGTCATGCTCCTCGCGACCCTCGCGGGTCTCCTCGACCTGCGTGCCAACGCCTGGATCACCGGCGTCTTCCTCGTCCTCGAGGTGGTCGCGGCGGGCATCGTCGCGGTCCTCGGCTTCGCCCACTCCCAGCGCGGCGTCGGCGCGCTCGTCCACGGCCAGGTCGCGGCCGGGGGCGGCACGCACTCGCTCGTCACCGGCGCCATGGTCGTCTCCGGCCTCGCCATCGCCCTCTTCGTCACCCAGGGCTTCTCCACGGCCGTCTACCTCTCCGAAGAGCTGGAGAACCCGCGCCGGAACGTGGCCCGCACCGTGCTCGCCACCCTGGCCATCTCCACCGCCGTCATCCTGGTGCCGGTCGTGGCCATCACCCTCGGCGCCGGCGACCTCGAGACGCTGACCGGCGGCGACATCAGCGGCATGATCGCCGCCTGGTCCAACTCCGCCGTCGGCACGTTCATCAGCCTCTGTGTCGCGCTCGCCATCGTCAACGCCGGCATCGTGATGGTCATCCAGAACTCCCGCGTGCTCTTCGCCTCCGGCCGGGACAAGGCGTGGCCGGAGCCCGTGAACAACGCCCTGTCCCGGCTGGGCCGCTTCGGCTCCCCGTGGGTGGCCACCCTGGTCGTGGGCGTGCCCGGCGCGGCCCTGTGCTTCGTCGACCTCGACACCCTCTACGGCGTCACCGGCGTCTCCGTCACCGGCATGTACCTGCTGGTCGCGGTGGCGGCGCTGTTCAGCCGGAAGGGCGTGCACCGCGAGGTCGCCGCGTGGCGCATGCCGCTGTGGCCGGCCGTCCCGCTGCTGCTCATCGGCGTCCTGGCGTACGTCCTGTGGATGCAGGACAACGAGTACCTGCTGTGGACCGGCGGCATCACGGCCGCGGCCACCCTCTACTGGGGCTTGTACCTGCGGCCGCGCCGGGACTCCCGCTGGCTCGTCAGCATCCCCGAGGCCGATCAGGTCTGATCACGACGGCGTCCGACCGCCGTCGTGTAGCGCGCGTCCGGGTGCTTGCCGGTTACTCCGGGCGGGTTGCGGTGACCAGCCAGGCGGTGCTGCGCAGGCGCAGCGTGCCGGGCTGCTCGTGGGGACGCAGGGTGTCGGTGAGGGTCCGGCGGGCGCGGTCCTGGAGTTCCTGGCCGACCCGGCTGGTCAGGTGGCGACCGGGGCCGGAGTCGAGCAGGAAGGCCGCCGCGTCGTCGGCGCCCTGCCCCCATGTCCCCAGCGCCTCCACGCGTGCCGTGTCGATGTGCTCGAATCCGGCGGCGGACAGCACTGCGCTGGTGCGGTCCGGGTCGGCCAGGGAGAACATTCCCGGGCTTCCCGGCGCGCCGAAGTCCCCCATGGGCAGGATGTCGCGCAGTGCCGCGATGGCCTGGAGCCACTCGTTGCGTCCGGCCTCCGCGCCACAGACGAACGCCATGCGGCCACCGGGGCGCAGGGCGCGTCCGATGTTGGCGAAGGCGGCGACGGGGTCGGCGAAGAACATGACTCCGAAGCGGCTGATCGCGACGTCGAAGGCGCCTGGTGCGAAGGTGTGGACCTGGGCGTCACCCTGCTCGAAGGTCGCGTTGCCGATGTCCTCGCGCCGTGCGGACTCGCGGGCGCGCGCCAGCATCGGAGCGGACAGGTCCAGCCCCAGGGCCCGGCCGCTGCCGGCCCGGCCCGCCGGCGACCTCGGGACCTGACGACACCGCGCCCGCCCCCTCACCCCGCGGCTGCCGGCACGACCGCGATCCCGGTCAGGCGCTTGAAGTTGCCACCGGAGGCGAGCACCTGCTGCTCCCCGGTCGTGGGGTTCACACGGAACAGGGTGCCCACGCCGTTCATCGCCTCGTTGTCGGTGATCAGCAGACTGCCGTCGGCCTCGATCGCCAGCGCCTGAGGGGCGACGAATCCACCACCGGAAGCCACGGTGGTCTGGGTCCCGCTGACCGGATCCACCTTGATCACTCCACCCCCGAAGCCGGCGAAGGCGTTGGCATCGGCGATCAGGATGCTGCCCTCGCCGTCCACCGCCACCCCGATCGGGCTGCGCAGCTCACCGCCCGAGGTCACCGTCGTACGTGCCCCGGTGACCGGGTCGACCCGGACCACGCGGGCCGACAGGTCCGCGCCGCCCGCCATGGCCTGCTCGACGACGAGAATCGTGCCGTCGTGAGCCGTGCACAGCTTGACGGGTCGCGGCGGAGGATCGCCTTCGCCTTCGCCCAGCGACAGGACGGTCTGGTCGCCCGTGACGGGATCGACGCGGATCACGGCGCCGGAGCCGGCGGCGAACGTGTCGACCACCAGGATGCGGCCGTCGGCCTCGACGGCCACCCCTCCCGGCGCGGTGAACTTCCCGCCGGAGGACACCTCGGTCTGGCTTCCGGTCCCCGCCGGCAGCCGCAGCAGCACACCGGTCCCGGGGAACAGCCGGTCCTTGCTGACCAGGACGCTGCCATCGGCCTCGAGGGCGATCCCGGTCGCCCCTTGCAGGTCGCCGGCCATGGCGAGCGTCCCCCGCTCACCGGTCGCCGGGTCGACGCGGAACACCGCGCCGGCGCAGCCGAAGGCCTGCGAGTCGCAGAGCAGGATCGTGCCGGCAGGGAGACGTTCCAGTACGGCCATGGCAGCTCCTCGGAAGTAGGGACGGCGCTGCCACTCAACCCCAACACCCGGCGCCGTCAGGTGGACCGACACTCGCCAGGCCGCTTCCCCGGCCGGTGAACCGCCCGTTCGCGTGGCGGGCCGGGTGATGGCATCTCCGTCGAATCGGCCGAGGAGCGACCGCCTCCACGAAGGGGAACCCGAGGCACCTTCGCGGCAGTGGCGCAGGCCTGTCGGCGGTGACGTGCCCCCTCCTAGGAAAGCCGCCCCTCCACCGGGTCGCCCAGCAGGACCTGCGCCCACCTGGCCGGAGCTCCCTCCTGGGCGTCCACGCACAGGTAGAGGCGGCAGGTCGCGTCGGCATCGGCGTGGGTGAGGAGCTGCCCGAGCGATCCCACCGCGGGCAGCTGCGGAGCGGAGTCCGCGAAGCGGGCCTCGTCCAGATGGGGCACGAGCTCGATCTGGGCGGCCTTCCCCGAGGCGAACACGCCACCAACTCCCGCACCGGACTGCGCGCTGAGGCCGGCGTCGTTCTCGCTCTGCGCCAGGATTCCGGGGCCGTCCTTGCTCATCCCGACGACACCCCCACCGGTCGCCTTCGCCACTCCGAGGACGCCTTCGCCGAAGAGGGTCTCACCCCGTACTCCGGTCTCCGTGCCCCGGCCCCGCACTCCGACCGAGGACCCGTGACCGGCCACGCCGATCTCCCCGAAACCGGCCACTCCGGGGGAGTGCGCGTTCGCCTCCCCGACGCCAAGTACCCCCGCGCGCGTCTCCCGCTCCTTGGCCACGTCCCGGTGAGCCGGCCTGGCGTACCCGGCGACCCCGGTCACCCCCAGACCGACCACGCCGGCGCTGTCCTCGGAGGTCGTCTCGGCCATCGCGTCCATGTCTTCCATAGCGGGTCTCTTTCCTGGTTCCCGGGGCCGGTGGAACTGCCCCACCCACGCTACGAGCGGGCCCCGGACCACGCCCACCAGGGCTGCTCCAAGCGGCCGAGAGCCGTCAGCCGCTCCGCTCGGTCAGGTGGCCGGGGGAAGCGGGTGACCGGCCCACCTGGGCGAGGACGAGCACGGTGTCGTCGCTCGGTACGTCCGGCAGCAGGCTCGCGAGGATGGTGTCCGCCGACTCCTCCAGGGTTCCCGTGACGGCGGCCAGCCGGGCGCGGAGCGCTTGCACGCCTTCGTCGATGTCCTTGTCGCGCGACTCGACGAGACCGTCGGTGTACAGGGCGAGCAGGTCGCCCTCCTGGAGTGCGATCTCGGTCGTGCCGAAGGGGAGGCCGCCGACACCGAGGGGAACGCCCAACACCTCGTCCACGACTCGCACCGTGCCGTCCGGATGGCGTACGAGGGGCGGGGGATGACCGGCGTTCGCGATGAGCGCGCGGCCCGCCGCGGGGTCGTACCGGATGTAGAGGCAGGTAGCCAGCTCGATGCCCGCTTCCTGGGCGCAGAAGTCGAGCCCGGCCATGAGGTCCTGGGGATCGAGGTTCTGGCGGGCGAGCGCCTTGGCGGTGATGCGCAGCCGGCCCATCGCCGCGGCGGCCGGTACGCCGTGTCCCATCACGTCACCGACCACGAGGGCCACTCGTCCGCCGGGCAGGTCGATCACGTCGTACCAGTCGCCGCCCACTTCCGTGATGTGGCTGCCGGGGAGGTAACGGTGCGCGATGCGCAGCGAGGGGATCGTTGCCAGAGCGGTGGGGAGCAGGGCCCGCTGGAGGGTGAGCGCGATGTCCTTGACACGGCTGTAGAGGCGCGCGTTGTCCAGGCACAGGGCGGCGCGGGAGGCGAGTTCCGCGGCCAGGCTGAGATCCTGCTCGGTGAAGACCGGCCGGGCGGGCGAGCGGCCGAACATGGCGATTCCCTGGACCGTGCCCCGGGCGATGAGGGGTGCGATGAGAAGGCAGGTCAGCCCGCTTTCGATCAGCAGTCGGGCGCGGTCCTGGTGGATGACGGTCCGGGTCATGAAGTCGTCGTTGACAGGGACGCAGACGGGGCGGCCGGTGCTCAAGGCCATGTGGATGGTGGAGTCCGGCGGGTACGTGACGTTCGTCAGCCCGCCCACCAGCTCTGCCGCCGGAGGGGGCAGAGTGGTGCCGGAGGCGATCCGGCGCGTGGTGAGCGGGCTCTCGGGGACGAAGACCTCCGGCTCGTCCATCCACTCGACCACTTCCACGACGGACGCGTCGCAGAACTCCGGCACGACCGTGTCCACCAGCTCGCTCGCGGTCACCTGCACATCGAGCGTGGTGCCGATACGGGACGCCGCCCGGTGGAGCAGGTCGAGCCGCTGCCGGCCGGCCGCCGCCTCGACCAGGGCCTGCTCGCGATCGGTCACGTCCACGACGAGTCCGCCGACCCCCGCCGGCGTACCGACGGCCTGGCTCAGCGGGAAGAAGCTCACGGAGCGGGCCTGGTCGCGATCCGGGTGTCCGGGCGTACGGAGCGTGACCAGCGCGCTGATCACGGGGCGGCCCTCGTCGGCTACGGCCCGCAGCATGCGCTCGTACGCGCCGTCGTCGGACGTGATCATGATCTCGCCCATGCCGCGCCCGATGTGGTCCTCGATCGGGACCCCGTCCATTTCGGCGAGCGCCTGGTTGAGGTGGACGTACCGCAGATCCTCATCCAGCATGACGAGGCCGATCGGACAGGTCTCGAAGAGCGCGTCGAGGAACGCCAGGTTGGTCTTCACGCGGTCGAGCTCGTCGCCCCTGCTCGCCAGGGCGACGATCACGGAACGGCCCTCGATGCCCTTGACCGGAAAGACCCGGAAACCGCAGTCGAACACCGTGCCGTCACGATGCCGCGCCGGCATCCTCACCCGCCAGTAGCCCAGCGCCAGGCCCCGCTCCACGAGCTGCTCGGCGCCGCCGGTCCCGCCGGGTGCGGGGCGGGGAAAGAGGGCGGCGGCCGGCCGGCCGAGCGCGTCGGCGGCCTCGTAGCCGAAGAGGGCCCGGGCGCCGGGGCCCCAGTAGCGGATCAGCCCTTCCTGGTCCATGCCCAGCACGGCCACGGCCACGTGCTCGAGCAGGGTTCCCGGCTCCGACCAGAGCGGACCGGGAGCCGGCTCGTCCCCCGGCCGATTCGATCGCACCAGGCCCCCTTCACGCGCGTACGCCGACGCCGACACGACAGGTGACTCTTCAAGGCAATTCTGCCCGGCATTCTCTCTTCGGACATCACGGCGACCCCGCGGCGCAGTCGCCCGCCCCGCCACTCGGCCTGCGGCGTACCCCTCCGGTGGTGAGCCGGCTGACGGCGCGGACGACCGGCCGCCGACAGGCCGCCGACCGGCCGGGTGGCGGCGGGGGAGGCCATGGCCCGGTTCAGGGGCGACCTGCCCCTCGTTTCTCCCTCCGCGTCCGAGGCCGATGACAGACCAGGGTGCGGATGCCGGACAACCAGGCTCTAGCTCTGCGGGACGTCCCTGACGAACACGATGCCGTCGCTGTCAGCCAGGTGGGCCGGGTCGAACGGGGCGTAGCCGAACCAGGGGGACACGCGGGGCGCGGGGCGCGTGTCGCCGAGGGCGGCGGCCAGGCGCGGGGCGTCGATGACGCAGCGGTCCTCCGGGAGCGCGTACAGGAGCCCTTCGATCGTGTCCGATGACGGAGTGTCCACCCCCTTGTGCCGGATCGTGCCGAGGGCCGTGGCCACGAAGGCGTACTCCTCGCCGAGGCGGGCGCTCACCAGTGCACCGGCGCTCCACCACTCCAACGGCATCCCGCCCATCCGCATCGCGCTCTTCTCCCGCTGGAGATGGGAGTTGTGGGCATGGACAAGCGCAGGGCCCCGTTCGGCGACGGCGAGGAGGTTCTCAGCCATCATCTGGTCCCGCACCGCCACCAGCCGCGCCATACGGGCGGTTGAGGTGTCGGCCATCGAGGCGTGGTAGCGCAGCAGACCGAGGGCGGTACGGCCGTACAGGCGCGCCCGGTCCCGGTCTGCCCGCGAAGTGGCGGCGATCAGGTGCGGCGTCTGCGTGTCGAGCAACGCCACGAGATCGTCGGCGAGCAGCCGCAGTTCCCTGGCCTCGGACGACTGCCCCACGGACTGGGCCGGGTCCATCATGGCGGCGGGATTGGTCCACCGGTCGTCGGCGCCGAGCAGGCGGTCGAGCGCTTCCGCGGTGCAGGGAAGCAGGTCGGCGTCCACGCGGGCCGAGAGATAGCCGTGGAGTGCGGTGAGGGCCTGCCGGGGGCTGGCGGCGCCGGTCATCTCCAGCGGGCCGTCGATCCCGGCGAAGCGGACCCGATCGGACGCCGGCCGGCCGTCGTTGTAGGCACGCATCCAGCGCACCAGCTCGCGGTTGGCGGCGGACGCGCCCCAACCGTGGCTGAATCCACGCTCCATGACGTCGTCGAGGGTGCCCGCGCCCGAGGCGACGTAGTCGTCCACGACCAGGCCCGTCATGCAGTCGCTCTCGATCGCGACCGTCCGGTAGCCCTCCCGCTCGACGAGCTGCCGGAACAGTTCGTTGCGTACGTCGAGCAGAGCGTCCTCGCCGTGGGTGGGCTCACCCAGGGCGAGCAGCCGCGGCCGGACCGGGAGCAGCCGCATGACGGCGGCGGAGTCGACGGGATGGGCGGTGTGCCTGATGTCGGTATCCATGCCTTCAACGCTATCGTTGAAGGTTCGGTTGAAACTTTCCCGCGATATCAGCAGGATTTCTGGGCTGAACCCTCAAACCAGAGACGACGCTCGACTGCGCGGTTCGCGGGAGTCAGGAGGCCGTCGGGCTGGAGACCGCGGTGTCGACGGAGGCGTACGTCACGCCGTGGTCGGCCAGGACCTCCGCGACGACCCCGCCCGTGGTGGTGAGCGCTTCTTGTGGACGGCCTGGCGGCTGACCCCTAGTTCGGTCGCGATCTCCTGCCACGACCACCCCTGGTTGCGCGCACTGCGCACCTGGACGGCTTCCAGTTGTTCGACAGTCGGCTCGGCGCGGAGACGGCCCGCAGCCCGACCCGGGGGTCGCGGCCCCTCCGCTTCGCCCCGATCGCTCCCGATTCCTCCTAGGCTGGGCCTGTACCGGCGAACGACCGTGGGGAAGTGGGTCCGACCGTGCAGCCGACCGAAGTCGCCGAGGTCCTGAACCGGCCGCTCAGCCGGGAGCTCCTGGCCCGGGACCTGACCCGCCTGGCCTACGTCGCGAAGGACGGCACGCCCCGGGTCGTCCCGATCGGCTTCTTCTGGAACGGTTCGGAAGCCGTGATGTGCACCCCCCCGAACGCCCCGAAGGTCCAGGCCCTGCGCCGCAACCCGGCGGTCGCCCTGACGATCGACACCGAGGTGCACCCGCCGCAGATCCTCCTCCTCAGAGGTCGGGCGGAGCTGGATTTCGTCGAGGGCATCCCGGACGAGTTCCTCCAGAGCAGCGGCACGTACGAGATGACGCCCGAGCAGCGTGTGGAGTGGGAAGCGGGCGTCCGCGCGCTCTACGACGGCATGGTCCGGGTCGTCGTGGCCCCGACGTGGGCGAAGCTGATCGATTTCGAGACCACCCTGCCGAGCGCGGTCGAGGAACTGATGCGGCAGCGGGACGAACGGGAACGGTCCTGATCGAGGACGCCGAGGTCGCTGCTTGACCCGAACGGGCGTTTCGGTGCGGGGGACCGGTGCCGAAGTCGCCGTTGCGGGTAGGGCGGCGCGCATGAGCGGAATGGAACTCAGCAGTACCGCGTTCGACGACAACACGGTGATCCCCCTTCGGTACAGCGGGGAGGGAGAGAACATCTCACCGCCCCTGACCTGGTCCGGGGTGCCCCAGGCGGCCACCGAGCTCGTGCTCGTGTGCGAGGACCCGGACGCGCCGGGGACGACCTTCCTGCACTGGCTGGTGACCGGCATCGATCCGGGGACCAGCGGGGTGGCGGAGGGCCAGAAGCCCCAGGGCGGCCTCCCGTGGCCCAACGGCTTCGGGCGGGTGGGCTGGGGAGGCCCGATGCCTCCCCCGGGGCACGGGCCGCACCGCTACTTCTTCCGCCTGTACGCCCTGTCCGCGCCACTGCCGCTTCACGGCCATCCGGGCGCCGACGACGTACACCGTGCCCTGAAGGGCCGGGACCTGGCCTCGGCCACCCTGCTCGGGACCTATCAGCGCTGACGCGTCACCGCGTCACCGCCGCCCGTCCCGCCGCCCGTTCAGGTCTCCGGCTGGCCACCCGGCGCGTGCGCTTCCCCGTCGGCCGCCGAAGGCTCCGCCGCGAGGAAGCCGGCCACGGCGAAGGCGAAGAGCAGGGCGAGGGCGAGGCCGACGACGACCCAACCGGTCGGGTGGTCCCACAGGACGTACACGACGACGGCCACCGCGACCAGGATCCAGGTGATCCACGTGCGGTGGCGGCGGACGAACGGGCCGACCGGCCCCGTCCGCAGACCGGCCCGGTCCGCCGCGGTGCGCGTGGCGGTGATGCCGTCGTTCCAGATGCGTCGGGTGACGACGGCGGGGCGGCTCGGGCCGTTGACCCAGGCGGCGAAGGCGAGCACCAGGCCGAGCACGACGACCATGCGGATCGTGGTGCGCAGGAAGCGGATCAGCGCGTCGTACACGGACCCGGCCGCGGCCTGGGAGACGGTGTCGGGCAGGGCGTTGAGGTAGACCGTGCGGAAGACGGTCAGGGCGATGCCGAGGACCAGGGCCGCGAAGGCCACGCCGATCGCCGCGGCGACCAGGGTCCGGCGGCGGTGGACGGAGAGCAGGATGCCGGCGGCGACCAGGAGGACGGCGAGGACCGGCAGCCACACTCCCATGATCTGCAGCAGCCGGAAGCCGGTCTTGACCTTGCCGATGTCCTTCGACTGGACGACCGTGAAGTCGGTGTGGATCTCCGGGATCTTGCCGGCGACACTCAGCCCGGCGTCGACGAGCCGTTGCTTGACCCGGTCGATGACGGGAGCGAGATCGATCGTCACGGTGTCGTTCTTGATCTGTACGGCACCCTCGCCACTGCCGGTCAGTGCCCGCACGACCGAGGTGTGGATCGCGCGGTTGGCGTCGGTCCAGACCGTCTCGAAGGCGTCCGAGGCCACGACCTCCTGCGTCTTGTCCTGGACGAAGCTGCGGACCGCGCCCTCCAGCGAATCGCCGAGCCGCCCCAGGGCCTTGGCGAGGCGAGGGCGCTCGTCAGGGGCGACTCCCTCGAGGAGAGCGTTCAGATCGATGTGTTCCATGACCGCGCCCGTGACGCGGTTGGCGACGGCCGCCTGGACGTCCTCGTCGGAGGCGAGCGGGGCGACCGTGGACACGTATCGGTCGGTGTCGCCGACGATGTCGGAGGTCCACGCCGACACGATGCCCAGCGGGACGAGCAGACAACCGATCACGATCAGTACGGCGGCCAGGAACGAGCGGCCGCGATGACGGGGAGTCGGTCGGGCCTTCTCCTTCTCCGCCTCCAGCGCGGCGATACGGGCACGGAGTGCGGCCAGTTCGTTCGGCTGTTCGTCGTCCGGCACGGGCACCTCCTCAGGGTGGATCCAGGTAAACCCGCCCGCGCGAGTCGGGCCACAGGAGGCGGAGCAAACGGGTGGATAGCCGGCGGCGCGTGCCCGCCGTGGCCGCCCGGACCGTCCGGCGCCCGACTCGCAAGCAGAGGCGTAGGACCTGATACTGCTCGAAGCGGCTGGTGGCCGGCGTACCCCCACGTGGCCGAGGCACCTCGTGGACGGGACAGCAGCCCAGGCCGCGGATCTGGCCCGCTTCGAGGAGGCCGGATGGCGCGGGAGACACGATGGCGGCGGCTGCGCAGGGCGGCGGAGGAGCGCTTGCCGGTCCTGTCCGAACTCGCGAACCGGTTGCTGTCCGGCAACCTGCTGGACGCGGGGACCCGCCTGGCCGCACAGGCCTTCCTGGCCGCGGTGCCGCTCCTCTTCGCCATCGGCGCGTTCGCCCCGCAGGCCGTGCGTGACCAGCTCCGGGACTCCCTGCGCGCCATGTTCGGCCTGAGTGGTCGCTCCGACGTCGAGCTGCAGCAGGTCCTGGACGGCTCCGCCGACGCGGAGCTGAGGGAGACCACCGGCGGGGTCAGTCTGGTCATCGCGTTGGTGTCGGCCACCAGCTTCAGCCGGGTCATGGCCCGGGTCTGTGAGCGCGCCTGGGCCCTGCCCAAGGCCAAGACGCGGATCGCGGCCTGGCGTTGGCTGGTGTGGCTGATGGCGCTGATCCTTGTGGTCTTCCTGCAGGGCCCGTTGCGCGACGGCTTCGGCGCGGGGCTGTGGCTCGGCGTGCCGGTCTTCTTCCTCGTGAGCGTGGGCACCTGGATGTGGACGCAGCACCTGTTGCTGGCCAACCGCGTCGCCTGGCTGCCCCTGCTTCCCGGCGCGATCCTGGCGGCCGCGGCCACGAGCGCCCTCGCGCTGACGGCGCGCCTGTACATGCCCGCCGCGCTCAACAGGGCGCTGGGGGAGTACGGATCCCTGGGTCTCGTGCTCACCATGCTTTCCTGGCTGATCGTCGTGTGCGCGGCAGTCACGTTCGCGTTCACCATCGGCGCGGTCCTGGTGGACGAGCCGCCCCTGAGCCACTACCTGCGACCGGAGGACGACCGGCCGGGTGGCGATGCCGCGCCGGATGACGGGCCGGGCGGCACGGACGCGCCGGACGCGCCGGACCACGCGTCGGGCGGCACGGACGCACCCGGTTCGGCGGGGGAGGCCCGGTGAGATCCCGGCCCGTTCACGAGGGATCACCGCTGGGTAGAGACCCGAGGGGCGGGTGATGTCAGGGGGGATGTCTCGTGATGTTCGGGTATTCGGACGACTGGTGGGCGGTGCTGTTCGTCCCGGTGGTGTTCTGGGTGCCGCTCGGGCCCTTCCTCATGGGTGCCATGGGGGTGTGGTGCGCCCGCCGACCGGGCTGGAGGCCGAGGCTCTGGTCCATGGCCCTGCCGGCCCTGCCGGTGGGGGTCTCCGGGAGCGTCCTGACGGCCGGCCTGATCCGACTGCAAGAGGAGACCTGGCAGGAGGACCTGCTGGGCTATCTCGTCTTCTACGTGCTGGGCATCACGGTGCTGCCCTGGCTGCTCGGCTACGGCACGGTACGCACGGCGCGCGCCCTGCGGTCCCGCCGGCCGGAGGCCGAGGAGCCGCCGGCGTGATCCTGAGGGTCTCCGGACGGGTGGGGCAGCGTCAGCGCCGTCGCCTGCGCGAGCGGCGGATCCACATCCCGGCGGCGGCCCCGGCGAGCGCGGCGACTGCGAGCACGGCCGCCGTGAGTCCGGCGGCCTCGTGATCCGTGTCGCCGTCCCTGACCGTGTCGCCGCCCGTACCCGTGTCCGAGTCCTTGCGCGCGTCCTTCGGTCCGCTGGCCGCGGAGGGGAAACCGGCGCCCGTGGACGTCTTGGGCGCCGGGGTCGGTGTCGGGACGGCGGCCGTCCTGCCCGGTACGGACGAAGCGGTGGCCGACGGTGCCGTGGTGACCGTCAGCTGTCGCTCGCCGTGTCCCAGTCCAGGGAAGCCGGCGTCCACGGTGATCTTCCAGGTTCCGGCCGGGAGAGCCTCGGCCGTGGTGTAACCGGTGGGTCCGCTACCGCGGACCAGCTTCCAGGGACCGGCGGTGCGGCTCCCGTCCGTACTGACGGCGCTGACCACGGCCGCGACCTTCTCCTCCACCGGGTCCCCGTCGTTCTCCCAGGTGACCTCGGTGAGGACGTGACCGTCCCGGTGGCCGGTGACGATGACGTGCAGGGTGTCGCCGTGGGCGGCGGCCGGCACCGGCAGGGCGAGGCCGAGGGCGAGTGCCCCGGTGAGTGCTGTGGTGAGGACGAGTCCGTGGCGGGTGGTCGTGTGCATCGTGGTGCTCCCGTATGGCGGTGTGGGGGAGGGTGGGGCGGGCCGCCCGGTGACGGCCCGCCCGAGGTGTTGTGCGGCCCGTGGCAGGCGCGGCCGATCCGGTCGGCCGCGCCAGGGTTCACTGGGCCTTGCGGACCGTCCAGGTCTGGGCCGGGCGCCCGTCCAGGCGCTGGAGGTCGAGCAGCCAGGTTCCGTAGTACGGGCGGTTGCTGACGGTCAGGGCGAAGGCTCCGTTCCGGTCGGTGACCGTGGCCGTGCCGTTCGCGAGGTTCATCCGCCACTGCTGGGCCGTGGAGCCGGCCGTACAGGGCTGCTGGGCGACCCACATGCCGGCGGCGGGTGCGCTGCCGGGCTGCAGGCACTTGCCCGAGGCGGCGGAGCGGATGCGGACCAGTCCGTTGCCCGCGTCGTCGAAGTACCACTGCTGCTGCTCGTAGCCGTTGCTCTGCCCGCCGACCAGGACCGTGCCGTCGGCCGAACGGCCGCCCCACAGCTGGGCGTTCAGACCGGTGCTGCCGTTGGAGAGCAGGTAGCGGGTGTTCGGCGCCGTGGTGCCGCCCGCCCCCGTGGTGCGGAAGCCCGTCGCACGACCCGGCCCGCTGTCCCGGCCCTGCGCGTCGCGCACGGACACGGCGACGGTGTGCGCGGTGCCCGGGCGCAGGTTGTAGATGCGCAGCGCCGTGCCCTGGACCCAGGTCAGGTGCCTGCCGTCGAAGATCACCTGGTACCAGGTGGCTCCGTCCACCCGCGGCCAGCTCGCCACGACGGAGTCCGCCTGGATCTGGCCGACCGTCACGTCAGGACCGGCGCCGGGCCGCGGCGTCGTCGGAGTCGGCGTCGGGGTGGGGGTCGGCGTGGCCGTCGGGGTGGGCGTCGGGTCCGGACCCGGGTCCGTGCCGCCGCCCTTGGCACGCATCAGGAACTGGTTGTCGGCGATGTTCCAGTGCGTGGCCAGGTAGCTGCCCGGCCGGGGGTTGGTGTGGAAGTAGTCGTCGTGGTTGCAGTCCAGGATGTTCTCGGAGGCGCGATTCGTGCAGACGTCGCGCATCCGCGGGTAGTACGGGCTGTCCGAGTAGCACATCACGTCCCACTCGTCCGTACAGTGCGCGCCCCGGCTGGTGTTGGGCGCGCTGTTGTTGACCGCGCCCAGGTTGTGGCCGAGTTCGTGGGCAGCGGTGTGCCCGCCCCAGCAGCCGCTGTCCGTGCGGCCGTACGAGGGGCCGAAGTTGCTCTGGTTGGACTGGCCGGGGCGCTCGTCCCCGGCGAAGGTGCCGATGCCGCAGTAGACCTGGGTGTCGGCGAAGATCATGTACTTGCGGTCGCGTCGGTCCAGGCCCTTGGCGGCGAGCGCGCGGTTGGTGGCGCTGAACTCGGCCAGGGCCGAGTCCGTCAGTTCGATGTCGAGGACCGTGGGCGTGCAGTCGGCGGCCGTCACGTACCGGATGTAGCGGGTGCCGCCGGTCTCCTGGGCGCTGGCCGAGTAGATGAGGTCGGCGTCGGCGGCCCACTTCCGGAAGGAGGCGAGGTATTCGGAGTAGCGGTCGCGTCCGGGGCCGTGGGCGTAGACGACCTGGACCCGGTTGCCGGTGTTCCCGTCGCCGTCGCACTGGACGCTCTGGCCGGCGGGTCCGGCTGCGGCCGTGGGGCCGGTGGCACCCGGGGTGCCGGCCGTGCCGGTGGCGGCGTTGGCGGACCGGGTGGGTCCGGGAGCGGCGGCCGCGGCGGTGCGGGCGGCCTGCGCGTCGACGGCGGGCGTGTCCTGTGCGGGCGCCTCGCCCTTGCGGGGCGCGGCTCCCCGGTCGGTCGGCTTGGCCGGATCCGCTGCCGGCGCCACGGTCTTGACCGCGGGCGGGGTGTCCTTCTTGATGTCGACGCCCTTGGGCGGGGCGTCGGGGCCGTGGGTGCACTGGCCGGTGACGGTCGAGTAGACGCCCGCGCAGCGGTCCCCCTCGGGGGCGATCCTGAGCCCGTCGTACACCATGCCGCGGGCCGGTTCGTTGGCCGGCTTCTTCTCGATCGGCTCCGGCTCCTCGTCCCTGGCCGGTGCGGAGGCCGGGACGGCGATGTCGGTCACGGGGGCGTCGAGGCGGGCGAGCGGCGTTCCGGCGGAGTCCGCGCGCCCGGCCTGGTAGGCGATCCCCCCGGCGACGACCGCCGCCATCGCCATGGCGGCGGTGACGCCTATGAACCCTCGGCGCGGCCGCGGTTGGCGCGGCTGACGCTCCTTCGGTTTGCGATGTCTGGACATGCACACCTCAATTCTTTGGTCAGAAGACTGGGTGCGCGGAAGCTTGTCAGACCCGCCCGGTGGAGAATTCGGACAAAGGGGAGCCCGCCCTGAGAATCCATTCCGTTACCTGGGTGGTCGTTTCTGATGATGAGTCAATTCTCTTTAAAGAAAGGCGAGTTGGGCGTCGTGATGGAGCTTGGTCCAGGCCATTTCATCGATCCTGTTATGCAATCGAAATAATCCCGGGACGGTTATTGACGCGAATTCAGTAAAGCGTTCATCTATTTCTCACGTGGAGAATTCCTCCGGTCACCACCCGTGAGCAGCCGGGTCGGGCGCTTCACCCGGCTGCCCCGGCCAGCTGCGCCGCGACGTGCTCCAGCAGCATCTCCAGGACCGCCGGATAGGCGCTGTGGGGCATGCGCCGGGCCAGCAGGGGAGCCGTCGCGGCGATGTTCGGATGCGACGCGGCGGGCAGCCGTGCGTAGGTGGACTGCCACATGGCCTCGTCCTCCGTCCGCGCCTCGTCCGTCAGCGCGAGCGAGCCCGCGTCCAGCGCGGCGAAGGCGAGGCTCTGGTCGATGAACGCGTGGTACGCGTGGACCGCCGCGGCATCGGACAGGCCGGCCCTGCGCAGGATGCCGAGGATCGTCTCGTCCACCGCGATCTCGCGCGGCCGGCCGGTGACCCGGCTGGCGGTGAGCACGGCCGCCTGCGGGTGGGCCAGGTAGGAGGCGTGGACGGCCAGTCCGAGCGCCCGCAGATCGACGCGCCAGTCCCCGGTGGCCGCCCAGCTGTCGAGCGCCCGGCCCATGAGCTCGTCACCGATGGCCCGGGTCAGTTCGTCCATCCCGGCGAAGTACCGGTAGAGGGTGCTGGGATCGGCTCCCAGCGCCGTCCCCAGGCGGCGGACGGTGAGCCCGGCGCTGCCGTGTTCCCGCAGGACGCGCAAGGCGGCCCGCACGATGATCTGCTCCGACAGCACCGTGCCGCTGCGCGTGGGACGCCGCCTCCGACGTGCCGCCTCCGGCACCACCTTCTTGGCCATGTCGCGTACACCCTCCGCACTCCGGCCGCCGGCCCACCGGGCAACACGCGGACGCTCTTATGCCAACGTCATTGACCTTAACCTGCCCCATCGCCTTGCATCAGTCCTGACCGGAGGCACCCGTCTCCCCGATGGAAGGTGTTCGACGTGCGCGTACTTCTCATGGGCGCCGGCGGTGTCGGAACCGCCGTCACCCGGATCGCGGCCCGCAGGGAGTTCCTCACCCACATGGTGGTCGCCGACTACGACCTCGGCCGTGCCGAGGCGGCCGTCGCGGCGGTGGGAAAGGAGGACGGGCAGGACGGTCGGTTCAGCGCGGTGCGACTCGATGCCTCGGACCAGGAGGCGGTACGGCGGGTCCTCACCGAGCAGTCCTGCGACGTGCTGCTCAACGCGACCGACCCCCGCTTCGTGATGCCCCTGTTCCAGGCGGCGCTGGAGGCCGGCACGCATTACCTGGACATGGCGATGTCCCTGTCGGCGCCGCACACCGCCCGGCCGTACGAGGAATGCGGCGTGAAACTCGGCGACGAACAGTTCGCCCTGGCCCGGCGCTGGGAGCAGGCCGACAGGATGGCCCTGGTCGGCATGGGCGTCGAACCCGGCCTCTCCGACGTCTTCGCCCGGTACGCGGCCGACGAGCTCTTCGACGAGATCGAGGAGATCGGCGTCCGCGACGGCGCCGACCTGACCGTCGAGGGCTATGACTTCGCCCCCTCGTTCAGCATCTGGACGACCATCGAGGAATGCCTCAACCCGCCCGTGGTGTACGAGAAGGACCGCGGCTGGTTCACCACGGCTCCCTTCAGCGAGCCGGAGGTCTTCGACTTCCCCGGGGGCATCGGCCCGGTGGAGTGCGTCAACGTCGAACACGAAGAGGTGCTGCTGATCCCGCGCTGGGTGGACGCACGGCGCGTCACGTTCAAGTACGGGCTCGGCGAGGACTTCATCGCCCGCCTGAAGACGCTCCACGAGCTCGGTCTCGACTCCACGGCCAAGGTCACGGTGCCGGGCGAGGACGGGCCCGTGCGCGTCTCCCCGCGCGACGTCGTCGCGGCCTGCCTGCCCGACCCGGCCACCCTCGGCGACAGGATGACCGGGAAGACCTGCGCCGGCACGTGGGTGAAGGGCACCAAGGACGGCTCGCCGCGCGAGGTCTACCTCTACCACGTGGTCGACAACGAGTGGTCGATGCGCGAGTACGGCTCCCAGGCCGTCGTGTGGCAGACGGCCGTCAACCCGGTCGTCGCCCTGGAACTGCTGGCCACCGGCGCGTGGCAGGGCAGCGGCGTCCTCGGACCGGAGGCCCTGCCCCCGCGGCCCTTCCTCGACCTCCTGACCCGGTACGGGTCGCCGTGGGGCCTGCGCGACCAGGGCCGCCGGCAGCCGGATGCCGGCACCCCGTAGCGGGAAGACGCCGCCTGCCCGCGCCCTCGGCGCGCCGCCGCCGTCTACTTCTTCACGACGACGACGGCATTGCCCACCTTGCGTTCCGTGGAGGCGCTCGCGGTCCAGCTGTCCATGGGGTGGTTGTACAGGGTGTCGTTGGCGACGAGGGTGGTGTCGCCCCCGATGCCCAGGCTGAGCGCGTCCCTGGCGCCGAGCCACTTCATGACGTCGGCGGCTTCTCGGGCGGTGACGCCGACGCTGGTGTGGGGGTCACGCCCGTCGATGGTGACCAGGAGGAGTTCGCCGGCGGCCGTGACGCCTGCGAGGGTGCGGGGGTGGCGCTCGATGACGGCCGCGGTCGGCGTGCCGTAGGTGGGGTCGTGCATGCCGTTGGCCACCGTGTTGACCAGGACCTCGCCGTTGCGGACCAGGGCGGGGCCGCCGCCCGCGACCGCGGAAAGGGTCGGGCTGGTCACCGGCTTGCCCTGGGAGTCGGTGATGGTGGTGCCGGGTTTGAAGGACCGGCCGACGACGGCGTGGGCACGGAGCCAGTCCGCCCCGGCGCCGATGCCCTGCATGATCCTGCTGCCCGCGGGGATGGGTCCCCCGGCCGGACGTACCTCCTTGACGGTCCAGCTGCCGTCCATGACGACGTCGACGTTGTTGCCGGCTTCCGGTCGGGGCTGCGGGGTCGTCGTCCCCCACTCGGGCCGGAAGATCACGACCTCGTCGTCGTCGACGCACATGGCGCCCCGCCACGGCCTGGCCTCGGGGTCGGCGCCCTTGCCGTCACTGCGATGGTCGCCGCCGATTCCGCCACAGCCGCGGATCCGGCCGGGCACGCGGTCGATGCCGTCGATCGGGCGGACCTGGCCGTCGGGCGCGGTCACCTGGGTCCTGGAGGTGATCTCGTCGACGCGGACGCGGTCTCCCGCACCCTCCAGGAGCAGTGCGGTGCAGCCGTTGTTGGCCTCGCTGAGGAGGTTGTTGCCCTGGACGTACAGCCCCTCGGGATCGCCGTCGTAGTCCGAGAACTCCTTGTTGCTCGGCGAGTCGATGTCGAACTCGGACCCGTTGACCGCGACCAGGGCGCCGGCCGCCCTGGCCATGTCGCGGACCGTCTGCGTCGTGCTGACATCCTGTCCGTGTACGGCCCTGAAGGCGACGGCCGCGGTGGGATCCACCCTGACGACCTGCACCTGCCACGGCCCTGTGGTGGAGGAGCCGTCCTGGGCCGTATAGACCGTGCGGGCGGAGTAGTCGGAGGATTCCAGCCAGCCCTTCAACCGGTTCTCATGGGCCTGGTCGTCGGGGGCGAACTGCCCGACACGAACCATGTTCTCGGTCAGCGGGCCGCCGCTCCCCGTCATGACGGGCACCTGCCGGGAGTCGACGCGGCCCGCGAACCCCTTGGCGGCCAGGTCCTTGACCAAGGCGTCGGCGTACGTCCTGTTGCCGACCCGCCAGCTCGTGCCGCCCGGGCGCGGGATCTCCAACTCGACCGACCACAGGTCGGACGCCTGGCCCTGGCTGAACTTCTGGTACGTGATCCCGGGCGCCAGGGTCTGGACGGGTTCCGCGACGGTCCGCAGATCGGCGGGGCCCAGCGGCATGTGCGGTTCCGTGCCGCTCGAGTCCTCTGCCACAGCCGGTGCGCCGGGTGGCAGCACGACCAGTGAAGTCAGCGCGACGGCAGCCGCGAGGCCGCGACGGAGTCTGGACAAGACACTCCTCAGGTAGACGAACAACAGTTCGCCGGAACGGGCCAGGTCAGAGTACGAGGTGCCATGCGGTGAGCCAATTCAGGCCGGGGCGGCCTTGGTGTGCGCCCTCCGGGGCGCAACGAAGGCGGGCGTGCCCGCGGCCGCCGACCGGATTGCCGGAGCAACTGATCGGCGCGCACAAGCAGTTGACGAATGGTCTGGACCAACCTACGGTCTGGCTGGAGCGCGCCCATGCCCAGGAACACCCCCACGTCCCTAGGAGCACGCATGCCAGGTCACCGGATCGCCCGGATCCTTGGATCGAGTCTCGCCACCCTGCTGGCCGCCACCGCCCTCGCGGCCCCCTCCGCCGTGGCCACCACCTCCGCCTCGGCCACCGCCGCCGAGACCTGCGCCCTCAAGCCGAAGCCCGCCGGAAAGGTGCTCCAGGGCTACTGGGAGAACTGGGACGGCGCGGCCAACGGCGTCCATCCGCCGTTCGGCTGGGCCCCGATCGACGACGCGCGATTCGCGGCCCACGGCTACAACGTCGTCAACGCCGCCTTCCCGGTGATCCGTTCGGACGGAACGGTCCTGTGGGAGGACGGCATGGACAGCACCGTCCGCGTCGCCACCCCCGCCGAGATGTGCCGGGCCAAGGCGGCGGGGGCGACCATCCTGATGTCGATCGGCGGCGCCGCCGCGGGGATCGACCTGAGCTCCCGCGCCGTCGCCGACCGCTTCGTCGAGACCATCGTGCCGATCCTGAAGACGTACAACTTCGACGGCATCGACATCGACATCGAGACCGGCCTGGTCGGCAGCGGCAGCATCGGCACGCTCTCCACCTCGCAGGCCAACCTCGTGCACATCATCGACGGCGTCCTGGCCCGCATGCCCGCCGGCTTCGGTCTGACGATGGCGCCGGAGACGGCGTACGTCACCGGTGGCAGCGTGGCCTACGGCTCGATCTGGGGCGCGTACCTTCCGATCGTCAAGAAGTACGCGGACAACGGCCGCCTGTGGTGGCTCAACATGCAGTACTACAACGGCAGCATGTACGGATGCTCGGGGGACTCGTACTCCGCCGGCACCGTCGCCGGGTTCGTCGCGCAGACGGACTGCCTCAACCGGGGCCTGGTGATCCAGGGCACCACCATCCGGGTTCCGTACGACAAGCAGGTCCCCGGCCTCCCGGCCCAGCCGGGCGCGGGCGGCGGCTACATGGCGCCCTCGGCGGTGGCCCAGGCGTGGAACCACTACGGCGGCGCGCTCAAGGGCCTGATGACCTGGTCGGCGAACTGGGACGGCTCGAAGGGCTGGACCTTCGGCAACAACGTCAAAGCCCTCCAGGGTCGCTGACGCCCGCCGCCCCGCCTGGTGGTGCGGGACGGATCCCGCACCACCAGGCGTTTCCGCTGCCCGTTCCCGGGAGGATCGGCGCGGTGCGTGGTGCTCAGCCCTGGAGGGCGGTGAAGCACTCCACTTCGGTGGATTCGGTGACGAAGTCGACGGTCAGGACGTGACAGTGCCTGATCACGCTGGGGCCGCCGTCGTCGTCGTTGGCGTGTGCGGTGGCACCAGTGGTTGCGACGACGGATGCCGTCAGGACGGCTGCGGCGGCCAGGCGACAGAAGAGCTTCATCAGGGGCCTTCCAGGTGTGTCGTTGGTTGGGCGCCCACCATCGCGTGCGCAGGGCCTCCGCGTCCCGGAGCCGCGTCGGACGTCACCCGGGCGTGCGACCGAATGCGTCCGGTTGATCATCGACCGTCGGCCGAACCGGCGAGTCGGACCGTGCCGCTCAGGTGGGCGTCGGTCATCGCCGCGACGGTGCCGGGCCCCCGTCTCCCCAACGCCCCGACCGTGTGGCGCCAGTTGTCCAGGGCGAACCACGCCATCAGGCGGACTTGCCCGCCCGCGCGGGCGCCCGCCGCCACGGGTGGACCGCCGTCTCCCGGAACCCGTGTCGTACCGGACGCGCCTCTCGGTACGGCGAATCGGAGAACGGGGGTGGCGCGGTCAGTGGTGGCGACGCTCCGTCAGTACGCGTGTCCCACATGCGCGAGTGCCTGCTTGAGCAGCATGGCGTGGCCGCCAGGCATCTCGTTCTGCACGGCCGGTGAGGCCGCCTCCTGCGGGCTGAACCAGACCAGGTCCAGGGCGTCCTGGCGGGGACGGCAGTCGCCGGTCACCGGAACGACGTAGGCGAGGGACACCGCGTGCTGGCGCGGGTCGTGGTAGGCCGTGATGCCCGCCGTGGGGAAGTACTCGGCGACCGTGAAGGGCTGGAGGGAGGCGGGCACGCGGGGCAGGGCCACCGGGCCGAGGTCCTTCTCCAGGTGGCGCAGCAGCGCGTCGCGGACCCGCTCGTGGTGCAGGACCCGTCCGGACACCAGCGCACGGCTGATCGTTCCGTCCGAGCCGATCCGCAGGAGCAGCCCGATACTGGTGACTTCGCCGCTGTCGTCCACGCGTACGGGAACGGCCTCGACGTACAGGATCGGCATCCGGGCCCTGGCCGCTTCCAGCTCGTCCCTGGTCAGCCAACCGGGCGTGGTCTCCGTCATGTCAGACATCGCTTGATCATACTTTCCGGTGCGGGTCTCGGCCCAGGTTACGTGTCTGCCAGCCGGGTGGGAGTTCGAGCGGTGTCCTCCGGATCGCCCGGGGGTCGCGGGCCGGCCCGGCGAGGACCGGCCGGGGGTCTGAGATGGCATGACGACGCCGTGCGCAGGACGGGCAGTGATCCGCACGGACCTGGAGCCTGACGACCGCCGACGGGCACCCCATGGCCGGCAGCGCCGTCGCCACCGGACCGACCGCCCTTGCCCCGTGGGCAGTTCGGCCCCCCAGTGACGCCGCTCCCGCCGCCGTACCCGCCGGTGCCCGGTGCCTCCGCCCCCGGACCTCGTGAGGCGTCCGGCGTACGGACCTTCGTCTTCAGCCCCGCCGCAGGACCTCGTCGACGCGCCCGGACACCACCACACCGCCGTCCGGGGTGCGTCGCGCGAGGACGCCGGTGCGGAGGTAGCCGTCGGCGGTGAAGGCGCGTGCGTTGTGGTCGGGCGCGCGGTAGTAACCCCGCACGGTGTACGGACCGCGGGCCAGGAGCTCGCCGACCTCGCCGTCGGACACGACCGCCCTGCCGTCGGCGTCGACGATGCGGATCTCGTCGTCGGGCGAGAGCGGCAGGCCCTGTGTGGTGGGCACGGTGCCGTCCGGATCCTCGGGCCGGGTGAGCGTGAGCAGCCCCTCGGCCATGCCGAAGACCTGCTGCACGCGACAGCCCCGTGCGGGCCCCATCCGTTCGGCGATCTCGCGCTGCAAGGGCACGTCACCGCCGACCTGTACGAGACGCAGACTGCTCAGATCCGCCTGGACCGAGGCAAGGGTGTCGAGCCAGAGCCGGGCGGCGGCGGATACCACCGACGTGACGGTGACCCCCTCCCGTTCGATCACCCGGAGGCACTCGGCGGGCTCAGGGTCCTCGGTGAGGACGACGGTACCGCCGACGGAGAGCGTGCCGACGATGCCCGGGCAGCCCCAGGTGAAGTTCGACTCGGCGGGCAGGGCTGCGAGATACACGTCGTTCTCGGTCAGCGACACGAGTTCGGCGGCGGCGCGCGCCTGGTAGGCGTAGTCGTTGTGGGTACGCGGAACGAGCCGGGGATCCGTGGTGCCATCTCCGGCGAGCAGGAGGAACGCCACCTGGTCGGCGCTCAGCGCCAGGGCCGGCTCGGGCGGGGCGTCGACGGAGCCCAGCGAGAAGTAGAGGCAGCCCGACGGGTCGGTCGTGAAGCCGCCGTACGGGGACGATGCGCCGGGTGCCTCAAGGGTGAACACCCGCCGCAGGAAAGGCCCTTGGGTCGCGATGTCCGCGGCCATCGCCGTATGGTCGAAGCCCTCGCGCGTCGAGGGGCCGACGTACCCGACGGCTTGCGTGAACTGCACGAGCCGCGACACCTCGGGCGCGCGGCACGAGACCGCACAGAACACGGGCACCACGCCGGCGCGCATCAGTGCGAACACGGTGACGACGAACTCGGGAACGTTCGGGAGCTGGACGACGACCCGTTGCCCGGCCCGTATGCCGAGGAGCCGGAATCCGGCGGCCATGCGGTCCACGCGCCGGTTCAGGGCCGCGTACGTGATCCGGGTGTCGCCGTGCACGAGCGCGGTCCGCGACCCGTACTGCAGGGCCCAGGCGCGCAGCAGGTTGTCCAGCGTGTTGCCCCGCCAGTGCCCTGCCATCCAGTAGCGGTCGGCGAATTCCTCGGGCCAGGGCGTACAGCCGTCGAGCATGGATGTCATTCGCTTCTCTCTGCACCAGGTCCTGAACCGGAAGCCACCGTCGCGACGTGGCCACCCAATCCGCCAGGACCCGTATGGGCAATGCGTTTCCGAACCATGGGAGCCGGTTCTCATCGGCGGAAACTCCAATGAGCGCCTCGGACCAGCGGGAATGGCAGGGCGCGACGTAGCCCGTACGCGGTCGGCCGGGGGCGGGTCATCGTCGGGCTTGCTCGGGTTTCCCTCCCCAAACGGTGAGCATGCCGGCCGACAGTGCCGCGCATTCGTCGGAGGCCAGATACCGGATCGCCGCGTCGACGGCGGCGTCGTCGACCAGCCCGGTGGCGAGCATCGCCGCTCTGCTGCGCTCCCATGTGTCCGCCCAGAAGCGGCTGATGGGGCTGTCCGGCAGGAGTGGCGGTACGTGGATCTCGGCGGCGACGGGCTCGAGACCCGCCTCGCGCAGGAGGTGCGGGTACGACGGGACCCAGGAGACGTCGGTGCCGATGGTGGCCCGCAGGCCCTGCCACATCGCCCGCATCGCCGCCGAGTACGGCGTGTCGGGTGGTGTCCGGTCGCTCGTCAGGTCGACCGCGTCACTGAGTACGAGCACACCGCCGGGTGCGACGAGTTCGGCCAGCGCCCGGATCAGGCGGTCGCGCTCGGGCAGGTGCATCAGGACGAAGCGCGCGTGGACGAGCCGGAACCGGCCGGGGGCGAAGTCCGGGGCGGTGACGTCGGCCTCCAGGACGTCGAGCCCTGGCACGGGCCGCGCGCTGAGGAACCGTACGTCACGGTCCACGGCGAGCACGCTCGCCACCCCGGCCTCCTCCAGGAGCCGGCGGGAGACCGTGCCCGTGCCGGCGCCCACATCGAGGCAGCGCCAGCCCGGGCCGGCGCCGAGCGCCCGCAGCCGAGCCATGGTGATGTCGTCATAGGCGAGGGCGCCGAAGTCGATGCGCTCGCCCTCGCCCGCCTGTCCGGGACGGAAGACGGCCTCGCCGTATCGCCCACCGCCCCTCGCGTCCCCGCTCCCGGCGGAGGTCACGCCGCCGCCGGCGTCACACGGAGGGTCTCGCCGAGCCCGAGGAAGCGCGACGGCGGGTCGTCGGACGGTTTCATGGTCGGACCTCTTCGTGCGGTGGGCGGTGCCGGGCGGCCCGTCCCGAGGCCGCCGCCCCACCGATCCTCTACCGGTGGCCTCTCGCACGTGCGAGGCGCGCCGTGCCTGAGCCGATCGGCCCAGGGCCGCGCCCCGGTACTCGCTCCCTTGAACGCGTACAAAAAACCGAGGAACGCGCGCTCGAACCGCCGTAGACTCCGCCTGCCTGACGATCATCCCCGGGGGGAGCCGCATGAGACATCCAGTCGCCCACGCCCGCCTTCACGACCGACCGCCCGGAAGGCCAGGACCTCGCGGCAGTGTGCTCGTCGCGCTGATCGTCGCCGTCCTCGGCTCCCTCCTGGGACCCGTCGCCACCGCGTCCGCCGCCGCCGTTCCGCCGCAGCCCGCCGCGTCGAAGGCGGCCCCCGAGACCGCGCACAGGACCGCGCCCAGGACCGCGCAGGAGGCCGCGCCCAAGACCGCCGCCAAGCCCCCCGGCAACCAGCAGGGACCCGTCGACCAGCACGCCCTGGCGGTCCGTCAGATCGCCGAGGGCGGACTCGACGAGACCTGCTCCGGGCGCATCGAACCCCATGTCGTGCACACCTGCTCCTCGCGCACCCCCGGCGGTACGCAGGCCTTCACGCTCGACCTCTCCCGCGCGACCGACCTGCTCTTCGTCCAGGTCCTCGACACCCAGGACACCGACCCCGTCGTCAAGCTGACCGCGCCTGACGGCAGCGCGCTCACGTGCGACCGGCCGGACACCTGGCGCGGGGCGCTGCGCTGCCCGACCGGCCAGGCCGGCGCGTACACGCTCGAGGTCCTCGACACCTGGGGCGGCGGCAGCGCGATCTCCGTGTCGTACAAGCCGCTCCTGTCGGACACCTCCTGCGTCCAGGTCACCGAGCCGGACACGTCGCTCGGCACGCCCTCCGCCCTGAAGGGCAGCCTCCCCGCCGGCTCGGCCGGCGCCTGCCGCTCCCTGCCGAACGCCGCCGGTGACGTCCTGCGCCTGCACCTGGACAACTGGCGGGTGGACGCCACGGTGTACGACGCCGAGGGCGCCCAGGTCTGCTCCACCCGTACGGGCAACACGACGGACCTGGACTGCGCGCTGAAGGGCACCGCACCGTTCCGCGCCCTGCTGAGCCAGGAGTCCGCGGCGGCGGAGGACTACACCCTCACGGCCGCGCGGCTCTCCGCCCCGGCCGGCTGCCCCACCGTCCAGCCGCAGGCGTACGGAACGGTCCCGGACGGCACGTCCGCGGCCCGCTGCCGCATCCTGCACGTCCCCGCCGCGGGCCCGTACCTCTTCGGCCCCGTCGGCACCGGCGTCGAGGGCCGGCTCCACCGCGCCGACGGCACGCCCGCCTGCCCGCCCGGCGCGGACGAGACCTGCGACCTCACCGCGGGCGACTACACCTGGGCCCGCGACGGCCGCAGCACGGGCAACGACCCGTACACCGTCTGGTTCTACGCGACCACCCAGGTACAGGGCTGCACACCGGTCCGCGACGACGGCTTCGCGAGCGGCCCGGCGACCGGCACCTTCAGCGGCGCCGGCCAGGCCCTCTGCCTGGGCCTGCCCACCGCCTCCGGCCGGGGCCTCTATCTCGTGGACCGGGGCTCCGGTGCGGACCTCCACCCGGGCGTGAAGGTCTTCGACGCGAAGGGCGCCCAGCAGTGCGCCGACCGCGGTGCCGTCTGCAAGCTGACCGGCACCGCCCCGTTCCACGCCGTCCTGGCGGCGAGAACCGACGCCGACACCGGCATCTACCGCCTGGCCGTGCACCGCACCGGTGAGGCGGCGGGCTGCACCCCGTGGACCCAGTCGGGCTACGGCAACACGTGGGGCGCGGAGGTCCGGACCACCCCGGCGCTGCCGACCGCCTGCCTGTCCATCGCGGCAGGCGCCCACTCCACCGCCGAGATGTTCGACTACGCGAACGACAGCAACAAGGTCAACGCGGCCGCGTACGTGCACGACGGGGCCGGCGAGCAGGTCTGCGCCGCGGTCGGCACCTCCACGACGACCTGCCGGTTCACCGCCGGCACCGCCTACACCGTCCTGCTGTCGAGCACCGCGTACGTCCCCGACACCTACAAGCTGGTCCGGCGCGACATCAGCGCGACCGCCCCCTGCGCCGCGCCGAAGTCGCTCAAGGTCGGCGGGCCCTCCACCGCCTACACCTTCAAGGGAAGCCTGGACAGCACCTGTCTGCGGATCGCCGCGGCGGCCGCCGACAAGATGTGGCTGTCCGTGCGCACGCCGGGCGCCGCGTACCGGACCGGCGCGATCCTCGGGGTCGTCGACGACAAGGGCACGATCCTGTGCCGCACCTTCGGCACCGCCGGCACCTGCCGGGTCAGCGGTTCCACCTCGTACCTGGTGTACGTCCTGTCCTCCGGCTACGACGCCACGCCCATCACCGCGTACGTGGACACCTGGCGGATGGCCACGGCGGCCGGCTGGGCCCCCGAGTGCGCGGCGAACAAGGTGGCACCGGGCGGCTTCTCGCTGCGCGGCGGCGTCCTGACCGAGTCGGCGACGGCCTACTGCGCGGTGCTCGACTTGAAGCCCGATCAGGACTTCGACGTGTACGGCACCGAGAGCTCCGCGGGTAAGGGCAAGCCCTGGCTGAACCTGCTCGCGCCCAACGCCTTCGGCGCGACCACCGACTACGCGTACCAGTGCAACAACTACGGCACCTTCCGTTTCAACTGCCTGACCACGCGCAACGCGCCCACCGGCCAGTACGTGCTGGTCCTCGGTCCGGGCGGTGCGGCCGCCCCGCTCGAGTACACGATGCAGGGCGTCTGCAAGCGCGGCTGCGCCACGCAGCCGCAACAGGCCGACGTCGCCCGGCTCAGCAGCACGAGCGGCCCCGCCGGAACGGCGCACCCGGTCGTGCTGTACGGCACCGGCCTGACGCTCGGCACCCAGATCCGGCTCATCGACGGCAACGCGACCAACACGTTCACGACGCCGGTGTCGGTCAGCCCCGACGGGACCTCGCTCACCGTGCTGCTCGGCACGCACGAGCTTCCGCCGGGCACGTACGACCTCGTGGCCGACGGCCCGGGGTACACCTCCGGCACCCGTTCGCCCGGCTATCTGCCGAAGGCGTACACGGTCACGGACCCGGCCACGCCGACGCCGGCGCGTTTCGTCCCGGTCACCCCGACGCGGTTCCTGGACACCCGCGACGGCACGGGCGCGCCCAGGGCGCGGGTCGGTGCGGGGGGCACGGTCAAGCTGAAGGTCGCCGGTGTCCATGGTGTGCCAGAGACCGGTGTGACGGCGGTGGTCATGAACGTCACCGCCGTCGCCCCCACAGCCGGCGGCTTCCTCACGGTCTACCCGGACGGCCGGCCCGTTCCGTCGGCGTCGAGCCTCAACTTCACGGCGAACCGCACGCTCTCCAACCTCGTGACCGTGGCCGTCCACAACGGGACGGTGAACCTGCGCAACAGCGCGGGGACGGTCGACATCGTCGCCGACGTGGCCGGCTACTACACGGACACGACGGGCACCGGCTCCGCACTGACGTCGATCGCCCCGACGCGGTTCCTGGACACCCGCGACGGCACCGGCGCGCCCAGGGCGCGGGTCGGTGCGGGGGGCACGGCCAAGCTGAAGGTCGCCGGTGTCCATGGTGTGCCCGCGACCGGTGTGACGGCGGTGGTCATGAACGTCACCGCCGTCGCCCCCACCGCCGGCGGCTTCGTCACCGTCTACCCCGACGGCCGGCCCGTGCCGACGGCCTCGAACATCAACTACCGGGCGGGGGAGACCCTGCCCAACCTGGTGATCGTGCCGGTCGTGAACGGGACGGTGAACCTGCGCAACAGCGCGGGCACGGTCGATCTGCTCGCCGACGTGACGGGCTACTTCTCCGCGACCGGTGCGGGGTTCACGGCTGCCGAGCCGGTACGCCTGCTCGACACCCGTTCCGGCCTCGGCGCCAGGACGGGCGCGGTCGGCCCCGGCGGCGTGGTGAGCATCCAGGTCTCCGGCGTGGCCGGCGTCCCCGTCGAGGGCGTCACCGCGGTGGTCCTCAACGTGACGGTCACGGCCCCGACGGCCGCGAGCTTCCTCACCGTCCACCCGCACGGCACCCCGAAGCCGGCGGCGTCGAACCTCAACTACACGGCCGGCACGACCCTCTCCAACCTGGTGGTCGTCCCCGTGGTCGACGGCCGCGTCACGCTCGCGAACCACACGGGGAACGTGCACGTCATCGCCGACCTGAGCGGCTGGTACAGCGGCTGAGAACGCCCTGAGGAAAGCCCGAGGAAAGCCCGAGGGAGGGCCGGGTCGCTGCGGCGGTCCGGCCCTTCGCCACGTGCGGGCTCCGGTCCGGTCGGGACGAGGCCACGGCCTCAACGCACCGGCGGCAGCACCGCGGGGGAGTTCGCTCCGAGGACCAGGGTCCGTGGCCGCCCGGTGCCGTCCGCGGGGACGCCCCACACGTCGTTGGTCCCGTCTGCGCGCTGGAGGCCGTACGCGACGGTCCTGTCGTCGAGCCAAGCCGCCTGGTCGTCCACCGTCCGGGTCTCGGCCAACTGCGTTCGGCGGAGGGTGGCGAGGTCGAGAACGGACAACCGCCAGCCCTTGCCCGGGTCGGCGTCGACGGCGTGCTTGAAGGCGATCCGCGTGCCGTCAGGCGACAGCGACGGACACTCCACGTCGTCCGCCAGCGTACGCAGGGTCCGGGCCCGTACATCCCCCTCCACCAGGGATCGGGTGCCCGCGCTCGACACCGTCGCGTAGAAGCGGTTGTCGTCGGCGGCGAACGTGACGCCCCAGACGTTGATGTCCGCGGCGCGGTAGCGACGGCCCTCCCGGAACACCGTGAAATCCTCCAGGGACCCGATGAGCCGGCCGCTGCGTGTGTCGAGGATCCCGGTCCGGGTCGAGAAGCCTCCGCCCGCGTACGAGTCCCCGCCGACGAACAGCGTCCACGCGACCATGCGGCCGTCGGCGGAGACCCTGGTCCGGTTGGGAAGGCCGGTCAGCGGGATGCTGCGTCGCACGCGTCCGTCCGGGCCGAGCACCAGCAGCCGGGGGCCGCTGAGCGCCCCGGCGGGCGTCAGACAGGCGGTGGTGCCGCCCGCGGTGTACGCGCGGTCGCACTTCTGCGTGGTGACGGTGCGCGTGCCCGAGGGGTCGGCGAGGTCCACCGTCGACAGCAGTCCGTTGCTCAGCACCTGAAGGCGCGGACCGGGCGGGCGAGGCGCGTCTGGGGACGCGGCGGCGATCGCCCCGTGACCGCCGTCGGGGGAGGCGGACGCGGCGTTCTGCCGGGCGCGGACCACGGCGGTGGTCGCCAGCCCCGCGAGCAGGACGGCGGCGAGCACGGTGACGAGGATCCTGACGCGCTGGGTCGGGCCGTTCACGAGGCGGCACCGGTCCTTTCGATCGGCTTCGTATCGGGCGACGTGCCGGGCCGGCGGGCGAGCAGGAGCGCCGTGGCCACCCCGGCGACGAGCACACCGGCCGCCGCTCCCCGACTGGCCGCGGCGGGGCCCCATGCCTGCCAGGCGAGTCCGAAGAGCACGGACGAGCCGAGATAGGCGAGGGCCTGGCCGCTCTGGACGAGGGCGATGCCGGTGGTTCGCAGTCCTTCCGGCAGGACGGGCGCCGCGAGTGCCATCAGCACGCCCTCCGTGGAGGCGTAGAAGAGTCCGTTCAGGCCGAGGACGACGACGAGGAGGAGCGGTCCCTCCAGGGGGCTGTGCAGCAGGAGGTAGACGAGGGCGAGTACGCCGTATCCGCCCAGCATCACGGGCAGTCTCCCCAGCCGGTCGGCCAGCGCGCCCAGCGGAGCCGCCAGGAGGAGGTAGGAGAGGCTGGTGCCGACGGCCAGCAGGGGGAACCACCCGATGGACAGCGACTCGCGCCGCTGGAGCAGCAGGTACACGAATCCGTCGCCGATGGTGGCGAGTCCGAGCAGGCAGGCCGCGCTCACGAGACGCTGCACCGGACGGGTCCGCAACAGGCGGCCGACGGCGCGCGGCGAGACGGTGCCCGACGGCGGCCGGGCCTCCCCGCGATCCCGTACGAAGAGGAAGAGGACCAGCACGCCGAGGGCCGCGATGCAGAAGCTGGTGACGAAGACCGCTTCGAAGGACTGGCCCGCGGCAGTGAGCACGGCGAGGGCCACGAGCGGACCGGCGAAGGCGCCGACGCCGTCCATGGCGCGGTGCACCCCGAAGGCCCTGCCGAGGGCGTGGTCCGGTGCGGACAGGGTGATGAGGGCGTCGCGAGGAGCGGTGCGCAGCCCCTTGCCCGCCCGGTCGGCGGCGAGTACGAGCCCGATCGACGCCGCGGAGTTGCCCGCCGCCACCAGACCGAGCTTCGCGAGCGCCGACAGGCTGTACCCGGCGCCGGCGACCGCCTTGCGCCGGCGGACCCGGTCGGCCACGTAACCGCCGACGAGCCTGAGCAGGGCGGTGGCCCCGGTGTTGAGTCCGTCGAGCACGCCGTACGCCGCCGGACTGAGGTGCAGACCGAGGACGAGGTACAGCGGCAGGACGGCGGTGACCATCTCCGCGGAGACATCGGTGATCAGGCTGACGGAGCCGAGCGCGAGGACGTTGCCGCCGACCACTGTCCACCGGCCGCGCCGGCCGGCCCCGGGGGAGGCGGCGGGCAGCGACGGCCTGCCGATCGTGGAGAGATACACGGGGTGCGACCTCCGGTCGGGATGGTGGGGATGGTTGCGAGGAGAGCCGAAGGGAGATGGGGCCGGATGCCGTTCCCGCCGGCGGGGGCGTGGCGCGAGCGGCATCCAGCCCGACGGACGGGGTCAGTGACAGGTGCCGGTGCCGCGGTCGTTGTACGTCTTGCCCGCCTGCGGGACGAACTCCCAGTCGTAGCTGTTGGCGTGCAGGGTCAGCTTCAGTACGCCGAAGGTGTCGTTGTTGCGGGCCTCGCTGTTGGGCTGGAGGGTGCCGAAGCCGTAGAGGCTCGCCCCGCCCATGCCGGCGACGAACTCCCGGACGCCACGGGCGGTGTCGAGCTGACCGCTCGGGTTCTGCGGGGCGAACCGCTCGTACTGGTGGTTGTGGCCGGTCAGGATGAGCTCGGCGTTGTTGTCGTACAGCGCCTGGACCAGCGGCCCGGTCGAGGCGTCAGGGCCGTGGCTTGAGCTCGACGTCCAGCGCGGCTTGTGCCAGTAGGCCACGGTGCACGGCTTGTCGCTGGCCGCGAGGTCGGAGCGCAGCCACTGTTCCTGGGCCGATCCGGCGGCCATGCCGACCTCGGAGTTGAGCGACACGACGTGCCAGTTGCCGAGGTCGTAGGAGTAGTAGCCCTTGCCCGCCGTGCCCGCGTTGGCGCCGAAGTAGCTGTAGTACGCCGAGGCGCCCGAGGTGAGGTAGTCGTGATTGCCCGGTGCCGGCCTGGTGCGGGCCTTGTGCCTGCCCCACGTCGGTTCGTAGTACGTGGAGAAGTCCGACGCCGTGCCGTTCGGGTAGGCATTGTCACCGGTCGTGAACACCGTGCCGGGGATGTTGTCGAGAAGGTTCGCGGTCGCGGTGTCCCCGGAACCCGAGGTGGCGATGTCGCCCGTGCCGACCAGCACCGGATCCCCGGTCGGCGGGGTGGTGGAGGTCGACGGCGTCGGGGACGGGCCGCTGCCCGTCTCGATCACCAACTGCGGCGCGGTGGAGCCGGTCTCGCGCGCGTCGTAGTCGGCCCCGTTGCTGCTGGCGGAGGTGATGCCGATGCTGAAGGTGCCGTTCCCCTTGACGTACGAGGTGACGTCGACCTCGTACCAGGTGTTGCGGGCGACCGAGCCGAGGGAGCCCAGGGTGGCACCGTCGATCGACGGCCTGCTGTTGTACGTGACGGACGTCTCGGTCCAGGTGGTCTGGGACATGGCCCGGAACGTCCCGCCGCTGCTGCTCTCCGCTCCCGCCACGTCGTCGACGTGGATCCGGAGCTTGGCGCCGGTCACGGGCTGCGTGATGCCCGCCACGTCGAACTTCAGCAGCGTCTCCTTGACCGGGCTGTGGTCCACGCCGAGTTGCTGCGAGGCACCGTAGTTCGTGGCGGGGTTCTGGCTGTCGACGTAGGTGTCCGCGGTGGCGGTGAACGTGGTGCCCGCCGCCGTGGCTGTGGGCGCGAGGTCGGTCAGGGCGGTCGAGGCGAGTGTGGCCGAGGCGAGAACGCCGACGACGGCCAGCGTGGTGACCTTCCGACTGGGCATGCGAGACCTTTCGCTTGCGTGACGAGGGCGCCACGGAAGCTAGATGGCCCGTGATGCGCCCCGGTGTGGTGGCGAAGTGGTGCCGATGGCGGTCGAGTGAACCGCAGACGTCGACACCTCGCCAGAGGGGTGCAGCGCCCGTCCTCGCCGACCTGGGCATCGCCTACGATCGGCCGCGTGTGCGCTGACGTGGTGGTTGCAGAGGACGACGAGAAGCAGGCCGAGCTGGTGCGGCGTTATCTCGAGAATGAGGGCCATGCGGTCACGGTCGTGGCCGACGGGCGCGCGGCGCTGGAGCGGGTCCGGCAATGTGAGCCCGACCTGCTGCTGCTCGACGTGATGATGCCGCGCGTCGACGGGCTCGATGTCGTGCGGGTCCTGCGCGGCGAAGCGCGGGAGCTGCCCGTGCTGATGCTCACCGCCCGGTCCACCGAGGACGACCTGCTGCTCGGGCTCGACCTCGGTGCCGACGACTACATGACCAAGCCGTACAGCCCGCGCGAGCTGATGGCGCGCGTGCGCACCTTGCTGCGCCGCACCGGCCGAGCGGGAACGCCCGCCCCCGAAGACGGCCGGGTTCTCCGCGTGGGCGCGCTGCGGGTCGACGCCGACCGGCACGAGGTCACCTTCGACGGCACGCCCGTGGATTGCACCCCCGGCGAGTTCCGCGTCATCGCCGCCCTGGCCGCCGAACCGGACCGCGTCTTCAGCCGGCCCCAGCTCATCGAGGAGCTGCACGGCTTCGGCCGCTACGTCAGCGAACGCACCGTCGACATGCACGTCATGAACCTGCGCAAGAAGATCGAACCCGAGCCGCGTACCCCGGCCATGCTGCTCACCGTCTTCGGCGTCGGCTACAAACTGACCGACCCCGCGAAGGGCACACGGCGTGCGACGTCGTGACCGGGCCGACCGCGGAAACCGTACGGCGCGCTCGCGGTTGCCCCTGCGCAAGAGCCTGCTCGGACGCTTCCTCGGCGTCTTCGCCCTGGTCGCGGCCTGTTCCGTCGCCGCGACGGCGTGGATCGCCGCCCAGACCACCTCGGGAGCACTCCAGCAGGAACAGGGGCAGGCCCTGGCCGACGACGCCCGCATCTACGACGCCCTGCTCGGGTACGCCGCGACCCACCCCCGATGGGACGGCGTGGACGGCACGGTCAAGGAACTGGCCTCCCGGTACGGGCGCCGCATAGCCGTCACCACCCACGCCCGTGAGCCCCTCGCCGACTCGGCCGGCAGCTCGGGCCCGCAACTGCCCAACCGCCCGTCCGCGGTCGTCGACCCGCTGTCCGTGGACAGCGCGCTGTCCGGTGTCGTGAACGCGCGTGAGGACGCGAAGTCGTCGACGGACCGCATCGACGCGCGGGCCGTCGGCCCCTTCCGCCTGCCGCCCTCGGAACGGCGCGACCTGCGCAGCACGGCGGATCGCATCGCGACCTGCCTGCGCCGAGAGGGCCGGGACGTCGCGGTGACGGACGGTCCGTCAGGGCGCCCGCGCATCGACCAGGGCGACCACCCCGCCGACCGCGTGGTGTCGGACGACTGCTCCACCACCGGCCTCGACGCCCCCACGAAGACGGAAGCCAAGGCCCTCGCAGCCCTCACCAAGCTAGCCAACGCCTGCCTGAGCCGCCAGGGTCGTCCGGGCATCACGCTGAACCCGGACCTGACCTGGCAGGGCAGCCGACGGCGGCCCCTGCCCGTACCCGCGCCCGCGGCGGAACCCGTTCCCGTACCGAGGGAGTTCGACAGGGCGGCCGACGAGGCCATCGGCTCCTGCGTGAACACGGCACGACGCGAGCAGCTCAGCTCGTACGTGACCCAACCGGCCCTGCTGTTCATCGGCGACACCGACCGGGGCAACGTCCCCGGTTTCGACCTGTCCGCGACGAACACCGCCCGCATAGCAGGCGCGGCCGCGCTCGTCCTCGCCCTCACCATCGGCGTCTCGATCCTCACCGGACGCCGTCTCGTACGCCCGCTGCGCGCGCTGACCGGCGCGGCGCAGCGCATGAAGGAAGGAGCCGAAGCCACCCCCGTCGCGGTGCACGCCGACAACGAGATCGGCCAACTGTCCGCCGCCTTCTACGAGCTGGCCGAGCATCGGGCCCGTCTGGAGGCGCAGCGCAAGGCGATGGTCAGTGACGTGGCCCATGAACTCCGTACGCCACTGAGCAACATCCGCGGCTGGCTGGAGGCCGCTCAGGACGGTCTGGCCGACACCGGTCCGGCCCTGATCGCCTCGCTCCTTGAGGAGGCCGTACAACTCCAGCACATCATCGACGACCTGCAGGATCTCGCGCAGGCGGACGCCGGCGCGCTGCGCCTGCACCCGGAGCCGGTCAACGTGGCCGACCTCCTCGGCCAGGTCGCCGCCGCCCACCAGGCAGAGGCCGAGCGGGCCGGGGTCACCCTCAGAGTCACGGCACCCGACAGCCCGCCGGCGCTGACGGCGGACCCCGTACGGCTGCGGCAGGCCGTAGGAAACCTGGTCTCGAACGCGGTACGCCACACCCCACGCGGCGGACGCGTCGAACTGCGCGCCTTCGGTGAGCGCGTCGACGGCTGCGGCGACGGGCCCCTGTCCGACGTCGTCGTGGAGGTCGCGGACACCGGCAGCGGGATCGCCGCCGACGATCTGCCGTACGTCTTCGACCGGTTCTGGCGGGCGGAGCGGTCCCGCAACCGGCGCACCGGCGGCAGCGGACTCGGCCTGTCGATCGTGCGCAAACTCGCCGAGGCCCACGGCGGCTCGGCCACCGCCGCCTCGACCGAAGGCGTCGGCTCGACCTTCACACTGCGCCTTCCGGCAGACGCGCGGGAGGGTGCGGTCCGGGCCGCGAAGCTCTGACGGCAAGGCCACAGGCTGCTGACAGCTTTCTGACAAGTTTCCGTGAGCATGGCGACCACCGGCGCCCCCAGAGCGAGCCAAGACGCGGGTGCCGGCCGATTCGTATCGAACAGGGAGCAACAGCCATGCCGTCCCACCGCAGCCCGTCCCGACGCAGTCGCAGCCTGCGCGCCGCAGCCTTCACCACCGCCGTGATCGGCGGGGTGCTCCTGCCCTCGACCTCGGCGTTCGCGTCCGGCAACCCGTCCGCACCGCCGTCCGAGCTGCCCGTCCGCCCCTCGGCGAGCGCCGCCGACTCCACCCCCGCACCGAGCACCGGCCAGCCGCGCCCGGTCCCGGCCCCGAGCTCGTCGGAGAGGGAGCGCGTCGAGGCGGACCGCGACTCGCGCCCCGTCCCGGACCAGACCCCGCGCGAGGGCGCGGCGCCGCGTGGCGGAGTCGCCGCCGGTGAGCGAGAGGACGGCGGACCGCGCCCTGTCGCGGACCGGACCCCCGGCGAGGTGGCCGCACCGCGTGGCGGCGTCGCCGCCGGCGAGCGCCCCGAGGCCGCGGGTACGGACAACACCACCGCCGTCGCCGGCTCGGTGGCCGGCGCGGCGCTCCTCGCGGGCGCGGGCACCGTCCTGCTGCGCCGCCGGGGCGCCGCCCAGCGCGACAACTGACCGACATGTCGTGGTGCCGTCGGCAGCGGCGGCACCACGACTCCGTGCCCGGGAGCCACCCATGACCCGCACGACCGGCCGGCGCGCCCGCACCTGGCGCACGTACGCCCGGCCCTTGCTGCTCTGCATCGTCCTGACCACGACCGTCGGCGGCTGCGCGACCGACGGCGCCGGGAGCGACGCGAGCGGCACCGCGAACGACAGCGGATCGCCCCCGGCGGCGACAGCCCCCCGCACTCCCACCGGCGATCCGGCCGACCCGACCCGGGCCGACGACACGAAGACGATCCCGACTCGTGTGTCCATCCCGTCCCTCGGCATCGACGGCGAGCTGATGAGGCTCGGCCTCAACCAGGACGGCACGGTCGAAGTGCCGCCGTCGGACAAGGGAATGACCGCCGGCTGGTACACGGGGAACCCCCGGCCGGGACAGCCGGGCGCCGCGGTGATCATCGGTCACAACTCCACCCGCTTCGGCAAGGCCGTGTTCCACGACCTCAAGCGGATACGCGCGGGCGCGACCGTCGAGGTACGGGACAGCCGCGGTGGCACCGCCCGTTTCACCGTCAGCGGGACCGAAACCGTCGCCAAGGAGACGTTTCCCACGAAGAAGGTCTACGGCGCCACCAAGGGGCGCACGCTGCGACTGATCACCTGCGACGGAGCCTTCGACTCGGCGGGCCACCCGGTCGACAACCTCATCGTCTACGCCGTCGCACGCTGACGTCCGTACGCGGCAGGCGCGGCTTCGCTGTCCCTGTGGCCGCCTTCGGCAGGAACCGAGGGCCACGACGGGGCGCCGCCCGGCTGTGGGGCGTACGTCGTGCCGAGTCCGGATCTTCGGGCAAGAGCCCGGCGCACGCCGCCTACTGAGCGGCGAGTTCGGCGTTGGCCATGGCGGTGACGTGGGCGAGCGCGCGTGCGGCGATCTCGCGCTCGGCCTCGGGAAGGCCGCCGTACAGCCGCTCGGTCAGTCCGGCCACGGCGTCCGTGAACCCTCGCTGGACGCGGTCGCCCTTGTCGGTGAGGGACGGCCGGGAGCCCTCGATCAGCCCGGCACCGGCGATTTCGTCGAGCAGGGCCTGCGCCTCCGGCTCGCCGATCTTGAGCGTCGCGGTCATGCGGTCGACGGCGCCGTCACGGTCGTGCCCGTCGGCGACGGCCTTGAGCGCCACCGACTGGCGGAAGGTCAGGCCGGAGGCGGTGAGCAGCCGGTCTCGAACCGCGGCGATCGCGTGGTAGGCGATACCGATCGACTGGCCGTTGAGGAGCGGGGTGGAGGAGGTGATGGCGGTCATGGCGTAATCCCCTTGTGGGCGAGGCATCTGGGAGGTTCGGTCCATCAACCGGAGGGTTCTCCGTTTGACTTGCCGTAACCATAAGCGGAGAGCTCTCCGATTCTCAAGGGGTAACCGGAGAAGTCTCCGCTACGTCCGCTAGGCTGCCCGCCATGACCGCCCCCACCGAGCGCGCCGACGCCGCCCGCAACCGCCTCCGCATCCTCGACGCCGCCCGGCGCCTGCTGGCCGCGGACGGCTTCGCCGAGCTGTCCCTGGACGCGGTGGCCAAGGAGGCCGGGGTCGGCGTCGGTACGGTCTACCGGCGCTTCCACAACCGGGCGGGGCTCGTCTACGCCCTGATCGAGGACAACGAGACCCGCTTCCAGGAGGCGTTCACGCTGTTGTGCGAGGACGAGGCCCCGTCAGCGCAAGACCGGCTGCGCGCGTTCCTGCACGGCCTGGCCGACCTCGTCGACGGCAACCGGGAACTGCTGCTCCTGGCAGAAGCGAGCGCCCCGGCAGGCCGCTACCACAGCGCCCCGTTCCGCCGGCACCACGAGCAGATCGCCGGCATGGTCGCGGAACTGGCCCCCGACATGGACGCGGACTACGTGGCGGACCTGCTCCTGATGGCGTTCACGCCAGGCCTCTTCGACTTCCAGCGCACCGAACGCGGCTGGGACGTGCACCGCATCAAGTGCGGCCTCGACACGCTGATCGCCCGCTTCGGAGCCGCCGAAAATGCGGCCGCGCGACGTCGAAGTCGCGCGGCCGATTCCGATGCCGCTACCTGAGGAGCCGGGGCTTCGGGAGGGCCGACGCCCCGAACGCCTGGATCCGCACCTAACCGAGTGCCGGAGGGTGCTCGGATGGACGGCGTCCCCAGGCCGAGATCAGCGGCGCGAGCGTCAGGTCGAGCTTCCCCGTGTCGACGGCGGCCAGGTGCGCGTCGATCTCGGCGTCGTCGGCCAGGCCGGCCGCGAGCAGCTCGCCGCGCACGTGCCGGATGGTCGCCGCCTCCAGCCGGTCGCAGGCCGGTCCGCCGACCGGGAAGAAGCCCGACGCGGCGACATCCACCAAGCCCGCCTCACGCAAGGCCCGCGGCAGTGTCCGGCCGTAGCGCAGGTCCGCGCCGCGGCGCGTCAGCAGCTCCCGGACCGCGTCACGCAGCCGGTTGGCCCGCCGCTGCGCAGGGCCGCTGTCGTCCAGGCACGCCAGTGGCTGCAGAGCGGTATCGGCGTCCTCGATCAGCAGCCAGCCGCCGGGCCGTAGCGCTGCCGCCATGGTGGCCAACGCGCGAGCCCGGTCCGGTACATGGACCAGCACGAGCCGGGCGTGCACCAGATCGAACGTTCCCGGCTCCGGGGGCGGATCGGCGGCGACGTCGTGCTGGCGCACCTCGTACCCGTCGCCTCCCTTCAGCCACGACGGGGCGATGTCCGTGGCCAGCACGTGCCCCGTCGGACCGACGGCCGCCGCGAGCGCCTCCGGGATACTGGGGCCACCGGCCCCCACTTCCCAGCAGCGCGAGCCGGCCCCGACCCCCAGCCGATCGAAGTGCCCGCGCGTCACACCGTCGAACAGCTCGGCCAGCCAAACGAACCGCTCGCCCGCCTCGGCGCGCGCGTTGTCCAGCAGGTACCCACGGGCGGGAGCGGGCTCTCCTCCGAGGGCGGAAGTCCCGCCTGGAGGATCCGGTCGGTCACCGACGTGCGGCGGGCGGGGCGAGGAGGTCATGACTACATGGTCAACCTTCCCAGGCCTCCAGCGCCACGACGACGGGAGAGGGATGTCTCACACAGCCGGCCAACCCCGCACGCCATACAGCACGGTTCTGCACCCTGACGCGCTGGAAGAGGGGCTTCTCACCCGACGGACCGTCATGAAGCGGACATCATCCGGCGACGTCGGCCCTGCCTGACGAGCGGGTCGAGGTCAGGCGCGGCAGCGCAGCATCTCGAGCGGCGGGTGCGCTAGGAGGTCCGCCCAGAAGTCCTTGCCGAACTCGCGGATGCCGGCTTCGGACACGTGCAGCGGAACCCACTCCACCGCACTGAACCCGGCCGCCCGCAGGCACTGCTCGTAGACCTCGCGGCGCGGGGCCGTGCTGACGATGGTGATCGGCTGCGGCTCGAGGAGGGCGGTGACCCGCACCCGCGGACCCGTCTCGATCTCCTCGCCGGCCGGCTCGCAGATGTACCCGTACGTGTCCAGAGACGGACAGTCGAACGCGTAGTCCGGCTTCTGGGCGAGCATGAAGAACTCTCCGCCCGGCACCAGGCTTCGGTGGATGTTGCGGCACATCCGCTCCATCTCCGCGATGTCCTCGGCGTAGTTGAGACACTGCACGCCCAGTGCGATATCGAAAGGCCGGTCCACCGGGCGCAGTTCGGATACGTCGCCGACCTCGTAGCGCACACCGAGCGGCTCGCCCTGCTCCATCTCCTGGGCGGCGGCGATCATCTCGACGGAGATGTCGACACCGAAGACATCGGTGGCACCGCGCCGCTTGAACTCCCTGCTGTAGAAGCCGGTGCCGCACGCCAGATCGAGAACGGACTTGCCGCTCACGTCCCCGACCATGCTCAGAAAGCTCGGCACTTCCCCGAACCGCATCAACGGCAGGGACTTGAACCCCTCGAAGGCCTCGCCGATCTCGTCGTACTGCTGCACGCTCACGTGCCGCCCCCTTCTGTGCTTCGTCCTGTACGTGGCCACGCCGGCCCCCCGAATCCGGAGGTCGGCCGGCCGTGGTCGTGGCAGAGAGTCTGCTCCGCGCCGTCTGACCGCCCGTACTGGCAAAAGGCACAAAGAAGTTGACCGGGTGATCCTCGTATCACCCAACAGCACCTCGCAAATCATCCCCGACCTAGATCTTTCACTTTCGGTCACCCGGGGCCGCCGGTCCTACTCCACCTGCCCCGCCAGGGGCGCCGACGTGTGCCGGCGGTCAACGGATCCTGGTGACTGACTCCTTATTCGATCAAGCAGTCGTCTCGGTGAGCTTCTCGACCGCGGCTCTCGTCTTGTGCGGCATGGAGTTCGGGTCGTAGTTCAGGGCGATGGCCGCCTGGCGCTGTCCCTTGGCGGTTGCCTACGATTCGACGAGGTATCCGGGAAAGTTCCCGCTGTGACCCCACCGGATTCCACAGGGCAGTTGCCGGGGCACGATTCCGGCAAGCACCGGGCCGCGGGGGAGGCGAACTTCATCGCCTCCCCCGCGGCCAGGCGCGAACGTCAGACGCAGCGTCCGTCCATCCAGTCGGTGAGGCCCGGCGTCCACGACGTGGCCAGACGGGTCACATCGGCATCCAGCGCCCGCTGCCAGGAAGCGTAGTTGCCGGAGGCCGGCGGGGGCGGCTCCTGCCAGTCGACGACGTCGTACCAGTCGGGGAAACCGGTGAGGGCCGCGGAGAGGCCTGCGGCGCTGACCCGGCTCCGCAACACCGGGTCCAGCTCCGTGTCCTGCGTGTAGATCATGATCTCCTGGGACGCGATGCGCTCCGCGATCGGTGCGAGCACCTCGTTCCAGGCCGTGTCCCGGATCGACGAGTCGCTGCTGAGGAGAGATTCCTTCGTTTCCTTCTTCACCTCCACCAACACGACCATGCCGAGGGCCTTGGCGCTGTCGAGCCACTCGCGGAACGTGTACACGGTCTCACCCGTGTAAGGGCCGCGCGTGATGGTGCGTCCATTGAGCGGGTTCGGCCCGCTCGCCCACGTCAGCTCCGAGACGGGATCGGACGATCCGGTCAGCCCGTAGGTGGTTCTGTTGTGCCACATCACGGCCTTGGTGCCGTTCTTGGTCAGCCGCAGATCGGCCTCCACCCCGCCCGCGCCCCAGCTCTTCTCCTGAGCGAGGCCCCTGGGGTGGTTCGCTGCACGGATCTGGTCCTCTTGCCAGCCTTCCGCCTCTGTGGGCCACCCGCCGTGCCCGAACACCGCGGGACAGTAGGGGAGCAGGGTGGGGCTGGCGTACCCCTCCATCATGTGGACCTGGCTGAAGGTCCAGTTGCCGGGCTCGGACTCCCCGCTGTGCAGGGGACTGTTGAGGTCACCGTCGGACTTGGCGGTGAAGGTGATCGTCTTCACCCGTCCGTCGGCGTAGCCGTAGAGAGTGGCCAGATCGTCGCGGCCGTCCCCGTTGAAGTCACCGGTGACGATCTTCATACGCGAACGGTCGTACGAGCCCGCCGGGAGGGCCAGCATGTCCCGCCGGCCGCCGAACTTTCCGTCCGTGCCGAGACGGAAGCCGATCACCGCGTCGTGTCCGTCTGCGTAGTCGTACCAGGCAGCCAGTTCGTCACGGCCGTCACCGTCGAAGTCACCCGCGTGCAGACTCGCCTGCCGGAACGTCCAGCCCGTGGACTCCCAGCCGTGCACGGGCTCGGCGAACCCGCCATCGGTCCGCCCGGCCCAGTACATCAGCTTCACACTGCCGTCCCGGTACCCGTACAGCGCCGCGAGGTCGTCACGACCATCCCCGTTGAAGTCACCGGTGGCGAACTTCATGCGGTTGACGTACCAGCCATCCCCAGGGGCCCGCTGGAAGGAGGAGAAGTGCGCGCCGAAGCCGCCGTCCGGGCGGGCGAGCATCGTGAAGAGTTTGTCGCTGCCGTCTCCGTAGGCGTACCAGACGGCGACGTCGTCACGGCCGTCCCCGTTGAAGTCGCCGGCCTGGGCGGTCATCGCGTCGAAGTTCCAGTTGCCCGGCGCCGCAGTCCAGGAATGGAGAGGACTCTCGAATCTGCCGTCTCCACGGCCGAGCCAGGTCAGCAGGGTGACCCGGCCGTCCTCGTAACCGTAGAAGGCCGCGAGGTCGCCCACACCGTCCCCGTTGAAGTCGCCGGTGAGGCGCTTCATGTTCTCGACCCAGTAGGTGCCTGCGGGGGTCTCCCAGCCCACCCCGGGCGCGGCGAAAGCGCCGTTTGAGCCCGCGAGGAAGGTGCGTACGGCGTCGTGCCCGTCTGCGTAGTCGTACCAGGCGGCCAGATCGCTGCGGCCGTCACCGTTGTAGTCGTGACGGGCACCGGTGCCGGCCAACCGGACACCGGTGCCCGGTTTGGCCGCCTCAATGGTCGGCGCATCCGCAGTGCCCTCGAATGCCGTGGCCGTCCCTGCCGGTTGCCCAGGCGCGGCGGTCGCGCTACCGGCGCCCGTGGACAGGCCGAGCAGAGCGAAGCACAGCACGGCCGAGCCCACTGCTATGGAAGGTCTCCTCATCCAGCTCTTCACATCCCTTGCCGTCGAACGAGAAAAATGCACCCCTCGGCGGGGGTGCATGGGGAGCGAGCCTGGCCCCGCCGGATCGTTCATCTCGCCACAGCCGTGGCAAAGACGACGACCGACGCCTGCGGGGCCGTCGATCATTAGATCATTCAAGATCCAAAGCTGTCTCAACTGGCTCGGTAGCCTGTGGAGCGTGACAGGGATCGTTGAACGGCTGGTGCCGGATGAGTTGTGGGAGCTGTTCCAGCGGGTGGCGCCGAAGGAGCCGACGCCGGCCCCAAGGTGGTGGCCGGCGTCGGCATGGTGACCGTGAGGTGCTGGCCGCGATCGTGGTCGTTGCGACCTCCGGGTGCACGTGGCAGCAGCTGCCCGCCGCATCGTTCGGACCGTCCGGAGCCACGGCCCATCGTCGGTTCACTGAGTGGTCGAAGGCCAGGGTCTGGGCCAGGCTGCACCGCCTGGTGCTCGACGAGCTCGGCTCCCGCGGTGAGCTGGACTGGT
The DNA here is from genome assembly GCF_044541845.1 of Streptomyces sp. NPDC085481. NCBI lineage: Bacteria > Bacillati > Actinomycetota > Actinomycetes > Kitasatosporales > Streptomycetaceae > Streptomyces > Streptomyces sp. NPDC085481. The sequence goes on from NZ_JBITTJ010000008.1 coordinate 265,432, forward strand.
CGAGATGTGCGATCGACTCGGTGAACATGCGGACTCTGAAAGGGGGGACCTGACAGGTCCGAATCCTGTCGACCGGGGCACGTACGGGTCGAAGATCCATCTGATCACCGAGCGGACCGGTCTGCCTCACCGAGGCTACGCACGCAAAGCCGAGCACATCCTCGCCTTCACCAGCATCGCCTGCACCCTCACCTGCTACCGCAGACTCACCAAATGAGATGACGTCTTAGAAGCCGGCAGCGTTGCCAGATCCCGAACCGCCCGACCACCCGTTGTTGGCGATCACCCCGGCATGAGCCGAACCTGACCGACGAGGCTTCGGTGGAGGCTTGGGCCGCCGGGTGCGCGATGTGTGCTGCTGAACGGGGACCCCGACATCCGAGAGGAATGCATCCAGGGCCTCCTTAAGCTGCCGTCCGTCCGTATGCCTCGAGTGCCCGCAAGCCAGCTCGGCGAAATCATCTCCCCTGAACAATGCGACCATCAGCGTTCGGGTGGCCGGCAGAGGGTCGCCCTCGTACGGCTCGACGATGCTCTCGACAAGATCTATGCGTGCCAGGTCGGCGATCGGCACCCAGGGATCCGGCCGACCCGCCCGGATCAAGCGAAACCGGGGGTCCTGAGCCAGGGCGAACCGAACTCGACGGACACGACGCAGTGCGCGTGCCGCGACAAAGGGGGAGGCGATGAGAAAGCTGGTCACAGCGACCAAGCCGGGCACGATCAACGCCTCGGGAATTCGACGCCGAAGGCGGCCATGAGAATCGTGATCGCGATTCCCGCGCAGCAGCACAGCAGGATCAGCATCCGCACCAGAGAGGCGAGCGCGATCAGCACTGCATGGCCGCGCGAACCGCCGGTCTCGCGGAAGACGAGGTCGGTCGTGTCACCATCAGGTCCGGGCCGCACCAACTCCCAGGAAGCCATGCGGCCCAGCCTAGACCCGGCCGCCGACAAGCAGACGGCGACGGACAGGGCCGAAGAGCGGACCGGGACATCCGCCGCCCGGCCCGGCCGCACCCACGACAGCACCGGCTTCCGCGACGACCGCATCCTGGCCCACCTGCGCGCCGCTGGCTTAGACGTCATCTCATTTGGTGCTGGAGGGAGCCCTTGACACGAGGAGGGCGAGCTGGCGCAGGCGCTCGTAGTACTGGGTTCCTGCGGGTTCGGTGATCTGAGGGACGACTCGGTCCAGGTCCTCGATGCAGCTTTGCAGGATGCGGGTGCGCTTCGGGTCGAGAGCGCCGCCGTTGTTCAGCCACGTAAGAACGCAGCCGGCGGTGTCCGCGTCAAGCAACACCATGTCTGCCCCCCCCGAACTCAGCACCTCGCAGGCTGGCGGGGAAAGGTGCATGGCGGTGTTCGTGCCAGAGACCGGCTGCATCCCGCATCTGCTCAGATGATTCGCTCACCTACACCATGTTGCCGCAACCTTCATGCGGGCCGGGGGTCACATCTTCAGGCGGCCGTAACAGATGAGGGTGCAGGCGATAGCGGTGAAGGCCAGGAAGTGCTCGGCCTTGCGCTCGTAGCGGCGGTGCAGGCGGCGGCGCCGCCCAGCCAGGACATCGTCCGCTCGATCGTCCAGCGATGTCGGCCCAACCTGTGGAGGGTTCGACACCTCTGCGGGCGATGCGGTGCCGGATACCGCGCGAGCGGAGCCAACGGCGCAGGTGGTCGTAGTCGTACCCCTTGTCCGCGTGGAGCTTGGCGGGCCGCCGGCGTCGCGGGCCGCGACGCGAGCGGATCGGCGGAATGCCGCGCACCAGCGGCTCAAGCGCCTGGCTGTCGTGGAGGTTCGCGCCGGAGATCCCGACGGAGATGGGCAGACCGGTCCGCTCGGTGATCAAGTGGATCTTCGAGCCATTCTTGCCCCGGTCGACAGGATTCGGGCCCGTCAGTTCCCCCCTTTCAGGGCCCGCATGTTCACCGAGTCGATCGCGCAGCGCGACCAGTCCAAGCCGCCGCGCGAGCCCAGTCGTCGAGGATGACGCGGTGTAACTTGGCCCAGACCCGGGCGGTACTCCACTCGGTGAAGCGGCGGTGTGCGGTTGGTCCCGACGGCCCGAAGACCGGCGGCAGGTGCCGCCAGGTGCAGCCCGTCGTGGCCACGAAGATGATCGCGGCCAGCACTTCTCGGTCCCCGTACCGGCGTCGGCCGCCGCCCTGCGGTCGCGCCGGAGCGGGCGGGACCACTCGCTGGAACAGCTCCCACAGCTCGTCCGGCACCAAGCGTTCGACAGCGCAGACTACTCAACCCGCCAAATGAGACGACGTCTTAGGGGCGTTGGCCGATCTCGGTTTCCGCGGCCTGGACAACGACATCCGCAACCCCGAGATCGTCACCTCTTCTGAGACTGAGGGAATCCGGCCGCTTCCCGACCTTCGCCAAGGTGGTCGGAGCCTTCGACGACGGCTCTGACCTGCATCTCGACGTGCTGTTCGCATTCGGCCTCAAGGCCGTCCTCGACGGCCTGCCTTCCATCGTCGAAGGCCGGGAAGCTGTGTAGCCGGACGGGCTTCTCAATCCAGGCAGAATTCGTTGCCCTCAGGGTCGGCCATCACGATGATCCCCTCGTCCATGTCATTGGGCTCGAGCCGGTACAGCCGCTTCGCTCCCAGCTGCTCCAGCCTGGTCGCTTCCTCCTCCAGCGTGGCCATCCGCTCCTCCCCGGACTGGCCGGGCGCCGCACGCACGTCCAGGTGCAAGCGGTTCTTCACCGTCTTGCCCTCGGGGACCTTCTGGAAGAACACCCGCGGCCCGTTGCCCTCCGGATCCGTGATGGCCGACCGGTCGTTGTGGTGCTCAGGCGGCACGCCCCACGCCGTCAGCGCAGCCGTCCAGTCGGCGAAGCCCTCGGGCGGCGGAGCGATGCGGTAACCCAGCACCTGAGCCCAGAACGCGGCCTGCGCGCCCGGGTCGGCGCAGTCGTAAGTCACCTGGAATTCCTTGGCCATCTGCCGCCTCCTACTGCTCGAAACCTGTCCAGGTCTCCGTCCCGGTCACCTGCCGGAACACTCGCCATCCTCGCACTGCCCTCTGACAAGCCGCTCAGTCGAGCTGTTCGGCGAGTCCGACGATGATGCCCTCGGGACCGCGGACGTAGCAGAGCCGATAGCTGTCCTCGTACCGTGCCAGCTCGCCGACGAGTTCGGCGCCGTGGGTGCGCAGGCGGGCAACGGCGTCCTCGATGTCGTCGACGGCGAACATGACGCGGCGGATGCCCAGCGTGTTCGCCGGCGCGTTCTTCGGCTCGGGGCGGATCGCGTTCGGCGTGTGGAACCTCGCCAGCTCGATTCGGCCGTGGCCGTCCGGGGTCCGCAGCATGGCGACGTCCTGGCGGACGTCGTCGAGCCCGATGACGCGCTCCACCCAACGTCCTTCGATCGGCATCCTGCCCTCCAGCTCCATGCCGAGTTCGACGAAGAACGCAATAGCCGCGTCGAGGTCGTCGACAACGATGAGGACGTTGTCCATCCGCTGGATCGTCATGCTCGGTCTCCCTTGGTGTGGTGCTGCCACGATGGTCGTCTCCGGACCTGAGACGAAGCCGCCGGGCCGTTCTCGACCAACTGGCTCGTCGCCGCGATCCGGCCATGTCTCATAATGGACCTTTGCGCTGGGGTTGCTTGGTGACGCTTGTTCACCAAGGCCCTGGGCAGGGCGCTGCCTGCGCTCAAAGCCGGGGTAGGGGGGAGACTGCCGTGGGATGGACGCGTACATCCGCTGCCGACGTGGCGGAGGCTTTCCCGTTCGACTGGTTCTGCGAGACCGTGTCGAACGAGGTGATGCCCGTGTCGCTCAACACGAAGCACGTGAGCGACTTCAGCGCAGACATCACCGATGTGGAGTTGGGGCCGCTCCGAGTGTCCGCGTACACGTTCTCGCCGGTGCTGGCGCGGCGCACCGCCGCTCATATCCGGCGGGGCGATCCAGAGCACTACCACCTGACCTGGGTCAGGAGGGGCTCCTTCCAGGTCGCCCAGCTCGGCCGCGAGGCGCTCGTCAATCGAGCCATGGTGCTGGCGGACACCTCACGCCCCACGGAGACCAGAGGCATCTGCGACGACGGACGGATAACTGCGGTCGTACTCCAGATACCCCGAACTGCCCTGGCTCTGCGCTCCGGCAGGGTGGACGGTCTCCTCGCGCAGCGCATCCCCGCCGCATCGGGAACGGCGGCGATCCTGACCGGATTCCTCGGCACGCTCCTCGACCACGCCCCGCTGTGCGGGGAGCAGGAGTTGGCCGCGATGGGGTCCGTCACGCTGGACCTGGTCACTGCCTGCCTGGCCCAACAACTCGGTGCGCTCGAGGAGGCGCCGGCGGATGCCCGCGCCCAGGTGATGATGCAGCGGATCACCCGCTTCATCGAGAACAACCTCGGCGACCCGGACCTGACCCCCCAGACGATCGCCGACCGACACGGCATCTCCCTTCGCACCCTCTACGCCCTCTTCCGCGACCGGCCCTTGAGCGTCGCCGCGTTCATCCGCCGGCAGAGGCTGGAGCGCTGCCGCGCCGACCTGGCGTGTCCTCGACTGAGCAGTCAGCCCGTTCAGGCCATCGCTGCCCGCTGGGGCTTCGCCAGCTCCACCGTCTTCAGTCGCGTCTTCCGCGAGGCGTACGGCGTCACTCCCAGCGAACACCGCGCGAGCGCCCTGCGTCCCAGCGACGCGTGAACTGTTGAGGATTCCTGCACGCCACGTACAGTCTCGCGCTCCACGCGCGCCTAGATTCACCAGTGCGGGCGACGGAAGCGTGCCCGCGCACGGGCGACATCGCCCCAGGTTCGGGGGAGCCGGTCGGCGGCGGCGGATTGGCGGCATGGCGTTCACCTCCATGTCATTGCAACAGACACGGTGAGGGAGTGTTGCATTAATCGTCAACCCGTCGCAACGATTTACCTCCATCTACCTGCGCATACGCAAGATTTACGCAACGAGCGAGTTGCCAATACATCGAACGCAACGTAGCTTTTCCCTCATCGGAAAGCGACGGGACGGCAGAGCGCCCGCTGCAGCAGAAGGAGAAGCACGATGCAGAAGTTCGACACCCCCGCCACCGTCTCCACCGTCCTCGACATCCCGGCGGGTCGTATCCGGCTCTTCGCCGCGGACCGGGCTGACACCACGGTCGAGGTCTTGCCCGCGGACGCCTCCAAGGGCAGCGACGTGAAGGCCGCGGAGGAGGTCGCGGTGGACTACCGCGACGGCGTCCTGCGGATTACGGCCCCGGCGGCGCAGCACCGGCTCCTCGGCAACTCCGGGTCCGTCGAGGTGACCATCCAGTTGCCTGCCGGCTCCCGTGTCGAGGCCACGGCGGCCGGCGCCGACTTCCGCGGCATCGGACGGCTCGGCGACGTCGCCTTCGAGGGCGCGCAGGGCACGGTCGAGCTCGACGAGACCGCGAGCGTCCGCCTCACCCTCCAGGCCGGTGACGTGTCGGTCGGCCGGCTGGACGGCGCCGCGGAGATCAGCACCCAGAAGGGCGACATCCGGATCACGGAGGCCGTACGCGGCTCGCTCGTGCTGCACACCGAGGCCGGTGACATCTCCGTCGGCGCCGCCCACGGTGTCTCCGCCTCCCTCGAGGCCCGCACCAGTTACGGCCGCATCCACAACGCACTGACGAACGCCGCCGGCACCGCCGCCGGCCTGGCCATCCAGGCGACCACCGCCTACGGCGACATCACCGCCCGCAGTCTCTGAAGGCCGTCAAGGAGCGTCCGGGGCGACGGCGGTGACGCCATCGCCCGCTGCCCCTGCCCCTTCCTGCTCCCGCCTGACGCGGCTTGCCCCCGCCGGGCCCCGGCGCGGCCCCGGGCGGGCCGGGGCCCGCCTCACTCGCCTCACCCCGCGACTCGCCTCACCCCGCGCCTCGCCCCGCGACTCGCCCCGCCCCGCCCCACCCATCTGACTCGGCCTGCGAGTTGGCCGAAGCCCGCTTGACCCGCACATGCCCTCATCACTCCCGCGTGATGCGACACCATGGCATGATCATTTCCAAGATCGACATTGAGGATGGACGACGACAATGAGCACCACCGAGGACTACGAGGCCGCGGAGCAACTCCTGCGCCGTCCCGCCTGCCCTGGCGAGCTCGTGACCGGAGACAAGGTCAGGCCGCAGTGGATCGACGGGGGCACCCGCTTCTGGTACGCGGTGAGCAATGGTGCCGGCAGGCGGTTCGTGCTGGCCGATCCGGCGGCGGGCACCCGCGAGCCGGCCTTCGACCACGCCCGGCTCGCCACCGCGCTGGCCGCCGCCTCCGGCCAGCAGGTCGACTCCGAAGCCCTGCCCTTCACGGCGATCGAACTGGCCGGCGACGCCGTGGAGTTCTTCGCCCTCGGCGAGTACTGGCGCTGCGGGCTGGCCGACTACACGTGTGAGCGAGCCGAGTTCACCCCGCCGGGCAACCCGCTGGAGGTGCCGTCCCCCGACGGGAAGTTCGCGGTGTCCCGGCGGGGGCACGACCTCTGGGCCCGGTCGTTGTCCGACGGCCGGGAGTGGGCGCTGACCACGGACGGAGAGCCCGACCACGGGTACGGCTACGGCCCGGACTCCACGAGCAACGCCACCCTGCTGCGCAAGATCGGCCTGCCGCACATGCCGCCCGCGGTGGCCTGGTCGCCCGATTCGACGAAGGTGCTCGCACACCGGACCGATCAGCGCGCCGTCCGCCAGACCCACCTCGTCGAGGCCAGGCCCGTCGACGGCAGCGCGCCCCTCGTGCACACCCAGCGCTACGCCTACTCCGGCGACGAGCACGTGCCGCAGGCCGAGCTCGTCGTCCTGGACGTCGCCGAGGGCACGTTGGTCCGCGCGCAGACCGACCCGCTCCTCATGCCGCAGCTGTCGCCGATCGCGACCAAGTGGGCCTGGTGGGCCCCGGACGGCTCGGCCGTGTACTACCTCGACCGGCCCCGCGACCTGCGCACCCTCACTCTTCACCGCCTGGATCCGGCCACCGGAGAGGTCACCGCCGTGCTGAGCGAGACCGGGGCCACCCGCGTCGAGCCCAACCAGTGGCTGTACGAGCCGCCGATCGTGCGGGTGCTGGGCGGCGAGGTGCTGTGGTACTCGCAGCGCGACGGTTGGGGTCACCTCTACCGCTACGACCTGGCGACCGGCGCGCTGCTCGGCCAGGTCACCTGCGGGCAGTGGGCGGTGCGGCAGATCCTGCGCGTCGACGAGACCGAGCGGCTGGTGTACTTCACCGCCTCCGGCCTGGTCGACGAGGACCCGTACCGACGCACGGTGTGCCGGGTCGGCCTGGACGGCTCCGGCTTCACCAAGGTCACGGACGACGACCTGGACCACGTCGTCACCATGGCGGAAGGCACCGAGTACTTCATCGACTCCGCCTCGACGGTCGACACCCCGCCGGTGACGACGGTCCGGGACTGGACCGGTCGGACGCTGGTCGAGCTGGAGCGCGCCGACATCACGAAGCTCACCGCCACCGGCTGGACGGCGCCGGAGCGCTTCTGCGTCAAGGCGGCCGACGGCGTGACGGACATCTACGGCGTGCTGTACCTGCCGCGTGGCTTCGACCCCGCCCACAGCTACCCGGTGGTGGACAACCTCTACCCCGGCCCGCAGGTCAACCGCGTAGCCCCGAGCTTCGACCCCGGCGGCATGGGCATGGACGCGGAACCCCTCGCGGCGCTGGGCTTCGTGGTGGTGGCGCTGGACGGGCGAGGCACCCCGGGCCGCAGCAAGGCCTTCCACGACGCCTCCTACGGCCACCTGGCCGACGCGGGCTCCCTGGCCGACCACGTCACGGCGCTGCTGCAACTGGCCGAGACCCGACCGTGGATGGACCTGGACCGGGTGGGCGCGTTCGGCCACTCCGGCGGCGGCTTCGCCGCAGCGCGGGCGATGCTGGACTTCCCCGAGGTCTACAAGGCCGGTGTCGCCCTCTCCGGCTCACACGATGCCCGCCACTTCAACCCGGGCTTCGTGGAGACCTACGACGGCGCGGACAACCCCGAGGCGTGGGCCCGTACCTCCAACGTCGAACTCGCCGACCGCCTTGAGGGCAAGCTGCTGCTCATCCACGGCGAAATGGACGACCAGGTACACCCGGACCACACGCTGCGGCTCGCCGACCGACTCGTGGCCGCCGACAAGGACTTCGAGCTGCTCATCGTGCCCGGGGCCGAGCACACGCTCCTCGACTGCCTGGCCTACGTCCGCAAGCGCTCCTGGGACTTCCTGGTACGCGAACTGACGGGCACGCAGCCCCCCGCCTACCGACCCGCCCCCATCGCCATCGGCCCCGAGGCGCTCGCCGAGCTGTTCGCCTGATCCCGGCACCACCCCACGCGACGACAGTCCGGCCGCGGCTTAGGCCCCGTACGTCGAGGCCCGCTCCCAGAAACACGGGGGCGGGCTTCCCCGCCTGCGTCCGCCGGCGCGGCGCGGGTCTCCGGGGTCGGGGCGCCGGCCGACCAGGGTCTCAGTCCGTCGGCGCGGACGGGGCGCAGGCGTCGACGATGGCCTGAGTGTCCCAGTAGAACGGACGGACCTCGGTGATCCGCCCGCCCTTGACCGTGATCGTCTGCAGGATGGGGAAGTCGAGTTCACGGCCGGTCGCACGAGCGCGAGCACGGACCTGAGTCAGCACGACCGCCGTCTCACCGGTGGCAAGAAATTCCTGCTCCACCATGTCGAACGTCTCCCAGACCTGTCCCATCGTCAGGAAGAACCGCGTCAATCCCTCGTGCCCTCGCCACGTGCCTCCATAGGGCAGAGCAGCCGCTTGATGCAGCTCGACATCGGACGCGAAGAACGGGGCGAGCAGCTCGAACGAAGCCTCGCCGGGGCCTCCGGCCGCCAGGTACTCGGCCTCGGCCGCGTACATGCCGGTGAGGACCGTCTCGGAGTCAGGAGTGGATGACATCGTCATGGCTCCAGGATGATCAGCCACGGCCCAGCCTGCTGGCGGGAATCAGACATCGTTGTCCGACGCGGTCAGCACCTCGCAACACGCTTCAGGGCCCGTCCGGCGGAACTGGCCGGACGGGCCCTGGTCCTTGGTGAGGGCTTGAGGGCTTGGAGGCCCTTACGGCTCAGCGTTTGAGCGTGAAGGTGAAGTCGCCGGAGAGCCTGCCGCTCAGCCGGACTGCCGAAACGAGCTTGCCCTCCGCGACCAGTCTCTCGACCTCGGCCCGCGAAAGACCGCAACCTTCAGCGATCAGGCGCACCGGCCGGACAGGGATCGGCGCCGCGAAGCGGACCGAGACGTCCAGGACCTCGCGGTCCAGGTGATCCGACCCGCCGGTGTCGAGGCGCCAGGCGTCGTCCCAGTCGAGGGCGACGCGATTTCGGCGCCGTACGACCGGATCCTGGAGCAGCTCAGCTGCCAGGCCGGGGTCGTTGTCATGCAGCCGGTCCAGCAGCTCAGGCCGTACGGAGCGCACGTTCACCCGCTCCAGGACCGTGAGCTTTGCCGTCTCCCCGCAGGCGGTACAGAGCACGAGGAGCCAGGCATCGATGAGCTTGTGGTTGGCGTTGACACGAAATTTGCCGTTGGCCCGGAAGCGCTTGGACGCGCACGCGTGGCAGTCACGGAGAACGAGCGGCAGGCAGGTGGGCATGACCACCCAGCTATTGAGCACAGAAGTACACCGGTTTCAGTGAGAAGTCCGCAGCAAAAAGGAGCGCGGCGCACATGCGCGACGCGCGACACATCAGCTCTCGGGAGGTCTCACAGCGTGTACAACGGCACGTCCTTGCCTAGACGACTTGGTCCACCAACACGGTAATGGCGCACACCGGCCCCCTGCCACCGGTTTTCGAGCGCCTCGCCGTCGGGTTCCGTACAGCGGATCACGGACGAAGCCACAGCCGGATCGAGACAGAGGAGACCGCGCCGTGGAAGACACAAGACAGGGGGCCGGCAACGGCCACGGCGGTCAAGGACAGGCCGCAGCGGTCACGGTGGTCAGCGGGGCCATCGTCGGGCTGAAGGCGCTGCTTCCACAGGAGCCCGACCGCAGCATACGCATCGACAAGCCGGCGGCCACCGGCGTCGTTCCCCGGTGCCTCAGCATCGCGGGCAGCGGGAAGCCTGCCCAGGGACACCAACTCTGGATTGCCGTACGCATCGAGGGTTCGTACTACCTGGTGGCGCAGGCCCGGCAGAACAGCGCCGAGGGGCGGGGGCAGTGGAGCGCCGACGCGGTGACCGTAGGCCCTGAAGAAGGTGTGAGCCGAACGTACCTGCTCGCCGTCCTGGAGGTGGCTCAGGCGACCGACACGGCGCTTCGGCAGCTCTCGGTGGACGGGCAGCGCGACAGCCTGTGGAGGCTCGCGCTGCCGGCGCTTCCAGACGGAATGAAGGTCGTCGCGGAGCGGCAAGTGGAACGCGATGCCAGCCACAGGGACTCCTGCCCCTCTTGAGGGCCCCCGGCGACCGCAGCGCTGATCCCTCGAGCGGGCGCCTGAACCACGCGCGCCGGCCTGCAAGTTTCTCAACTGGCTGCGGCCCACGAGCTCAGCGAGATGAGGCGCGGGTATTCCCACGCCTCAACCGCAGCTCCTTGGCCGCCCCCTGAGCCTTACGGATCTGGCGTACCTCGAAGTCCATCGCACCCGTTGAGCCGAGGTGTTGCGACGACCACGAGAGTTCAAGCGGGGACGGGGCGGGGCTTCGGGGCGTCAGACCATCAGCAACAGCCGCGTGTTCGCGACAAGCTTGCGATTCACGCTGGTGCTCTGGACGAAGATGGTGAAGTCGTCGTTATGGTCCGGCTTGATGCGGACCTCTTCGTCGGGCAGGCCGAGCAGGGCTCGGGCCTCGGGACCCGTGTACACCCGGTCCGTCTTCTTCTCCAACACCGCGATTTGCTTGCGTGCCTGGATTTTCTCCGACTTGCTCAGTTGGTAGAACGCGCCACCGGTCCGGTAGGTGTGTCCGGATTCGACGACCCAGTCGCGGATCGCCGCGGCGCGTGCCACCGGGATCAGCTGGTATTCGGCGGGATTCACGGGGGTGAGACCGGCTGCCTTGATGGTGTCCTTGTTGACCGCGTCCGCACCCGTGGAGAAGACGGATCGCGATCCCCGGATGCCCTGGGTGCGGCCCACCATGAACTTCTCAGTGGCCTCACGGATGACCTGTCCGGCCTCCTCCAGACCGTGGGTGCTGGTGGCGTCCCAGATGGCGATGTTGTCCTTCGGGAAACCGCTCTGCATGGCCTCCCGCTTGCCCATCTGGTCCGGTACGAGGACGGCCAGCGTCCAGTTGTCCTCCTGCGTCTCGATCATCCGGGCCACGGCCGCGACCAGTTCACGCGGATCCCTGGCAGGGGCGTCAGGGCAGCGATGACTTGCGTTCTCCTGACCATCGGTCAGCACGAAGGTCAAGAAGCTGTGGTCGCCATAGAGCTGAGCCGTCTGCGCCAGCTCCCGCTGCGACTTCAAAGCGGCTGCCAGCAGCGCCGTCATTCCGCCGGCCCGGTACAACTGCTTCAGGGACGGCATTCGCAGCACGTCCTTGTCGTAGATGACGCACTCCACCGTGTCGGCGAAGACGTACACAGTGACGCGGGTCTCCTGGTCCAATTCCCCCGACCGACGGGCAAGATAGGCAATCTGCTGGTCGGCGACTTCGACGACCTTGCGGCTCAGGTGCGACATGGACGAACTCGCATCCAGCACAAGGGCAACGTGATTGATGTAGTTCTGGCTTCCGGACAAGGCAGTTCCCCCTCTTTCCGACGTGATGCTCCTACCGTCTCACCCACCACTGACAATCGAACGTGGCTTCGAGACCGGATGAAGACCCCACCCCATCGGACGCACAGCCGCGACACGACCGAGACCGGGCCGGCCCTTGGCCGGGGCGCTCGGACATGAGTTCAGCTTGGAGGGTGCGGGAAACACGCGACGTCCCGGTCGGCATGTGACCGGGACGTCAGGGCTTTGGGGTCTTAGTGGCGGTGGTAGGCGTCGCTGGCCGTGGGCGGTGCGGTGTGCATGGCCACGACATTGAAGGAAGCACGGTCCTGTCCTGCCTGCAGTCGTGCCTGCTCCTCGACACGGAGTCCCTCAGTCGTCTCCGTCTGCCTCCCGTTGCGGCGTAGGAGCGTGACGATCAGCAGCAGAGCCAGGCCGCCCAGAACACCGAAAAGCACTACGAATGCCATTGTTACCTCCCCGTATTGGCGTGATCCAAGTATGGGGGCCATCACGGGCACTGGCTATGGCTTGCCCAGCCGATCATGTGACTACTTCGCACCCAGGGCGTTGGGAGGGGCATGAGACGGGGAGTTCTTACGGATGGCGAGCGGGCATGGCTGCGGCCTTTCCTGCCGGCCGGCAAAGGGCGGCAGGCTCCGCCCGAAGGGCTCGGCCCGCGGGAATCTCCGCAGCGAGAAAGTGTCCGCTGGGGCGGCCGCCACCTTGCAGTCATTGCGGTTGCCGGCCGCCACCGCGACCGGACAGGGCCGGCCGACCCCCACGACGAGGCGGCTGTCGGCGTCGATGACGACCTGGTGGTTGATGCTCCACGGCCCTGGCCTCTGTCGACCGCGTCCGCACCCTCGCGTCGCAGAACGGTCACCAGCTTCCCGAACTGCCGCGGGCTCAGCCCGGTGAACGGGGTTATCCAGGACCGTTCCGACGCCGTGATCACACCAGCCACGGCGAGATCGTCCCACCTTGATCACCTGCGGGATCGCACCAGCTGTGGCGGGATCTACTCGATAGTCCTGACGGATCTGGCGTGAGAGCCTCACGCCTGTGGCTACTGAAACCGAGGTGGGAGAGCTGTTGCACCAGCGCGGCTGGCGGACGGCGTTCACAGTCGCTGAAAGGGTGAACGCGTGGGCCGTCCTGGTGAGCTCCATCGAACACGGCTGTCGAGACGACATCCACGAGTACACCAACGACCTGTACTGCCGAAACTGGCTCCACGACGCGTGGCTCCTGCTGGACGAACACATCGTCCAGCTCTGGACCCCACAGATCAAAGACCTGGACGACCGGTACAAGGCCGCGACCGTTGACGACGACGGTCAAGCACTCGACCAGTTCCACAAGTTGCCCGGCCCCGACCTGTGGTGGTGGCGGCGATACCCCCGCATCCTCACCGGGGATCTCGGGCATTCCCTTCGCTCGGCTGGCGCCATCGGCACCGACCCGGAGACAGTATGACCCTCGGCCTCCTGGGATTACGGGACGGCCCTTAGCCGTACGCTGCGAAGCGACTGCTCTGCTCGAAGCCGTCAACGATTGGCTGTCAGGGGGTAGTGACGGGTGCATGGCTCTACGGGTGTCCACGGGACCCACGAAAGAGCCTCACGCCAACCAGGCCACCCGCAGCCCAAGCCTGGAGGCTCTTCCCGGCGTCGGCCTGGTCATGCGTTGACAACACAACGGCGACTTCGCCCGCCGTTGCCCCCGCTGAGACACCGGCACCGATCCAGGACCCGGATCCTGCTTCTCGGAGCGTTTCGGGTCGCCGATAGCCTGCGTCATCATGAGGCGCATTTGGACCCTGCCGATGCTGTTGGTGTTGTGTGGAGCGGTCGTCGCGGCTGGCCTGATCTTGAGGGGGAGTCCCGGCGAAGCCGCGGTGCTCCTGCTGGTGTTTGTGCTGCTTGCAGGCATGAACTCGCCCCTGATCTTCCCGCGGTCGATCGGTGCTCAGGAGGCACAGCGCCGCAGCGCGGCCGACGGCCGGCCGGTCGTCTTCTGGCGGCCCGGCTGCACGTACTGCATGCGACTGCGCATCCGGCTGGGCCGCAGCGCCTGCCAGGCGCACTGGGTCAACATCTGGAGTGACCCGGCAGGAGCCGCAGCAGTGAGAGCGGCCAACGACGAGACCGTGCCGACTGTCGTCGTCGCGGGCAGGCCACACACCAACCCCGATCCCGGATGGGTGCGCGAACAGCTGTCCCCTCCCGCGTGATTCAGAAGCCGTGTCCTAACAGCGAGACGCTTGCAGGCCCGAACGGATCATGGTCGAAGGACAAGCCCAAGGCACCGCACCCCGTCCCTGTGGCTCGCACCGGGCCGGCAGGGCTCAGGTCCCGGCAGTCTCCTCGATCCGCACCCCGGTTGGGTGCTCGTCGACCCGAAGCCACAAACCGGGCTGCGCGCGCGGCAGCCCGGAGTGGGCCTGCTCGTCTGACGGCCACCGATGGTTCCGGGGTCAATACCTACCGACTGCCGCCACGATCGCGGCGGTTGTGCATCGGTCGGCCGCCGTCATCGAGGAGGGCCGGAACCTGTCCTCGATGACGGCATCCTGGCCGATACTGCTCACCGCAAGCTGCCCGCCGGACAGTCAGGTCCTACTTCAGGTGCCGGCCGAAGAACCGGTTCCCGTCGTCCACCTCGAACCACGGGGTGCCGGTGTGCCCGCCCAGATTGGCGTGCAGCGTCTTCTCCTTGCTGCCGAAGGCGTCGAACAGGTCCAGGGCCCGTTGCCGCGGGTTCCCCTCGTCGTCCCACTGGAGCAGGAACAGCAGCGGAATGGTGACCTGCCGGGCCTCCTCGCGCTGGGCGCGGGGCACGTACCCGCCGGCGAAGAAGCCGGCGGCCGCGATCCGCGGCTCGACCGCCGCAAGGTGGATACCGAGGGCGGTCCACCCCGAGTACCCGACCGGGCCGCCGATCTCGGGCAGCTCAAGGAGGGCGTCCAGCGTGGTCCGCCATTCCGGGACCGCGTTCTCGACGAGCGGGCGGATGAAGGACTCGAAGATCTCGTCGACCGGCTCGCCGGCCTGCATCGCCCGCCGCAGCTCGGCACGGGCCTGCTCATCGGCTGCGGAACGGGGCCGGTCGCCGCACCCGGCGGCGTCGATGGTGGCCACCGCGTAGCCGCGCGCCGCGGTGTACCGGGCCCGGGCCACCAGCCTGGCTGCCGACCTGGGCAGGCCGTTGTTGTGGGCCATCAGGACCAGCGGAACCGGTGCGGCGGATTCGGGCGTCCACAGGGTGCCGGGGATCTCGCCGAGGGTGAATTCGCACTCGAGGACGCCGTCGTCGAGCCGCCGTTCGGAAGTGACATGCATGGTCGTGCCTTTCGGGAGTGCTCTTGAACGGCGCTCCCGGACGACCTATCGCCCGACCGTGACCCCGGAGGGGAGCACCCATGTCGTTACTGTGTTCACGGGTACCACCTCCTCGTTCTCTCGCACGGCCTCCGGAAAGGTAGCAGTGGCCGCCGCGGTCCGCCAACGGGTTTTCGCGGAGGCTCCGTGGCTGGTGGCCGTCTCCCTCCAGAGGCCCTGAACCCCCCGGACCGCGGCGGCACGTAGCCCTGCCCGTAGCTGCGCAGACGAGATCGGAGTGCGCGAAGCACCGACTCGCTGCGAGGGCCGGCAGAAGCGTCCCGCTCAGTCGTCCTGTTCGGGCAGCAGCAGTTCTCGCACGCAGTCGCGCAGCCACGCATGGGCCGGGTCCGCGTCGTGTCGAGGATGCCAGGCCAGGCCGATGGGCAGGGGAGGCAGGTCGAGGGGGATGCCGAAGGTGACCAGGCCGACGGATTCGGCCAGTGAGCGGCTGCGCGCGCCGATCAGGCCGACGAGGTCGGTGTCGCGGAGGATGAAGAGTGACGCCGGGTACGTTCCGACGCTGGCGACGACGCGTCGTCGCAGGCCGTGCTCGGCGAGCGCGGTGTCGATGGGGCCGTGCAGCCGGCCGCGGCGCGAGACGATCAGATGGTCCGCGTCCACGGCGAACCTCCGCCGCGTGAGCCGTCCCCTCAGGAGCGGGTGCCCCGGCCGGACGACCGCGAGCAGATGGTCGTCCAGGAGGTGTTCGGTGTGCACTTCGGGGTGGACGGTATCGATGACGCCGATCTCGAGGTCGGCGACCCCGTCCCGCAGCACCGGCGCGTCGACGTGGCTCTCGTTCAGGAACCGCAGCCGCACCTGCGGGGCCTCGCGGGCCGCGCGCGCCAACAGCGCGGGACCGTGCGAGGCGGCGAGGGCGTCATGGCCGAGCACGGTCAAGGTGCGCTCGACCGTACGGAGATCGGTGGGCCCGGCGGCCGCGAACAGCGCCTTGGCCCGCTCCACGACGGCGCTGACCTCTGCCCGTACCGACAGGGCGTACGGCGTCGGCACCATCGCCCGTCCGGCGCGCACCAGGACCGGGTCGCCGAGCGCCTTGCGGATCCGGCCCAGGGTGCGGCTCGTGGCCGGCTCGGACAGGTGCAGCCGTCGGGCCGCCTTCTGCACGCTCTGTTCCTCGAGCAGGACGTCAAGGGCGAGCAGCAGGTTCAGATCGAGGCCGATGGGGCCGCCGGATTGCGTCATGCGCACTCATCTCTTGCACAACTTGCACTGGTAGTCATCCTGAGGCCGAGCCTACGGTGAGCGTGCATCCCTCAAACGACGCTCCCCGGAGGAGCCATGTCCTCGCCTGCCCTCTCGCCGTCCCTGCCGCGGAAGGCCCCACCCGACTCGCTCAAGCGCTCGACGCTGCTGGCGCTGTGTGCCTGCGTCCTCGTCGCGCAGAGCATGGTCGCCGCCATCAACCTCCTGATCCCCCAACTGGCCGCCGCCTCCCTCCACCCGTCCTCGACCGAACTGTTGTGGACGGTGGACGCGTACGTCCTCGTCTTCGCCGGTCTGCTGATCCCCGCCGGGGCGCTCGGCGACCGTCGGGGCCGCAAGGGCGTGCTGCTCGCCGGACTCGCACTGTTCGCCGCCGGAGCGGCGCTGAGCGCACTGGCTGCTTCACCGGCGCTGCTGATCGCCGGCCGCGGGGTGTCAGGCGCCGGAGCCGCCTGCATCATGCCCGCGACCATGTCGATCCTCGTGCAGCTCGCCGGACCCGAACACCGGGCCCGGGCCCTGGCCTCCTGGACCCTCGCCGTCGGTCTGGGCGGACTCGCCGGCAACGTGGTCGGCGGCGCGGTCGGCCAGTTCCTCTCCTGGCGTGCGCTGTTCTGGCTCATGGTCCCGCTGGCCGCGCTGCTCGCCTGGACCGTCGCGTTCACCACCCCGCGTACCGAGCGCTCCCCGCACGGTCGTCCCGACCCCCGCGGCACACTCCTGCTCGTCGCGGCCCTGGTCGCCGTCCTCGCCGGGATCATCGAGGGCCCGGCATACGGTTGGAGCTCGCCCCGCATCACCGTGTTCTTCGCGGTGGGCGCGGCGCTGGCAGGCCTGTTCACCTGGTACGCGCTCCGCTCGCCGGCCGCGCTGTTCGACCCGCGGGTGTTCCGCTCCCGTGGACTGCGCGCAGCCGTCCTCGGCACGGCCACCGGCTTCTTCGGCCTCTTCTCGCTCTTCTACGCCAACTCGCAGTACCTCCAGTACGTCAAGGGATACGCCCCCGCCATCACCGGTCTCGCCATCGTGCCGCTCACGATCGGCATGGCCCTCTTCCCCAAGGTCGCGACCCGCTGGCAGGCCCGATCCGGCCCCCGGCCGGCCGTCGTCACCGGGCTCTTCCTGATCGGCGCCGGGCTCCTGGGAGCCTCCACCGCCGACGCGGCCACGCCGTACGCGGCGTACGCCTGCTGGCTGCTGGTGATCTCGGCGGGAACCGGCCTGTGCATGCCGGTCCTGACCGTCGGCGTCGTGGCGGCCCTCCCCACCCACCAGGCCGGCCTCGGCTCCGGCCTCGGCACCTCGGCGCGCGAGATCGGGGCGGCCCTCGGGGTGGCCGTCACCGGAACCGTGCTCGCCGCGCACGACGCCGACGCGCACACGGCGTCCTTCGCCAACGCGATGAGCCCGGCACTGCGCACGGTAGGGGCGGTCGTCCTGATCGCGACCGCTCTGGTCACCCTCGGCTACCGGACCGGGCCCGACCGGCGACCCGAACCAGAGCGCCGCCCCACCCCCTGAGACCGGCCTCCACGGACCCCGGCCTCCGTGATCGTGTCGGGGCTTCGGGGCTTCGGGGCTCGGGGGCTCCGGGGCTGGGGGCGTGCGGGGGAGCGCGGCTCGGGCTTCACGCGAGCGTCCCTCCGGGCCAGGCAGCGGCGGTGCCGTGCCGCCCCCGGCCCAATCCGCCCACGAGGGCATCGACTTCACGGGTCCGGCCCATGAAGGGCGGGCCTGAGACCCGGCACCGTGCGGAGCGTGGCAGACCGGCGGCCGAGAGCCGGGACTGCGGCCGGAGTTCACCACTCACGGGTGGCGATCAGTTCCTCCGCGTCCGCGTCCGTGAAACCGTAGGCCGAGGCGACGAACCAGAAGTCCTCGGCGATCTCCTCGCGCGCGAACGTCTCGATCTCGCTGCCCGCCGCCTCGAACTCCGCCTCCAGGAGGTTGAACTCCTCCGTCGCCGCCTGGGTGACCACGTACAAGGCAGCAAGGTCCG
Source organism: Streptomyces sp. NPDC085481 (assembly GCF_044541845.1). Classification (NCBI taxonomy): domain Bacteria; kingdom Bacillati; phylum Actinomycetota; class Actinomycetes; order Kitasatosporales; family Streptomycetaceae; genus Streptomyces; species Streptomyces sp. NPDC085481. The sequence goes on from NZ_JBITTJ010000008.1 coordinate 283,736, forward strand.
ACGGCTGCTCCGCCTCCACGCGTTCGCACAGCCGGAGCAGGATCGCCCTGCCCTTGTCGACGACGGGATCAGGGAAGTACGGGTCCGCGTACAGCCGCTTCAGAAAGGCGTGTTCCGCCACATGCGGGTTGGTGATCGGCATGGCGCCTCCGTCCCTCGGAATCCGACCCACCGATCATGCACGCCACCACTGACAGTCGTAGCCCGAGGACGGCGCGGTCCCTGCCCGTGCAGGTCTCCACCGACGGGCGCGCCGGCCCCGGCACCTGAAGCCACGCCAGGTCCGGGACGAACACCGCCGGTCTCCTTCGCGGGATTGCCTCGCGGGTCGTCCACCGGGGTTTCATTGGGCCGACAAATGACGGTTGTGAGGCGTGGTTGACGTGTGACGAGCCGGACGGCGAACCTCGGGGGGACGGGCCGGTACCGCGGACCGTCGCAGGCTCGTTCGCTCGGCGATGGAGGTCCAGATGCCCGGATCCACCGCTCAGTCGCGGCTTGTCCGCACCCTTCTCTCGATGGTCATGCTTGCATCATCCCTTCTGCTCGGGGTGGTGGCGGCCGCAGGCACGGCGCACGCGGACGGCTGCTACACCTGGTCCCGTACCCTCTCCCAAGGCGCGTCCGGCGCCGATGTGACGGCGCTGCAGATCCGCGTGGCCGGCTATCCCGGCTACGGCGGCGTGCTGGACATCGACGGCGCATACGGCCCTGGCACCGCCGCGGCGGTCACGCGCTTCCAGAGCGCCTACGGACTTGCCGCCGACGGCGTCGCGGGCCCCGCGACCTTCAACAAGATCTACGCACTGCAAGACGACGACTGCACGCCGGTCCACTTCTCCTACGCCGAACTCAACGACTGCAACACCACCTGGGCGGGCGGGGCCGTGAGCGCGGCAACAGCCAAGGCCAACGCGCTGCGCTCCATGTGGAAGCTGGAAGCCCTCCGCCACGCCCTGGGGGACCAGCCCATCCAGGTCACCAGCGGGTTCCGCAGCCAGGCCTGCAACGACGCCGTCGGCGGAGCCGCGTCGAGCCGTCACCTGTACGGCGACGCGGCCGACCTCGGCGCGGGGCCGCACTCCCTGTGCTCCCTCGCCCAGCAGGCGCGCAACCACGGCTTCAACGGCATCCTCGGCCCCGGTTACCCCGGTCACAGCGACCACACCCACGTCGACCACCGCAGCAGCCGATTCTGGTCGGCCTCCGGCTGCGGCATCTGAGCCGCCGCGACGCCTGAGGCAGTCGGCGGTATGCCCGAGCGACGACGACTCATGCCGCCGGCCGCCCCACACGCGGCTCGTCGTGGGAACCGCGCCGGATGGTCCGGAATCGCGTCATGGCAGGGTTCGGGCACGTCCTCGCAGGCTACGATCGGGCTGCTTCCATGCCCTACACGGAGCGGGGGACAGCGTGTCGTTGGATGAGAGGTACGCCCTGAGCATCGGGTGCCGGATGAGCGTGACGGGCGGGCTCGGCGGGACCACGGTGAAGTGGAGTGTGGCCGCCTTGTCGGCGCCCGAGATGCGCAGGCCGGAGCGCGGCGACGAGGTCGTGACGTTCGCGTGCCCGCGCTGCGCGAAACTGTTCTCTGTCAGGGTCGAGAGCGAAGCCAAGGCGCGCCTCAAGCACCGGATCTACCTGGTACTCGGATGGGCGCTCCTGCTCTCTCTGTTGGTCACCGTACCCATGCTCTTCCACCTGGGAGGGCAGACCCGAGAAGAGTCGGACCAGTCGACGAACCCCGTCGGCATCCTCTTCGCGCTCAGTGCCGTGGGCTTCGTCGCCGGCCTGACGTTCCGGTCGGTCGGCGCTCGGTACGAAGGCGTCAAGAAGTTCCGCCTCGTCCGGCAGGACGGCACGAGAACCGCGTGGGTGCAGGGGCACCGCATGTTCTGAATACGTGTGCGACGGCGCGGACTCGCGGGCTGCTCGAACGGACCGGGATCGTGAACCAGACGGGCCGGGGCCGTCCATCGAGTGGGTTGCCCCGCTTGCGGCGCTGAGGTCAGCGTCCGTGGGGGGTGACGGCAGCGCGTTCGGCGTCGTCGATGAGCCAGCCGAGCATGTCGGGGGTGGCGTCGAAGTGGCCGGCGTGTCCGGCGTCGGCCTGTGTCCTCAGCGTGGCGGCCGGGATGCGCGAGGCCAGCCACGCACCGTGCGCCGGTGGAACAAGGGTGCCCAGATCGCCGTGCCAGATCCGGACAGGGAGGCTGATGGCCGCCGGGTCGAACCCCCACTCGGTACCGAAGAGCGCCATGACGTCGTCCACCCAGCCGTCCAGCCCCGGCCGGACCGCCTCGGCGAAAGCCGCGCCCAGCATGGCGCTGACGTCGGGCCGGGAAAGAACCGCCTGTTCGACGTCCGGCAGCGGGGGCAGACCCGCCGTTCCGACAGTCGCGAGGTGTTCCACGACGGCACGCCGCCCCGTCAACGCCACAGCGGCACTGCGGCAGTTGCCTTCGTTCATGCCGGCGGTCCAGTCCAGCCCCGCCGCGTCACGCGGTGCCAGGCTCGCCAGCACGCCCACCCGCGTGACGCGACCGGGATGCAACGCGGCGAACGCCAAGGCGTGCGGGCCGCCCCCGGACACCCCGAACACCGCGAAGCGGTTCAGGCCGAGCGCGTCGGCGATGGCGGCCACATCAGCAGCGGCATCGACGACCCGACGCCCCTCCCTGGGCGTGGAGTACCCGAATCCGGGCCGGTCGTAGGTGATCAGCCGGACGCCGAGGCGGCGGAACAGGGACTCGTCGGGGTAGCGTGCCAGCCGGCTCATGGGGCTGCCGTGCAGGTAGACGACGGGTATCCCGGTGGGCACTCCCCACTCTTCCACCGCCAGTATCCGGCCGTTGTCTGTGATCACTTCACGCATGGTGGCCAAGCTAGCCTCGCCGTCGGTCGACGACCAAGGCGTTTCATTCACGGCAGAACGTCGCCGTCCCGCGAGCCGAGGTGTCGGCGGGCCAGGTCGTCAGCCGGTCTCGCGGCGGACGGTCGACGGGACAGGATTCCCAGGCCGTCGGATCGGGCACCACGGGTCGCTCCGCGACCCTGTCGACCTCGCCGTGCGAAGGGTGCCTGTTCAGCCCCGGAGGTGCGTGCCGATCTTCAGGACTAGGGTTGCTGCCTCTGCCAACTGCTGAGGAGGTACGGGCCACCGCGACGGATGCTGCTTCAGGTCCTGGGCAGGGGATGCTGTTTCAGGTACTGGGTGGCGGCCGTGTGACCTGCACGAGCGGCTCGGGTGATCAACTGTCGTGACTCGCGCACCCGTCGCTGCCTGTCAAGGTTCACCCCGAGCCAGTACAGCGCGTCAGGGTTTCCCGTATCTGCCGCGATGCGTAGCCAGGGCTCTGCGGCCGGGTGATCGTTCTGGGTGACGGTGAGACGCATCCCGTACCGAAGGGCGGCCAAGGGGTGTCCTGCCCGGGCAGCCCGGCTCCACCACACTTCGGCTTCCTTGACCTCATCGAGGCAGAGGAGGCGTTCGGCCAGCGCAAACGCCGCATCGCTGTCTCCCTCCTCTGCTTCCTGCCTGAGTTCGTGGACGTCGCTCATGGCTTCCCGGAGGAGGATGACGGAGTCCAGGAGCTCCGCTGCCTCCTCGACCCGGTCGCGGGCCGCTTCCCACAGCCACAGCTCAGCCTCCCTGTACTGCTTCCTCTTCGCCAGCATCAGCCCCAGGGTGTAGAGGGCATCGCCGTATCCGTCCTCGGCAGCCGTACGCAGCCACGTCTCTGCCTCCGCCTGTCGTCCCTGGTCGTGCAGGAGAGAGCCGAGGCTGTAGGCAGCCTGCGCGTTTCCCTCGTACGCCGCGCGCAGCCACTGGTACTCGCACTGCCGCACCCGCCCTTGCTGCAACAGCAGCAGTCCCAGGCCGTAGGGGGCTTCTTCGTGCCCCAGATCGGCGGCTCGGTGCAGGAGCCGCTCACAGTTCGCGAGATCACCTTGCCGGGCGCGCAGGAGGGCCAGGTGGAAGGACGCGTCGGCGTTGCCCGCGTCCACCAGAGGGCGCCAGATGCCCTCGGCGACCTCCTCCTCGCCGGCCGCGGTCGCCAGGAGGCCGACGATGTGGAGATGCCACTGGCTCTGGGCGTGGGTGCGGACGACGGCCCACGTGTCCCGGTGGATGGGCAGCTCCTCCCGGGAGAAGTGCTCGATCAGGTAGTCGAAGGGCTTCCACACCAGGGAATCGGTTCCCACCGGGTTGATCATCCCGGTCGCCCCGTAGTGGACACGCGTCGCCCAGGTGAAGGCCTCCGCGGCCGTTTCCGGGCGGGTTCCGGGCAGGGCCCTCAGATAGCTGGTGTGCAGTTCCTCGACGGCCGCGAACGGGATCTCGAACAGTCCGGCCCGGGCAAGGTCGATCGCGGCCCGCACGAAGGAGTATCCGCGGGGGTTCCCGCCCACGCGGCATGCCCGGTTCATCTCGTCCAGCAGGGCAGGCCCCGCGGCCAGGTACTCCGCGATCCCGTAGTCACCGCGGTGGGCGAGGGCTTCGGCGAGACCGGGTTCGTTCGCCTGCTCGGCGCGGCGCAGCTCCTCACGGCTCCACAGGCGGGGGAGCGGAATCTGCTCGGCCATGTTCAGGACGCGCGCACCGAGATGGGCCGCAACGGTGTGCGGCTGCCCGCTCGGGCTCAGGCTGGCACTGCGCCGCTGGTACCGGTCGACGTACTCGTCCCGCAGGGTGGCCAGCATGACGATCCGCCGCTGCCCGAGCCGGGAGACGAGCGCCGGGTCAAGCCCGGTGTCGCGGATGTAGTCCTCGAGGTCATCCAGCCACACGATCCATCCGTCCGCGGGCGGCAGCGGGGCGTCGGCCAGAACCCGCAGGTCCGCGTCCCGCGACGGCGCCCACACCATGCAGCCGGCCAGCTCGGCCCGCATCGCCTCGAACGCGCACCGCGTCTTTCCCGCTGTCGAATCCCCGGTGAGCACAAGCAGGCCTCCGGAGTGCCCCAGCCGAGCCGCCAACGGACGTACGGACACGTCGGCATCCCGCTCCACATACGGCTGCAGCGCGGCCCGCCCCTCACGCTGACGAGGACGGTGGACGCCGAAGGCCAGCGGATCCGCCTGCTCGACAGCGATCCACTGCGCAGGCGAAGGCAGAACCGGCGGACCGGTGGCGAAGTAGTTGTACTGAGTCCCGGATACCTGGGCAGGCCCGCCGAAGGAGTTGCCACGTACATCAACACTGTCGTGATCACTGACCACCGCGGTTTCCTCACCCGTGGTTGTGCTGGACACCCTTCATCTGCACAGGCCCGTGAAAGGTATTGCCATGCACCTCCACGTGGTCTCCCGCAGAAGAGCCGGACGCGACGACAGCCTGCCGCAGAACGCCGAGGACGACACGAAGCTCGTCGACAGCTGCCGACTCCTCGACGACGAGACGACCCAACCGATCGCTCCACACCCGCTCCACCTCGGCGCGACGCGCGACGTCCCCCGCCGCGCCGGCGGCCACGACGTCGGCATGACCGGCGTCGAGCTCCGCCGCAGCCGCGGCAGCGCGGGCGTCGTCACCCCGCCCCAGGAGACGGATGACTCTCTGCCTCACACCCGCCCACGCATCCGTGGTCCACGCCGCCACCAGAGCCGTTGCCGCGGAAGAAGCCAAAGCCGCCAGCTCAGGATCCATCGCATCCCCCAAAGAAGTCCGATCCACCGTCCACGGTATCGGCCAGGTCCCCCGTCCTGTGGAAGGAACGGCCAGGAGACTCTGCCGCAACCGACCGGCTCACACACCACCCCGAGGACCCGCGCACTTCAGGACCATGCCCGGCTCCGACAGGAGTTCCGGGACACGCACGGCTTACGTCGACGGCCCCGGTGGCTGCCTCAGGTCGGCTTGCGCCACACGGAGATGTGCTTCGCGGAGTCCTGGGTGAACGGCGCCCCGTCCCAGTCGGCGACGCGACGCTCCAGCTCGAGCCCGGCGATCCGTGCCATCAGGTCGAGCTCGGCCGGCCAGGCATACCGGTGCCGGGAGTTGTCGCCGCGGTAGCGGCCGTCGTCCTCGCGGGTGAAGTGGTGCGAGACGAGAATCTGCTCGACGAGGTCGAAGGTGTCGAACCCGAGATGCTGCTCGGACACGTCGAACGGCACCGCGACTTGGCCGGGCGGCAGGAACCGCAGCGGCGGCACGCCCAGTTCGATGACGAACCGGCCGCCGGGCTCCAGATGACGGGCGGCGTTGCGGAAGCACTCGACCTGCTCGTCCTGCGTGAGCAGGTTCGTGATGGTGTTGTAGACGAGATAGACCAGGGCGAACTCGCCCGCGACGGCGGTGGTGGCCATGTCCCCGATGGCTACCGGCAGCGTGTCCTCGTCGACCTTGCGCCGCAGCACGGCTGCCATGTGCCCGGACAGTTCGATGCCCGCTACCGGCACGCCGCGTTCCCGGAGCGGTACGCCCACTCGTCCGGTGCCGATGGCGAACTCCAGTGCCCGGCCGTCTCCGGCGAGCTCGGCCAGGAAGTCGAGAGTCGGTCCGAGAACGGCGGCCGAGGACATCTCGGTCTCCTCGGCGTCGTAGCGGTCGGCGGTCGCACGGGTCCACAGCTCACTGCTCGTCACGGACGGCCACTTTGCCGGGTGCCGAGGGGCGCTGTCGAACGGATTCAGTCCTGCCAGTAGAACAGCAGGTCGCCGACGTCGAGCGGCTCGCGGTGGCCGAAGTAGTAGACGCACAGGTCGGTGACCCGTACCTGGGAGGTCTCCGCGTCGATCCAGCGGAAGCCGGCCCCTTCCAGCGGGCGGCGGGCGGCGTGGTCGTCCTCGTAGCCCGTGGCGAAGCGTCCGAGCGTGCTGACGTGGACCTCGTCGTCCCCCCACTCGTACACATGGAAGGTGCCATCGCCCTGCATACGGTGCTCCCCGCACGGGACGGGACCCGCCGGGGCCAGGCCGGCGGCGGTGAGTGCGGCTGTCGCGCGGGCGAGTTGCGCCTCCTGGTCGGGGCGGGCGGGCGGTTCGGTGCACAGGGCCTCCAGGCGCCACCGGGGGTCGCTCTGCCGCTGGCAGCCCGGCGCGTACGCGTGGACGATCGGACGGCGCAGTTCCTCGTCCAGGCCGGGGACCTCCACCCGAGGGCTGCCCAACCGCGCGTCGATCGCGCGGGTCTCGACCGGGTCCTCGGCGAGCCGGTGCAGGGCGCAGGCGGCCCGGACCGCTGCCTCGGTCGTCGGCGCCTCGTCCAGGTAACGGAGAAGCCGGCCCCGGTCCGCGACGAGCGACTCGGCCAGGTGGGCGACGGCCCGGTCGGGGTCGGCCAGGTGCCCGGTGACGTCCTGCCCGGCGCGGTGCCGCATCCGCACGGCGAAGGCGCGGTCCTCGGGCCGGCCCCCGCCGAGGTCGGCCAGCACCGCCTCGACCCCGTACCGCTCGACCAGGGCGTCGAGCCCCGCCTCCCCGAGCGCCTCTGTGCGCTGCCAGGGCGAGTGCGCGAGGGTCGCCAGATCGCGGGCGGCCGTGCGGTCGCCGAGCAGGCCTCGGGCCTTCAGGATCGCCTCGGGCATGCCGTACGAGGGCTCGTCCCGCCGGTCCTCGTGGCGCAGCCACGGCAGGAGCTCGGACCGGTCGGCGAGGAGGTCGAGGAGAGCGATGCGCACCTCGCCGGTCTCGCCCCGGTCGCGGATCCGCCCGAGCAGGCCGGCGACGCGGGCCTCGGGGACCCGGCCACCGAGCGCGTGCACGCACAGCCGGCGGCGCCACCAGGCGTTGTCCGGATCCAGAATGTAGCGGGCGAGGTCGTCAGCGTCGTACCCCCGCAAGGAGGCGACATCCGGCTTCCCGTGCTGGGGCAACAGCGTCTCGATCGTGCGCATCGCCCGATGCTAACGGCCCGGTTCACCGTCGCATCGCCCATTTTTCTGGCCCTGAAGGGCCGGCTCCGCGAGCCCGCGCGGGGCGGGCGAGCCGGCGCCGGGGCGGCGTCGGGGCGGCGTCGGCCGTCGCATCACGCCGCGGCCGGCAGCGCGTCCACGCGTACGGTCAGATCTGAGCACAACTCCGGCCGGAGCCCTGCCACTTCCGCGACAATGGCTTCCAGAGCACCAGGAACGGCTGCGCTTGTCAGCGCTGTGCGGGTCGCGCTCGGCGTGCGGAAGGACGGTGGCGCAGACGGAACGACAAGCGGGGTAGTGTGGGGGAAGCGTCGCGTGCCGGTGGCAGACCGTGTCAGGCATGGAGGCGCCGGATCGAAGGAGGCCGACGATGCATTCGTCGCACCCTTCGCTCTCGCGTGACTGAGCGCGAGACGACCAGGCTCGTCGCCTGGAGCCAAGAACTCCGTCGGGTGCACGGCCGACTAAGGGAAGCGCTGTCCGTGACCCGTGCCTCCCTTGCCGACGGAAACCCCGGTGAGGCGGCCACCCGTGAACTGCTGCTGTATTGCCATGGCTTCTGCACGGCTCTCGACGGCCACCATCGTGGCGAGGACAGCACCCTGTTTCCGGCCATCGCAGCTGCGCATCCGGAGCTTCGACCGGTGCTGCGCGTGCTCGAGCAGGATCACTCGATGATCGCCCACCTGCTCGGCAGCCTCCGTGCCGCCGTCGACCGGGCCGCGCCGACTGATGAGCTTGACAACCACCTCGAAGGCATCGCCGCGATCATGGAGAGCCACTTCCGGTACGAGGAGCGTCAACTGCTCACCGTGCTCGAAACCCTAGAGCTTGCAGCCGTACCCCAAGAGGTGCTGGGGCCGATATGACCCCCGGACCCGACAGCTGGTGGCGGGAGTCGCCTTCGTCCACGCGGCGGTAGGCGCCTGGACTCGTGAGGTGACACGCCCCGGGGATCCCGCGAGCCGCGATGAGTCCTGCGGCGTCCGGCGGTACTACTGTCGAACCCGTTCCCGAGGAGGACCTCTGATGCGCAGCGTGACCTATTCGATGGGCGTCTCACTCGACGGCTACATCGTCGGGCCGGACGGCGAATTCGACTGGACGGCCCCCGACGAGGAGGTCTTTCGCTTCTGGATCGACGAGATTCGACGGGTCGACGTCCACCTGTTGGGACGACGTCTTTACGAGACGATGCTGTACTGGGAGACCGCCGACCAGGACCCCACACTCGACGACTCAATGCGCGAGTGGACCGCGCTCTGGAAGCCGCTTCCCAAGGTGGTGTTCTCCACCACGCTGTCGGCGGTGCAGGGCAACGCCCGCCTGGCCTCCGGCAGCCTGGCGGAGGAGATCGAGCGGTTGCGAGCCGAGCCGGGGGAGGGCGACATCGCGATCGGCGGCGCGACTCTCGCCGCCGAGGCGGGAGCGTTGGGTCTGATCGACGAGTACCAGGTCGTGGTCTACCCGGTGCTGGTCGGCGGTGGCACTCCGTTCTTTCCCCGGCACGAGCGCCGGGTGGATCTCGAACTCGTCGAGACCCGCACCTTCGGCTCGAGAGTCGTCTACCTCCGCTACCGCGTGGCGCGTTAGCCGGCCCGTCCGCCGAGCCCCAACGAGCTCGTGCACGGTGGGCAGTGGGATGTCGAGGACTCCGGCGGCGTTCGGTGTTCACCTCTGCGGTACGGGGAGCCGGAGGCCGAGCATAGGGCGGGGCGAACCCTCAGCAACGACCTCGCGTCCGGCCGGTGGGCCGAGCGCAACAGCGACCTCGCCGGCCCTCGACGCGGCAGATCTCGGCCTCCGCCCGCTCATAGCCCGAACCGCGTCGCACCTGACCGTCCTGGCCGTCAGGGACGGCCCGCCGGCCGTGTGCGGCGCTGACACGACACGTCGTGGAGGTCGGCTGCGGCGAGACGGTCTCTGGGGCAGGGTGTCTGCTTCCTCTGCGGGGTTTGTGTGTGTTGCTTGGTGGTGGGGGTGTGGATTGGCCTGGTGGGGTGCGGGTTGCGGGGTGGTGACGGCGGTTTCATAGTCGGTGGTATGGACGCGCGTGATGCGGCGTTGCGGCAGGCGTATGAGCATGCGGTGGGGTGGTTGGCGAGTCTGTCGGAGCGGGAGGTTCCCGCTCGTGCCTCGGTGGAGGAGATCGTGCGTGCGCTCGGGGTGGAGTTCCCCGACGCCCCGAGCGTCCCTGCCGATGTCGTCGATCTGCTGGCCGGGGCCTGTGAGCCGGGGCTGACAGCGTTTCCCAGTGGCCGCTTCTACGGGTTCGTGATCGGCGGTACCGAACCGGCGGCGCTTGCTTGCGACTGGCTGGTCAGTGCGTGGGATCAGAACTGTGTGATGCGTGCCGCGTCTCCTGCGTACGCGGCGGTGGAGGAGATCGCCGGTGCGTGGCTGCTCGACCTGCTCGGCATGCCAGGCGGCTGCTCTGTCGGGTTCACCACGGGTGCGACGATGGCGAACTTCACGTGCCTGGCCGCCGCTCGTGACGAAGTGCTGCGCCGCGCCGGCTGGAACCTGGCCCGTGACGGCCTTGCCGGCGGCCCGCGGGTGCGTGTCGTTGCAGGTGAGAGCCGGCACATGTCGGTTGATCTCGCGCTGCGCTATCTGGGTCTGGGCAAGCCGGAGCTGGTGAGGGCGGATGATCAGGGGCGCATCGAGCCCGGGGCTCTACGGCAGGCGTTGGCGGGCGGTGGGCAGGCACCCACGATCGTGGTCCTTCAGGCCGGCGATATCCATTCCGGTGCTTTCGATCCCTTCGTCGACAGCGTCCCCGTCGCGCAGGAGGCAGGTGCGTGGGTTCACGTCGACGGCGCTTTCGGACTGTGGGCGGCCGCCTCGCCCCGGTACGCGCACTTGACGGCAGGCTGCGCGGACGCCGACTCCTGGGCGACGGACGCCCACAAAACCCTGAACGTCCCCTACGACTGCGGGCTCGCGATCGTGCGGGATGCGTCTGCGATCCGGGCGGCGATGGGGGAGCGGGGCGACTACCTCATCCAGCACGAGCACGGCGACCCTATCGACAAGGTTCCCGAGCTCTCGCGGCGTGGTCGTGCCTTCCCGGTGTGGGCCGCGCTCAGGTCGCTGGGCCGGTCAGGTGTGGCCGACCTCGTCGAGCGGCTGTGCGGTCATGCTGCGACATTCGCGGCCGGCATCGCCGGGCTCGGTGGCGCGACGGTGCTCAATGAGGTGGTCTTCACCCAGGTGTGTGCCGAGTTCGGCAGTGACGAACGCACCGATCGCGTACTTGCTCGGCTGCTTGATGACGGCACGGCGTGGATCAGTGGCTCGACCTGGCACGGCCGGCGTGTCATGCGTATCTCGGTCAGCAACTGGTCGACCACCGACGACGACGTGAGACGGACGCTTGACGCGATCGAGCGCGCGGCCGGCAGCATCCCACCGTGACCGCCCGCATCACGCTGCGCCGGCACGGCCCGCCTCACGAGGGCCGTCTTTCGACGCACCGGGTCTACGGGGGGGGTGTTCGTTCCTGCTCTCGAGCCCGCCGACGGCGCGGGGATCGCGCCGCTGGCGGCGGCCGGTTCGGCCGCCCGCCCGTTGCCCGGGGCTGGGTGTTGCGGGTGGGTCAGGTGACGCGGGTGGCGATTCCGGGGTAGTCGAGCGGTAGGCCGGATTCGTCGTAGACGAGCCGGCAGGTGAAATGGAAGGCGGGGGCGGTGTAGTCGTAGCGCTGGTGGCGGGATTGGTCGGTGGTGCGGTGGTAGGTCTGGTCGAGGCGTTCGACGGTGAGGTGGGGGGCTGTGACGTAGGCGGCGGGGGCGTTCGCGGTGGCGCCGATGGGCAGGTCCATTCTGCGGACGGGCAGCGCGTTGGTCAGGGCCGAGGATTCCAGGTCCACATCCAGGCAGCCGTCCAGGTGTGGTGCGGGGGTGCCGTCGATGAGCCAGTGGCCCGTCCCGTCCGCTTCCAGCCGGATCTGTCGGACTCCGTCGGCCGAGCGTCCCGCGACGTGTGCGCCGCGCGTGTGCCAGTGTGCGTCGAGGCGGATGCTGTATTCCACCGCCCAGATCCGGCCGTCTTCGATCGCGGTGGTGCACCCGTCGAGGTGAAGGCCGTCCGGTGAACGGTGCAGCCACGCGACTTCGAAGCCGCTGCGGGCTTCTCGGTGTTGCCATGCCGCTGCGGCGGGCGGCTCGGTGAAGGTCATGTCGTGACACTGGCACCGGGGTGCGGTTCTGTCGCGGGAGCGCGGCCGGATGCTGCCGGGAACCACTCCCTGCCGGCCACTCGGAGACGGACGTCGGTCTCGGCCCGCACTGGTGCTGCCGGATGCGTACGGTGGTGGTCCCCCTCCGCACTCTTCTCGCTCGTACTGTCGCCAGGTTGGCCGGAGCGGGACGCATCGGGGGCGGCCTGAGGTGGCTGCCTGGGGTGTCAGTCTCCTGCGGCTTGGTGCGTGTGGCGGGCTCCGTTCAGTACGGAGTCGAGCAGGCCGGGGAACAGCGCGTCCAAGTCGTCGCGGCGCAGTCGCACCAGCCGGGATCGGCCCTTGACGGTGGTCCAGGTGACTCCCGCTTCGCGTAGTACCCGGTAGTGGTGGGACAGCGTCGTCTGGTGGACGTCCAGGTCACTGCCGATGGCGTTGCAGCTCTCCTCGCCGGTCACGGCGAGGCGTTGGACGATCTCCAGCCGCACCGGATCGGCCAGCGCACGCAGCACTTCGACCATCCGGATCGCCTCGGTCGCCGGCTGGGACACCGCGCGCATCGCTTTCCTCCCTCCGTGACAGGGGATCAGCTTATCCACTCATTGATACATGGACAAGCATCCATGTATTGCCTATCGTGCTGATCACCGACCTCCGCAGCGCCCTGAAAGGCGGCACGGCTCATGCTGAAACGACTCCTCCCCTTAGCCGCGGCGACATTCGCCGTCGGTACCGACGGCTACGTCATCGCCGGACTCCTCCCGTCCATCGCGGAAGACCTGGAGGTCTCCACCCCGGCGGCCGGTCAGTTGGTGACCGCCTTCGCCTTGACCGTGGCGTTGTCCGCGCCCCTCATGGGAGCCCTCACCAGTGCCCTGGACCGGCGGTCGGCGCTCTTGATCGCGTTGACCGTGTTCGTGATCGGCAACATCGTCACCGCGTTGGGGACCAGTTACGCGGTGGTGATCGCCTCCCGCATCGTCACCGCCGTGGGCGCGGGCATCATCACCGCCGCGGCCTCCAGCACCGCGGCTGCCATCGCACCACCGGAGCGCCGGGGCCGCGCCCTGGCCTTCGTGCTGGGCGGCCTGACCCTGGCGACCGCGCTGGGGCTGCCGCTCGGCACATTGATCGGCCGCACCGACTGGCACGTCACCCTGTGGGCCGTCGCCGGTATCGGCCTGCTGGCGGCCTTCGGCATCGCCGTCGGCCTTCCCAGGGTGGCGCTCCCCGCCGCCTCGCTGCCCGACCGGCTGCGCCCGCTCAGGCAGGGTCGCGTACTGGCGCTGCTGGCGGTCACCACCCTTGCCTTCCTCGGCACGTACACCCTCTACACCTACATCGGCCCGGCCCTGCGGGACGCCACCGGCGGCGACGCGTCGCAGCTGACCCTGATCCTGCTGGCCTGGGGCGTCGGCACCCTGGCCGGGAACTTCACTGCCGGACGCCTGGTCGACCGGTACGACTCCGCCCGCGTCCTGACCGGCGCCCTCGCCCTCACCACTCTCGCTCTCGTCCTGACCCCGCCGGCGACCCGTACCCTCGCGTCCGCCCTGGTCTGGGCGGTGGTCTGGGGCGTGAGTGTCGGCGTCACCGTCGTCCCGCAGCAGCACCGGCTCATCGCCCTCAGCCCCTCCGCCGCGCCGGTCCTGCTCGCCCTCAACTCCTCCGCGCTCTATGTCGGGATCGCCGCCGGCGGCGGTTTCGGCGGGCTGGCGCAGGAGTGGTTCGGGCTCGCCCCGGCGGAACTGGGCCCGGCGGCCGCCGGCGTTGCCGCCCTGACTCTCCTGTGGCACCTGGGAACCACGCGTCACCCCGCCGCGCCCACTGCCAAGCCGCTGACACCGGCCGCGGACAACCCTGAAAGGACCAAAGCGTGAACCGCCCCGCGCGTCTGCATGATCTCGCAGGGGCCGACGTGCAGGCGTAGTCGAACAGGACGGCGAGTGGCGGCCGTTATGTTCTCGCGACTCCCATGGCGTGTCGGTGGTTGCGCTCGGCGGACGCTGCCACGAGCAGGGGCCGGCCGCGGTGAGCCGGTGCCCCGTCCGCCCCCAGGGCGGTGACGGCCACTGGAGGACCGGCTGCGCGGGCCGCGATCCGAACCCACCATCACGGAGGCGGCACCCTTGCCGCACCGCCTACCGAGCCCTCCGGGCTCTCGGGCTCCGCCCCGCTCCTGGCGGCCGCCGCGTGCAGGGCGCGCAGGGCGACGAGGAGCACGCCGATGTCGTCCAGATAGACCGGGTCCGGGATCAGATCGACCGGTGAGACCGTGTAGATCACGGCTGCCCAGAACAGGGCCTTGGACTGCAAAGGGACACCGGAGTCCAGCAGCACCTTGCGAGCCTGCCAGACACGTACGAGCAGAACGGCCGCGAATCCCGCCACCACGAGCACGACAACCACGGCCACGATGAGCCAGAGGGCCTTGTTCACACCGCTCTCCTACCCCGCAACGTCCGGCCCCGCCCATCGGGCCTCGGCGGCTTCAAGGCTACGACGCCAGACCGACCGCCCGGGCCCGATCGTCCCTGCCCGTCGGCAGCCAATCGCCGCCCCGAACTCGAGCAACGGTTTGCCGGCAGAACCCCATGAAGGTCCCAGCCGAGCTACCCGGACCGCTGATCCATGGTCGGTGGGCGCGCCCACCGACGCGACACAGCAGCGCACCCGCGGCACACCGCGTGTTCCGTGGACGTACGACGCCCCCGCCCGTGGCTGCGATCGGGCATCCCGCCGAATCCATCCCGAGCGGCCGGTAGGCATGGTGGCGGTGGTGGCGTGGCTTGAGTGGCGCCCCCGCCGGGCGGATACAGCGCCGTCTTCGCATGTACATGCACAAGGGGTGGGGATGACGGAGACGACTGAGGCCTTCGGCGAGAAGAGATCCCGGGGCCAGGGTCCGGACGAGGTCCCGTTGCAGGACTGTCCCGCCTGCGGGGAGCGGGTACCAGTCGACCGGCGGTTCGTGGTGTGGTGTGCCGCCTGCGGATGGAACGTGGATCCGGGCGGCGACGGGAAAAGGTTCGAGGGCAGCCGCGTCGACCGACTGCGGCGGACCTTGGCGCACCGGTACGGTGAGCAGCTCTTCGCCGACCTCTCACACGAGCCCGCGGCGACCGAAGGCGCGACGCCCGTCAGCGAGAGGGCCAGGACCGCATCGGCCGTACCGCCCGCCCCGGCCGGACAGCCGCGACGCACCGGACCGCACGCCGCCGGTGTGCTCGCCGCCGCTCTCGCCGTGATGGTGCACGGGCTCACCGTCGGACTGGCGGTGCTGGGCCTGTGGCTCCTCATCGCCCGCTGGGGCGCGGGATTCCAGCCCGCGCTCGGCGCGCTGTGCCTCGCCCTCGCCGTCACCCTGAGGCCCCGCTTCGGAAGCCTGGCCAAGCTCCGGCAGGACGCCCCCCTGCTCGAACGGGCCGAAGCACCCCAGCTCTTCGCTCTGCTCGACGAGGTCGCAGGGGAGCTGGGGACCAGGGGGGTCGACGCCGTGGTGGTCGCCGCGGAGGCGAATGCGAGCGTCCGAACGTACGGCATCCGGCAGCGCCGCGTACTGCGGCTCGGGCTCAGCATGTGGGCGATCCTCGACCGGCAGGAGCGGATCGCGCTCCTCGGGCACGAGTTCGGCCACTACGCCCACGGCGACACTCGTCACTCCTTGCTCGTGGGCAGCGCGTTGCGGTCGCTCGACACCTGGCGCTACATACTCGCCCCGAACGGCGGCGACACCCTCGTGGAGCAGCTCGGGAACCTGCTCACGGCGATTCCGCGCTGGGCTGTACACGGCCTGACCCTGCTGCTTGACCAGGCCACCCTGCGGGCCTCGCAGCGGTCCGAGTACCTCGCGGACCGCTCCGCCGCCCGCGTGGCCGGCGCGGACGCGGCAGCCCGTCTGATGGACCGGCTCCTGGTCACCGGCAGCGCGGAGTCGGGGCTCCAGCTCGAGTCCGTCGCGGCCCGCACCCGGATCGGCGGCGAGGCCCTCCGCGAGCAACCGTCCGAGGGACTGTGGGAGCGCATCGCGGCGCGAGTGGGGTCCATACCGGAGCGGGAGCACGAGCGCCTGCGCCGGGTCGCCGAGCTGCGCGGCCACAGCGTCGACTCCACCCACCCGCCCTCGCATCTGCGCCGCCGCCTCATCGCGAGCGGCGCGCACCTGCCGCCCAGGGTAGTCCTGGACGAGGCAAGGGCAGCCGCCGTGGACGGCGAGTTGGAGGAGGCGGGCAGAACCGTGGCCCGGCGGGTCATGCGCGACGGCTACACGGCCTGAGCAGGGCCTACCCGTTGACCGTGCTCACCTGCGGCATGTCCGTCGGAGCTCGGATGCAGCCAGGCGAAGGTGCGCTCGACCACCCATCGCACCTTGCCCAGCCCGGAACCGTGGGCGACACCGCGTCGGGCGACCCCGGCTTGATGCCACGCATCCACAGCAGACGGCGGTACTTGTCGAGAGCCCCCGGATCGGCGGGATCGCGTCGAGCAGGGGCAGGAGTTGTGTGACGTCGTGGCGGCCGCCGTTGAGCGTGACAGCAACCGGAGTCCCGTAGCGGTCAACCATCAGGTGATGCGTGGAGCCAGGACGGCGCGGTCGACCGGCGAGGAGCCGACATGATCCCTCCCTTGAGGGCCCTGATTCGGCAGGGTCGGGGCCGGCAGCGGCTGGCAGCTCACCAGGGCACGCCTCAGTGAGGTCACTGGGCTCGGTGACGGGCGCGGACACCCCCGGTCGCTCGCCCCCGCTGGCCGTTGGCGCGGTCACGGGTGAGCATCGGACGGTCGGAGCTGACGGAGCCCACCGGAAGGACGCCCATGAAGAGCGGTTCGCTCACCGAGATCGATGCCCTGGTCCGCGACGGAAGAATCGTGATGTCGGGGGACGACAGCGCGGTCGTGGCGGCCGTGCAGGACGCGTTGAAGGCCGGCAGATCGGTGACGTTCTACCTCTCACCCGGACAGGCCGAGGCGTTGAAGGCGTGGTACTGGAGCCCCCGACGGATCAAGGACCGGGGCATGGAACCCGTATCGCGCGAGGAGAGGGAGAGGATCACCTCGGAGCTGGGGCTCAAGGACATCGGGCCTGCCCACTCCAACCGCATCGACTGCGAGTGCGGGGCCCAGTACGGCGCCTTCGAGTTCATCGAGCAGGGCATCAAGGAGCACGGCAAGGAGTCCGTGGACGCCGTCCTGGCCTTGGAGAACACCTACGTCCTGCGGGTGAACCCGGTGACGCCCGCGGTTTGTGCCTCCTGCGGCGCACGCATCCTGGTCGGCCACGAGTACGACATGACCAACAGGTACGGATGCTGCCGCTCCGAGAATCCGGTGTAAACAGGCGTTGCGCACGCCCCGTCGACCGGCTGATGTCCGGCGGGCGCAGGCCACGCGAGAGTGCCCGTCCGAGGCGCAGAATCGATGCCTCCTGCTGTGACGGCGGACGCTGAGGGCGCCGGGACGTCCCTCGTCTCGGCAGGGGGATTCCCAGCGGGCGACCTACACCTGCGTGCCGACGCTGACGAGGGCTGGATCGCCTACACAGGCGTGAGTACTCGCTGGTAGCTCCATCGGGCTCAATCGCGGCCGGTCCGCGTGAATGCCGGGATGCCGGGTACGCGGATGCTGACCGACCCGCACGGGAGGGAGCAAACCATGGGTCTAGCACTGTTCATCATTCTGATCGCCGTCGGAGCCATTCTCACCTTCGCGACCGACTGGGAGCTCGAAGCCGTCGATCTCGATCTGGTCGGGCTCATCCTGATGGCGGTCGGCATCCTCGGAACCGCCGTCTACACCAGTGTTCTTCGCCGTCGCCGGATGGTCGTCCCGCCTGTGGCCCCCACGGTCACCGAGGACGATCGGCGCGACCTGCTCTGAGGCGGGACGCGCACCCGGTCAGGGACGTACACGACGCGGACATACAGAGGAGTGACAACGATGACCGCTCACGAGTGGACCTTCGACACGGAATCCGGCCACCTGGCGGGCACGGACCTCACCGGATGGCGGGTCGAGGCGGCGGACGGTCACATCGGGAAGGTGGACAAGCACTCCGACGAGGTCGACGATTCCTACTTGGTCGTGGACACGGGCGCCTGGATCTTCGGTAAGAAGGTGCTGATCCCGGCAAGCGCAGTGACCCGTGTCGACCTGCAGGAGCACACGATCCACCTCGGCCTGGTCACGGAACAGGTCAAGGATGCACCCGAGTTCTCCTCCGACAAGCACCTTGCCGACCGGCAATACCGCGAGGAGATCGTGGCGTACTACCGCGTCCGCGGCCCGTTCTCGGGCGGCGGGGGCGTCGTCTGACGCACGCCTCGGTGCCCTCGGCCCGGCCGCGCAGATCGAGGACTTGAGGGCTCACATCGCGGCGCTGAACGCGATTCCCGAGTAATCGGTTGGCGGCAGCACGTATCTCTCCGAGCTCCAAAGCCGCCCCGTTACAGGAACTGTGATGCTGGATGAGGCTGCACGGAAGTGCCTGGAGAGCTCAGGAACTACGCCCCCTTGTCCTGGGCTGACTCTTGGTGCCAGCGCAGTTCCGTCACCGCTCCGAAGCTCCCGGCGCACGTCGGAGTGGGCGTGGCGGAGGAACGCCCGAGGATCGGCAGTGCCGCTTGGTCGTGAGTGCGGCCGAGGACAGGACGTACGCGAGGAGCAAGGGCTCGAAGCCGCCCCCCGGCAGCCGGCGGCTTCACGCACTACGTAGGGAAGCGCGTAGTGCGCAGAGGCCGTGCAGACTGCTTGCAGCGCGGACTCCCGCACGGCACGGCGTAGCGCTGGTCGGAGAGCGCGCCGGCGACAAGGCGCTCGACGACCTGCTCGGCGTCCTTCTGGGCCAGACGACTCGTGTCGAGGACGTCGCCGACGACACCGAGGCAGATGTCCGGACGGCCCGCATCTGAGCTGTTCAGCTCCTCCTAGATGAGTGAGTCCGATGTTCGTGCTGGTCGCGACCATGGCGAAGGGCGCCCGTTGGTCAGTGAGCCCTTTCAGAGTGGCCACTGATCGGGTGACGGGCCACCATTCCGCAACGCACGAGGCTCCCGTGCCGTTGAGAGAGGTGTTCGACATCTCAACCCATCAACGCAGGAGCCTCATTGGTTCCCCGTCCTGCCGCACTCGACCGGCCTCACGCTCTGGTTGAGTGGGTATCCATGCTCATCGTCACCCGTGAGGGTGACCGACGCTGCAAGCTGCCGCCCCACCAGCGCGCCCTCGTCGGCCTGGTCTACCTTCGTCGGCACGACACGCTCGCACAGATCGCCGCCGGCTTCGGCATATCCGTCGGCACCGCCCACGCCTACGTCAAGGCCGTCGTCGAGCACCTGTCCGGTCGGGCACCCGGCCTGCCGCGTGTCCTGTGGGAAGCCGATCCTGATCACGTCCTGCTCGACGGGACGCTCGCCGAGTGACCGGGTCGGCGACAGCCGGGCAAGCTGCTGTGGATCTCACCCGCGCTGCCCGGCCGCACCCATGACCTGACCGCGGCCCGCACGCACCGCATCATCCGGATCTGCGAACGCCAGGGCGTTCCCGTCTTAGCCGACCGCGCCTACATCGGCGCCGGCCCCTGAGCGACCACACCGATCAGACGGCTTCCGAACCAGGACCTCACCACAACCCAGCGGACGATTAACCGAGCCCTGTCAGCGGCACGAGCACCGGTCGAACGAAGGCATCGCGCAACTCAAGTCCTGGCAGATCCTCCGCCGGGCCCGCTGTAGCCCCAACCGCATGACCGTCATCGCCGCACCCATCCTCACCCTGGAACGTCAATGCTGATGAATCCCAGTGCCGTACCAGGGTGAGGACGGATTGGCAATGACCGTCATCCAGTTGGGAACCGTCTCACGACCAGACAAGTCGACCTTCGGTGAACCGACAGACCGGGGAGCTTCCACCGGAGATCCTCGTCAGCGTCTCCGCTACGGAGTCGAAATACTGGGCCAGCGATTCGTACTCGCCCATGACCGTGGGGTCCCCCACGAACCAGCTGCCGACGCGCCCGTCCCGCACATCGATGAACTTTCCCCTCCAGCCGTCCTGGTCCGACAGAAACGGGATCCACTCGTTACGCCAGAACGGGTAGTCCGGCTGGTCCGGAGGGTCGAATCCGCAGGACGTGGAGCGGTTCGCGTAGAGCCGCTCCACCGCCCGGATGCCCAGAAAGAAGCTTCCCTCGTCTGGGAACCCGTCGAAGCCGCAACACATCACGTCGTCGTCGAAATCTTCCTCCGGCAGATCCAGATTGTTCTGCAACAGCCACGTCCGCAGGTCCCCATGCAGGGAGGTCCCCATCCGTTCCTCGGCTGCCGCGAGCATCTGCTCCGTAGCTGGCCCCGGCAGATCCGCGTGATCGGCCGGCGCGTGCTCCCGAAGAAGACTCATCACGCGCGACCAACTCTCAGCCACACTCATCGCCCTCTGCCCTCTGTCCTCTTTACAGGGATGTCTCTGTCCGGCTACGCCACTGCGGAGGTTGGGAAGTACCGGCCGGAGAAGCTTGCAGGGATGGCACTTCGAGCATGTGTTCCATCCCTCCCCACGATCATCTTCCGCCCCGAAGCGCAGGGCCGGCCCCTCAGCGAAGTGACCGCCCGCGACTTTCCACAGACAACCCACCTCGCCCGGCGGGCCCAGCCTCGGAGATTCCAGGACTCAAGCCAGGGCCGCGGCGTCACCCTGGAGTGGCGAAGCTGCAAACGCTCAGTGTGTGAAGACGAACCTGGACGCCCTTCTGGCGGCACTGTACGTGCTCATCGACGACCATGTGGCGCCTTGTCGCCGGATCGGGCGATCCCGAAACTGACGGACGCCGAACTGCTGTGCCTGGCTGTCGCCCAGGTCCTTCTCGGGTGTCCCTCGGTCCGGCACGGGGGGCCTGCCGCGGTGGCTGCTCCTTTCTCTGTGGCAGTTTTTCCGCATGCCTGCCTGCCCGCTTTGCTTGTTTCTGGTTCGTGAAAGGTTACGTTGCGTTCGTTGGTGTGGTGACGGATTCATTGCGTACCGGTGACGAAGTTACGGTTGGGGGGTGGGGGTGGCGATCTGGGTTGTGGTGCGGCGTTGCTTTGACGTTCGTTGCAATGGGTGGTGGGTGTGAGTGGGTGGTTTCTGTCTCTCGAAGGGCTTTGCGGTTATTGCATGGATATGGTGGGTGGTGTGATCGAGTCTGGGCGGCCGTGGCTTCGCCGGCGTTACGGTCGGGGGTGGTTTGTTCGGTTGTCGCCGGTTGTGTTGACGGTGGTGATCGCGAGTCTGGCCTATGCCACTCCGCCGGAGATGGCGTTCAGTCGTCTTCTGCCTGCCGCGCCGGCTTTGGCTGCTGCGATGTGGCCGGTTTTGCCGACTGTGCTGCTTGGGACGGTGTGTCTGTGTTTGATGGTCGGGCTCAGTCTTGTTTTTCCTGATCTGGGGACGTGGTGGACGGTTGGGGGGATTGTCGCGGTCACGGTGGCTGCCGCGTATGGGAGTCATGTGCGTCTTCAGCGGGAGCGCACGTTGTTCCAGGTGCGGCTGGTCGCCGATGCGGCGCAGCAGGTGGTGTTGAGTCCGTTGCCCCGCCGTTTCGGGAATGTGGAGATCGAGTCGTTGTATCTGGCGGCTGCGGCGGAGGCGCGTATCGGTGGGGATTTTTACGAGGTGGTCGACACGCCGTATGGGGTGCGGCTGCTCATCGGCGATGTGCGGGGCAAGGGCCTGCCGGCGGTGGGGGCGGCTGCGGCAATTGTCAACGCGTTCCGGGAGGCGGCCTATGGCGAGAGGGAGATGGTCGAGGTCGCGCGCAGGCTGGATGCCAGCAGTGCCCGTTACAACGCCGCTTTTCCGCCCGAGGGGCCGATGGAGCGTTTCGCGACCGCTCTCTTGGCGGAGATTCCGCACGAGGGCCAGCGTATCGACATTCTCAACTGCGGGCATCCTCCCCCGTTGCTGTTGAATCGTCACCGGCTGCGCGTGTTGGAGGCCGCCACTCCCTCGCCGCTGCTCAGTCTTGCGGAGCTGATGGGTGATCATTACGCCGTTGATTCCTTCGATTTCGCTCCTGGTGATCTGTTGCTGTTGTATACCGATGGGATTGCCGAGGCTCGTGCCCGTGATGGTGAGTTCTTTCCGTTGGGGGCTTGGATGCGCCTGCAGCCCCCGACGCCTCCCCGTGAGCTGCTGACTGCTCTTCATCGTGATCTCGTGCGTTACAGCAGGGGACGCCTTGACGATGACATCGCCGCTCTGGCGGTGCGCCTGTGTGAGCCCTGAGACGCGCAGTTTCTGGCTCTGTTCACGAGAGTGGGTCCTCGCTCGGTGTGGGTGCAGAGTGAGCAATGCTCATGACCTGTGGATCGGCCTCGGGCTGGGACGCGAAGGGCGTACCTTCCCGAGTGATCGACTTCTGGTCATCGAGTAGGCCGACGTTGCACCGTCGGTCGGGAAGGCACGCCCGTGCTGAGCGTAGTGAATGCCGATGGAACTACCGAGACCGGCTCCCTGATCGACGACATCGTCCGGGAGGGTGCGAGGCGGATGCTGGCCGCTGCCCTGGAGGCAGAAGTCAACGCCTATATGGCCGAGTTGGCGGATGAACGTGATGAACGCGGACGCCGCATGGTGGTCCGCAACGACTATCACCAGCCCAGGAAGGTCACCACCGCGGCCGGGACGGTCGAGGTGAAGGCGCCGCGGGTGAACGACAAGCGCGTCGACGAGGCGACCGGCGAGCGCAAGCGGTTCTCCTCGGCGATGCTGCCGCCCTGGTGCCGCAAGTCCCCCAGGATCAGCGAAGTGCTGCCCCTGCTCTACCTCCACGGCCTGCCCTCGGGCGACTTCGTGCCTGCCCTCGAGCAGTTCCTTGGCTCCACGGCCGGCCTGTCGGCAACGACAGTCACCCGCCTCACCAAGCAATGGCAGGCCGACCACCAGGTATTCGGTGAACGTGATCTGTCCAGCAGCGACTACGTCTACGTGTGGGCCGACGGCATCCATCTGCGCATACGCCTGCGCGAGGCGAAGTCGTGCGTGCTCGTACTGATGGGCGTGCGCGCGGACGGCACCAAAGAGCTGATCGCCATGAACGACGGATACCGCGAATCCGCCGACTCGTGGGCGGATCTTCTGCGCGACTGTGCACGCCGAGGCATGCGTGCTCCCGTCCTCGCGGTCGGCGACGGCGCACTCGGGTTCTGGAAGGCCCTGGCCGAGGTCTTCCCCGAAACCCGCCATCAGAGGTGCTGGGTTCACAAGATCGCCAATGTCGCAAATGCCCTGCCGAAGTCCGCCCAGCCCGGCGCGAAGAAGGCCCTGCAGGAGATCTATAACGCCGAGGACCGCGACCACGCGCTCAAGGCCGTGGCGGCGTTCGCCAAGTCCTTCGGAGCAAAGTTCCCCAAGGCCGTCAAGAAGATCACCGACGACGTGGACGAGTTGCTGGCGTTCTATGACTTCCCCGCCGAACACTGGATCCACCTGCGAACGACGAACCCGATTGAGTCGACCTTCGCCACCGTCCGGCTGCGGACCAAGGTCACCCTAGGCGCCGGCAGCGCGCCCGCCGCCCTGGCCATGGTCTTCAAGCTCGTCGAGTCCGCCCAACAGCGATGGCGGGCCGTGAACGCACCCCACCTCGTCGCCCTGGTCCGCGCCGGGGCCCGCTTCGAACGCGGACACCTCATCGAAAGTCCCAAGGGCAACGCAGCCTGAACTACTCCTCGCCCGCTTGACCTACCTCAACTCATCCCGTACGGACTTTTCGAGGAGCGTGAACGACTTGGGCGTACCGCCTGGCTGCGGCTTACCCTCCTTGCGTCCCACAACCCGATAGCCGGCGTTGAGGTAGTACGCACTCAGGCGTGCGTTGGTGGCCAGGCAGTCCAGACGAACCAACGGTCGGCCCACCTCGGCCACGCGGCGCTCCGCGACTCGCAGAAGCTGGCGCCCTGTCCCGGGCGGGACACTCCTGCGGTCCACCATCAGCCGGTGCACATAGCCGGCCGTCGGCGGCTGCGGCCCCCAGGCGTCCTCGTCCTCCCACCAGAGCTCCCAGGCCCCGACCACACGATCGGCAGCCTCCGCGAGCCATACCTCCCCGCTCTCCATGATCCGGCGGAAGTGGTCCCCGCCCAGCTCACCAGGCTGCCACTGACCAGTGACGCCTTGGGCAAGCATCCAGCGGGCCGCGCCGTCGCGCAGACGCACGACGGCGGCAAGATCGGCGTCGTCAGCGAGACGGAAGCGTAGATCGTTCACGCCGCGATCTTCGCACAGGCGTCCACCCCTGCACCGACAGGCCGCAAGGGGGCTTCCCTGGAAGAAGCACAGGCACTATCGCCGCATGAGCGAGTTCAACTGATCCACAGCTATTGACAATTACTCGTGCAGAGTTCCGTGTATCCGGTGAGCAGGGCTACGTCGTCCGGAAGGGCGTCCAGGCTGTCACGGAAGGCCTGTTCGGCGGCGTCGTCCTGGTCGTCGTCGTCCTCGGTCGTGTGGGTGCGGGCGAGTGCGGTGAGGAGGCCGGCGTCGGGCTCGCTCGCGTCGGGCGTGTCCCGTGCCATGGCCTGTGCCTCGTCTGCCGGCCGGCGGCGACAAGCGCGTCGACCCGCCCTCGCACGTCGTCACGCGCGTCGTCATGCGCGTGGTCGCTGTTGACCTGTCCCCGTTGCCGGGGATGGCCATTGCGAGGTGTGCACCCAGTCGATCCGGGAAGGCAGTAGGTGGTGTGAGTGCTGCTCATGCTGGTGTGCGAAGCGGGCCGGGGCCCTGTGCGAGTACGGCTGTCTCGGCGGGCCGTCGCCCGTCGCCGCCGTGCCGCAGCCGCAGCCGCTGTCGCCGCTGCAGCTGCAGTCGCAGTCGCGGCGGCGTGGTGTGGGCCCGTGGTTCTCGGTGGAGGGTGGCGGATGGTCAGCGGGAAGCCCAGCCGGTTACCTGGCTTGTTCACCATGGTGAGTTCACCGTTCCGGGCTGAGAGTGGCGTGTCTCGTTTTCCCGGGTGACCGCCCGTGCTGTGGGGTTGTGGGAGCGGTGGTGAGCGGCGTGTTCGTGATGGCTCCGTAGTGTCTGCCGGTCTTTCCGGGTGCTGTTCGACTTTTTCTCCAGCGGTTTCCATCCTCGCGGCATGCGTGGGAAGTTCACTCCTCCGCCTGCAAATCCAAGCATAAATTGGATCATAAAGCTGATAGGGTTTGTTGTAGGAGGTGGAGCATGGCGAAGGAAGACGAATTGTTCAGCGCCGTGGACGCGCTGCTCGCTGGGGAGCCGGAGTTCCCGTCGCCGCAGGAGCGGGCGCGGCTGCGTGAGGCGGCCGGCGTGACACAGGCCCGGCTCGCGCAGGTGCTGCAGACGTCGACGCAGACGGTGAGGAACTGGGAGGCGGGGCGCAGCGAGCCGCGCCCGCCGCGGCGCGCCCCGTATCAGCGGCTGCTGGAAGGGTGGGCGGAGCAGTACCCGGCCGAGACACTGGAGACGTTCACCGGGCCCGTGGCTTCCCTCCCGGTTCCGGCTGAGGCCGCCCCCGCCCCCACCCCCGCTTCCGCTCCCGCTCCCGCTCCCGCTCCCACCCCCACCCCCGCTTCCGCTCCCGCTCCCGCGCCGGTTCCGGTGCCCGCGCCTGTGACGGCGCCTGTTCGCCCGTCGGCGCCGCGTCGTCCCGCCGTGCGGCAGGCGGCACCGAGGTCTGCTCCCGCCACCGCAGTAGGGGAAGAGCGGTTCGCGAACGGGCCGCTCGCAGTGATCGACGCCGGCCCTGACGGTGATATGTCGGCGTACTGCGTCGGCGGCCTGATCCTCGACGTTCCGGCGACGTCCCTGCCGGCGCTGGTGGAGTGGACGCTGACCGAGGCCGGGCTCGGCGCCGTAAAACTGAACGGCTCGGGCCGCGACGCCGACCCGCTCCTCGTCCTCACCAGGACAGCGCTGGAACGTTACGGACTGCCCGCCGAACTGTCCGACACCGAGCGCCTCGCCGGCCGCCTGCCCGCCGGGCACCAGACGCTCAAGCAACTCGAGCGGGCCCACTGGCAGCTCACCAGACGCGGCTTCGGCCCCTGGGCGCGGATCTACCGCCCCGCCCAGGACGGCCGCCGCGCCTGCGTGCAGCTGTGCATCCCTGCCTGGAACGCGCTCGACACCCGCTCCTGGGGGCACGCCGCCGACCTGCCGCCGGCCGAACTCGCCCGCGTCCTTGGCCTGTACGCCACCCGCGTCCTCACCCCCCGCGGCTCGACCGCGGTGAGCGGCCTGGAACTGTTCACCGCCCTCAACCCGCCGACACGCGCCTCCGCCCCGGACGAGACCGGCAAGCGCCGCTCGCAGCACCGCCCCGGCTCCCTGGGCACCGAGCCTGTGGACCCGGCGCCGTGCGAGGCGCCCGACGGGCACCCCGTCCTCGCGTGCCTGCCGCGGTTCCACGTCCGCGGCCCGCAGGAGCGCATCTTCGAGGAGGCGTACGACTGGGCGCGGGAGCTCACGGACGCGGAGTGCCTGCAGCGGCATCTCGTCGGCGTCGACGTGAACATGGCCTTCGCCGCGGCCGCCAACGGCGCCGTCGTCGGTCTCGCGAGCCCGCCGGTGCACGTCACCGACCCGGCCTTCGATGCGAAGGCCGCCGGCTCGTGGCTGGTGGACCTCTCCCACGTCGACCTGTCCCGTGTCCTGGTCGGCAAGCAACGAGTGCAGCTCCGCGGTGACCTTCTGCCCAGCCCGTTCACTGCGACCGGCGAGCGTCCGACCGGCCCGGCCTGGTACGCGACCCCGACGGTGGCCTATGCGGTCGAGCTCGGCTACGACGTCGCCCCGCTCGAGGCATGGCTGCGCCCGGAATCGGGCCGCTACCTGGACGACTGGTACAAGCGTCTGCGTAACGCCTACGTGGCGACGATGGCGGACCTGGGTGTCGGTGAGCGGCTCACCCCGGCCGAGTACCTGGCGGCGATGAACGGCTGCAAGCAGCGGGACCCCGAGACGGCGATCGTCCTGGGCGCGATCAAAGCGACCGTGAAGGGCGGGATCGGCAAGCTGCAGGAAAGGGCCCGCGGCGGTGGCTGGCGACCGGGTGAGCCGTGGCCGGCGCTCTCCCGTCCGACATGGCGGCCGGACATCCGCGCCACCGTGATCTCCCGCGCACGGGTCAACATGCACCGCAAGATGGTCGCCTTGGCTGCAGCGACGGGCCGCTATCCGGTCGCGGTCCTGTCGGACTGCGCGGTCTACGCGGCCGACGGCCCCTCCCCGCTCGACGTCCTGCCGTACAGCGCGGACGGCAAGACGATCCCGGGGAGTTTCCGGATCGGGGTGTCGCCGGGGATGGTCAAGCACGAGGGCACCCAGACCACGCTGTGGGCGGAGCAGCTGCGCGAGCATGCCGACGCGCCGCTGCTGAACCTGGCTCGCTACATCAAGACCGGCGACCTGGCGGTCGCCGACACGGGGGAGTAGGCGATGGCGAAGTCGATCGGCGAGGGCCTGGAGCAGGCCCTGGAGCAAGCGCTGACCCGCCCGATCCCGAAGTCCGCCGGCGCGCAGATGCGCTACCTCGTCAAGCAGCTCAAGGGCACGCGCGCGGTCGCGCAGCTACTCCGTGTCTCGCAGCGCACGGTCGAGCGGTATGTGAAGGACCAGATCAAAAAGCCCCGTGCGGATCTCGCCGCCCGCATGGAGCGCGAGGTCAAGAAGCGGTGGCAGCCGCAGGTGAAGGAGAGGGCGAAGAAGGCGGCCGCCACCCGCCAGGGCCTGGTCATCGACGTCCGCGCGCAGCTGGGCTACGACGCCCCGGCCGGCACCACCGACGAAGCCCGCATGCGCCACCTCACCGTCGCCCTGCCCCCGCATCACGCCGCCCGTCTCTTCGACGCCCAAGACCAAGCCGCCAACGACGCCACCCTCCAGCAGATCGCGGCCGACGCACTCAAGGAGGTCTACTTCCAGCAGCTCGGCACCCGCGCGGCGAGCCTGGAGGAGGTCCGCATGCTCAACGTCGAACACGTCGAATTCGGACTCTAGGATTCCGAGGGAAGGTTGGCGATGCGATGAGTATCCGGCACCCCCAGGACATGGCCCGCTTCTCCATCCGCCGTCAAGCTGCGGGCCTGGACACGGAGCAGGTGGCTGCCAAGGCCGCCGGGGCCGCGACGCGGCAGGCCGAGACCGCCCGCGCGACGCGGGACCACGACGCCGGCACCGAGCTCGGCGAGGACCCACACCGACTTGCCGCGACATGGGCGGCGAAGCACACGCAGTGTCGACGCGTCGAGGAGCTGATGGCCACTCCCGGCTGGGAGGCGTACGACCCGCACGCCGACCAGGCCGGAACCACCCGGGAAGTGCAGCGCGAACAGTGGCGCCAGCAACGGCTGGCAGCCGCGAAGGAACTCCGCGCCGAACAGCGCGACGCCGCCCACGGCCTGCGCACCGACCTGTGCCCGGGAGCCGGCCCGGTCCACGGCCTGCGCACCGACCTGTCCCTGGCCGCCGGCCCAGCCCGCCGACTACGCACCGCCACCGCCAGGACGGGGCGGACGCCGGAGCAGGTCCTGGCGCAGCTCGCCGAGCGCGTCGAGGTCAGCCCTGACGGCACGCTGACCGCTACGCCGTTCACCCCGCAGACCGCCGGCGCACCGGCGCTCGTGCGACGCCGCCGGGCAGGCCGCCGGTGACCGGGATCCAGCTCCGTGAACATCAGGTGGCAGGCCTGGCCGCGATCCGCTCCTGGACCGGCTGGCCCCACACGACCCCGGTACGGCCGGCGGGGGAGCGAGCGACGTTCGTGTCGGCAACCGGCTCGGGAAAGACCTACACCGCCGCCTCCGCCGCCCGCGAATACTTCCCTCACGGCCGCGTGCTCGTCATGGTCCCGACCCTGGACCTTCTGGTGCAGACCGCCGAGGCATGGCGCCGTGTCGGTCACACCGCCCCGATGGTGGTGGTCTGCTCGCTCGACGGCGACCAGGTCCTCGACGCGCTCGGCGTGCGCACGACCACCAACCCCATCCAGCTCGCCCTGCGGGCCGGCCGCGGCCCCGCCGTCGTGTTCGCGATGTACGCCTCGCTCGTCGACCGCGACGACCCCACAGACCCCACGTGTCGGCTTTGGTGAGGACACCTGACGGGCTGGACGAATGGCGCTGGCGGTGGATGCTTGTCCGTCACCCGAGGACCGAGAGGTTTTTTCTGCTGCATGCCGCGACGCGGCCTGCAGGCTTCCAGGACATTCGCGTCTACGGGCGTGATGGAATATCCGATGCGCGGCTCGTGTGGAAGGTGTGCCACGAGTGCAAGCGCGGCGTCATCTCGAAGATCTCACTCTCCCCAGAAGTGCAGCGGCAAGGTCTCGGCACACTCCTCATCGACAGGGCACTCATGGAGGGTCCCGGCTACCGGTGGACGACGAGCAGCCAGTCCCCGGATGGCCGGGCGTTCTTCCGAGCGGTGTCGGCGCGCACCGGCGCCGAGTTCACGGCGGGAGCCCGAACATGCGAACACATCCTGGAGAGTCGGGCCGGACGCCACAAGCCCATCCTGGACCGACGCCTCCATGCCTACGCTGCTGGAGCCGCAAGGTAGAAAATGCCGGCTCGTTCTACCGCCAGCCCCGTAATCTGCCTATATGGCCGCTGCTGATCGTGAACTGCTCTCCCGGACTGCCCGTAACGCTGTCCGGGGGCTTATGAGCGGTCTCGTGGCGGGGGCAATCGGCGAGTACTGGGAGAACGAGCACTTCGCCCCGGCCCCTGGCTTCATTCCCGGCGAGGGCGGGGTCCGCAAGCAGCTCTTCGACTCCTACGCCGCGTCCGTCGACTGGACCGACCACGACCATGTGACACGGGCCCTGAGGGTGTTCGAAAGCATGCTGCGCCGCTTGGACCGGGAGAGCCGGAAGTACGGCGGGGATGGCCTGCCTGCCGACACGGTGGCGGATCTGCGGGAGGCGTTCGCGCGGGACGGCTGTCGCCTGGATGATGAGCTACGTCTGCACACGGCACGCGTCGCCCATCTGGTTGTCCATGCCGACGCCCTGTCTGAGGCGTCGGGCATCCAGGCCGAGCTGGAGCGGGTGCGCAGGTTCGGAGCCGACTACCCCGATCACGCGATCGGCGCGGCTAAGCAGCTCATCGAGGCGACCGCCAAGCTTGTACTGCTCAAGCGGAGCCTCCCGGTCGACGAGCGTCAGGACCTCCCCGCGCTGATCAAGCAGGCGCAGCAAGCGCTTCACCTTCACCCTGCGGCAGTGCCGCCGGCCCGCACCGGCGGCAGCCCGGACAACGCCGACAGCATCAAGCGCATCCTGGGCGCACTGACCTCGGCTGCCATCGGCGTCGCCGAACTGCGCAACCGTTACGGGACCGGACACGGACGGCTGGCCGCACCCACAGGCCTCGGATCCCGGCACGCCCGCTTCGCCATCGGCACGGCCGCCACCTGGTGCGAGCTGATGCTCGACACCCTCGCTGACCCCAATGCCCCCTGGCGCAAGGCTCGTTCGACACCAGCCCCGCTTGCGGACAGCGAGCCCGCAGCCTCGCTCTGAGCCCGCACAAGCTGGAACACAGGAAAGGGCAGCCGGTGGCACCACAGCAGCTCACCGTCGTCACTCGCCAGCGCCTCCTCGACTTACTGGTCGTCGAGAAGATCTGGTGGTGGGGCGCTCTGGACGAGGTGAGGTTCCTGGAGCGCTTGTACGACCTGGACACCCTCGAAGGCGACGGCTACCGGCGTCCTACGGCCAGGGAAGACATCTGGCAGCACTGCATCAACAACGACGACTGGCTGCCCGAATGGGTGTTCACCGACGCCCGCTTCGGGCTCAGCGAAGCAGCTGGCGGCGGTCAGCAGCCACTGTGTGTTGACGAGGGTGCCGGTGCAGGCGCGGATCGTGTCTCCGATCGCGAGTTTCGCGGTGAAGGAGTAGGTGGTGTCGGTGGCGGGGGTGCCGTCGAGCGCTTGGGCGGGCGCGGCGACGAGAACACTCGACGCCGCCATGACGGCGGCCAGGGCACTGCCGAGGCCCGCACGCATGCGGGGGTGTGTCATGTGGATGTGTTCCTACGGGAGATGCGTGAACGTGGGAATCGGAGGACGCGTGGGCGTGGCCGGGCGCGTGCATAGGTAGCCTCGCCACCCGTCGGATCGAGGGCAGGGACCAGCTAGGCGTGCCGGCGGCATGGGGTCCCAGGCCGGCTCATGGCTGACCGGGGGCTTGTCGGTCAGCTGACGCGTAGTTCGACGAGCGTGACGTCGCTGGTGGGAGGGTTCGCCGATTCACCGAACGAGGTGATGGTGTTGGGCGGCGCCGTTGTGCTCTGAGTGGCTCCGGTCGCACTTTCCACGGTCACCTTGACGGGAT
Source organism: Streptomyces sp. NPDC085481 (assembly GCF_044541845.1). NCBI lineage: Bacteria > Bacillati > Actinomycetota > Actinomycetes > Kitasatosporales > Streptomycetaceae > Streptomyces > Streptomyces sp. NPDC085481. The sequence continues at coordinate 315,102 of NZ_JBITTJ010000008.1, forward strand.
CCTGCGCCGGGATGGCTTTATCGAGCAGTAGCGACGTCGCTTGTCGATGGGTTTGGGAGGCGCCCGGATCCACGGATGGGTGATGTCGATGAGTTTGGGAGGCACTGGGGTTCTTGCCAGGGCAACATCGGGATGCTCCTGGTGAAAGGTGCTGGTCATGCCGCGGATGTCGAAGGTCGAGCTGTACGCGGCGATCCGGCGTGACCACCGTGGCGGCATGTCGATGCGAGAGCTTGAGCGCAAGCACGGCGTGACGTGGCGGACGGTGCGGAAGGCGTTGGATTCGTCCTGGCCGGAGCCGCGCAAGAAGCTGCCGCCGCGGGCGACCGGACTGGACCGGTACAAGCCGGTGATCGACGAGATCCTGCGGGCGGACCTGGACGCGCCGCGCAAGCAGCGGCACACGATCACCCGGATCTTCCACCGGCTGGTCGAGGAACACGGCGCCGACGTCTCCTACGGGATGGTCCGCTACTACGTCGCGGCCCGGAAGCCCGAGATCCTGGTCGAGTCGGGCAAGGCCCCGCTGGAGGCGTTCGTTCCCCAGACCACCAGCCCGGTCACGAGGCGGAGGTCGACTTCGGTGACGTGACGATCCGCCTCGCCGGCGAGCTGGTGACCTGCTACCTGTTCTCCTTCCGCCTGTCGTATTCGGGCAAGGCCGTCCACCGCGTGTTCGCGTCCTGCGGGCAGGAGGCGTTCTTCGAAGGCCACGTCCATGCGCTGCGGACGCTGGGCGGTGTCCCGCGGAGCAAGGTTCGCTACGACAACCTCAAGGCGGCCGTCGCCCGCGTGCTCGGGCTGAGCCGGGCGAGGGTGGAGGCGGACCGGTGGATCGCGTTCAAATCGCACTATGGCATCGAGAGCTTCTACTGCCGTCCAGGCATCGAGGGCGCCCACGAGAAGGGCGGCGTCGAGGGACAGATCGGCTACTTCCGCCGCAACCACTTCGTCCCGGTTCCCGAGGTGTCCTTGCTCGCCGAGCTGAACGAGATGGTCGAGCAGTGGGACCGGCAGGACGACGCCCGCCGAATCGGATCCAGGTCCAGGACCATCGCCGAGGACTTCGCGCTCGAACGACCGCTGCTGATGCCGCTGCCGGAAGAGCCGTTCGAGACCGGGCGGCTGTTCACCCCGCGAGTCGACCGCTACGGCCAGGTCCCGGTCCGCACAAACCGCTACTCGGTCCCCATCCGGCTGATCGGCAAGCGGGTCAGGGTCATCCTTCACGCCTCTCACCTGGTGGTTTACGACCAGAACGTGGAGGTGGCCCGGCACGAGCGGCTGATCGCCAAAGGCGCCGTCCGCCTGGAACTGGACCACTACCCGGAAGTCCTGGTCCGCAAGCCCGGCGTTTTCCCCGGCTCGACCGCCCTCGAACAGGCCCGCTCGGCTGGCAAGTTCACCCCCGTCCATGACGCCTGGTGGACCCAGGCGATGAAGATCCACGGCGAGCGGGACGGCACCCGCGCGCTCATCGAGGTGCTGCTGCTCGGACGCCACATGACGCACGAACACGTCGTCGCCGGCCTGGCAGCAGCTCTGCGGGCCGGGGCCCTGACCGCGGATGCGGTCGCTCTGGAGGCCCGCAAGGCCGCCCAGGCCGAGACCGAGCCCGCACCGGACGCCCGGACCCTCGGCCAGCCGTCGGCAACGGTGACGTCCCTGCACGAGTGGCGCCTCGCGCATCTTCCGCCGGACACCAGGCCGCTGCCCTCGGTGTCCCACTACGACCAGTTGCTCCGACGCCGCCGCACCAGCGGCAGCGATCACCGTGAGGGAGAAGCGCAGTGACCATGCCCCGCCAGCGAGGGTTGACCGAGCAGGCCGCCGACGCCGCGATCGACTCCGCCTGCCGCCTGCTGCGGCTGCCGTCGATCCGCAACGAGTTCTCCGACATCGCCGACCGGGCGATCAAGGACCAGATGACCTACCGCGGCTTCCTCGCCGAACTGCTGATGGCCGAGTGCGACGACCGGGCCCGCCGCCGCTCGGAGAGGCGGATCAAGGCGGCCGGTTTCCCCCGGGAGAAGTCCCTGAGGTCCTTCGACTTCGACGCCAACCCGAACATCGACCCGGCCACCATTCACACCCTCGCCAGCTGCGAATGGATCAAGAAGAGCCAGCCCCTCTGCCTCATCGGCGACTTCGGCACCGGCAAGTCCCACATGCTCATCGCCCTGGGCACCGAGGCCGCGATGAAGGGCTACCGCGTCCGCTACACCCTCGCCACGAAGCTGGTCAACGAGCTGGTCGAGGCCGCGGACGAGAAGCAGCTGAACAAGACCATCGCCCGCTACGGCCGCGTCGATCTCCTCTGCATCGACGAACTCGGCTACATGGAACTCGACCGCCATGGCGCCGAGCTGCTGTTCCAGGTGCTGACCGAGCGGGAGGAGAAGAACAGCGTCGCCATCGCCTCGAACGAGTCGTTCGGTGGCTGGACCAAGACCTTCACCGATCCACGGCTCTGCGCGGCCATCGTGGACCGCCTGGCCTTCAACGGCACGATCATCGAGACCGGCACCGACTCCTACCGCCTCGCCTCCACCCGAGCCCAAGCGGAGCGAGCAGCCGGCTGAAAGGCTGAGGGGCTGCGTCATGAGGCGTTGACGGGGTGCCAGCTTCGATCTCCCGCAGCAGTTCCCCGTCATCGTCATAGAGCTCAAGACTGAACCGCAGACCGAACCGGGTCAGCAGCGCAGCCAGATCCTCGAACCGTTGAGGATCGACAACTCCGTTCAGGAGCGCGTCTCCGTCAGTCGGGTCGACCTCGATGCGGCACCAGCTGGTCTCGACCTCATACGACTCCCACGACGAGCCTGATCTGGAACTCCAGCCAGCCCCGATGAACCGCTCGGCCACCAACGACGCACTCGGGGCTCCTGCCAGGCCACCACACACATTGTTGTTGATCTCAAGCCAGACGGGATCGAGCGGCTGTCCCTCATCGGATATGTCCACAGCTGGATTATGAAGCAGACCCCGCAACCCGCGATCGCACACGCTATCGACATCAAAACTCATCGATGTTGATCACTGCACACCGGGCCACACGCCTCCCAAACCCATCGACAAACGACTCCCCAAGAAGTCGTCATAGCCAACACTGATCAGCTTGTTCGCATCCGTCCACTGGAGACAGTCCATCCTCAGCGAAGATCTCCTCGCCGCCACACATGCCCTCGCCGAATTCCACCGCCGCTTCCCGTTGCAGACGCCCCTGCGGGGCACCAGCCGCACGTGGCTCAGCACCACCATCGAGGCCACAGCCAGGCAGATCGAAGGCCTCCTGAACCCTCCAAGAGGCGCAACCGCGTCCACGGCCCGGTGAGGCATCGATGCCCGCCGACGGATCGGCGTCCTTGACTGATCACTCAGCCGCCGAGCGAGTGGGAGACCATCTGACCGAGCCGGAGCAGGACTCTGGTTGACCTTCACCTTGGGGGAGGCCACAGCATCGGTGAGGCCGGGCGACGTGCTCGGCATGAGGAGGAGAACGGGCATGGGGTTGCTGACCATCGGGACGTTCGCGAAGGCATCCCGGCTGTCACCGAAGGCGCTGCGTCTCTACGACGAGCTCGGTCTGCTAACTCCCGCTCGCGTCGACCCGGTGACCGGCTACCGTCTCTACGCCCCGGAACAGCTGGAGCAAGCCCGGCTGGTCGCCTGGCTCCGGCGCCTGGGGATGACCCTGGCCCGCATCCAGCACGTCTGCACGCTGGAGGCAGGCCCGGCAGCCCGGGAGGTCCGCGCGTTCTGGGCCCAGGTCGAGGCCGACACCGCCGTGCGGCGAGACCTCGCTTCCTTCCTCATCGGCCATCTGTCCTGGAAGGACCCCGCTATGTCTCCGACCGCCAAGCCCCTGGGAATCCGTTACGCCGCTCTTTCCGACACGGGCCTGGTCCGTGAGAGCAACCAGGACACCGCCTATGCAGGGTCCCGCCTGCTCGCAGTCGCCGACGGCTTCGGCAGCGGAGGAGCCCCCGCAAGCGCCGCCGCCGTCGACGCGCTCAAGCGCCTCGAAACCGACAGCATCCCGGCAGGCGATCTCCTCAACCTCCTTGAGGACGCCATCGAACAGGCCAAACAGGCCGTCAACGGCGTCGCCGGACCCGCCTCATCGCCCGAAGAGGCTGGCACCACACTCACCGCGATGCTCTGGACCGGCTCACAGCTGGCCCTCGTCCACATCGGCGACTCCCGCGTCTACCTCCTGCGCGACGGAGAGCTGTTCCAGATCACCCACGACCACACCATGGTCCAGTCGATGGTCGACGAAGGACGCCTCAGCCCGGAAGAAGCCGCCTCCCACCCCCAGCGATCACTGCTGATACGCGCTCTGGGCCAAGGAGCCGATGGCACCCCCGACATGCGCCTGCACGACGCCCAGCAGGGAGACCGCTACCTGCTCTGTTCCGACGGCCTCTCCACCGTCGTGCCGATCGAAGAGATCCACCGGGTGCTCTCCGAGATCAGTGAGCCCGAGCAGGCGGTCCGCGAACTCATCGCCCTCGCCAACGGCTCCGGCGGCCCCGACAACGTCAGCTGCGTGGTCGCCGACGTCATGGAGCTCCAGCAATAGGAGCGAGCGGCATGCACTTCGAGTTGCACCAGATCCGCTCTCATGAACTCATACGCGAGGCGGACGAATACCGACTCGCCCAACAAGTCAGGAAAGCCAAATCGGCTCCCCGATCCATGCCGGCCAGCACATGGCGACCGACTCCACGGCGCCTGCTGGCTTGGCTCCGCGGGTGAACCATCATGCTGCCTACGGTTGAGCGGGACACCGACCGCCAACCTGTCCCACTCAACCGTAGGCACCGCAGGTCAGAACCTCACCCTGCCCACACTTATCTGGAACAGGACACCGGCCGTTGTTCTGTCCTCGTGCATGGTGATCCGCTGACCAGGCTGGACGTGCGTCCACTGGGAGGGGGTGAGGGGCACGAGGCGAACCGTGGCTCGGCCGCCGGGCTCGAGAACGGGCATGTTCTCCACACAGAGCGAGGCGATGCTGACCGCACGTCCACCGGTGGGCGAGAGGTGTCCGATGTCCCACATGGGTCGCAGAACAGCGGCGCCGGAGATCGGCGTCGTGCGTCGCGCCTCGGCAGCAGGACGGAGCGTCAGATCCGCCCGGATCACGCCGTTGCGGACCATCAGCGGGACCGGGGCCGCGAAAGCCTCCCGGAGCCGGTCCACGACCGGTCCGCGCCGGCACCGGGGATGCCGGTAACGCGACAGCCACCGGACATTCGCCAGCAGCACTTCCTCCGGAACCCCGACCCGCTCGAAGCCCCATCCCGCCTGACGGCAGGCCAGGCGTGTCACCTCGAATACCTCCGCGTCCCTCGGCTCGATCCGCTCATCGGCACGGACATCGACGACCCCCGCCGAGCCGTCCGCGCGTCGGACGAAATAGTCCGGAGCATGCCGACGCTCACGCTCGCCGTCGTGCCAGTGCAGCCAGAACGGCTGCGAGGCGATCCCCACTTCCGACGTCCCCTCCAGGTGTCAGCTGGCGCGGCGGTACGCGCTCGCGCTGCCGGCGATGCCGGGGCCGTACCGGGTGCGGGCGTGGTCGAGTGCGGCTTCGAGGTCGCGGGCCTTGTCGTCGCGGGTGTCGAAGGTGAGCTGGTGGGTGGCCGTCTCGGCCGGCATGAGGCGTTCAGCGCGGAGCGAGATCGTGCGGACACGGGCGCGCTGGAGTCCGAGGAGGGCGAGGAGTTCGCGTCCGGTGTCGGCGAGTGCGGGGGTGTGGGCGGTGGCCTCCTTGAGTGTCCGGGTGCGGGTGGTGCTGGTGCGGTCTGCGTACGTCACCGTCAGCGTGAGGGCCTGGGCGACTTCGTGGGTGTCGCGGAGCTGTGCGCCGAGCTGCTCGGCTAGACCGAGGACGGCACGATGGTGCCGGTCGGGATCGAGTTCGTCCTCGTCGAACCGGTGAACGGCGCTGATCGACTTGGGGACGGCTGCGGGGATGACGGGGCGGTCGTCGTTACCGCGGGTTCTATCGCTCGTTAGTGGTTGTTGTATTGACAGGACGGACCGAATGGCTTGGTTGGCTCGGTGCGGAGATTCAGCTGCGGTCGGGGAGTAGTGCTGGCGCAGCTGTCCGGGATGCTGTTGCGCACTGTGGAGCGGGTCACAGTCGCCGTGCCACGGCTGTTCAGATGATCACCGTGTCGCATCCGCAGGTCAGGAACGGGCGGCTGCGCCGACTCGTCGTCCCCCGCCCCTCCATCGTGAACGGCAATCTTGGCGATCTTGGAACGGCTGGCACCTTCTAGGCGACGTATCCGAGCGCGGTCCCGCCGACGGGGATCGTCAAGGTACCGCCGAAGCCAGGGCTGGCGGTCGTCTCCCTGATCCAGTAGCAGAACCGCCGGCCTTGGCGTCGATGACCTTGGCGCTGTTGTCGGATACGTCGCTGTAGGCCTTGGAGCCCGTGTTGCGCAGGCACGGCGAAAAGTACCGCTCTCGCGCTCCGGGGCTCGTGCCCGCCGGTCGCTCGATCGATCACCTCCATGACGGATACGGCGGATTTCGACCACACGCACGAGCTGTCTCTGCTCGACACCGATGCCCGCACGCAGTCACAGATGAAGTAGAGGCGGCCCGTCAACGAGGGCTCGGCGAGGTGGGCCCGGGACGACCTCCGTCGTTCTGGAACGGAAGGCGGCCGCCGCCCCAGCATGCGTCCCTCCAGGACGCGGATGAAGTTGACGGCGGGGACGGTCGCGACCCGGGCATCGTGTACCCTATAAAGTGGTGCCCGAGAAGACCGGGCGGCTCAGCGCAAGGGAACCAGCCGGAGGTCCGCTGAGCAGTATGCGGTGTACGCGAGGCCCAGCAGGTTTCCCTTGGCCAGGAGGTCGTGACGCGTACGGCGGGCGGCTTCGCCCATCCCGATCTGGCCGGGGGCGAAGTGGGTGAGCATCCGCTCGGTTACCTCGCCGGCCAGCGACTGGTGTGTGCTGATCTCGGTTCCGATTACCCCGCTTGCGTGAACGGCAGCAAAGGCGTCGACGAAGTTGACAGGGGACTGTGGCGTCAGCTCGACCGTATGGCAGCCGTTGAGGATGATGAGCGGTGTTGTGGTTTGCCAGTGTCCTTCCGGTCCGTTCGGCGGTGCCCAGTTCGCGATCTCCCAAGTAGCAATCTGGTCAGGGTGGAGCTGGTCGCCGCTGCCCACCTCTAGCCAATGGCCTGTGGGGTCGCCTTTACCGTGGCAGTAGAATTCGACGAGTTCGAGGTCGCATTCTGTTAGAGCAGTGCCGACTTCTTCCAGGCTGTCGGCGGTGGTGAGGGTGAAACCAGGGAGTGCATGTTGCAGTGCGGCTGCGTGCCCGCTGGTCAGCTTCCCGTTCAGATTCTGGTTTCGCACGAGCACAATGCGGGGTTCGTCGACGACGCTGACTTGCCTGGCGGGCGTGCGCGTCGACGGAGGGTTCTCGATGACATGCCGGATGCCCCAGAATCCGAAAGGGCACAGGGTGTTCTTACGCTGATGACGTTCCCACTCGGGGCAGCGATCGGGATAGGAACTGATCATGTCCGAGGTACCGTCCCAGTCCTGAACAACCGGGCACAGGGTGAGGGGCGCGTCGGGCGTGGGGTCGATCGGTAGGTCGTAGACGGCGGCCCACGGGTAGACGAATGTGGTGAGGGGTACTCGCGCGACCTGGATGGTGGTGGTCGGCCCGCGACTGACCTCGCGCAGTCGTTCCGGTTGCTGGTAGAGCAACCCTGCCCACATCCTCCATCCCTGCCGGGCGAGGCGCTCAAGGTCCTGCTGGAACTGTGCAGGCGACTTGCCGTTGCGGTCGTTGAGCAGGTTGTGGCGCTCTTCCTCAGGTCCTTCGGCGTGCACGTCAAGCAGCAACTGCCTTACGCGGCCCATCTCCTGGGTCAGAGCTGCTTCTGCGACGGTGAAGCCGATCTCCCCTCCACCACCGTTGAAGATGAGGCTGTGCGTACCGTCGGGCCGCTGGTTGGTTAGCACGCTCAGTCCACGGGGAGCGAATTCATCGAGGTCGGTGAGTTCGGAGGTGAGGGTGTAGTCGACAGTTGCCACGTGGTCACCAGCACCGCCGGCAGGCGCGATGTCGGCGACGATTTTCAGGGACTGGACGAGGTGGTTGCGATGCCAGACGGACACGCGCGCCTCGGCACTTCCCGGGGTCGCCGGGGTGCGGAAGCGGAAGAAGATGTGGGAGTGGCGAGTTTCGGGCGAGCAATCATGAGGGGTCTCCGGCTTGCAAGGACAGCCCCAGCCGGGTCCGTGGCGAGGCAGGAAGAAGTGTTGGCTGCGGAGTTCAACGTCGAGGTCGGCACTGGTCAGTGCCACATCGAGCCAGTGCCCTTTCGTCGTTTCCGGCAGCTCGTGTGATGGAAAGGCGTGGTCCTTGGCGCCCAACACGATGCTGTCCTGCGAGACGTCGCCAAGGTCGAACCTGACGAAGTAGTCACGCGCGGGCTCCAGCGGCTCGCCACGGGCCACAAGGTCATGGCTACCGCGAGGTTCAATTGCGAGATTGACGAACCGGGGTCTGGTCAAGTCGTCAGCAGCCGCCCACTCGAATGCGGGGTGCCACTCCAGGTAGGCATCATGTTCCATGAGTACCTGTGGGCTAACGGCGTCCGCCAGGACATGGCCCACCACTGGGTAGTGCTCGATGAGCGCGTCAAGCCGTCGAGTCAAGCCCGTCTCGGTTAGTCGGCCGCCGTGGGCCTGGTCCAGCAGGTCGTCCAGGTCCACTAGCAGCCGCGGCCACTGCTCGCCGGCCTCCTCCGCCAGCTGAGCGCGGGCGGATTCCAATACGCGGAGGATCCACCTGGCCTCGCTGTTCATCCCATCCAACCCGGCGGCTCCTTGTCCTGATCCCCCGTATTCTTGCTCGGCACAGCGAACGCGATGCCGAGGTACGCGAAGAACCCGGCCCCCAGGCCGATCGCGTAGACACCGAACATGTCCGGGTCATCGAAGGGCAATGCGGCCACCGCCGCACCCCCCACGGCACCGATCACGGTCGAGATGTCCGACAACAGCGCCGGTCCAGTACGACGACGCAGAGTGCGGTAGGTGATCCACCCAATCACGAAGCCGAACAACCCGGCTCCGATCTTTGCCAGCACTGTTGCTTCCATGGCGTCCTCCAGGCTCCGACCCCGACCAGCAATAGGAGTCTCCGCACCGGCGGACCTCCGTGATACCAGGCACACCGCACGTTGGCATCACTCAACTCTTATGGGCTCGTGCCACTGGTTCGAACGCGAGATGCGGTCGCGTTCGGTGAGGAGTTCGCCGATCACTTGGGCGTAGACCTGCACTTTCTCTTCGAGGTGTCGGTTCTCCTCGATTAGGCGGTGGTTTCGTTGTTCCAGCTCGTCCGCACGGGCTTTGTAGTGCTGGAAGGCGGGGGGAATGCCGTTGGCTGCCGTGCGGCGGGCAAGGAAGTCGTCCTTGAGGTCGGTGTGCTTGTGGGTGAGGACCCAGCGTTTGACGCCGGCTTCGGCGGCGAGCTGCAGGATGGTCAGGGCACCGGTGGAGCGGGTCGGGGTGCCGGCCAGGAGGCGGTCGGCGGCGGCCTGGACGGCGTGGCGTTCGGCTTGGCGGTCGGTGGTCACGGTGTCTTCCGCTGTTCGTGATCGGTCAGGACTCGCCGGGTGAGTCGCTCGAGTGCCTGTCGCTCGCGTCGGTGGCGGATCGGTGGTGCGAGGGGGCATCGACGATCGCTTGCAGCTGCTCTGCCTGGGCCCGGACGGTGGCGATGTCGCGGTCGGTGCGGGCGATGTTGACGCAGGCGGGGCGGCAGTCGTCGAGGTCGGGGGTGCGGCGGGGGCTGTCCTCGTCGGTAGTGAGGAGGCAGGCGGCTCGGGCGGGGTCGAGGACACAGGTCATGCCGGTGCCTGGATAGATCATGAGGTCGGGGTTGGCCAGCAGGGTGGCGGCGTCGCGGCGGGTATGCAGGACCCGGCCGGCGAAGCGGGCGGCGGCGGTGACACGATGGCGGTAGCGGTCGGCGGCCGGGCCGCTGACGTGTTCGCCGGCGACGAGGCGGTCGCGGGCCTCGGCCAGGTGGTCGAGGCGGGCGAGCCATTCCTCGAAGACGAGCTCGTCGGGGAAGCCAGAGGCGTAGGTGCCGGAGTAGCCGAGTGTCATCTGGACGCGGATGTGGCCGTACTGGATGGCGGCGGCGACCAGGCCGCGGGGCTTACGGACGAGGAACCAGGCCAGCGTGCGGCGGAGCCTGCTGGTGCTGATCGCCGGCCTGTGAGAATCGGGTGGGATCGCGTCGTCCCGGCCGTGGGCGTGGCAGTAGCTGTTCACCCAGGTGATGAAGGCGTTGAGGTCGGAGTTGGCCATGCTGTCGCTGCGCGCCTTGCCCGCGCGCTGGGACAGGCTGGCGGCGGTGGCCCGGCCGTCGATGTTGAGGGTGGTGGGGAAGAGCAGGTCTGTGTCGTGGAGGTTTTCCAGCACGTGGACGGCGTGGGCAACGTGCTCGACGACGACCCAAGGATCTGGACGTAGGTGGCCTTGCGGCCGGTGGTGGCCGGCGTCGTCGTATACCCCTTTCCACTCTGTCGCTCGCAGGAGCACCAGACCGGTGACCGCGTCGCGTTCGACGCAGCCGCGGCGCAGGTTGAGGACCTCGCCAGGGCGCATTCCGGAGAGGTAGGCGATGACGATGAAGCAGGCCGTGCTCAGGCACCGGGCCAGGACCAGCGCTTCCTCGTATGTGATCGGATCAGGCCGCCACAGCGTGCCGTCGAGGTGGGCGGTCACCGGCGCGAACAGCGGGGCCCCGTCGGTCAGGGGCAGCTCACAGGCGTCCACGAGCCGCATCAGATGGGGGCTTTGGATGAGGGAGATTACATTGATGCGCCTGGCGAGGTGGGAGTAGTTCGGCCGTAGAGCGCCGTCGGGTCCGCGGCGGCCGGGCAGCCGAAGGCCGCGGCGGCGGTACTCGTCGAGCAGGCAGGTCAGTTCGCGGCTGCGTTCGCCCGGAGCGCGGGGAGCGGGGATGGGCGCCGTACCGGCGGCCCTGCCGGGCAGGGTGCGGACGGACAGGGCCTTGTACTCGTCGAACGCGGCGGTGATGTCGTCGGCGAGTACCTCGGTGAAGGCCAGGGCCCAGTGCAGCAAGGCGGTCATGGTCGCCGGGTGGATGCGCGTGGTTCGGCTCTCGCCCGCTGAGGGGCGTCGGGTGCCCAGGACGTCGGACAGGAGCTCGCCGCCCCATGGCTGGGCGGGTGGGAGCCGGTCGCCTTGCGGCAGGTGGTCGCGGATGATCCACAGGCGGACCACCGCTGCGAGGAGGTCCTCGCCCTGTTCGTGGGGCAGGTTCGCGGCGCGGACGTGCGCGGCGAAGTCGTCGAGGTCGGTGTCGGTGACATCGGCGAGTCGGGTGCGGCCCCGCGCGTCCAGCCACAGTGTCAGTGCCCGCAGAGGCCGGAAGCACGTGGCGACGGTACGGACGGCGAGCCGGGACTTCTTCACCCGGTAGTGGCCAGGACTGCCGGCAGGCGGGTTGAGCCACAGCCACACGGTGTGCTTGACGGTGCTCCGGTAGGCGGCGGGGACAGTGGTGAAGTCCGGCGACAGGGCTTTGGCATGGTCCTCGAACAGTCCTGGGGTCAGGTCCCAGCGGTCCCTTCCGAACCGGGAGAGCGCCGCCTCGTCGGTACGGGGGCGCAGGGGGCGGTCGCGCAGGACAAGTTCACCGGGCGATGGACGCGAAGGGGAGGCTTCGAGCGGCCCGGCAGGGAGAGGAAGGGTCATTGGTCCAGGCCCCTGTTCAGGAGACGGTCGATGAGGTCGTGCTCGCGCTCGCCGCACTCCGCTCGGGCGGCCTTCACGGTGTCGGAGGGGAATCGGGCTAGCAGGTCGGCCAGCTGGCTTGCGGGGACGCCGTAGCGGGAAGCCCACGCCGTGGGCGGCAGGGCCGTCCGGCGGGCGTTGATCTTCTCCAGGGTGAGGGCCAGCAGCGGCAGGTGCTGCGGGGTGGCACGCGCGCACGGGCACGACAGGCACAGCAGGAACGACGCCGGACACGGCCGCCCAGGCGGGGCATGCGGGCTGTCGTGGAAGGAGGTGCAGGCCGCAAGGACGGTGTCCTGCCGTCCGGTCAAGAGCTCGGCGAGCGCGTCGGCGGTCAGGCCGAGGTGCTCGGCGATCGGGCCGGGGCTCTGGCGGGCTTCGGCGAGGTCGGTTTCGCTTATCACCGACACCAGGGGAAGGGCCCGTGCCTTGGCGACCTGTTGGGCCAGGACATCGGCGACCACCTTCTGGTAGGAGGCCAGATCGCCACGGTTGCGGGCCAGGTAGTCGTTGGCGAGGGTGCGCTCGCTGTGCGCGACCGGCCGCTGGTTGAGCTCCAGCCAGGTCAGCCGCAGCCGCCTCGAATCGACCTGCAGCGGCGCAGATTCCGGCCCGCTGCCGGGGACGCGGATCGCCATCTCCTTCGATTAGACGCTCAGCGCCCGTGCGCGAGCTCCGAACGGAACCCCGCCCCGTGCGGGCCGGTGCCGGCGAAGTACACCAGCAGGCCGTCGCTGCCAGTCCGGGCCCGCGTGACCGAGCCGATGTCGCACAGGAGTGTGTAGAGGCCGAACGGTGAATGCAGGTCCCACCGGCCGCCGACGTCCCGGCCCTGCTGGAGGGCGACGGTACGGTGCGCCTGCGCCGGACCGCGGCGCGGCTTAAGCCAGTCGACCACCGCGCTCGCAGGGCCGTCCGTCTCGCCGTCAGGCCGGTGGTGAGCGGTCGTTGCCGCGACGATCGTCCCCAGGTTCTCCCCGGTCAGGCACACCATCAGGACCACCGCCGCGACCACGTCTGCCTTCGTCAGGTACAGACGAGCCAGTAGCCCGGCCCGCCCCGCCGTGCCGACGGACCATGGTGATCGGCACCCGCGTCGAGGAGTGCGGCCGACGGGGAAAGTCCCCCCTCCGCTCCACGAAGTCCAGCATCCAGCCTTCCAGGCGGGGCTGATGGCCAGCTCCTCGAGCAGGGACTCCACAGGTGGGCGTCGAAGCGGGCGTTGCCACTCGGGGTGGAGCCCTTGGACTGCTGCTGCAGGAGCTGCTCGATCCGGTCCAAGAGCTGCGGGTCGAGGTCGTCGCGCAGCGCCGAAGTGTCAGCCTGGAACAGCGCGGCGAGCGTGGGGCGGCCCTCCAGGGCTTTTCCCAGCATCACCTGACCGGTCGCCGCCGCGGCATGGCGTTGGGCTTGGACCGCCTCGTACAGTGCCCGTGCGTCGGCGGAGTCGGTGAACTGCGGGTCAGTGGTGAGGGCCTGTCCGAGGTGATGCAGCAGTCCATCGCTGCGCACGAATGAGGCCACCACCGGCGGGCTCACCAATGCCGTCAAGCCGTCGGATCCGCCGGCTGGTCCGGTCCTCTCCCGTCTGTACGCTACGCTGCCCCTTGCGGCAGCACGCGCCTGCCAATCTCCCCACCACGAAGGCACCCACGCGCCTTGGTCAGCGGATAAGGGTCTCCGACTCGCGCGACATCGATCTGATCACCTTGGATGGCCTTGCTTCGGCATGGGCGTGGGCATGCCTCGAAGGAGACCTTCGTGACCAGGGACAGGAAGCGCAAGGCGGAGATCCGCGCAGCGCAGCAGACCACCGGACGCCGCTATACCCAGGCCGCCCACGCGCTGACGAAGGCACCCCGACAAGTCGAGCGAGCCTTCCTCCTGAAGGAGCTGCTCACCGAGTGCTCCACGCAGCCACCGGCCGATGTCGACTGGGGCTATCCCGACGAGTTCGCGCCGAGGGTGTTCGAGTCCGCCCTGCTCGGGACGGTCGTCCCCTACGGCACGGTTCTGGAACTCGCCGGCACGCTTGCCCAGGAGGGAACGGATGCCCGGCTCCGAGTGGAGTCGGTAAGCCCGCTGGAAGGGGCGGTGATCAGGTGCAGCGAACGGCGCCTCTCCCTCGTCCTCAGCCAGGACATGATCAGGGAACTGTGCCAGGAACCGGGGTGCACGCAGTCGCCGATCAGGCCGTTCATCATCGTTCGATGCCCGGACCACCTGGCGGACTGTGACGCGAACGCGCTCGCCGCGATGGCGAGCGCGTGGGGCTATGCGCTGCACGACGAACTCGACCGGACAACCCGGCCCGCCTCGGTGGCAGCCTCGAGGCTGATCTCATGGTCAAGGCGGCCGTCGCCCAGGGCGTGTTCGACCTCGTCTCCACGTCGCTGCTGCACGCGTGCTTCGAGGACCCCGAGATGATCGACGAAGTCTTCTGGGACGAGACCCAGGCCCTAGATGTTCTGTCCAGGGAGGTTGTGGACGGGTGATGCAGGTCTCGGCTGAGGGATCTTGAACGGGTGAGGGCCTTCCGGGTTCGGTGTGGATTGCGAC
>NZ_JBITTJ010000009.1:0-315762 GCF_044541845.1 Streptomyces sp. NPDC085481
CGCCCGGTTACATTCCGAACCCGGAAGCTAAGCCTTTCAGCGCCGATGGTACTGCAGGGGGGACCCTGTGGGAGAGTAGGACGCCGCCGAACAATTTTTAGCCTCAACCCCCGGACCTTGTCCGGGGGTTGAGGCATTTTTGCGTTCCGGGTCACCCCTGTGCACCCGGCCCTCGTGGCTGAGGGTAAGGTCATGGGGAATTGTCAGCTCGTTACCACAGGAGGCCCCCGGGTGGAGGTCCAGGAGACTCGCGTTCAGACGGACCGGGTGCTCACCATCCCCAACATCCTCAGCATGGCCCGCCTTGCCGGCGTGCCGCTCTTCCTGTGGCTGATCCTCCGACCCGAGTTCGGCGGGCCCAACAGTGACGGCTGGGCGCTGCTCGTCCTGGCGCTCAGTGGTGTCAGTGACTATCTCGACGGGAAGCTCGCCCGGCGCTGGAATCAGGTCAGCAGTCTCGGCCGGCTGCTCGATCCGGCCGCCGACCGGCTGTACATCCTTTCCACCCTCGTGGGACTCACCTGGCGGGAGATCCTGCCGCTCTGGCTGACCCTCGTCCTTTTGGCCCGTGAGCTCATGCTGTTGGTGGCCGTGGGAATCCTCCGCCGGCACGGCTATCCGCCGCCGCAGGTGAACTTCCTCGGCAAGGCCGCCACTTTCAACCTGATGTACGCGTTCCCGCTGCTGCTGCTCAGTGACGGAACCGGCTGGCTTTCGTCACTCGCTGAAGTTTTCGGGTGGGCCTTCGCCGGATGGGGTACAACTCTGTATTGGTGGGCAGGGATCCTCTACGTGGTCCAGGTCCGTCGACTCGTGAAGGCGGATACCGCGGCCGATTGAGCCCGTCCGTCCTGTGCCGTGCAACGTCGCCGGCAGGATCGAGGACGCCCGTGGGCCTAAGAACGGACAGGTGAAGTCGGCAGGACCGTCGTCTCTTCAAGGAGGACGCTTCCGACATGAAGGCCGTCGTGATGGCTGGTGGCGAAGGCACCCGCCTTCGCCCCATGACCTCGAGCATGCCCAAGCCTCTCCTGCCGGTGGTCAACCGGCCGATCATGGAGCATGTCCTGCGACTGCTCAAGAGGCACGGTCTCAACGAGACCGTCGTCACCGTGCAGTTTCTCGCTTCCCTCGTCCGGAACTATTTCGGGGACGGCGAAGAGCTCGGAATGGAGCTCACGTACGCGAACGAAGAGAAGCCGCTCGGGACCGCGGGGAGTGTGAAGAACGCCGAGGAGGCGCTGAAGGACGATGCCTTCCTCGTCATCTCAGGGGATGCGCTCACCGACTTCGACCTCAGCGACCTCATCGCCTTCCACAAGGCGAAGGGTGCTCTCGTCACCGTCTGTCTGACCCGCGTGCCCAATCCCCTCGAATTCGGCATCACGATCGTCGACGAAGAGGGAAAGGTCGAACGATTCCTGGAGAAGCCCACCTGGGGACAGGTCTTCTCGGACACCGTGAACACGGGCATCTACGTCATGGAGCCCGAGGTCTTCGACTACGTCGAGGCCGACGTTTCGGTCGACTGGTCGGGTGACGTCTTTCCGCGGTTGATGAAGGACGGCAAGCCGATCTACGGCTATGTCGCCGAGGGCTACTGGGAGGACGTCGGCACCCACGAGAGCTACGTCAAGGCGCAGGCCGACGTCCTGGAGGGCAAGGTCCAGGTCGACATCGACGGCTTCGAGATCTCCCCCGGCGTCTGGGTCGCCGAGGGGGCGGAGGTCCACCCCGACGCCGTACTGCGCGGGCCGCTCTACATCGGCGACTACGCCAAGGTGGAGGCCGGCGCGGAGATCCGCGAGCACACCGTCATCGGATCCAACGTCGTCGTCAAGAGCGGTGCCTTCCTGCACAAGGCCGTCATCCACGACAACGTCTACATCGGGCAGCAGAGCAACCTGCGCGGCTGTGTCATCGGCAAGAACACCGATGTCATGCGGGCGGCCCGGATCGAGGACGGGGCCGTCATCGGGGACGAGTGCCTGATCGGCGAAGAATCGATCGTGCAGGGCAATGTGCGGGTCTACCCGTTCAAGACGATCGAGGCCGGCGCGTTCGTCAACACCTCCGTCATCTGGGAGTCCCGAGGACAGGCTCACCTGTTCGGCGCACGGGGTGTGTCCGGCATCCTCAACGTGGAGATCACGCCCGAGCTGGCGGTCCGGCTGGCCGGCGCGTACGCCACCACGCTGAAGAAGGGCTCGACCGTCACCACCGCGCGCGACCACTCCCGGGGTGCACGCGCGCTCAAACGGGCGGTGATCTCGGCGCTGCAGGCCAGCGCCATCGACGTACGCGACCTGGAGAACGTGCCGCTGCCCGTGGCCCGGCAGCAGACGGCGCGGGGCAGTGCCGGCGGGATCATGGTGCGGACCTCGCCCGGTGTGCCGGACTCCGTCGACATCATGTTCTTCGACGAGCGGGGCGCGGACCTCTCCCAGGCGGGGCAGCGCAAGCTCGACCGGGTCTTCGCACGTCAGGAGTACCGGCGGGCCTTCCCCGGTGAGATCGGTGACCTGTCGTTCCCGGCGAGCGTCTTCGACTCGTACACGGGCTCGATGCTGCGGAACGTGGACACCTCGGGGGTCGCCGAGGCGGGCCTGAAGGTGGTCGTCGACGCGTCCAACGGCAGCGCTGGGCTCGTTCTGCCGAGCCTGCTCGGCAGGCTCCAGGTGGACTCGCTGACGATCAACCCCGGTCTCGACGAGTCGCGGCCGACCGAGTCCGCCGAGAGCCGGCGTGCCGGTCTCGTGCGGCTCGGGGAGATCGTGGCGTCGGCGCGGGCCGCGTTCGGGGTGCGCTTCGATCCGGTGGGTGAGCGGCTCTCGCTCGTCGACGAGCGGGGGCGGATCATCGAGGACGACCGGGCGCTGCTGGTGCTGCTCGACCTGGTGGCGGCCGAGCGGAGGTCCGGGCGGGTGGCGCTGCCGGTGACGACCACGCGGATCGCCGAGCAGGTCGCCGCGTACCACGGCACGCAGGTCGAATGGACGACGACCTCACCGGACGACCTCACGAGGGTCGGCCGGGAGGAGTCGACGATCTTCGGTGGTGACGGCCGGGGCGGGTTCATCGTGCCGGAGTTCAGCAGTGTCTTCGACGGTGCCGCCGCGTTCGTCCGGCTGATCGGTCTGGTGGCGCGTACCCAGCTCACGCTGAGCCAGATCGACGCGCGGATTCCGCGCGCCCATGTGCTCAAGCGGGACATCGCGACGCCGTGGGCCGTCAAGGGTCTGGTGATGCGCCGGGTGGTGGAGGCGGCCGGGGAACGGTCCGTGGACACCACCGACGGCGTGCGGGTGGTGGAGGCCGACGGGCGCTGGGTGATGGTGCTGCCGGACCCGGCGGAGGCGGTCACCCATCTGTGGGCGGAGGGTCCCGACGACACGTCCGCGCAGGCGCTCCTCGACGAATGGTCGGCCGTGGTCGACAGCGCAGGTCACTGAGCGGTCGAGGGACGGACGAGGCCGCGGAGCCGGGTGGTGCCTTCGGGTACCGCCCGGTTCCCCGGTGGGGCCATTCGGCGGTAGGGCGTGCGACGTGCGACGATGTGCGGCATGTCGCAGCAGCCCCCCGTTCGGAGCACAGGAACGCCACCTCCGCGTCCGGACGCTTCCATGTCGCTGCTGAACAACGTGATCGACCACGCCCTGGACGACGGGTACGCGGAGGCGTCGGCCCGTCGCGCGGCGGAGGGCGGCGGGCTCCCCCGTACGCTGCGGGCCAAGCTGGGACTCGCGGCCGGGCTGGTGCTGGCGGCGGCCGTGGTCACGCTGGGTGCGGCCGAGGCGCGGGTGTCCGCGCCGGTCGTCGCCAAGGAGCGGCAGGACCTGATCGACCGGATCGAGTCGGAGACGTCGGCGGCCGACAAGCTGGAGCAGGACGTCGAGCGGATCCGTGCCGAGGTCGGCGAGCGTCAGCGCAAGGCGCTGGAGCAGCACGGTGGTGACCAGGCGGAGCTGGTGGCGCTGCTGTCCGGGGCGACCGCCGTGCACGGTCCGGGCGTGAAGCTGGTCGTGGACGATGCCAAGGACGCCGACTCGGGCGGGGGCGGTCCGCGGGAGAGCGCGGGTTTCTCGGACACGGGGCGGGTGCGTGACCGGGACATGCAGCGGGTCGTGAACGGGCTGTGGGAGTCGGGCGCGGAGGCGGTCTCGATCAACGGGCAGCGGCTGACCGCGCTGTCGGCGATCCGGGCCGCGGGCGACGCCATACTGGTCGACAACAAGCCGCTGGTGCCGCCGTACACGATCCTCGCCGTCGGCGACGGGCAGCGGCTGAGCACCGCGTTCCAGGACAGCGCCGACGGGCAGTATCTGCACGCGCTGCAGGAGAACTTCGGGATCCGTACCAGTATCTCGGCCGAGGGCGACGTGCGTCTGCCGGCCGCGCCGAGCCTGATCGTACGTACAGCAGAGCCGAGGGGAGCCGGGGCGGCCAAGGCCACCGGGCGGGCCACGGCCGACACAGGGAAGGGCACATCTTGATCGCCGTACTGGGCCTGATCGTGGGAGTCGTGGTCGGACTGTTGGTCCGGCCCGAGGTTCCGGCGGTGGTCGAGCCCTATCTTCCGATCGCCGTGGTCGCCGCCCTGGACGCGGTCTTCGGCGGGCTGCGAGCCATGCTCGACGGGATCTTCGTCGACAAGGTCTTCGTGGTGTCGTTCCTGTCGAACGTGGTGGTGGCCGCGCTGATCGTCTTCCTGGGCGACAAGCTCGGTGTCGGTGCGCAGCTGTCGACCGGTGTGGTCGTCGTGCTCGGTATCCGGATCTTCTCCAACGCGGCCGCCATCCGGCGGCACGTGTTCCGGGCGTGAGGCCGATGAGCGAGAACGACAGGAATCCGCTTCCGGGCGAGGGCGCCGAGGGATCCGAGGGCGTCAGCGGCACCGAGGGCGTCAGCGGCGAGGGCGTCAACGGCGGCGACCGCCGCGATGGCGGCGATGCCGGCAACCGTGCCGACGGCGCCGAGCGCGCGCAGGACGAGGTCGTGACGGGCGACGGCGTGCGGGACGAGACGCCCGCGTCGCCTGCGGCCCCCGTCGCGCCGGTGGTCAGCGGCAGGCAGCGGCTTGCCGCCAGTCTGTGGCCGCCGCGGGTGAGCCGGGCCCAACTCATCGTCGCCCTGCTGCTGTTCGTGCTCGGTCTCGGGCTCGCCATCCAGGTGCGGTCCACCAGCGACAACAGCGCGCTGCGCGGCGCCCGCCAGGAGGACCTGGTGCGGATCCTCGACGAGCTCGACGACCGTACCCAGCGCCTGGAGGACGAGAAGACCCGGCTGGAGAGCCAGCGCTCGGAGCTGGAGTCCAGCTCGGACCAGGCCGAGGAGGCCCGCAAGCAGACCCAGGAGAAGGAGCAGCAGCTCGGCATCCTGGCCGGCACGGTCGCCGCCGAGGGGCCCGGCATCACGCTGACGATCACCGACTCCGCCGGTGCGATCGAGTCGGACATGCTGCTCGACGCCATCCAGGAGCTGCGGGCCGCGGGCGCCGAGGCGATCCAGGTCAACGACGTGCGGGTGGTTGCGGACAGCTACTTCTCGGGTAGCGGCGGTGACATGCAGATCGATGGAACGAAGGTCACCGCTCCGTACGTCTTCAAGGTCATCGGCAAGCCGGAGGATCTCGAGCCCGCGCTCAACATCCCCGGCGGCGTCGTTCAGACACTGGAGAAGGAGCAGGCCACGGCCACGGTGCAGCGTTCAACGAAGATCGTCGTCGACGCCTTGCGACCTGCGAAGCGGCCTGACTACGCTCAGTCGTCGTCGCAGTGAGGCGGGGGCGATGACGGTCACGCAGCAAGGACATGACGTTGCGGGGGGTCGCCGCACCACATGGGTGGTGCGTGGTGGAAACTGTCGAGTGGCTACGGACGTTGTGAAGATGTCCGGGTCGGCAGGTGTGTTCAGTCAGGGTTCGTCCTGCCCCACGGGCGGGTCTGTTTCGGTCAAGGGGAATCGCCCGTGAAGTTGTTTGCGAAGTTGTTCGGCAAGAGCGCACGCGAGGACGGCGGCAACGCCAAGCACCGCGCGCCGCGCCACGCCCAGAGCGAGGAACAGGGTGCCGAGCGCCCGCTCTTCCGCGATGAGGTCGGTGGGCAGGGCGGTGACATTCCGGGCACTCAGGGCGCGTCTTCTGTTGACCCTGCCGGTGCCGCGCGCATAGGTTTCGGAGAACCATCAACCTCAGGTACGGGTGGAGGGTTCACGCCTGACCCGTACGCGACCCAGACTTCCGCGGGCCAGCCGCGGCAGGAGGACGCGTCCATGCCGGTGTGTACGAGGTGCGGTCACCGCAATACCGCGGACAGCCGCTTCTGCTCGCACTGCGGTGCGCCGCTGCGCGGCGGGGTGGCTCCGGAGCGTCCCTCCGAGACCACCTCGACGATCTCCATCTCCGGGCTCGAGGCCTATGACGCCGAGGTCACCGGCCAGACCGCGCTCCCGTCGCTGTCGCCCGAGGCGCTCGCGGCCGTGGAGGCCCTGCCGCTCGGTTCCGCGCTGCTCATCGTGCGCCGCGGCCCGAACTCCGGCAGCCGCTTCCTCCTGGACGGCGACCTGACCACGGCCGGCCGTCACCCGCAGAGCGACATCTTCCTGGACGACGTGACCGTCTCGCGCCGTCACGTGGAGTTCCGGCGGCAGCAGGACGGCACCTTCACGGTGTCGGACGTCGGCAGCCTCAACGGCACGTACGTCAACCGGGAGCCGATCGACTCGGTCGTGCTGTCCAACGGTGACGAGGTGCAGATCGGCAAGTACCGGCTCGTGTTCTTCGCGAGCCAGCGGGGCGTGTGACGCTCCGGAGAACCTTCAGGGAAGGTCCATGCTGCGAACACCGACGGGCGGTGCCGGCCTCGGCACCGCCACCGCGGGCGAACGGCTGGTCAGCATCGGGACGGTGCTGAGTCAGCTGCGTGACGAGTTTCCCGAAGTGACCATCTCCAAGATCCGGTTCCTGGAGGCCGAGGGGCTCGTCGAGCCCCAGCGGACGGCCTCCGGGTACCGGAAGTTCAGCCCGCAGGACGTGGAGCGGCTCGCCCAGATCCTGCGGATGCAGCGGGACCACTACCTCCCGCTCAAGGTCATCAGGGAGCACCTGGACGCCCTCGCCCGGGGCGAGCAGATCAGGCTGCCCTCGCCCAGCCCGCAGCGGGACCTGCTCGACGGGGCCTGGGAGGCGGAGGGCGAGCGGCCGACCGCCGCGCGGATCGGGCGGGCGGAGCTGCTCGCCGCCGCGGAGGTGAGCGAGGCCCAGTTGGCCGAGTGGGAGTCGTACGGTCTGATCGCCCCGGTGGAGGGCGGCGGGTACGACGCCGAGACCGTCACGGTGGCCAAACTGGTGGCGGATCTGGGGAGATTCGGTCTGGAACCCCGGCACCTGCGGGCCGTCAAGGCCGCCGCGGACCGGGAGGCGGGGCTGGTCGAGCAGATGGTGGCGCCGCTGCGCCGGCACCGTAATCCGCAGACCAGGGCGCATGCCGAGGCGACCGCCAAGGAGCTCGCCGGGCTCTCCGTACGGCTCCATGCGGCACTGGTCCAGACCGCGCTGGGGCTGCGTCTGCAGTGATCTAGGGAGGGCCCGACTACCCAAACCGGTCGGGCACGTCCTAGGGTTGCTGTGTGAACGAGCTCGACGTTGTGGGTGTCCGGGTGGAAATGCCCTCCAACCAGCCGATCGTGCTCCTGCGTGAAGTGGGAGGCGATCGGTACCTCCCCATCTGGATCGGACCGGGGGAGGCGACCGCGATCGCCTTCGCCCAGCAGGGCATGGCCCCCGCCAGGCCCCTGACGCACGACCTCTTCAAGGACGTCCTGGAGGCCGTGGGGCAGGAGCTCACCGAGGTCCGCATCACGGATCTGCGTGATGGGGTCTTCTATGCGGAGCTGGTCTTCGCCAGTGGCGTCGAGGTGAGTGCCCGGCCGTCCGACGCGATAGCGCTGGCGCTGCGCACCGGGACGCCGATCTACGGCAGCGACGGAGTGCTCGACGACGCGGGGATCGCGATTCCGGACGAGCAGGAGGACGAGGTGGAGAAGTTCCGCGAGTTCCTCGACCAGATCTCGCCGGAGGACTTCGGGACGGGCAACCAGTAGGCCGCGGGCCCGGGTGATCCGGAGGTCGCCCGGCCGGCCGATCGAGGCCGCGTCCGAGGCTCCGGTGGCCGCTTCCGAGGAGTGCCCTCGGGGCATTCGAGTAGCCTTTCCCCGGAGAGGGGCACGGGAAACCACTCTCAGGGTGATTATCACTCGGCGTGCCGAGTGTGGCGATCGTTGACGCACCCCGAGTGACTGCCTACCTTCGAGTGGGCAGGTCAAGGACGGAGGGTCGGCGTGATGAGCAGCGGCGACGGTACGGCAGGGGGCTTCCTGGGGCGTGCCCCCGGGGAGAAGGGGCCGTATCCGCTTCACGGCGGTGTGGTCGACTTCGGCGGGGACGTGAGCGCGGGTTCGGGCGTGGGTTCGGACGCGGTCGGCTACCGGGGCCCCACGGCCTGCGCCGCCGCCGGCATCACCTACCGGCAGCTGGACTACTGGGCGCGCACCGGACTCGTGGAGCCGAGCGTACGGCCCGCGTACGGCTCCGGGACGCAGCGGCTCTACAGCTTTCGCGACGTCGTGGTCCTCAAGATCGTCAAGCGTTTCCTGGACACCGGGGTCGCCCTCCAGAACATCCGGGCCGCCGTGCAGCACCTGCGGGCCCGCGGCTTTCGCGACCTGGAGCGCATGACGCTCATGAGCGACGGCGCGACCGTGTATGAGTGCTCCTCTCCGGACGAGGTCGTGGACCTGCTCCAGGGCGGGCAGGGCGTCTTCGGGATCGCGGTCGGCGTGGTGTGGCGGGACGTCGAGGCGGCGCTGTCGCAGTTGCACGGGGAGCGCATCGACACGGGTGAGACGCTCGTGGGGCACAACCCGGCGGACGAGCTGGCGCGGCGGAGGCGGGACCGGGCGGTCTGAGCCGGGTTCCGGGGTGATCCGTCGGATGGCTCGTACGTGTGTGCGGGTGCGTTGTCAGTGGCGTAGGGCAGCATCGGATCTGTGAGAGCCGCGCCCACGATCCTGCATCTCGACATGGACGCCTTCTTCGCCGCCGCGGAGCAGGCGTCGAAGCCCAGCCTGCGCGGAAAGCCGGTGGTCGTGGGCGGGCTCGGCCCGCGTGGCGTCGTCGCGACCGCGTCGTACGAGGCGCGGCGGTTCGGGGTCCACTCGGCGATGCCGATGGCGCAGGCGCGCCGGCTCGCGCCGAACGCCGCGTATCTGGTGCCTCGCTTCGCGTTCTACCGGGCGATCAGCGGGCAGGTCATGGAGCTGCTCGGCCGGCTCTCGCCGCTCGTGGAGCCGCTCAGCCTCGACGAGGCCTTCGTCGACCTGGAGGCCGGGGGAGTGGCGGACGACAGCGCGGGGGCGCGGGAGGCGGGGGAGCGGTTGCGGCGGGAGATCCTCGCGGTGACCGGGCTCACCGGTTCGGTGGGGCTCGCCGGGTCGAAGATGCTCGCGAAGATCGCCTCCGAGGAGGCCAAGCCGGACGGTCTCGTGCTGATCGAGCCCGGTACGGAGCGGGAGCTGCTCGGGCAGCGTTCGGTGCGGATCATCCCGGGGATCGGGCCGGCCACCGGGGAGCACCTGCGGCGGGCCGGGATCACGACGGTGGCCGAGGTGGTGGAGGCGGGCGAGGACGAGCTCGTACGGCTCCTCGGGCGGGCGCACGGGGGCTCGCTGTACCGGATGGCGCTCGGGCACGACGACCGGCCCGTGGTGGCCGAGCGGGACGCGAAATCGGTGTCCGTGGAGGACACCTTCGACGTCGACCTGCTCGACCGGCTGCGGATCCGGCTCGAGGTGGAGCGGCTCGCCGAGCGGTGCGTGGCGCGGTTGCGGAGCTCGGGGCACTCGGGGCGGACCATCGTCCTGAAGGTGCGGCGGTACGACTTCTCGACGCTGACCCGCTCCGAGACGCTGCGCGGGCCGACGGACGACCCGGTGGTGGTGCGGGAGGCGGCGGCGCGGCTGCTCGACCTGGTGGACACGACGGGTGGGGTGCGGTTGCTGGGGGTCGGGGTCAGTGGGCTTGCCGACTACACGCAGGAGGACCTGTTCGCGCAGGCGGAGGCCGGCGCAGCGCGTGCGGGCTCCGGGGCGGGGGAGGGTGTGGCGGGCGCTGAGGAGCTCGCCGCCGCTGTGCCGGCCGTACCCGTCGTGCCGGAGGCCACCGAGCGGCGGTGGGCGGCCGGGCACGACGTACGGCACGCGGTGTACGGGCCCGGGTGGGTGCAGGGCAGTGGGGTCGGGCGGGTCACCGTCCGCTTCGAGGAACCCGGCTCAGCGCCGGGGCGGGTCCGCACCTTCCCGGTCGACGACCCGGAGCTCGAGCCCTCGGACCCCTTGCCGCTGGTACCCGGCGGGGCGACGGGCGCGGCGGCCTGGCCGGCCTGAGGCCGGCAGGGCGGGACGCCCCGCCCCCCAAGGCCTTGTCACGGCTCCTCCTGGCCTGCCAGGCGGCCGAAGTCGCGGGGCGAGGTGTCGGGGGGCGGGGGCGGGAGGGCGAGGCTGTAGTGGCGGTAGAGCTGGAGTTCCTGTTCGGGGGAGAGGTGGCGGCCCACGCCGAAGTCGGGGGCGTCCTTGATGAGGGCGCGCTCGTAGGGGATGTGGAGGCCGTCGGCCACCAGCTCGCTCGGCTCCAGCGGGACGAACGCGTCCCGGCTGAACAGGCCCGTGCGGACCGCCGCCCATTCGGGGACACCCGTCGCGTCGTCCAGGTACACCTCGTCCACGGTGCCGATCTTGTGCCCGTTCCGGTCGAAGGCCTTGCGGCCGATCAGGCTGCGCGGATCGATATCGGTCTGCACGGTCCCTCCAACTGGTCGCAACTGCTCTACAAGCACTACGAAAGTGCACATCTGGGATGTCGGCCACTTGAGCGATGGGAGTGGCAAGCGCGCTGGTAGGCTGGCTGTGGCTGTCGACCCCGCGCGGGAGAGTCCTCCGGAGAAACCTTTCGGAGGCGCCGAAGGAGCAAATCCTCCCCGGAATCTCTCAGGCCCCTGTACCGCGCGGACGAGGTCACTCTGGAAAGCAGGGCGGGCGTCGACGGCATCCGCTCTCACCGACGGTGAAAGCCGGCCGGCCCGCGAGGCATGGCCGGTGAAGCTCTCAGGTTGAGATGACAGAGGGGGAGGCCGTCCGGGCACCCGCGCCGAGGTGCCCCTCGCAGGTCGTGACGACCAGGAGGCCCCCGTACATGACCGCCAACCGCATTCCGCTCTCCGAGCTCGAGCAGGGGATTCCCTTCGAGCAGCGGCACATCGGGCCCGACGCCGAGGCGCGGGCGAAGATGCTCGCCCAGGTCGGTTACGGCTCCCTCGACGAGCTCACGGCCGCGGCCGTGCCGGACGTCATCAAGAGCGCCGAGGCGCTCGGCCTGCCGGCCGCCCGCACCGAGGCCGAGGTGCTGGCCGAGCTGCGCGGTCTCGCCGACCGCAACCAGGTCCTCGCCCCGATGATCGGGCTCGGGTACTACGGCACCTTCACTCCGCCGGTGATCCTCCGGAACGTGATGGAGAACCCCGCTTGGTACACGGCGTACACGCCGTACCAGCCGGAGATCTCGCAGGGCCGCCTGGAAGCGCTGCTCAACTTCCAGACCATGGTCGCCGACCTCACCGGTCTGCCCACCTCCGGCGCCTCGCTGCTCGACGAGGGCACCGCCGCCGCCGAGGCCATGGCGCTCTCGCGCCGCGTCGGCAAGGTCAAGGACGGCGTCTTCCTCATCGACGCCGACGCCCTGCCGCAGACCATCGCCGTCATCGAGACCCGCGCCGAGCCGACCGGTGTCGAGGTCGTCGTCGCCGATCTCCGGGACGGGATCCCGGCCGAGATCGCCGAGCGCGGTGTCTTCGGTGTGCTGCTCCAGTACCCGGGCGCCTCCGGGGCCGTGCGTGACATCAAGGCCGTCATCGAGCAGGCCCACGGGCTCGGTGCCATCGTCACCGTCGCCGCCGACCTGCTGGCCCTCACCCTGCTGGCCTCGCCCGGTTCGCTCGGTGCCGACATCGCGGTCGGGACCACGCAGCGGTTCGGCGTGCCCATGGGCTTCGGCGGCCCGCACGCCGGCTACATGGCCGTCCAGGACAAGCACGCCCGCTCGCTGCCCGGCCGCCTCGTCGGCGTCTCCGTCGACGCCGACGGCAACAAGGCCTACCGCCTGGCGCTGCAGACCCGCGAGCAGCACATCCGCCGCGAGAAGGCCACCAGCAACATCTGCACCGCCCAGGTGCTCCTCGCCGTCATGGCCGGCATGTACGCCGTCTACCACGGCCCGGACGGTCTGAAGCAGATCGCTCAGCGGACGCACCGGTACGCCGGGATCCTCGCGGCCGGTCTGACCGGCGGGGGCGTCGAGCTCGTCCAGGGGGACTTCTTCGACACGCTCACCGCTCGCGTTCCCGGCAAGGCCGACGAGGTCGTCGCCGCCGCCCGCGAGGCCGGGGTCAACCTGTACCGCGCCTCCGCGGACCTGGTGTCGATCTCCTGTGACGAGACCACCACCCGCGCCCAGCTCGCCGCCGTCTGGTCCGCCTTCGGCGTCGACGGTGACATCGAGGCCCTGGACGCCGCCGTCGAGGACACCCTGCCCGCCGGTCTGCTGCGTACCGACGCGTACCTGACCCACCCGGTCTTCCACGCGCACCGCTCCGAGACCTCGATGCTGCGCTACCTGCGCCGGCTCGCCGACCGCGACTACGCGCTCGACCGCGGCATGATCCCGCTCGGCTCCTGCACCATGAAGCTGAACGCGACCACCGAGATGGAGCCGGTGACCTGGCCGGAGTTCGGCCAGATCCACCCGTTCGCCCCGGTCGAGCAGGCGCAGGGCTACCTCACGCTCATCACCGAGCTGGAGGAGCGCCTGGCCGAGGTCACCGGCTACGACAAGGTGTCGATCCAGCCGAACGCCGGTTCGCAGGGCGAGCTGGCCGGTCTGCTGGCCGTTCGCGCGTACCACCGCGCCAACGGCGACGAGCAGCGCACCGTCTGTCTCATCCCGTCCTCCGCGCACGGCACCAACGCCGCCTCCGCGGTGATGGCCGGCATGAAGGTCGTGGTCGTCAGGACCGCCGACGACGGCGAGGTCGACGTCGCTGACCTGCGCGCCAAGATCGAGCAGTACCGCGACGAGCTGTCCGTGCTGATGATCACCTACCCGTCCACGCACGGTGTGTTCGAGGAGCACGTCTCCGAGATCTGCGGCCTGGTGCACGAGGCCGGCGGTCAGGTGTACGTCGACGGCGCCAACCTCAACGCGCTGGTCGGTCTCGCCAAGCCGGGTCACTTCGGCGGCGACGTCTCGCACCTGAACCTGCACAAGACCTTCTGCATCCCGCACGGCGGCGGCGGCCCCGGCGTCGGCCCGGTCGGCGTGCGCGAGCACCTCGCGCCGTACCTGCCGAACCACCCGCTCCAGCCCACCGCGGGCCCGGAGACCGGCGTCGGCCCGATCTCGGCCGCCCCGTGGGGCTCCGCGGGCATCCTGCCGATCTCCTGGTCGTACGTGCGCCTGATGGGCGGCGAGGGCCTCAAGCGCGCCACCCAGGTGGCCGTCCTCGCGGCGAACTACATCGCCAAGCGCCTGGAGCCGCACTACCCGGTGCTCTACACCGGCCCGGCCGGGCTCGTCGCCCACGAGTGCATCGTGGACCTGCGCCCGCTGTCCAAGGCGACCGGGGTCAGCGTCGACGACATCGCCAAGCGTCTGATCGACTACGGCTTCCACGCGCCGACCATGTCCTTCCCGGTGGCCGGCACGCTGATGATCGAGCCCACCGAGTCCGAGGACCTGTTCGAGCTCGACCGCTTCTGCGACACGATGATCGCGATCCGGGCCGAGATCGAGAAGGTCGCCTCGGGCGAGTGGCCGGCCGAGGACAACCCGCTGCGCAACGCCCCGCACACCGCGGCCGCGCTCGGCGGCGAGTGGGACCACCCGTACAGCCGTGACGAGGCGGTCTTCCCGGCCGGCGTCTCGGCAGCCGACAAGTACTGGCCGCCGGTCCGCCGGATCGACGGCGCCTTCGGCGACCGCAACCTGGTCTGCTCCTGCCCGCCGCTGGACGAGTACGAGCACTGAGCCCGAGTGCGGTCCTGAGCACGGTTCGAGGGCCGGTCCGGAAGCTTTCTCCGGGCCGGCCCTCGGGCTTTTCCCTCGTACGGATCCGGTCAGGCAGCCGTGATCACCCGGGCCGCCGTCAACGGGCGGTGCGGGGCGATGATCTGCCCGTCCGGCAGCAGCTCACCGGTGTCCTCGAAGAGCAGGACGCCGTTGCACAACAGGCTCCAGCCCTGCTCCGGATGGTGCGCCACGAGTCGGGCCGCCTCCCGGTCAGGGGAGTCGGCGTGGGGACAGGCAGGCTGGTGCTGGCACATGGGTGGGTTCTTTCGCTGGGTCGTGGTGGATGTCCTGCGGCTCTTCGTCTTCATTGGCCGCCCCCGTCGGTCGGTTCGGTTCCGGTCCAGTGTTGCCCCACGGACGGCGTTCCGCAGGTATTTCGCGGCAGCTCGTCCTCTCCCGGGAAGACGCATCACCCGCAGGGGCGGTTCAGGTCAACTGCACGGTCTCTTCGGGGGGTTCGGGGTGGTCCCAGCGGGCTAGTCCGAACGGGACGGTGCTCGGACAGCAGTGCGCCCCGGGGCCGTCGGGCCGCGGGGCGCAGGGTGCTCGTGCGGTGGATCAGGCGGGCGCCGCGGAGCCCAGCAGGGGCGGCGGCGCGAGACGCAGGCTGAGCACGGGCAGGAGATCGGCGACCTGGTACGGGTGGTCGGCGGCGATACCGGGCGGGGCCGGGGCCAGCGGTACGAGGAGATCGGCCGGTCCGGGCGCGGCGGTGGCCCCGTCGGCCTCGGTGTCGGCGTCCAGCCACAGGGTGAGCATGTACAGCTCCGGTACGGACAGCAGGCGCGGCTGGTACGGGGTGACCAGGGCCTCGGCCTGGATCAGGGCCCGTTCGGTGGCCGCGATGTAGGGACCCTCGAAGAAGTGCGAGAAGGACCAGCCGTCGGGGGTGAGCATGGTGTCCGCGGCGGCGATCGCCCGGTCCCCGTTCCTGATCAGGAAGCGCCACCCGGCGAGCCGGGTGCGGGGCGGTTGCCCCGTCGTCAGGACGGTCCCGGGGGTGGCGCCCGAGACGCCGAGTACGTGCACGGGCAGGGGGAGTTCGGGGCTCAGCGGTCCTTGGGCGGCCCGCAGTGCCGGGGTTCGGGCTTCGCGGACCGCGGTGGGCGAGCCGAGGGCCGCGAGGACACTGCGGAGAGCCGGCGCGGGGGCCGGGGAGGGTCGGAGCATGGTGGGTCGCCTCTCACTCAGGAGACACGGTGATGCTGGGCAGGTACGACGGCGCTGTCGGCGGCGGGGCCAGAGGGGGGCCATGAGGCCATGGCCGGGCGCCAACACTCTGCCTCGTCCGCGGAGTTTATACGACGCGTGTTCACACAGTGTTTCCGCTAGACGGCGCCGATATTCCTGACAAGGCGTCATTCGGTCTTATTTCTCGGGTGATTCAGTGGAATGTTCGCGTCCGGCGGAGCGCCTGCCTGCGCTTTCTCCGGCGAGCCGGTCGGCCGAATCTCGACCTCCGGTCTCGGGACAATATGACTTTGGTATATGTCCATTGCCCGATGCGCTCGGAGACTGCCCATGGAGAACCCGCTCCAGACTATCCGTCAACGCGTACGTCCCGCAGGCGTTATGGATCAGTCGGGTGGGCATCATCGTCCGTGACGCTCGCGGCCGTCGTGGCGGCTGCCCACTCGGGGAGGGACGCTTCGATGGGGGAGAAGGTCGTGACGGACAGCTTCGGGCTGTCCGATCGACAGCGCTACCGCAGGAAACTCCAGCAGTGCCTGGCGGGACTCGCGCGGCTGCTCGCGGAGAAGCGGTTCGACCGGCCGCGCAATCTCATCGGGCTGGAGATCGAACTCAATCTCGCGGGCGAGGACGGCCTGCCCAGGATGCTGAACGCACCGGTGCTCGACCGGATCGCGAGCCCCGATTTCCAGACCGAACTCGGATTGTTCAACCTGGAAGTGAACATCGCCCCGCACCGGCTCGGCGGCCATGTTTTCGACCGGCTCGCGGAGGAACTCAGGACCGGCCTCGGATATGCCGACCGGCAGGCCGCGAAACTCGGCGCGGGCGTGGTGATGATCGGAATACTGCCGACCCTCACCCAGGACGACGCGGTGTTCGCCAACCTCTCGGCCGCCGAGCGCTACACGCTGCTCAACGACCAGATCCTCGTCGCCCGCGGGGAGGACTTCACGCTCGACATCCACGGCGTGGAGCGGCTGCTCTGCACCTCGGCGTCGATCGTGCCCGAGGCGGCCTGTACGTCGGTGCAGCTGCACCTGCAGGTCACCCCGCCCCGGTTCGCCGCGGTGTGGAACGCGGCGCAGGCGATCGCCGGCGTGCAGATAGCCGTCGGCGCCAACGCGCCCTTCCTCTTCGGCCGGGAGCTGTGGCGCGAGTCCCGGCCGCCGCTGTTCACGCAGGCCACCGACACCCGGCCGCCGGAGCTCCAGGCGCAGGGGGTCCGGCCCCGCACCTGGTTCGGGGAGCGCTGGGTGGACTCCGTGTACGACCTCTTCGAGGAGAACCTGCGCTACTTCCCGGCCCTCCTGCCGCTGTGCGACGACGAGGACCCGCTGCGCGTCCTGGACGAGGGCGGGGTGCCCCGGCTGCACGAGCTGGTGCTGCACAACGGCACCGTCTACCGGTGGAACCGGCCGGTGTACGGCTGGGTCGACGGCGTCCCGCACCTCAGGGTCGAGAACCGGGTGCTGCCGGCCGGGCCCACCGTCACCGACGTCCTCGCCAACGCGGCCTTCTACTACGGGCTCGTACGGGCGCTCGCCGACGAGTCGCGGCCGATCTGGAAGCGGATGGCCTTCGAGGACGCCGACCACAACTTCGACACCGCGTGCCGCCACGGCATCGACGCGGAGCTGCGCTGGCCCCGGGCGGGCCGCTCGGGCGGCGTCGCGACCGTGCCGGCGGTCCGGCTCGTCCTCGACGAGCTGCTGCCGCTGGCCGCGGCCGGTCTCGACGCCTGGCACGTGGAGCCCCGGGACCGCGACTTCTACCTGGGCGTGATCGAGGAGCGCTGCCGGCGGCGGGTGAACGGGGCCTCCTGGCAGGCCGACACCTTCCACCAGGCCCTGGACTCCGGTCTCGACCGGCACGCGGCCCTCGCGGCGACCACCCGCCGCTACCGGGAGCTGATGCACACCGGGGAGCCGGTGCACACGTGGCCGGTGGGGGTCCGCGGCGGGGCGTAGGTAGGGTTCCCATACCCGGATCGCTATGGGGAATGGGAGACAGGTGTGGTGTCGGAGCAACGAGTGGTGGACGCTTCCCCGCCTCCCGACGGGCTGCCGCGCCGGGTGCTGCGCTCCGAGACGCTGATCGTCCTCGCGCTGTCGCTCGGCGCCAGCGGCGTCTCGGCGCTCATCAGCTTCATCGGTTCCCTGACCAAGCCGGGCGCCCTGAAGGAGCAGGCGGCCACGCTCAACGGCTCGTACGCGCCCGGGCGGCCCTGGCTCGACCTCTCCTGGCAGCTCTTCGGCATCGCCACCGCGCTCGTGCCGGTCGTGCTCGTCGCGCATCTGCTGATGCGCGAGGGCGCCGGGGTGCGCGGGCTGCGGGCGATCGGCTTCGACCGCACCCGGCCGTGGTCGGACCTGGGGCGCGGGGCGCTCGTGGCGGCCGGCATCGGCAGCGTGGGGCTCGCCTTCTACCTGGCGGCGCGGGCGAGCGGGTTCAACCTCACCGTGGTGCCCGAGTCGCTGCCGGACGTGTGGTGGAAGTACCCGGTCCTGGTGCTGTCGGCGATCCAGAACTCCGTCCTGGAGGAGGTGATCGTCGTCGGCTATCTGCTGCGCAGGCTCGACCAGTTGGGGTGGTCGCCGCGGGCCTCGCTGGCGGCGAGTTCGGTGCTGCGCGGCTCGTACCACCTCTATCAGGGCATCGGCGGCTTCGTCGGCAACATGGTCATGGGCGTGGTGTTCGTGTGGCTGTACCGGCGCTGGGGGCGGGTGGGGCCGCTGGTGGTCGCGCACGCGCTGCTCGACATCGTGGCCTTCGTCGGATACGGGCTGCTCGCCGGGAAGGTGAGCTGGCTGCCCACCGTGTGAGTGAGCGTGGACGAAGAGGGGCGTACGGCCGTGAGCCGTACGCCCCTCTTCGCGTACTGCGAGCCCTCACTCAGGCGTGCAGTTCGCCGTCGATGACGGTGACGGCGTGGCCGTTGAGCAGGGTCCGGTCGCCGCGCAGCCGGGTGCGGACGATGCCGGTGCGCGCGCCGCCCTGGAAGCCGGTCAGTTCGTCGCGGCCGAAGCGGGCGGACCAGTAGGGGGCGAGCGCGGTGTGCGCGCTGCCGGTGACCGGGTCCTCGTCGACGCCGACGCCGGGGAAGAAGCCGCGCGAGACGAACTGGTACGCGCCCTCGGGGGCGTCCGCGACGGCGGTCGCGATGATCCCGCGGTCGGAGAGGCCGGCGAGGGCCGCGAAGTCCGGTGCGAGGCCGCGCACGGTCGTCTCGTCCGCGAGCTCGACGACCAGGTCGCCGATGTGGCCGGCGGTGTCGAGGACGGCGACGGGCTCGGCGCCGAGCGCCTTCGCCAGGCCGTCGGGGGCCGGGACCGGTGTCAGCGGGGAGGTCGGGAAGTCCAGCGTGATCGTGCCGTCCGGCTCGGCGGTGGCACTGAGGATGCCGCAGCGGGCGGCGAAGCGCACGGTGCCGGTCGCGATGCCGGTGCTGTGCAGGACATGGGCGGTGGCCAGGGTCGCGTGGCCGCACATGTCGACCTCGGTGGCCGGGGTGAACCAGCGCAGGGCCCAGTCCGCCTCGCCGCCGGGCGGCAGGGGGTGGGCGAAGGCGGTCTCCGACAGGTTGACCTCGGCGGCCACCCGCTGGAGCCAGGTGTCGTCCGGGAAGGAGTCGAGGAGCAGGACTCCGGCGGGGTTGCCCGAGAAGGGCCGGTCGGTGAAGGCGTCGACGATTCGAATCCGCATGGTCCGGACCGTACCGGACCAGGAAAAGGGCAGGCCAAGGCCAATTCGGGAGCACTGGACCGGTCGGATGGGGGCCGGCTGCCGGGGCGGGGTGCCCGGGCGGGGTGCCCGGGCGGGGTGCGGGCGGCCGTCGGTCGGTTGTCGGTTCGGTGTTGCCCAACGAACTGTTCCGATATATCGTTGAGGCATCGCGACAGTTCAACGATGAATCCCGATGGAAGGAGCGTTGCGATGCGTACACACGGACACGAGCACCAGCACGGACCTGGACGTGGCTACTGCGGGCCCGGCCCTCGCGGTGACTTCGAGGGGCGGCGCGCCGCCTTCGGCCCCTTCGGGCCGGGCTTCGGCGGTGGCGGCCCTTGGGGCGGCGGCGGCTTCGGCGGCCGGGGACGCGGCGGCGGCCGTGGCCGGGCGCGGCGCGGCGATGTGCGCGCCTCGATCCTGGCGCTGCTCAAGGACCGCCCGATGCACGGCTACGAGATGATCCAGGAGATCGTCGAGCGCAGTGGCGGGGCCTGGAAGCCCAGCCCCGGTTCGGTCTACCCAACCCTCCAGATGATGGAGGACGAGGGCCTGATCGCCAGCGAGAGCGAGGGCGGCAAGAAGCTGTTCACGCTCACCGACGCCGGGCGTACGGAGGCCGAGGAGGGGCCGGAGGCCCCGTGGGAGGAGGCCGGGCGCGGCGTCGACTGGGACGCCGTGAACGAGATCCGGCAGGCCGGCTTCGGTCTGATGGAGGCGTTCGGTCAGGTCTGGAAGACCGGCAGTGCCGAGCAGCGGCAGAAGGCCGTCGACGTCATCAACGAGGCTCGCAAGAAGCTCTATCTGATCCTCGCCGACGAACACTGATCGGCGAGCGTCGATGGGGGCGCCCCCAGGGCCCCGTGGCGATACCGCCGCGGGGCCCCTTCGCCGTACGGGTGTGCCCGGTCAGGCGACCAGGCCGGCCAGCTTGCGCAGCGACTCCGTCAGTGCCGCCGTCGCGGAGTCCTTGAGCTTGCCCGCCATGAGGGAGACGGCCGCACCCGTGAACTCCCCGTCGATCCGTACGGTCGTGGCTCCGCCGTCCGCGGCGAGGGAGTAGCGGGTCCCGACGATCACCCCCATCGGGCCCTTGCCGCGGATCGCGAACACCCGGGCCGTCTCCAGCTCCTCCACCGTCCAGGTCACCTCGGCGGGGAAGCCCATGAGCTTCATGTTCTCGTTGAAGGTGGCGCCGGTCTCCAGGGTGGCCGGGCCGCCGTTCGGGAAGTTGGTGTGGGTGGCGTTCCACTCCCCGTACGAGGCGAAGTCGGTGAGCTGCGCCCACACCTTCTCGGCCGGTGCCTCGATCCGTGCCTCCGCGCTGACTTCGGCCATTGCGACCACCCCTTCAGGCGTCCCAGTCGGGCTTTCGGTGTCGCGGAACGTAGCCGTAGCGGCGTGAACATTCAATACTGATGAACCGTCAGTTCTGCGGTCTCGCCGCCGATCCACCAGATCTGCGCGGAGTCGAACCAGTCCGAGGCGCGTGGACCGCCGCTCTCGTCGTGACAGTGGAACGCGGCCCAGAAAAG
This sequence comes from Streptomyces sp. NPDC085481, assembly GCF_044541845.1. Taxonomy (NCBI): domain Bacteria; kingdom Bacillati; phylum Actinomycetota; class Actinomycetes; order Kitasatosporales; family Streptomycetaceae; genus Streptomyces; species Streptomyces sp. NPDC085481. Next base: position 20,629 of record NZ_JBITTJ010000009.1, read on the forward strand.
ATCGGCCGGCAGCGCGTCCCGCGGTGCGTACACGCGGTAGACGTACTGCCGCCCGTCGAGCGCGAGAAGGGCCACCATCCAGAACATGCCTCAACGACGATACGGGACGGGCCTGTGGTTGCGTACGGGGCGCATGGCAAGGCGGCGCGCGCCCCTCGGGGAGAACTCGCGCGATCTCATCCGTAAGGAGGAGGAACCGCTCGACCGTGCCCAACTCCGGTGGGATGCACACATGCTTCTCGGCGGGGATGCTCAGGCCTCCCCGGGCTGATGGGGTGGCAGGGTGCGCTCTTTCGTCCCTCCCGGCTCCTCCGCCGGCAGTCCCGTACCCGTTCCCCGTATGCCCCGGCTCCCCGCCTCGCGGCGCTCCGGACTCGACGACGCCCTGGCCGTGGAGCTCGCGGCCGTGGTGACCGGGGCCCGGCGGCGCGCCCTGCGGGACGGCGACCGGCAGATCGACACCGCACACCTGTTGCACTCCCTCGTCGAGACCGACCCCGAGGTCGGCGCCGCCTTCGACGGCGGCCACCAGCTCGCCCGGGTCCTCGGCTATCTCGTCCAGCGCTCCATCGGCTACGGGCTGCGCTGGCAGCGCTCCGTCGAGGACACCGGCTCCGCCCTGCCCGTCGTGCGGGCCGGAGCCGACAGCGCCGCCGCCGGCTGGTCGCCGGCCGCGGCCGCCGCCCTCGCCGGCGCCTTCGAGCGCGCCGCGCGCCGCGGCGACCGGCGGGTCCGTGGGCTCGACCTGCTCGCCGCGCTCGCCGCCGACCCCGACAGCCGGGCCGTCGAGGTGCTGCGCAAGGCGGGGGTCGACCCGGTCGTCCTGGCCGGGCGGACCGGTCCCGCCGGGGGGCCGTCTCAACAGGTGTAACGGGGGTTACGCGCCTGACCGGGTCCTGCCATGATGGCCCGATGCACGCGTCTCAGGGGAGAAGCGCCGGCCTGGGACTCGCCCTGGCCTCGGCCTTCGCATTCGGTGGTTCAGGAGTGGCGGCCAAGCCGCTCATCGAGGCGGGACTCGACCCGCTGCACGTGGTGTGGCTCCGGGTGGCGGGCGCCGCCCTCGTCATGCTGCCGGTGGCCTGGCGCCACCGCGACCTGCTCCGCCGCAAGCCCGCCCTGCTCGCGGGCTTCGGACTGCTCGCCGTCGCGGGCGTCCAGGCCTGCTACTTCGCGGCCATCTCCCGTATCCCGGTCGGCGTCGCCCTGCTCATCGAGTACCTGGCCCCCGCGCTCGTCCTGGGCTGGGTCCGCTTCGTCCAGCGGCGGCCGGTGACCCGCGCCGCCGCGCTCGGCGTCGTCCTCGCCGTCGGCGGCCTCGCCTGCGTCGTGCAGGTCTGGTCCGGGCTGAGCCTCGACCTGCTCGGCCTGCTCCTCGCGCTCGCCGCCGCCTGCTGCCAGGTCGGCTACTTCGTCCTGTCCGACCAGGGCAGCGACGAGGCCGAGCCCGCGGACCCGATCGGCGTCATCGCGTACGGGCTGCTCTTCGGCGCCCTCGTCCTCACCGTCGTCTCCCGACCGTGGGACATGGACTGGTCGGTCCTGGGCGGCACCGCCGACCTGAACGGCACCGCGGCCCCGGCCTGGCTGCTGCTCGGCTGGATCGTGCTGATCGCCACCGTGCTCGCCTACGTCACCGGGGTCATCTCGGTGCGCAAGCTCTCCCCGCAGGTGGCCGGTGTGGTGGCCTGCCTGGAGGCCGTGATCGCGACCGTCCTCGCCTGGGTGCTGCTCGGCGAGCACCTCGCGGCGCCGCAGATCGTCGGCGGTGCGGTGGTGCTGGTCGGCGCCTTCATCGCCCAGTCGTCCACGCCCAAGACGGCGGCGGGGGAGCCGGTGGCCGGGTCGGCGGAGCCGCCGGCGGGCGGCCCGGAAGCGGTGGCCGGGGCGGCGGAGACCGCGCCCGACGAGGCCGGGTTGTCCGCCGGACGGACCGCGCCGTAGGGTGCCGATCATGCCTTCGACCGTTCTTCCGCCTCCCGCCGCCTAGCGCGGGCGGCAAACCTCCCCGACGAGGACCGGGCTCGGGCGGGCCTGTACGGGCCCCCGAGCGGTTCGTCGCTGCCCGCCCGCGGAGCCGAGCGACCACCCTTCCCTCGTCCTCACACGGAGAACGCACGTGTCGAACACCTCCGGTTCCGCCCTGTCCACCGGGCGGAGCCTCACCTACCTGATCGTCGCCGGAATCGCCTGGGGCACCGCGGGAGCCGCCGCCTCCCTGGTCTTCCGGGCCGGCGACATGGGTCCCCTGGCCCTCTCCTTCTGGCGCTGCGTCGGCGGGCTCGTCCTGCTGCTCGGCGTGCTCGCGCTACGCCGCGGGTCCAGGCCCCGGGCCGCCGAACCCCGCGGGCGCCGGCTGGTCCGCATCCTCGGTACCGGGACCGGCCTGACCATCTTCCAGAGCGCCTACTTCGCCGCGGTCGAGGCGACCGGCCTCGCCGTCGGCACCGTCGTCACACTGGGCGCCGGGCCCGTGCTCATCGCGGTCGGCGCGCGGCTGCTCATGGGCGAGCGGATCGGCGCGGGCGGCGCCGCGGCCGTCGGCGGGGCGCTCGCCGGGCTCGGCGTCCTCGTCCTCGGCGGCGGCAGCGCGGAAGTACGGCCGCTGGGTGTCGGCCTCGCCGTCCTGTCCGCCGCCGGGTACGCGGCCATCACCCTGCTGACCCGGTGGCTCGGCCGCGACGGCGGCGCCGCGGACGCCCTGTCGACCACCACCTGGGCCTTCGCGATCGGGGCCGTGGGGCTGTTGCCGATGGCCGCGCTGGAAGGCCTCGTCCCGCACACGGACGCGCCGGCGCAGGTACTGGGGCTGCTCGTGTACGTGGCCGCCGTGCCGACCGCGCTCGCCTACGCCCTGTACTTCGCCGGGGCGGCCGTGGTCCGTGCCGCCACGGTCTCCGTGATCATGCTCCTGGAGCCGGTGAGCGCCGCGCTCGTCGCTGTCACGCTCCTCGGGGAGCGGCTGACCGCCGCGACCGTGGTCGGGACGCTGCTGTTGCTGGTCGCCGTCACCGGCCTCGCCTTCGCGGAGGCGAGGACGGCGGCCTCGCGAAGGCGTCGCGCCGGGGTCGCGGCGGCCGGGGTCGCGGCGGCCGTGGCGGCCGAGGGCGTGTCGGCTCAGGGCGTGTCGGCTCGGGGCGTGTCGGCTTAGGCCGGGCCCGCTCAGGCCGTGCCGGTGCGGCGGCGCAGTTGGTGGGCGCGCGCCGCGCGGTCGGAGGGGCCGTCGCGTTCGGCAAGCCGGGCCGCGACCCGCGCCTGGATCTCCGGTGCCTTGTTGCCCGCGTACTTGAACTTCGCCCGTACGTCGTCCACTTGCAGGCGCAGGACGCGGAGGCCCGGGAGCATCCGCCCGAACGGGGGCTCGCCCGGGCGCACCTGGGCGGTGCCGCCCTCCGGCTGGAAGTGGGCCACCTGGCGGTTCAGGAGGGTGGCCTTCTCCTCCGGGTCGTCGACGACGTGTGCGGTGCAGCGGAGCTGGACGGCCGCGTAGTACGAGGTGGGGGTGCCGTGCTCGGAGGGGGCGCCCTCCGGGGCGGTCCAGTGCCCGGGTACGAAGACGTAGTCGTCGACCACGCTCAGGAGCACGGCCGGGTTGCGTTCGAGGTCGCGCCAGAGCGGGTTGGGGCGGGCCAGGTGGGCGATCACCTGGCCATGCGGGCCGGGCTCGGGCTCGTAGCGGAAGTGCACCGGCTGCACCCACGGCGGCTCGCCGGAGGCACCGTTCACGGCGAGCTGGCCGAAGTCGTGGGCGGTCAGCCAGGTCCGCCACTCGTGCTCGTCCTGCGGCGCGTCCCAGGGGTGGATCAGCATCGCGGGTCCTCAGAGGGAGGTGAGGTAGTCGGGGAGGGCGATGGCCGGGTCCAGGTCCGCGGCCCGGACCGGCGTGCCATAGCCCCGGTGTACGGGGACCACGCCCGCCCAGTGCGGGAGTGCGGCGTCCTCGGGCTCGTCGTTGGGGCCGCCGGTGCGGACCTTCGCGGAGACCTCCGTCAGGTCGAGGCGCAGCACGGCCGTGGCGGCGAGCTCCTTGGCGTCGGCCGGGCGGGAGTCGTAGGAACGCCCGGGGACGACGTGGTCGACCAGCGCGTCGAGGGCGGTGCGCAGCTCCTCCGGGTCGGTGACCTGGTGGGCGGTGCCGTGCACGACGACCGAGCGGTAGTTGATCGAGTGGTGGAAGGCGGACTTGGCGAGGACCAGGCCGTCCACGTGGGTCACGGTCAGGCAGACCGGGAGGCCGGGGGCGCTCTCGCCGCGGCCCGCCATCCGCAGCGGCCGGGAGCCGGTCGAGCCGTGCACGTAGAGCCGCTCGCCGACCCGGCCGTACAGGGTCGGCAGGACGACGGGCGCGCCGTCACGGACGAAGCCGAGGTGGCAGAGGTAGGTCTCGTCGAGTATCGCGTGCACCAAGGCGCGGTCGTACGAGGCGCGCTTGCGGGAGCGGCTGGGGACGGTCCGCTCGGTGGGCTCGTAGGCCGCCGTCTCCGTCATGGCGTTCTCCATTGCACTAGTGCATACTGTTGTTTGTGCTAGGAGAGTATCGGATCGAGGGTCGTCGCGCATCGGACATTGCCGCCAGCGTGGAGCGGGGGGTGGGCTCCGGGTCTCTCCGGCCGGGGCAACTGCTACCGCCCATGCGGGAGTTGGCCGGGCTGTTGGGGGTGAACCCGAACACCGTCGCCGCCGCCTACCGCACCCTGCGCGAGCGCGGAGTGATCGAGACCGACGGGCGGCGGGGCAGCCGGGTGCGGTCCGCGCCCGCGACGACGGCCCGCGGGTCGATCCGGGTCGAGGCCCCCGAGGGGGTGCGGGACGTGAGCAACGGCAGCCCTGACCCGGCGCTGCTGCCCCCGCTCGACGCGGCCTTCGCCTCGGTCGCGAGGGAGTACGCCGTGCGGCCCCCGATGTACGGGGAGGCGCCGGTCGACGAGGAGTTCGCGCGGCTCGCGCGGGCCGCCTTCGACGCCGACGGCGTGCCGGACGGGCCCCTCGGTGTCGCGTCCGGTTCGCTCGACGCGATCGAGCGGGTGCTGCTCGCGCATCTCAGGCCGGGGGACGCCGTCGCCGTCGAGGACCCGGGCTGGGGCAGCCTCCTCGATCTCGTGCCGGCGCTCGGGCTGCGGCCGGTGCCGGTCGCCGTCGACGACGAGGGGCCACTGCCCGAGGCCGTGGCGCGGGCGCTGCGGGGCGGGGCGCGGGCGGTGATCGTCACCGACCGGGCCCAGAACCCGACCGGCGCGTGCGTCACGGAGCGGCGGGCAGCGGAGCTGCGCACGGTCCTGGCCGCCCACCCGGAGGTGCTGCTCATCGAGGACGACCACGGGCACGGCATCGTCGCCCAGCCGCTGCACCCGCTCGCCACCGGCGCGGGGCGGTGGGCGCTGGTGCGGTCGGTGGCCAAGGCGTACGGGCCGGACCTGCGCATCGCCGCCTTCACCGGGGACCCCGAGACCGTCGACCGGGTCCTCGGGCGGCAGCGGCTCGGCCCCGGCTGGGTCAGCCGGCTGCTCCAGCGGGCCGTGGTGCACCTGTGGGCCACCGGGGCGGTGGATCCGGCGGAGGTGTCGGCCGCGTACGGGGAGCGGCGCGACGGTCTCGTCCGCGCGCTCGGGCTGCGCGGGGTGGAGGCGCACGGGTGCGGCGGCATGAACGTGTGGGTCCCCGTCGCCGACGAGACCGGCGCCGTCGCCCGCATGCTCGGCGCGGGCTGGGCGGTCGCCCCCGGCGCCCGCTTCCGCATGGACGCCGGCCCGGCGATCCGCCTCACCGTCTCCGGTCTGACCCCGGCCGACCTCGCCCCACTCGCCGACGCGGTCGCCTACGCGGCCGGGCCCGCGCCCGCGCGGAGTTACGGCTAGGAGACAGCCCCTGGCTAGGGCCTGGCCGCGGGGGTGCGTGCGGGGGCCGGGGAGGCGGCCGCTGTCGGGGTCCGGGTGGGGTTCTGGCGGCGGAGGGGGCCGCGGGTCTGGGTGAGGGCCGCGCCCGCGAGGACGATGACCGCGCCTACCGGGGTGTTCCAGGTGAGGTGCTCGCCGAGCAGGGCCACGCCGGCGGCCGTGGCGATGACCGGGATGAAGTACGTGACCATGGACGCCGTCGTCGGGCCGACCTCGGCCACCACGCCGTACTGGAGCAGCATCGCGTACCCCGTGCCCAGCGCGCCCAGGGCGATCACCGCGAGCAGCGGCAGGACCTCGACGCTGCTCGGCCAGGTGGTGAACAGGGGAGTCACGACGGCGAGTTGAAGGGTCGCCACGCCGACCTGCGAGCCCGCGAGGGCCAGGTTCGACGCGCCCGTGCCGGCCAGCGTGCGGCGGACGTAGATCCAGCCCACCGCGTAACTGGCCGAGGCGAGCAGGGCCAGTGCCGTGCCCGTGACGTCCAGGCCCGAGAAGCCCTGCCAGGCGCCGAGCACCGTCAGGACGCCGATGAAGCCGATGCCCAGACCCGCCGCCCTCACCCGGGTCGGACGGTCCTCGGAGAGCGCGACGAGCGACAGGAGCATGCCCCACAGCGGGGTGGTGGCGTTGCAGATGCCCGCGAGCGTCGAGGGGATGCTCAGCTCGGCGTACGAGAAGAGGGAGAACGGAAGGGCGTTCAGGAGGAAGGCGGCCACCGTCAGATGGCCCCAGGTGCGGGCGCCGCGCGGCAGCCGGTCGCGCTTCACGGCGAGGGCGACGGCGAGCACCGCCGTGCCGAAGAGCAGCCGGCCGAAGGTCACCTGGAACGGGGCGAAGCCGTCCGTGCCGACCTTGATGAAGAGGAAGCTGAAGCCCCAGATCAGGGCCAGGACGCCGAAGCGGACGCGCCAGTCGACACCGTGCGGCCGGCGGGCGGGGGAGGAGGGGGCGGAGCTGCTCATGTCCTTCAGTCTGAGGCAGGCCACCTCTTAGCACCAGTGAGATTTCCTGGAGTCGTTGCCTTAGGATTGCTTATATGTTGAATCTGGAGCGCCTGCGGACCCTGGACGCCCTCGCCCGGCACGGCTCCGTCAGCGGCGCCGCCGAAGGGCTGCACGTCACCACGTCCGCCGTCTCGCAGCAGCTGTCCAAGCTGGAACGCGAGGTCGGCCAGCAACTGCTCGCCAAGAACGGGCGCGGCGTCCGGCTCACCGACGCCGGGCTGCTGCTCGCCGAGCACGCGGCCCGCATCCTCTCCCAGGTCGAGCTCGCCCAGGCGGACATCGAGGCGCAGCGCGGCCAGGTCGTCGGCGAGGTGCGGCTCGCCGCCTTCCCCACGGCCATGCGCGGCCTCTTCCCCCGTGCGATCCGCGCCCTGCGCGCCGACCACCCCGAGCTGCGCGTGCATACCACCGAGCTGGAGCCCGACCAGGGTGTCCGCGAGGTGCTGCGCGGGGACAGCGACCTCGCCCTCGTCCTGGACTGGAACAACAAGCGGGCCCCGCTGCCGGGCGGTCTCGAGCGGGCCCATCTGCTCGACGACTCCGCCGATGTCGCCCTGCCCGCCGACCATCCGCTCGCCGGGCGCGAGACCGTGGACCTGGAGGACTTCGCGGGCGAGGAGTGGGTCTCCTGGCCCGCGGGCGAGTTCTGCCACGACTGGCTGATGTTCACCCTGCGCTCCAAGGGCGTCGAGCCCCGGGTCACCCATGTCGCCGGCGACCACCACACCCAGCTCGCCCTGGTCGCCGCCGGACTCGGCGTCTGTGTCGCGCCCCGGCTCGGCCGCCTGCCGATGGGCGAGGACATCGCCTTCGTGCCCGTACGCCAGCCGGTGCGCCGGCACATCTACGCGACCTGGCGCACCGACGCCGGCCGCCGGCCGTCGATCCGCGCCGTGGTCGACGCGCTGCGGACGGCCGGGGGGCCGCTCGCCGGCTGATGCCCAGGGCGGGAGCGGGCACCTGAGCGCGGCGGGCTTCACGGAAGTCCCGGGCGGGGGCGGGCCTCAGAGTGCGGCGAGCTTACGGAAGTCCCAGGAGGCGACGGCCTGCGGGGTCAGCCGCATCCAGGCGTGCCGGCCGTCGTGCGGCATCGCGTCCAGGCCGAAGTTCTTCGCCGCGAAGAGCCGTTCCACCGCCTCGAGTTCCGGGCAGGGCTCGCCCGTGCGCGGCGCCTCGCCCACGAACTCCACGGTGCCCGACAGCTCCACCCCGCGCAGCTCCCCGTACTCCTCGCCGTCGTCCACCACCACCGCGATCCGCGGCCGTGCCGTCAGCTCGGCCCAACGGCGGCTGCGGGTCAGCGAGTAGAGCCAGAGCGAGGTGCCGTCCCAGGCGAACCAGAGCGCGCTGACGTGCGGCCTCCCATCGGCCGAGACGGTCGCCACCCGGCAGGTGCGCTGTTCGGCGAGGAACGTGTCGAGCTCGGCCGGGGTCATCATGATCCGGCGTCCATGGCGCTGTGCGACGGTCATCGTCCGCACCCTTCTGGATTTCTGATGGAGTGTCAGAAATCATGGGGGGTCTTCCGCCCGGGTGCAAGGCGGTGACCGCGAGGAGGAGACCGTGAGGCAGTGGGAACAGCTCAGGGAACAGCTCGCCCCCGACGGCGCGGCGCTGCTCACCGTCGAGTGCCAGCAGGGCGTCGTCGGCAAGGACAGCGCGCTGCCCGAACTCGCCGCCGTCGCCCGCTCGTCGGGCGCCCTGCGCAACGTGGCCCGGCTGGTGGCCGCCGCGCACGAGGCCGACGTGCAGGTCCTGCACGCCGTCGCCGAGCGGCGCCCCGACGGGCGCGGCGCCAACCGCAACGCCCGCCTCTTCCGGGCCGCCGCCCGGCTGCCCGTACAGCAGCACAGCGGGAGCACCGCCGTACGGATCGCCGAACCCATCGAGGTCGCCGAGCAGGACCTCGTGGTCCGGCGACTGCACGGGCTCTCGCCCATCGCCGGCACCGACGTCGACGCCCTGCTGCGCAACCTCGGCTGCCGGACCCTGGTCGTGACGGGGGTCTCCGCGAACGTGGCGATTCCCAACGCGGTCTTCGACGCCGTCAACCTCGGCTACACGGTGGTCGTGCCGTCGGACGCCATCGCGGGCGTGCCGGCCGACTACACCCCCGCGTTGGTCCGCCACACCCTCGCGCTCGTCGCCACCATCGCCACCACCGACGAGATCCTCGGCTGCTGGAAGGCCCCGCGCCGGGCGGGTGCGCGGCGGACCGGACCGGACGGCGTCAGGCCAGCCTGATCGCGTCCCCGGTCACCTCGATCGGGGCCGGCTCCAGCGGTGCCGTCGCCGGGCCCTTCTTCACGCTGCCGTCCGAGGCGTCGAAGCGGCTCTGGTGGCAGGGGCACACGATGACCCCGTCCGAGACCCCGCTGACGGCGCAGCCCTGGTGGGTGCAGCGCGAGGAGAAGGCCTTGAACTCGCCCTTCTTGGGCTGGGTGATCACCAGGCCCTTGCCCTCGATCACCTTGCCGCCGCCCACCGGGATGTCGCCGGTCCGCGCGAGCGGCGCGCTCTGCTCGGTGCCACCGGACGCGTCCGTACCGCCCGAGCCGTCGCCGCCCCCCGAGCCGTCGGTGCCCTCCTTGCCTCCCGTGCCGCCTCCCGTGCCGCCGCCGTCCGCGCCGCCGCCACCGCAGGCCGCGAGGGCCGCGACCAGACCCGCTCCACCGGCCGCCGAGACCACCGTCCTGCGCCCCACTCCGCTCATGCAGCACTCCTCCGTTTCACCGTCGTCACGATCATCTGCGCGTCATGGTGTCCGACGAAACGACCTCGCGCCATGGTTCCGGGTGCATCCGAAACCCCCTCGGGCGGGGAAACATGGTCGTCAACGGAAGGGAACAGCCCATGGCGACCCATCAGCCCACCCCACCGGGCCAGGCCCGCTGCCTGGTCACCGGCGCCGGCGGCTACATCGGCGGCCGGCTCGTCCCCGAACTCCTCGACGCCGGGTACCCCGTGCGCTGCCTGGCCCGGACCCCGGCCCACCTCGCGGACCACCCCTGGGCGGACCGCGTCGAGATCGTCCGGGGAGACGTCACGGACGCGACGAGCCTGCGAGCGGCGTTGCGCGGCATCGGCGTCGCGTACTACCTCGTCCACTCCATGGGGTCGGGTCCGGATTTCGAGGAGACCGACCGGCGCGCTGCCCGTACCTTCGCCGAGCAGGCCCGCGCCGCGGGCGTCCGGCGCATCGTCTACCTCGGCGGTCTCACCCCTCGCGACGTGCCGGAGGAACGGCTCTCCCCGCACCTGCGCTCGCGCGCCGAGGTGGGCCGGATCCTGCTCGACTCCGGCGTGCCCACGACCGTGCTGCGGGCCGCCGTGGTCATCGGCTCCGGGTCGGCGTCCTTCGAGATGCTCCGCTATCTGACCGAACGCCTGCCCGTGATGGTCACCCCGAGCTGGGTCGGCACCCGGGTCCAGCCCATCGCGGTGCGCGACGTCCTGCGCTGTCTGGTCGGCAGCGCGCGGATGCCGCCGGACGTCAGCCGGAGCTTCGACATCGGAGGCCCGGACATCCTCACGTACCGCGAGATGATGATCCGTTACGCGGCCGTCGCCGGGCTTCCCCGGCGGCTCATCGTGTCCGTCCCGGTGCTCACCCCGCGCCTGTCCAGCCAGTGGATCGGACTCGTCACCCCCGTGCCCGCCTCCCTCGCCCGGCCGCTCGCCGAGTCCCTGCGGTACGAGGTGGTCTGCGCGGACTCCGACATCAGGCGCCACGTGCCCGACCCTCCTGGTGGGCCGGTCCCCTTCGACCGGGCCCTCGCGCTCGCGCTCCAGCGGGTCCGCGACGCCCAGGTGGCCACCCGGTGGTCCTCCGCCTCCCTTCCCGGCGCCCCCAGCGACCCCCTGCCCACCGACCCGGACTGGGCGGGCGGCAGCCTCTACACCGACGAACGCGCCCGCGCGGTCGCCGCGTCCCCGGCGGCGCTGTGGCGGGTCATCGAGGGGATCGGCGGCGAGAACGGCTGGTACTCCTTCCCCCTGGCATGGGCCGTGCGCGGCTGGTTCGACCGGTTCGCCGGCGGGGTCGGCCTGCGTCGAGGGCGCCGGGACGCCCAGCGGCTGCGGGTCGGCGACGCCCTCGACTTCTGGCGGGTCGAGGAGATCGAACGCGGGCGGCTGCTGCGGCTGCGCGCGGAGATGCGACTGCCGGGGCTCGCCTGGCTGGAGATGGCAGTCGAACGCGACGACGGCGGCCGCACGCGCTACCGGCAGCGCGCGCTCTTCCACCCGCGCGGGCTCGCGGGGCAGGTGTACTGGTGGGGCGTGGCCCCGTTCCACGCGGTGGTCTTCGGCGGCATGGCGCGGAACATCGCGCGCACGGCGGAGAAGGCGGAGCCGACCGCCGAGAAGCCGGGGGAGACGGGGGAGAAGCCGGGGGAGACGGGGGAGAAGCCGGGGGAGGCGGGGGAGAAGCCGGGGGAGAAGCCGGGCGCGGCCTCATGAGCGTCTCCGTCGTCCTGTTCACCGCGGACCTCCGCCTTCATGACCACCCGCCGCTGCGCGCGGCCGCGGCGGGCGGGCGGGACGTCGTGCCGCTCTTCGTCCGCGACCCCGCCGTGGACCGGGCCGGCTTCGCCGCGCCCAACCGGCTCGCCTTCCTCGCCGACCGCCTCGCCGACCTGGATCGCTCGCTGCGCGCCCGGGGCGGCCGCCTGGTCGTCCGCTGCGGCGACACCGTGGCCGAGGTGTGCGCCGTTGCGCGGCGCGCCGGGGCCGAGGAGGTGCACCGGGCGGCCGGCTGTGCGGGGGACGGGCCCGCCGGACGGGCCCCCGGACCTGCCCCAGGACGGGCCGCCGGCCCGGTCCGCCGCACGGTGCACGGAGGATGCGGTGGCGAACCGGCTCAGTGCGCCGCCCGCTCGCGGACGGTCGTCGCCCACCCGGGCTGTTCCTCGGCGCTCTCGCCGGGCCCCGTCTCGGTGCGGCGCCCGCCGCGGGCGAAGAAGTCGGCCAGCGGGAGGATGGCCGCCCCGACGGTGACCGCCTCCGGGCCGAGGGTGCCGAGACCGATGGTGACCCGGGCCGCCGGGTAGCGCAGGGCGTACTCCCGCGCGTACTCCTGCACGGTGTCCAGGAAACGGGTGCCGAGTTGGAGGCCGGCCCAGCCGCCGACGAGGATGCGCTCGGGCTGGAAGAGGTTGATGAGGTCGGCGAAGCCGGCGCCGAGGTATTCGGCGGTCTCCTCCAGGACGGCCAGGGCCGTGGCGTCGGGTGTGTGCTCCGCGCCGGCCGCCGGGTAGGCGGCGGTCAGCATCGCGGTGAGCGCGGTCTCCTCGTCCGCGCCCGCCGGGGGCCGTCCGCCCGCCTCCCGCCACCGTTCGAGCAGCGACTCGGCGCCCGCGTACGCCTCCAGGCAGCCCCGGGCGCCGCAACGGCAGCGGCGTCCCCTGACCCGTACGGTCAGATGGCCCCACTCCAGGGCGCGGCCGGGACCCAGCGGATCGGTCGCGACACAGGCCCCGACGCCGGAGCCGAAGAGCACGAACACGGCGCTGTGCGCACCGCGTCCGGCACCGAACCACAGCTCGGCCTGGCCGAGGGTGCGGGCGCCGTTGTCGATCCAGTACGGGACGGTCTGCGGCAGGTCGACACTCTCGCGCAGCAGCCGCTCCAGCGGGACCGCGTCCCAGCCGATGGTCTGGCCGTGCACGACCGCGCCGTCCGCCGCCCCGTCCGCGGCGGTGCGGGCGACGATGCCGGGGACGCCGACGCCCATGCCGAGCAGGCGGGCGGGGTCCACGCCGGCGGTGCGCAGCACCTCGGCGATGCCCTCGCGGATGTGGCCGACGACCAGGCCGACCTCGTAGCGGTCGTGCGGCGCACGGCTGTCGACCGCCAACGGACGCTCGGTGCGGGCGAGTTCGGTCAGGGTGAGGTCGAACAGCTCGATCCTGACCCGGGTCTCGCCGACGTCCACGCCGATCATGCAGCCGCTGCCGGGGCTGATCCGCAGCAGGGTGCGGGGCCGGCCGCCCGCCGAGTCGACGCTGCCGGCCTCCTCGACCAGGCCCTCCGCGACCAGTTCGGCGACCACGTTGCTCACCGAGCCCGAGCTGAGTCCGGTCGCGGGTCCCAGCGAGAGCCGGCTCATCGGCCCGTCGAAGTACAGCCGTTGCAGCACCGCGGTGCGGTTCTCCCGCCGCAGGTCACGCACCGTGCGGCCACTCGTTGCTCGCACCGTACCCCCAGTTCGTAAGCGCCCGGTTCGCAAGATACACCCGGCGCAAAGCCTTGACGCACCCTTCCCCTGGAGTTTAACTCACGTCCTAAATTAAGCCCCGTGTGAAAGGTTTCCGAGGAGTCATGCGCACTATCAGAGCCGCAGTCACCGGCGCCGTCACCCTCTCCCTCGCCCTCACCGCGACCGGCTGCGGAGGGGGCACGACCGACGGCTCGGGCTCCGGCTCCCAGCCGAAGACCCTCACCTACTGGGCTTCGAACCAGGGCCCCAGCGTCGAGGCCGACAAGAAGATCCTCCAGCCCGAACTCGACCGGTTCGAGAAGGAGACCGGCATCAAGGTCAAGCTGGAGGTCGTGCCCTGGTCCGACCTGCTCAACAGGATCCTCACCGCCACCACCTCGGGCCAGGGCCCCGACGTCCTCAACATCGGCAACACCTGGAGCGCCTCGCTCCAGGCGACCGGCGCCCTGCTGCCCTGGGACCAGAAGAACCTCGGGAAGATCGGCGGCAAGGACCGCTTCGTCGAGTCCGCCCTCGGCTCCACCGGCGTCCCCGGCCAGGACCCGGCCGCCGTCCCGCTCTACTCCATGGCCTACGCGCTCTACTACAACAAGAAGATGTTCGAGGACGCCGGCATCGACAAGCCGCCGGCCACCTGGGACGAGCTGAACACGGTGGGCAGGAAGCTCGCCGTGGACGGGAAGTCGGCCATCGGCGTCGAGGGCGGCAACCTCGCCAACAACATCCACCAGGTCTTCGTGCTCGGCAAGCAGCACGGCGCGGACTTCTTCACCCCGGACGGCAAGGCCGACTTCACCTCCGACGGCGCCGTCGCCGCCGTGAAGCAGTACGTCGACCTCATGGCCGCCCAGAAGATCGTCGCCCCCGGCAACGCCGAGTACGCCCAGAACCAGTCCCTCAGCGACTTCGCCAAGGGCCGCACCGCCATGGTCCTGTGGCAGACCCCCGCGCAGACCTTCGCCTCCCAGGGCATGAGCGCCGACGAGTGGGGCGTCGCCCCCGCGCCCGTCCCCTCCGGCAAGCCGGGCCAGGGTGCCCAGACCAACTCCATGGTCGCCGGCATCAACATCGCCGTCTTCAAGAACACCAGGAACCTCGACGGCGCCCTGAAGTTCGTGAACTTCATGACCGGCGACGCCGAGCAGAAGACCCTCAACTCCGCCTACGGCTCCGTCCCGCCGGTCCGGTCCGCCCAGCAGGACCCGGCCTTCTCCGGCCCGTCCCTCGCCGTCATCCGCGACACGCTCGCGAGCAGCGCCGCCGCCCTGCCGCAGGTGCCGGAGGAGTCCCAGTTCGAGACCGTCGTCGGCACCGCCGTGAAGGAGCTCTTCGCCGACGCCGCCGCCGGCCGCCCCGTCACCACCCAGTCCGTGCGCGCCAAGCTCGACAAGGCCCAGCAGCAGATGCCCAAGAAGTAGGCCCGGACCCGCCATGACCACCACCGTCACCCCCAGCCGGGGCGAGCGGACGGCGCGGAGCACCCCGCCCGGGAAGCGGCGCACCGCACCGCGCCGCTCCCGGCGGCCGCTCCGGCACGCCGCACTGCCGTACGTGCTGCTGCTGCCCGCCCTCGTCCTCGAACTCCTCGTCCACCTCGTGCCGATGCTCATGGGCGCGCTCATGAGCTTCAAGGAACTCACCCAGTTCTCCGTCCGCGACTGGTCGGCCGCCCCCTGGGCCGGGTTCGACAACTTCGCCGTGTCCGTCGACTTCGACGCCCCCGTCGGCGAGGCGCTCCTGAAGTCCTTCTTCACGACCTGCCTGTTCACGCTGGCGTCCGTCGGCCTGTGCTGGCTGCTCGGCACCGCCGCCGCGGTCTTCCTCCAGGAGGACTTCCGCGGCCGCGGCCTGCTGCGCGCCGTCTTCCTCGTCCCGTACGCACTGCCCGTCTACGCCGCCGTCATCACCTGGGCGTTCATGTTCCAGCGGGACAACGGCCTGATCAACCACGTCCTGCACGACCAGCTCGGCATCGGCGAGAGCCCCGCCTTCTGGCTCATCGGCGACAACAGCTTCTGGGCGCTGCTCACCGTCTCCGTGTGGAAGGGCTGGCCCTTCGCCTTCCTCACCGTGATGGCCGGCCTGCAGAACATCCCCCGGGACCTGTACGAGGCCGCCGCCCTCGACGGAGCCGGCGTATGGCGCCAGGTCCGCCACATCACCCTGCCGTCCCTGCGCCCGGTCAACCAGGTCCTCGTCCTCGTCCTGTTCCTGTGGACGTTCAACGACTTCAACACGCCCTTCGTGCTCTTCGGCAAGGCGGCGCCCGAAGCGGCGGACCTGATCTCCCTGCACATCTACCAGTCGTCCTTCCAGACCTGGAACTTCGGCACCGGCTCGGCCATGTCCGTGCTCCTGCTGCTCTTCCTCCTCCTCGTCACGGGCGGCTACCTCCTGCTCACCTCGCGCGGACGGAGGGCCCATGGCTAAGTCCCCGACGGCGCCGCCCCGTTCCTTCCTCTGGACCCGGCGGATCTTCCTCACCCTGCTCACCGGCTTCGTCCTGCTGCCGGTGTACGTGATGGTCTCCAGCTCCCTCAAACCGCTTCAGGACGTCTCGGGGAAGTTCCGGTGGATCCCCTCCGGGCTGACCTTCCGCCCGTACGCCGACATCTGGCGGACCGTGCCGCTCGCCGACTACTTCATCAACTCGTTGATGGTGGCGGGCGCGGCGACCGTCTGCTCCGTCGCCGTCGCCGTCTTCGCCGCGTACGCCGTCAGCCGCTACGACTTCCGCGGCAAGCGGGTGTTCACGGTGACCGTCCTGTCCACGCAGATGTTCCCCGGCATCCTCTTCCTGCTGCCGCTCTTCCTCATCTACGTCAACATCGGCAACGCCACCGGCATCGCGCTGTTCGGCTCGCGCGGCGGACTGATCCTCACCTATCTGACCTTCTCGCTGCCGTTCTCGATCTGGATGCTCATCGGGTACCTGGACTCGATCCCGCGCGACCTCGACGAGGCCGCCAGGGTCGACGGCTGCGGACCGGTCGGCGCCCTTTTCCGGGTGATCGTCCCCGCCGCCGTCCCCGGCATCGTCGCCGTCGCCGTCTACGCCTTCATGACCGCCTGGGGCGAGGTGCTCTTCGCCTCCGTGATGACCAACGACACCACCCGCACCCTGGCCGTCGGGCTCCAGGGCTACGCCACCCAGAACGACGTGTACTGGAACCAGGTGATGGCCGCGTCGCTGGTGGTGAGCGTGCCCGTGGTCGCGGGCTTCCTGCTCCTCCAGCGCTATCTCGTCGCCGGGCTCACCGCGGGAGCGGTCAAGTGACGTCCGCTCAGGGCCGTGTCGAAGCTTTCCGCACCGCAGCCCCCCGCACCGCAGCCCCCCGCACCGCAGCCCCCCGTATCGCAGAAAGGTCCTCAGTGTCCGACGTGTCCGACGCCCGCACCGCCCCCCTCGACCTCACCGCCTTCCCGCCCGGCTTCTCGTGGGGCACGGCCACCGCCGCGTACCAGATCGAGGGCGCCGTCGCCGAGGACGGCCGCGCTCCCTCCATCTGGGACACCTTCGCCCACACGCCGGGCGCGGTCGACAACGGCGACAACGGTGACACCGCCTGCGACCACTACCACCGCTGGCCCGAGGACATCGCCCTCATGCAGGAGCTCGGCACCGACGCCTACCGGCTGTCCGTCGCCTGGCCGCGCGTCCTGCCCGGCGGCGACGGACCGGTCAACGCGGCGGGGCTCGACTTCTACGACCGGCTCGTCGACGGACTGCTCGACGCCGGCGTCACCCCCTCGGTCACCCTCTACCACTGGGACCTCCCGCAGGCCCTGCAGGACCGGGCCGAGGCCAGCCGGGGCGGCTGGACCGAACGTGCCACCGCCGAGCACTTCGCCCGTTACGCCTCCGTGGTCGCCGAGCGCCTCGGCGACCGGGTCACCCAGTGGGCCACCCTCAACGAGCCGCTCTGCTCGGCCTGGATCGGCCACCTCGAAGGGCGCATGGCCCCCGGCCACACCGACCTCACCGCCGCCGTCCGCGCCTCCTACCACCTGCTCCTCGGCCACGGCCTCGCCACCGCCGCCGTCCGCGCCGCCGCTCCCGGCGCCCGGGTGGGCCTCGTCACCAACCACTCCACCGTGGCGCCCGCCTCCACCCGGCCCGAGGACGTCGCCGCCGCCCGCCGCGCCGACGGCCACACCAACCGGTGGTGGCTCGACCCGGTCTACGGCCGCGGCTTCCCCGCCGACATGCGCGAGCTGTACGGCGTCGAGCTGCCCGAGCGCCCCGGCGACGCCGAGACGATCGCCGTGCCCCTCGACTGGCACGGCCTCAACTACTACTTCCCGGTGACCGTCGCCGACGACCCGGCCGGCCCCGTCCCGTACGCGCGGGAGGTCCGGCTGCCCGACGTGCCGCGCACCGGCATGGACTGGCAGATCGACGCCGGGGGACTGGAGGCCTTCCTGCTGCGGCTCACCGAGGAGTACGGCGTACGCCGCCTGTACGTCACCGAGAACGGCTCGGCCTTCCCCGACACCGTCGGTCCCGACGGGCGGGTCGACGACCCGGACCGCGCCCGCTACCTGGAACAGCACCTCGCGGCCTGCGCCGGCGCCCTGCGCAAGGGCGCCCCGCTGGCCGGCTACTACGCCTGGTCCCTGCTCGACAACTTCGAGTGGGCCTACGGCTACGCCAAGCGGTTCGGTCTGGTCCACGTCGACTACGCGACCCAGCGCAGGACGGTGAAGGCGAGCGGCCGGCGGTACGCGGACATCATCCGCGCCCATCGGGCGCAGGCCGGCTGACCGCCCCTCAGGGGTGTCTCGTGACGACACCCCCTGGAGCCTGTCCGGCGGATCAGCGCCGGACAGGCCCCGGACCCCGGACCCCGGACCCCGCACCCCACACCCCACAAGGAGCCGCCATGTACCGCCCGTTCGCGACACGCACGGCCGCCCCGTCCCGCTCCCGACCACGCACCCGGGCGCTCGCGCTCGTCACCGCTCTGCTCGGCGGACTGCTCGCGCTCGCCCCCGCGACCGAGGCCCAGGCCGCGCCCGTGCTGCTCTCCCAGGGCCGGCCGGTCACCGCCTCCAGCCAGGAGAACGGCGGCACCCCCGCGACCGCCGCCGTCGACGGCGACCTCGGCACCCGATGGTCCAGCGCCTTCGCCGACCCGCAGTGGATCCAGGTCGACCTCGGCGCGCCCGCCGCCCTCGGCCGGGTCGACCTGCGCTGGGAGGCCGCCTACGGCAGGGCGTACCGCATCGAGACCTCCCTCGACGGCGCCGCCTGGACCACCGCGTACGCCACCACGACCGGCCCCGGCGGCAACGAGTCCCTCCCCGTCTCCGGCACCGCGCGCTACGTACGCCTCCAGGGCCAGACCCGCGGCACCGGATACGGCTACTCGCTCTGGGAGTTCCAGGTGTACGGCACCGCCGACGGCGGTACGACGCTGCCCGGCGGCGGCGACCTCGGGCCCAACGTGCACGTCGTCGACCCGTCGACGCCGGGGATCCAGGCACAGCTGGACGAGGTGTTCCGGCAGCAGGAGTCGGCACAGTTCGGCGCCGGCCGGCACGCCTTCCTCTTCAAGCCGGGCACGTACAACGGCCTCAACGCGCAGCTCGGCTTCTACACGCAGATCGCCGGTCTCGGCCTGCGCCCGGACGACACCACCATCAACGGCGACGTGACCGTCGACGCGGGCTGGTTCAACGGCAACGCCACCCAGAACTTCTGGCGCTCCGCCGAGAACCTGGCGCTGAGTCCCGTCAACGGCACCGACCGCTGGGCGGTCTCCCAGGCGGCCTCGTTCCGCCGCATGCACGTCAAGGGCGGGCTCAACCTGGCGCCCACCGGCTACGGCTGGGCCAGCGGTGGTTACATCGCCGACAGCCGGATCGACGGCCAGATCGGCAACTACTCGCAGCAGCAGTGGTACACCCGGGACAGCGCCGTCGGCGGCTGGTCCAACTCGGTCTGGAACCAGGTCTTCTCGGGCGTCGAGGGCGCGCCCGCCACGTCCTTCCCCGAGCCCCGCTACACCACGCTCGACACCACCCCGGTCTCCCGCGAGAAGCCCTTCCTCTTCTGGGAGGGCGGGGAGTTCAAGGTCTTCGCCCCGGCGAAGCGGGTCAATGCCAGGGGAGTGAGCTGGACCGGCACCCCGCAGGGCGAGTCCATTCCGCTCAGCCGCTTCTACGTGGTGAAGCCGGGGACCACCGCGGCCACCCTCAACCAGGCCGTGGCGCAGGGGCTCCATCTGCTCTTCACACCGGGCGTCCACCACGTCGACCGCACCGTCGAGATCGGCCGGCCGGGCACGATCGTCCTCGGTCTCGGCCTTGCCACGATCGTCCCGGACAACGGGGTCACCGCCCTGCGCGTCGCCGACGTCGACGGCGTACGGCTGGCCGGATTCCTCGTGGACGCGGGCCCGGTCAACTCCCCGACCCTCCTGGAGATCGGCCCGCAGGGCGCCTCCGCCGACCACGCGGCGAACCCGACCACCGTCCAGGACGTCTACCTCCGGGTCGGCGGCGCGGGCCCCGGCCGGGCCGGCGTCGGCATGGTCGTCAACAGCGACGACACGATCGTCGACCACACCTGGGTCTGGCGCGCCGACCACGGCGACGGCGTCGGCTGGGAGACCAACCGGGCCGACTACGGCGTCCGCGTCAACGGCGACGACGTGCTGGCCACCGGCCTGTTCGTCGAGCACTTCAACAAGTACGACGTCGAGTGGTACGGCGAGCGCGGCCGCACGATCTTCTACCAGAACGAGAAGGCGTACGACGCCCCGAACCAGGCCGCCATCCAGAACGGCGCCGTCAGGGGCTACGCCGCCTACCGCGTGGACGACTCCGTGACCACGCACGAGGGCTGGGGGCTCGGCAGCTACTGCTACTACAACGTCGACCCGGCCATCCGGCAGGACCACGGCTTCCGCGCCCCGGTGAAGCCGGGCGTGCGGTTCCACAGCCTGCTGGTCGTCTCCCTCGGCGGCAACGGCCACTACGAGCACGTCATCAACGACACCGGCTCCCCCACCTCGGGGACCGACACCATCCCCTCCACGGTCGTCTCCTACCCCTGACCCGACGCCGGGCCCCCCGCCCCCAGGTCCTTGCTCGACCAGCCGTAGCCGACCCCGTAGAAGACCGCGCTGGTCACGTCGAGGAGCGCGCCGGCGATGCCGATCCCCAGTCCGGCGGCCATGAAGAACGGGGTGGCGGGAGCGAGGGGAGTGAAGGAGAGGCCGATCGAGACCGTCTGCCACACGCGGGCACGTCGTCCGCCGAGAGTGGTCGGAGGACACCTACTGGCCGTCGCTTCCCGGACCCGTACCGGGTCCAGTGCTGTGTGACGGCGGTCGTTCCCGCTCACGGCTGCGGGGCAGTCCCGGATTCTCACCGGGTTCCCTCTTACGACGCATCCCGTCTGGCTGACGGGGCGAACCAGCTACCCCGTCAGCCAACGGCGGCGATCTCAGTCCCCTCCGGGCGGGGGAGGATCGCCCGGATGACGGGCCGAGCCGGGTGGCGGGTGGTCGCCCGGCGGTCGTCGCGGCGCGGCGGAGCGGGCGCGACCGCTGCGGGGGAGAGCGCGTCGTGCCGTCTCCACCTGGCCGAGGCCGTCGGCGACGAGCGCGCATAACCGGCACCCGGCACCCTCGCAGACGTGAACGCCGGCCAGTTCGGCGAAGAGAGGTCCGAGCACGTCCAGGGTTTCCGTGAGGCGTGCCACGGAAGACATGAGGGCGCGGATGCGGTCGCTCTGCCCGCCGACCTGACGCCGGATGGCCATGAACCGGGCGAGATCCGTGCCGGAGATCGCGAAGAGTTCCTCGCCGTCCACCACGATCCGTCGAGCCTCGGGGGCGTCACCCATCGGCCGGCATCGTCGGCCTGAGAGGCGAGGGGGACAGGGCGATGAGTTCGGCCGGGGTGCGAGGGATCGCCGTCTGCTCCGGCAGGAGCCCGCGGCTGCGAAGCAGTTCGGCGGCCGCGACACCCCAGGGCAGCCGCAGGCCGGCCTGCTCCAGGAGGTCGGTGCGGGACAGGGACGTGACCGCGGGGCCGATGTGCGCGCCGGACGGGGTGAGCAGGGCAGCGTCGTCCGCCCAGCGGAGTGCCAGGTCCACGTCGTGGGTGGCCATCACGACGGTGGTGCCCTTCGCGCGCAGCTCGTCGAGCGTGGTGAGGAGGAGCTCCTGGCCGTCGGGATCGAGGCCCGCGGTCGGTTCGTCGAGGATGAGCACCCGCGGTCGCATGGCGACGGCTCCCGCGATGGCGGTGCGCTTGCGCTGGCCGAAGGAGAGCAGATGGGTGGGCCGGTCGGCGAGGGCGGTGATGCCCAGTGCGGCAAGGGCCTCGTCGACGCGCGTGCGTACCTGCGTGTCGGGCAGGCCGAGGTTGAGGGGTCCGAAGGACACGTCCTGGGCGACGGATGCCGCGAAGAGCTGGTCGTCCGGATCCTGGACCACCAGCTGCACGGTGGTACGCAGCCGGGTCAGGCCCTTCCGGTCGTACGCCACCGGTTGCCCGTGCAGCGTCAGTTGCCCGGTGCGTGGTCTCAACCCGCCGCTGAGCAGCCGCATCAGCGTGGTCTTGCCGCTTCCGTTGCGGCCGAGCAGTGCGAGGGCACGGCCTTCCTGGATGTCGAAGTCGAGACCGCTGAGCACGGTGGGGCCGTCCTCGTACGCGAAGGACGCGTCGCGTAGGGCGACGAGGGGGAGCTCGCTCATGTCAGCTGCCTTTCCCGTACGAGTGCAGTACGAGGGTGAGGGTGGCAAGGGCGGCGAGCAGGGTGAGGCTCGCGGCGACGAACCGGCCGGAGATCCGGACCTCGGGCAGCAGGACCCGCAGCGTCCCGTCGTAACCGCGTCCGGCGAGTCCGTCCTGGAGCCGGGCGGCGCGGTCGAAGGCGCGGACGAACGCGGTCGCGCCGAGCCCCCCGAGAGAGCGCCAGGTCGCCGCCCTCGTGGTGTGTCCGAGCCGGGCGGCCTGCGCCTCCCGGATGCGGCGGACCGAGTCGAGGAGCAGGAAGCTCATGCGGTACGTGACGAGGGCGACGTCCACGACCGGCGCGGGCACCCCGGCGCGGACCAGGCGGGGCAGCAGATCCGACATCGGAGTGGTGAACGCGAAGAGGAGGACGCCGAGGGAGGCGGCCGAGGTGCGCAGCAGCAACTCCCCGGCGCGGGCCGGGCCGCCAGGGGCGAGGGCCACCAGGCCCTCGGGCCCGCCGACCTGGACGAGCAGGGTGGCGGCTCCGGTCACGCAGAAGCCCAGCGGAACCTTGTAGGAGCGCCACAGCCGCCGGGCGGGGACGCCCGCCGGCCCCAGCAGCACGGCGAGCGCCGCGATCAGGACGAGGGCCGCGCCGGGCCACGGTGGCAGCGAGATGGCGAGGAGGGTCAGGCCGAGTCCGAGCACGGCCTTGTCCACGGGATGGCGGCGGCGCCAGCGACTGCTGTGCGCCGCCGCGTCGATCGGCAGCACGGTCGTTCAGGACCGCTCGGTCGCCGCACCCGACGGGGCGCCGTCCGCGGCGTCCCCGGCCGAGACCCGGCCCCCGTCGCCGTCGCCTGCTGCCCGTGCCCGCTCCGCGCCCTGCCGACGGCCTCGGTGCAGGCCGAAGTAGTAGGCGAGGACACCCGCGCCGAGGGCGGCCTGGAGGGCGAAGAGCGCCGACTCGATCTCGCCCGACGGAGGCTCGTAGAGGGGGGAGAACCAGGGCTTGTAGTCCGGCTTGATCTCGGTGATCGCCGTCTCCGCCTCGGCGTCCGCTCCGGCGAACGGCTCTTTCTTGTGGTCGCCGAGGCCGAGGGCCAGGGGCAGGACGGCGAGGGCCGCCACGAGGAGCAGCAGCACCGTGTTGATCTTGGCGTTACGGCTCATCGGGCCACCGCCTCGGCGTCGGCGTCGGCCCGACGGTCCCGCCTGCCACCGGTCACGAGCACGCCGAGCCGGGTGAGCTCGCCCTTGCTGGACTGCACGAGCAGCCGCATCACGAGGACGGTGAGCAGGCCCTCGCTGACCGCGAGCGGGATCTGCGTGACGGCGAAGATGGAGCCGAACTTGGTGAGCGCCCCCGCGAAACCGCTGCTCGGGTCGGGGAAGGCGAGCGCGAGCTGCACACTCGTGACGCAGTAGGTGGTGAGGTCGGCGACGAACGCGCCGAAGAACACCGTCACCATCAGCGGGACGTCGTACCGGCGAAGGAGCCGGTAGACGCCGTAGCCCGCCCAGGGGCCCACGATCGCCATCGAGAAGACGTTGGCGCCCAGGGTGGTGAGACCGCCGTGTGCGAGCAACAGGGCCTGGAAGAGCAGGGTGATGGTGCCGAGGACCGTCATGATCGGCGGCCGGAACAGGATGGCACCGAGACCGGTGCCGGTGGGATGAGAGCAACTACCGGTGACGGAAGGCAGTTTCAGAGCGGACAGCACGAACGTGAAAGCGCCGGAGGCGCCCAGGAGCAGCGTGCTCTCCGGGTGCTCCTTCACTTCGCGGCTGAGTGACCGTACTCCGTGGACGACGAACGGCGCGGATGCGACGCCCCAGGCGACCGCGTGCGCCGGAGGAAGGAAACCCTCGGCTATGTGCATGGTTCAGCGAACCCTCTCCAGCACCTCGTGGATGGTTGACGTGCCCTGGCCGGTCTCCTGGCTGACGGGTACCACCGCCCGTGCTCCGCCTTCCCGGGTCCGAGGACCCAGTGGCTGCCCGCGAGGGCTGGAGCCGGACTTCCCGGTCACAGTGGCGAGGGCCGCACCGGTTTCGCACCGGATTTCCCGCTCACCAAGGCGTGGCGACCCTAACGGGCCCTCATGGGCAGTGACAAGCGGAGCCAGGCGCGCGGACGGGGCACGCGGACGGCGCGCGGAGGCGCCGGCAGCGCGGTCGCTCCGACCGGGCGCCGTGGGGCCGATGGCTCGGGAGCCGCCCCGCCCGGCCGGTGGCCGCGCGGTGTGTTTCACGCCATAGGGGTCGTCGGGAACCCGCGGAAGACCGCCCACGACTGACTGTCCGACCGGTTCGTATCACCCCCAGCGCACCGCGAGAAACGGAGACGAGATCTGTGGTGTCACACGGGACGGAGGCGGCCGCCCCGCCGGACGGGCGGGCGAATCCGCGGCTCACGGCCCTGCTCACCTGCGCGATGGCGTTCTCCATGCTCCAGTTGTTCCTGCTGGGGGCGCTCGGCCCGCGTCTGGTGGACGACATGGGTGTCTCGCCGGCCGTGCTCGGTCTGACCACGACCGTCGGCTTCGGCACCGCCGCCCTCCTCTCCCCGGTCGGGGGGCGGATCGTGGACCGGACCGGGCCTCGCCGCTCGCTGGTGCTGCTGCTGGTGGCCTCGGCCGCCGCCCTGGCTCTCATCGGTGCGGCTCCCGGTGCCGGGCTGCTGCTTGGCTCGGTGGCCCTGGGCGGGGTGCCGCAGGCGCTCGCCAACCCGGCCACCAACAAGGCCGTCCTGGCCGCGGTGGCCCCCGGCCGGCGCGGAGCCGTGACCGGCATGAAGCAGTCGGGCGTGCAGCTCGGGGCCTTCGCGGCGGGACTTCCGCTGGCCGGGCTCGCCGCCGGTCTGGGCTGGCGTGCCGCCGTGTGGACGGCCGCGTGCGCGGCGTTGCTGGCCGCAGGGTGGGCGCACCGGTCCCTGCCCGCCGATCCCGAGCCGCCCGCGTCCCCCGCCGGCCGTGTGCGGGCTCCGCGGGGCATGACGGCCTGGCTGTGCGGCTACTCACTCTTCCTCGGCGCGGGGATCGCCTCGGTCAACACGTATCTCGCGTTGTACGGGTCGGGGCCGCTGGACCTGGGACCGGCCGTCGCCGCGGTCCTGGTCGCCGTCCTCGGCGTCACGGGGATCGTGGGCCGCGTCGGGTGGTCCCGGGCCGCCCGGCCCGGGCGGGCCGAGTGGCTGCCCGCGCTCCTGGCGTGCGGGGCCGTCGGTGCGGCGGCCCTCATCGGTGCCGCGCGGTGGGCGGGCCCCCTGGTGTGGGCCGGTGCCGTCGCGGTGGGCGTGTTCGCGGTCTCGGCGAACGCCGTGTCCATGGTGCTGGTGATGCAGCGGGCCGAACCGGGCCGGGCCGGCCAGGATTCGGCCCTCGTCGCGGCGGGCTTCTTCGCCGGATTCGCGATCGGCCCCGCCGCGTTCGCGCCGTTCGCGGAGGCCGGCCACTACGGCCTGGGCTGGCTGCTCGTGGCCGCCGAGTTCACGGCCGCCGCGGCCGTCGCGTACGCGTGGTCCCGTCGCGACCGGGTGTCCGCCGCATGAGCGGCGTCGTGGGCGACTGGGCCGACCGGGCCCTGGCCGCCGTGATGGAACGCGTCACCACCACCGAGTCCCAGGTCGGGGAGCGGTTCCCGCTGTACGCGGATCCCCGGGACGGGGTCTGGAAGACGACCGGCGGCGGATCCTGGACCGGCGGCTTCTGGGCCGGACTGCTGTGGCTGCGGGCCCGGTACAGCGGAACGGCGGCCGATCGGCGCGCGGCCGCCGGGCGTATGACGGTTCTGGCGCCCTGGGCCGACGCGGACACCGTCACCCGGGGCCTGATCCTCTGGTACCCGACCGCCCTGGCCGACGGCGACGCGGGAGCCGCCGCGCTCCAGGAGCGGGCCGCCCGTGCCGTTCTCGCGGCCCGCCACCCGGAACTCGGCCTCGTTCCCTGGGGCGACGCCTTCGGCGGCTCCCGGCTGCAGGCCCGCGCCGACGGAGTGCCCGGGACCGTACCGCTGCTGTCCGGGGTCGCGCCCGGGGCCGCGGCCGAGCACCTCCACCGGCACCTGGACCTGTGCCTCGCGGCCGGCGGGGAACCGGTCCCCGCCTGGCGGTTCCAGGAAGGGGGCGCCGGCTGGCAGCCGTGCGAGGAGCCGGGGCGGGGGTGGAGCCGCGGCCGGGCCTGGCTGCTCCTCGCGGTCGCGGACGCCCTGCTCCGCCCTGAGGTCGTCGCCCATGACCGCGGTCGCCTGACAGCGGCGGCCCGGCAGCTGCTCTCGCTGGAGGGCGTGCTGTCCGGTCCATTCGTACCCCCGTCCGACACCACGGCCCCGCACGGCACCCTGGACACCTCGGCCGCGGCCATCACCGCGGTCGCCCTGCTCAAACTCGCCCGTCTGCCCGAGGACTGGGCGCCCGCCTGCTCGTACCGGGGGGTCGTCACCCTGAGCACCCTGGCCGCGCACCACCTCACGTACGGGAGCTGCGGACGTCCCGCGGGCATGCTGCTGGACGGCTGCTACGACGCGGGCCGGGGCCTGGCCGAGTGCCACGAACTGGTCTGGGGTGACTTCTTCCTGGCCCTCGGCCTGGCCTCGCTGAACGGCCTGGTCGACCTCACCCGCGTGTAGCGGCGCCCTCGGCGTGGTCGCGGAGGACCCTGCGGGCGACCGAGGTGACGTGGAGTTCGTCGGGGCCGTCGAGGATCCGCGCGACCCGTCCGCCGCGGAACAGGGCGGGCAGGGGGGTGTCCGGGCCCAGGCCGGCCGCACCGAACACCTGGATCGCCGCATCGGCGACCTGCTGGAGCATCCGCGCCGCGGCCACCTTCGCCAGGCCCACCTCGGTACGGGCGTCCTGTCCGGCGGCGATCAGCGCCACTGCCTCGTGGACCAGCGGCCGCGTGGTGCGCAGGGCCAGCAGTGCGTCGAACACGTGCTGCTGGACGAGCTGGTGGTCCGCCAGCGGGCCGCGCGACCCGCGACGGGTGACGGCACGCTCGCACATGAGGTCGAAGGCCCGCTGAGCCTGGCCGAGCCAGCGCAGGCAGCGCAGCGTCCTGCCCATCGCGAGCCGCTCGCCCGCGACGGTCAGGGCGCCGCCCTCCGGCCCCACCAGATGGTCGGCCGGAACCTCGACGCCGTCGAACTCGATCTCGTACTGACCCGTCGCGCCGAGCACGGGCAGCTCCCGCACCACCCGGAACCCGGGCGTGTCGGTCGGGACCAGGAACAGCGACAGGCCGTGCCGGTCGCCCGGGGCGCCTCCGGTCCGGGCCAGCACGGTCACCAGGTCGGCTCCGGCCGCCCCGGAGACGAACCACTTGCGGCCGCTCACCCGCCAGGCGCCGTCCGGCGTGCGGGTGGCAGTGGTCGAGGACAGCCAGGGTTCGGTGCCGCAGGCGTCGGGTTCCGTCATCGCGTAGCAGGTCCGCAAGGATCCCGCGACCAGGGGACCCAGGTAGGCGTCGCGGACCGGGCCGGTCGCGTGCCGGGACAGCATGGTGACGTCCAGCAGGGGCGCGGAGCCGAGGGCCGCGGGTCCGTGGTCGCTGGCTCCCTCGGCCTCGGCCAGCCGCGCGTACGCGGCGAACGACAGCCCGCCGCCGCCGAGTCCGGCGGGGAGCGGGAGGGCCCAGAGCCCTTCCGCGCGGGCCCGCGCGTGGATCTCGGCCAGGGCTTCGGCCGCCGCCGGTCCGCCGGCGTCGAGCACCCGCTCCGCCGGGACGATCACGGAGCCGACGAACTGTCGTACGCGCTCGCCCAACTCGGCCGGGGCCGGCCCGGATCGGGTGGGGCTGTCCACGGGCGCGGCGGGATCCTGCACGGCGATGCCTCCTCGGCTGCCCGGGAACTCCCGGGAACGTGTGTCCGACTCTCTCTTCGTGGAACTGGTCGGGCGCGCCGGCGTCCTGGTTCCCGTCTTCGGTACGACTCGGGCGCCGGCCACCGCTGCGCGCCGGGAGAGGAGAGGCATGGCGTCACCAGCAACCACGGCGGCCCTTCGACCACTCGACGCGATGGACGCCACCGTCTCGGGGCCCGCCGAGATCGCCGGCGTCGTCGCCGCGCACCTGGAGCTGCTCGGGGCCCGTACGGATCGTGCGCAGGGCGCGGCCGGGAACGGAGGGATCACGGTGAGCGGTCATGGCTTCGACCCCGTGTCCGCCACCGCGCACTGGGGCGGGCCCGGCAGCGGTCTGGTCGACGAGGCCACGGTCCAGGCCGCGACCGGCGTGATGGCCGTCCACGGCCGCCGGACCGGCGCCCCGGCCGGACTGGCCGCCGACTACACCGCGACCGCCACCGCCGTGCTCACCGTCCAGGGGCTGCTCGCCGCCCTGATCGGGCAAGCCCGCGTGGCCTCCGGAACGAGCTGCCTGAGCACCGGCGCGGACCGGGCAGGACTGCTCGTGGTCTCCCAGTACCTGGCCGCCGCCGGCGCCGACGAGGGCGAAGCGGCCGAACTCTCCCCGGGAGGGCCGCCTTTCACTTCCGCCGAGGGAGTCCTCTTCGAGTTGGAGACCCTCGACCCGGGCGCGTGGGCCGCCTTCTGGCGGGCGCTGGAGGTACCCGCCGACGCGATCCGGGCGGGATGGCGCCCCTTCCAGTTCCGTTACGCCATGGCGTGCGCGCCCTTCCCGCCGGTGCTGCACGAGGTCACGCGCGGCAGGCCACTGGCGGAGATCCGCCGGGCCGCGGCACTGTCGGGTGCCGAGGTGTGCGTGATAAGGACCCTGGTGGAGCGGCATGCCGAGGCTGACGGCGCACCCCCGTGGTCCTTCCGGCCGTTCAGCGGCGAAACGTCACAGCGGCCCGCGCACACGGCGAAGCCCACCGGACCGGCGGCCGACG
The DNA here is from genome assembly GCF_044541845.1 of Streptomyces sp. NPDC085481. Classification (NCBI taxonomy): domain Bacteria; kingdom Bacillati; phylum Actinomycetota; class Actinomycetes; order Kitasatosporales; family Streptomycetaceae; genus Streptomyces; species Streptomyces sp. NPDC085481. The sequence continues at coordinate 49,296 of NZ_JBITTJ010000009.1, forward strand.
GCGGTCCGCTGGCAGGACTGACCGTGCTGGAGGCCGGCCGGCGCATCCAGGCGCCCCTGGCCGCCCACCTCCTGGGCCTGCTGGGAGCCGAGGTGATCCGGATCGAGCCGCCGGGCGGGGACCCGCTGCGCGGCATGCCGCCCACTTCCTCGGGCATATCGGCGCGCTGGCTCGCCCTCAACCGCGGCAAGAAGGCCGTCGAGATCGACATCAAGGCGGCGGCCGACCGCCGCAGGCTCACCGAGATGGCCGCCGGGGCGGACGTCTTCCTCCACAACTGGGCCCCGGGCAAGGCAGCCGAACTGGGCCTGGACGCGGAGGACCTGGCCAGGGTCAACCCGGCCCTCGTCTACGCGTACACCGGCGGCTGGGCGGACCGTATCGACGACGCCCCCATGGGCACCGACTTCATGGTGCAGGCCCGCACCGGCGTCGGCGAGGCGGTCCGGGCCGAGGGAGAACCGCCCGCTCCGTCGCTGATGACGCTGCTCGACGTGCTCGGCGGACTGCACGGCACCGAGGCCGTCCTGGCCGGCCTCCTCCTGCGCGAGCGCACCGGCCATGGAGTCCGCGTGGACTCCTCCCTGCTGGGCGCGGCCGACACCCTCATCGCGCCCGTGCTGGCACGGGTCGGACGCGGTGAGAACCCCCGCCGCCCCGCCGGGTTCCGCCGTCCCCTGCCCACGGCCGACGGCTGGATCGCCCCCGCGGACCGTGATGCCCGGGCCGCCGCGGCCCACGACCTGACCGCGCTGCCCACTACGGAAGCGCTGGCCCGGCTGCACGGTCACGGACTGGCCGCGACCGCGGTCACCACGGACCTGTCCGACCTGCACCACGATCCGCGCTTCGCCGGTGCCATTCACCGCGACGAGCACGGTGCCCCCGCCGTCATCGCCCCCTGGAGCTTCGCATGACCGTCGACCTGCACGACCTGCTGCCCGCCGGACTCCGCCGCTCCTGGGCGACCGACGGAACCTGCCCCGACCTCGACCTGTACAGCCTCTTCCGGGCCCGCCAGATCGCCGACCCGCACCACACCGCGATCCTCGACGCCAAGGGCAAACTCTGCTACACCTCCCTGGACCGCAAGGTCCGATGTCTGGCAGCCGGCCTCAGAGACCTCGGCATACGCGAGGGCGACGTGGTCGGCGTACAACTCCCCAACCACCGCAACGCCGTCATCGCCGACCTGGCCCTGGCCGCGCTCGGCGCCGTCGCCCTGCCCTTCCCGGTGGGCCGTGGTGTCCTGGAAGCCGAATGCCTGCTGCGCCGTGCCCAGGCCGTGGCCGTCATCGCGGCGGTTCAGCACCGGGACTTCCACCACGCCGCCGACCTCCACACCCTCACCCGGTCCATGCCCGACCTGCGCCACGTCGTCGCGGTCGGCCCCGGGGAGGCACCCGAGGGCACGGTGGCCTGGGCCGGGCTGATGCGCAGCGACCCGGAGGCGTTCGTGCCGGCCCGGCCCGACCCGGACAGCGCGGCCCGCATCCTGGTCTCCTCCGGCTCCGAGGCCGAGCCGAAGATGATCGCGTACTCGCACAACGCGCTGGCCGGCGGGCGCGGCAACTTCCTCGCGTCGCTCATGCCGGACCGGACGCCGCCCCGCTGCCTCTTCCTCGTCCCGCTGGCCTCCGCATTCGGCTCCAACGGCACGGCGGTGACCCTCGCCCGGCACGGCGGCACGCTGGTCCTGCTCGACCACTTCACCCCGGACGCCGCCCTCGCGGCCCTCCGGGAGCACCGGCCCACTCACGTCCTGGGCGTGCCGACGATGGTCCGCATGATGCTCGAACGTCTTGATGCCGATGCCGAGCAACTTCCGGCGCCCACCGCGCTCGTCCTCGGTGGGGCCCCGCTGGACGAGACCACCGCGGCCGCAGCGGCGAAGGCGTTCGGCTGCCCGGTCGTCAACCTCTACGGCTCGGCCGACGGCGTGAACTGCCACACCGGGCTGGCGCACGCGGTCCCGCCCACGGACGGCTCGGGTGTCGTCGCCGGCCGCCCCGACCCGCGCGTCACCGAGATCCGGATCGCCGACCCGGACACCCACGACGCGCTCGCCGACGGTGCCATAGGCGAGATCATCTCCCGGGGCCCGATGTCCCCGCTGTGCTACGTCGGCGCCCCCGACCTGGACGCCCGCTACCGCACGCCCGAGGGCTGGGTCCGCACCGGAGACCTGGGGTTCCTCGACGCCGAGGGCGTCCTGCACGTGGTCGGGAGGCTGAAGGACATCGTGATCCGCGGTGGCGCCAACATCAGCCCGGCCGAGGTCGAACGCGAGCTCACCGCGCACCCGCAGGTCCGGGATGTGGTGTGCGTCGGGGTCCCCGACCCGCTGATGGGCGAGCGGCTGGCGGCGTGTGTGGTCCCCCGGGGTGAGGAGGCTCCCATCCTGGAGTCCCTCGGCGCACATCTGGCGGCCCGTGGCCTGGACCGCCGCAAGCACCCCGAACGGCTCCTGGTCGTCCAGGCGATGCCGCTCACGGCGGCGGGCAAGCCCGACCGGGCCGCACTGCGGGAACGCCTCACCGCGAGTGCCACCGGCCCCGACGCTGCGACGGGCAGGCCGCCGTTCGCCCAGGCGGGCTGACGAACCGGGGCCGGCCACACGCGGGACGCGTGGCCGGCCCCGGTTCGGGTCGGGTGTTCATGGCGAGTTGGAACGAGGCGGAAGCCGCACTCGGGTGCGTTCGCCGGGGAACGCACCCGAGTGAGCCGCCGCGCGGCGCGCGCCGCCTACGGGGTCAGGACCCGCCCATCCCCTTCTTGATCTCGGCCGCCGCGTTGCGGTAGACGGCCAGCAGGTCGAGGTCCTCGCCGGGGTAGTTGACGATCTGCACCTGCTTGGCGCCGGAGTCGGGCAGCACGGTGCCGGTCGACATGTGGGCGTTGTCCAGGACCAGGGCCGGCTTCTTGGCGGACAGTTCCGCCAGCTGCGCCGGGGTCACCGCCTCCGGCCCGTACGTGCCGGCCGGGGTGACGCCCGCCAGCTTCGCCGCCCACGTCGTGAAGACCTGGGTGACCGTGACGGGGCTCTTGCCGCCGGGCCAGTCCGCCTGGACGTCCTTGTTGAGCTTGCCGTACTCGCTGTCGAATCCGGCCTTCCACTTCGTCGCGGCGCCCGCCGTGCCGAACAGCGCGGCCAGCTTGTCCACCTCGGCCTTGACCTTGTCAGGGTCGTTGTCGAGGTTCACCTCGACCAGCTTCGCCTTCGAGCCCGCCGCCTCCTTGATCTTCGCCGCGTACGGCTCGAACGGCGCGTACAGCACGAAGTCGGCCTTGGCGACGGCGGCGAGGTCGGAGGGCTTCGGGTCGTAGTCGGGGGCGTGGTGCACCGACTGCGGGACGATGACCTTGACGTCGTCGGCGCCGGCCGCCTTGGCGAAGGCGCCCTCCCAGGTCGTGGTGACCACGACCACGGGCTTCTGCTTGCTGTCGGCCGGCGCCGAGGAGGCACCTGCCCCGGCCGCGGGTGCCGAGGCGGAGGGGGCGGACGTGTCGTCCTTGTCGCCGCCGCAGCCGGTGACGAGGGTCAGGCCGAGCGCGCTCAGTGCGAGGAGGGAAGGGATGCGGACGCCGGTGCGCGCCATGAGGTGGTTCTCCGTTCGGATATGAGGTGCACGGCGAGGACGACCGCCCCCGCCGTCAGGACGAGGACGGGCCCGGGGGGCCAGTCCAGCCACAGGGCCAGCAGGAACCCGGTCAGGTTCACCGCGACCCCGATACCGATCGCCCAGAGGGTGATCGACTTCAGTGAGCTGCCCAGCCGCCGGGCGGCCAGGGCGGGCAGCAGGGTCAGCGCGTCGACGAGCAGCGCCCCGGTCAGCTTGATCGCTCCGGCGACCGCCACCGCCACCAGGACGAGCAGCGCGGCGGTGAGGGCACGGACCGGGACGCCCGAGCACTCGGCCAGCTCCCGGTCGTACAGCAACAGGCCGACGTCCCGCCGCCGCCACCAGAACAGCGCCGGCACGACGACGGCCAGCACGCCGAGCACGGCCAGATCCGGTGTGCCGACGGACAGGATCGAACCCCACAGCAGCGCGAACGCGCCCGAGGCGTTCACCCCGGACACCGCCAGGAGCAGCAGTGCCCCCGCGATGGCCAGGCTCATCAGCAGCCCCATCGCACCAGACAGCCCGTCGGGGGTCCGGGCCAGGGGCGCGACGCCGGCCCCGGCCAGGGCGCAGGCCACCAGCGCACACAGCATCGGGTCGAGCCCTGTGATGAGGCCGACGGCGATCCCGAACAGCGCGACGTGCATCATCGCGAACCGGACCGGCATGATGTCCAGACCGACGATGATCACGCCGATGACGGGCAGCCCGACGGCCGCCAACAGCAGGGCCAGCCCGGCCCGCTGTACCGGGACGAGCTGGAGTAGCGTGCCGACGTCGGCGGTCGCGAGGGTGCTCACCGGACCTCCCGCAGCCGGCCCGCCGCCATCTCCAGCACGCGGTCGCAACGTTCGGCGAGCGCTCGGTCGTGCGTGACCACGACCAGGGTCACCGGCAACGACGCCAGCACGTTCGCCGCTTCCGCCTGCCCGTCGAAGTCGAGTGCGGCGGTCGGCTCGTCGGCCAGCAGCACCTGCGCTCCGGCGGCGACACAGCCGATCGCCCGCGCGAGGTACATACGCTGGAGCTGTCCGCCGGACAGGGTGTGCAGCGGCCGCTCGACCAGCCCGCCCACCCCGAGCCGGCCGGCCGCTTCCGTGGCCTCCGCCGGTGCGGTGCTGCTGGCGAGCAGTTCGGCACCGAGCAAGGGGAACCGGCCGGCGGCCGGCTTCTGCGGGATCCAGGCGCAGGAGCGCCGCCGCCAGGCCCACTCGGCGGCCGTACGCGTGCCGCGCCCGCCGACCAGGATGGAGCCGCCGGCCTGCCGGTGCAGACCGAGCACGGCGCGCAGCAGCGTCGTCTTGCCCGAGCCGTTGGTCCCGGTCAGTGCCACCCGGTCTCCGGCGGCGACCTCAAGGTCCACCTCCGAGACCGCCTCCACCCGGCCGTGCCGACACGTGACGCCGCGCATCCGCACGTCCAACCCGCCCATCCCACACCCTTCACCGCAGCGCACGGAAAGGGCCTGTTCACCCCTCCCACACGCAGGAGTCGGACGGCGCGACGCGCTGGTTCCACGACGTGACGACTTCCTGGGCCGGCACCCCGGTGCCCCGCAGCGCATCGCCCGGGCCGGACCGGGTGGAGTTCCCGGTGGGGTGACGGCCGGGACCGTTCGCGCGGCAAGAGTCGGTACCGGAACCGTCCGGGTTCCCGCAGGCCGGGGGATGATCCTCACGTGGGAATCGCATCGCGCGGCGGGGTTCCAGGAGATTGCGCGTGCCAGGATGACGGCGCCGGACCACGTTGGAATTCGCCTTCCCGAGCGTGGTCCGACTCCGGCCTGCCGACCGCGTGTTTCGCCACATCCCGCTTCACGGTGCGGGGTGCGGTCGGCAGGCCACCGTGTGGGACACCGTGGGCCGCCGAGTGATCACAGTGGTTCTTCGCGCCGAGCAGTCGGCTCCTGGACCGCCACCTTCCGGCGCGCGGATCCCGGACTCGGGTGCCGGTCGCCGACCCTGGTCTGTTGCCGCCCGGAGCGAGCTGTCAGGATTCGTGCCATGACGGTCGGTGGCAGCCTGCGCGCGACGCGCGCCGCGATGTTCGCGGTGGTGTGCGTGGTGCTCGCGTCCGTCGGTCACATCCTGATGTCCGGTGAGTCCTTGCCCTGGCACGTGCTCGTCCTCACCGCCGCGGCCGTTGCCTGTGTGGGCTGGGCGGCGGCGGGCCAGGAGCGCGGTCGCGCGGCGGTGGTGGCATTCACTGTCGCGGTGCAGGCCGCGCTGCACGGGGCCTTCACTCTCCACCAGGCGCTGACCCCTTCACCGGTGAGGGCACCGGACGCGGAGTCCACGCTGGCGCGCCGTTGGGCCGACTATCTCCTGTGCGGACCACACGGAGACCTCGCCGCCGCGGCCCGTGCCTACGACGTGGCCGAGGACGCCGGTCTGACCCGGAGCATCAAGCTGCCGCCGCTGAGCGGCGGATCGTCCGCGATAGTCGCCCTTCAGCACGCCGGGCACGGCGGCGGTCACGGTGGCGGTGGGCACGACATGACCGCGATGACCGGTACCGCCTCCTGGGGCATGCTTGCCGCGCACCTCGCGGCGGCCCTGCTGTGCGGGCTCTGGCTCGCCCACGGCGAGCGCGCCTTCTTCTGCATCCTGCGCGCGGCCGCGGACCGTGTCCTGATCCCCTTCGCCCTGCTGCTGGCGATGCCCGTGCCGGCGTGGGAACCGCCGCGGACGTTCCGTCCCGAGCCGTCCGTCCGCCCGGCCCGGTTGCGGTTGCTCGTTCACGCACTGATCACCCGGGGTCCTCCGGTGGGGGCCGCTGTCGTCTGACAGCGGGAGCGCCCGGACCGCGTCCGTACGCCGTCCGGAAGTACCCCGTGCCCGAGCACGGGGCCCACAACCTTCACGGGCAGCCGACGGACGCACGCCGTCCTGCCCGAACACCGGGAAGGACCCGACCCCACGATGAGCCCTGTCCTGTCCGAAAGAGTCACGGACGACGACCTCACCACCTGGGCCCTCGCCGGCTCGCGGGGCGACGCGGACGCCGTCGACCGTTTCCTCCGTGCGGTCCAGAAGGACGTACGGAGGTACATCGGCCGACTCGCCGACGACGCCCAGGCGGCCGAGGACCTGACCCAGGAGACGTTGCTGCGCGCCCTCACCAGCCTCCACCGCTACGAGGGCAGGGCCCCGGCGCGCCTGTGGCTCCTCTCCATCGCCCGACGCGCGGTGATCGACAGCATCCGCTACAAGACGTCGCGCCCCCGGGTCTCCGACGTCGTCGACTGGCAGGACGTCGTCGAGCGGTCACAGCCGACGGACCTGCCCGGATTCGAGGAGGGCGTCCTGCTCCGGGCCCTGATCGCCGCACTGCCCGACGACCGCCGGGATGCCTTCGTCCTGACGCAGCTGCTCGACCTCTCGTACGACGAGGCCGCACGGGCCGCCCACTGCCCCGTCGGCACCGTCCGGTCACGTGTCTCCCGAGCCCGGGCGGCGCTGACCCGGTCCCTGAAGGAACCCGAGAGGGTGCCCATCGCCGCGTGAGGTCCGCGTGAGGTCCGGGTGGGTCGCGTGGGCGCGGCCGTTCCGTCCTCCGTACGAGGCGGACGGAACGGCCGCGTGCGGGCGGCTCAGGCCGCCGCCACCGCGTCCAGCCGACCCTCCTTCGCCTCCTCGACGAGCGAGGCGAACTGGTCCGCACTCATTTCCACCTTCTGTCCGAAGTCGTCGGTGATCACCACCCGGCGCTCCGGCGGCGCGCTCTCGTCCACGAAGAGCTGCGGGCAGCCGCAGTCACACTTGCCGCAGAACGTCGCCAAGGGCTCCAGAGAACCGATGTCAGCCATCGCTACACGCCTTTCTCGATCACGTCCGTACCGGGGCGGCAGGATGCCGCCGCGTCCTCACGGACGGAGGAGTCATGCCCGGCCGCGAGGTGCCCACGCCCGTCCGGCAGCCCGTACGGCAGCACGCGGAACGGACCCGTGCTCCCGATGCTTCGGTTTCCGGCCAACCGCCGGAAACCAGACACGACTCCGGCGCGACTCTTGTGGCGAGGCGGCCGCCCTCGGCCGGTCCTCGGGAAGGCCGGTCTGGGCTTTCCTGCCATTTTGTCGCTTTGTTCATTGCTGTGAGTGACCTCACCCCTGAGCGGGACGAGGGGCGCCGCTCCCAGCTCTGGGAGCCAACCCCGTTGAGGAGGAGGCATGCTGACGGTGCGTGGACGGCTGGATCGGAGAGGGGTCGCGAGAGCGGCGTTCGTCGCCCCGCCCGTCCGGGGCTACGTTGTGGCCGTGCGCGGACCCGGGAGCTGGCTGAGGCGGACCCGGGCGGGTCTGCTCGGGGCCTCGGCATGCCTGCTGCTCGGTGCCGCCGGGCACGTGGCGGCGGGCGGACGGCTGCCTGGCACGACCGGTCTCGTGGGGCTGTTCGCCGTGCTTGCGGTCGTGTGCGGCGCGCTCTCGGCGCTCCGCCGTCACCGCTTCGCGGCGACCGTCCTGGTCCTCGGTCTGGCCCAGAGCGTCCTGCACCTTGTCCTCCACATCATGGCCGGAGGGCACGGCGACGCCACGGCGACGCCCGGCGGGATGCACATGGGGCGCATGGAGCACATGGAGCACATGGGCCACGCCGGGCACCACGGCGTGCCCGCCGGACCGGGTGCGTCCGGGCACTCCATGGACCCGGGGATGACGCTGGCCCACACGCTGGCGGCGCTCGGCGCGGCGGTGTGCCTGATCCACGGCGAGCGGGTCCTGGGACGGCTGTCCCGCCTGCTCCTGCCCCCGCTCCCGCGCGCCTTCGTCCCGGCGACGGTTCCGGTCCCGCCGGAGCGGCCGGCCGCGGAACCCGACCGCACCCTGCCCATGCCGCGTGGTGTCCTGCTCGCCCGCACCCGGACCCGGCGCGGTCCTCCCTCGGCGACGTACGCCTGATCACCACCCCGCCCCATCCGGCGGTTCTCACCGCGCCGGCTCCACCCCGGAAGCCCCCGCGTGGTTCCCGTACGTCTTCCTGGAGCACCACCATGTCTTCTGCCACCGACACGACCAGAGCGTCGTCTCCCGCCGACCCGCCCGAGAGCACTCCTGCGGGCCGGTCCTGGCAGGGCGTGCGCGCCCTGCTCGTCCGGCTCCACTTCTACGCCGGTGTGTTCGTCGCCCCGTTCCTGTTCGTCGCCGCCCTGACCGGCCTCCTCTACACCTTCACCCCGCAGGTCGACCAGCTCCTCTACGGCGACCAGCTGCGGGTGGAGAAGACCGGCGAGCGGGTCCTGCCGCTGTCCGAGCAGATAGCCGCCGCGCGGGCCGCCCACCCCGAGGGCACCCTGGACTCGGTGGTCACCCCGCCGGGCCCGGAGGACACCACCCGGGTGGTGCTGTCCCTGCCCGAGCTCGGGGAGAAGCAGCGCACGGTCTTCGTCGACCCGTACACGGCCGAGGTGAAGGGCGAGCTGACCACCTGGTTCGGCTCGACCCCGGCGACCACCTGGCTGGACGACCTGCACCGCAACCTGCACCTCGGGGAGTTCGGCCGGCTCTACTCCGAGGTCGCGGCGAGCTGGCTGTGGGTGATCGTCGCCGGCGGCCTCGTGCTGTGGATCGGCCGCAGCCGCGGACAGCGGGCCAAGTCCGCGCGCGGGGTCCTGCTGCCCGACCGCACCGCGCGCGGCGTGCGCCGCACCCGCGGTTTCCACGCAGCGACCGGCGTCTGGCTCGCCCTGGGCCTGTTCTTCCTGAGCGCGACCGGTCTGACCTGGTCCCACTACGCCGGTGACCGCTTCGGGCAGGTCCTCGACGCCGCCCAGGGCCATGCGCCCGAGCTCGACACTACGCTCCCCGACGCCCCGGCCCCGGCGGGGGGCGCGGGTGGCGAGGAGCACGCCGGCCACGCCGGGCACGACATGTCGGCCATGAGCCCGAAGGCGGACCCGGCGGACTTCGACAAGGCGCTGGAGACGGCACGTGCGGCCGGCCTCGGTGGCACCGTCACCCTGACCCCGCCCGCCGACGCCGCCAGTGGCTGGGTGGTGGCGCAGTCCGACAACGTCTGGCCGGTCCACTACGACCGCGTCGCGGTGGACACCGCCAGGGGTGAGGTCACCTCGCGCGTGCGCTGGGCCGACTACCCCGTCCTCGCCAAGCTGACCAAGCTCGGCGTCCAGGGCCACATGGGCGTCCTCTTCGGGATCGTCAACCAGATCCTGCTCGCCCTGATCGCCGTCGGCCTGATCCTGGTGACCTTCTGGGGCTACCGCATGTGGTGGCAGCGCCGCCCCACCCGCGAGGACCGCTCCGCGCTCCTCGGCAAGGCGCCGGCGCGCGGGACCTGGCGACGGCTCCCGCTGCCCGTCCTGATCATCGGCGTCCCGGCCGTGATCGCGCTCGGCTGGGCCCTGCCCCTCCTCGGCGTCACCCTGGCCGCGTTCCTCGCCGTCGACATCGCCGTCGGACTCGCGCGCCGCGCCCGCGCGGCGTGACGCCGCGGCCCGGGTCCACCCGGGTGGACCCGGGCCGCGGCGGGGGGCCCGCCCCGGAGCCGACACCTTGTGGGGTGTGACCCACGTCACTCCATCACCGAGGAACTACCCCTCCCCGGTATCCGACTCCTGTCATACCCGCCGTCGACGGGACGGCACGGGACGTGACCGGAGGCCGTTTTCCGTGGACCACGCGCCAGCCCGAGAGCGGGCGTTCGCCCGCTTCCTGCCCCCGCCCGCGGTGTGCGGGTTCCTCCTCCTGCTGGGCGTGGTCTTCGCCGGCGCCTACGCGGCGGGTGCTGCGGTCGGGCCCGTCGCGCCCGGCATCGTGGGCCCCGCGTCGTCCGGCCCCGGGCAGGGCGACGCGACTCCCGGACACCACTCGGGCGGCCACTGATGACACCGGAGACCATGACGGGCGCCGTCACGGACCTCGTCGTGGGCGGCATGACCTGCGGAGCCTGCGTACGCCGGGTGGAGCGCAAGCTCGGCCGGCTGGAGGGCGTCACCGCCGAGGTGAACCTGGCGACCGGCCGGGCCCGGGTGACGCACCCCCACGAGGTCACCCCCGAGACCCTCGTGGCGGCGGTGGAGGCGGCCGGGTACACCGCCGAGGTACCGCGCCCCGAGCCCGTCCCGGAGACCGGTGCCGCGACGGACGAGGAGGGCGGGACCGACCCGGAACGGCAGCGGCTCGTCGTCACCACGCTGCTGTCCCTGCCCGTACTGGTCCTCTCCATGGTCCCGGCCGCCCAGTTCACCCACTGGCAGTGGCTGTGCCTCACGCTGGCCGCCCCGGTCGCGGTGTGGAGCGCGTGGCCGTTCCACCAGCAGGCCCTACGGGGACTGCGGCATTCGACGGCGACGATGGACACCCTGGTCTCCCTCGGCGTCATCGCCTCCTTCTCCTGGTCCGTCTACGCCCTCTTCCTGGGAGGCGCCGGAGAACCGGGCATGCGCATGCCGTTCAGCCTCCTTCCCTCGGCGGACGACGGCATGGCCCATGTGTATCTGGAAGCGGCCGTCGGTGTTCCGCTCTTCGTCCTCCTCGGACGCCTCCTGGAGGCCCGCGCCCGGCTCGGCACCGGTGAGGCACTGCGCGCCCTCGCCGATCTCGCCGTCAAGGAGGTCACGGTCCGGCGCGGGGACGCCGAGGTGGCCCTCCCGGTCGAGGAACTCCGTACGGGTGACCTCTTCGTCGTACGGCCCGGCGAGCGGGTCGCCACGGACGGGCACGTCACCGAGGGCGGTTCGGCGGTCGACCTGTCGCTGGTGACCGGAGAGTCGGAACCGGTCGAGGTCGCTCCCGGCCAGGACGTGACCGGCGGCTCGGTGAACGTCGGCGGACTGCTCGTCGTGCGCGCGACCGCGGTCGGCGACGACACCCGGCTCGCCCGCATCACCCGTATGGTCACTGACGCCCAGGCCGGGAAGGCCCGCGCCCAGCGGCTCGCCGACTCGGTGGCCGGGGTCTTCGTCCCGATCGTCCTCACCCTCTCCGCGACGGTCCTCGGCTTCTGGCTCGGCGCCGGGGCCGATCCGCAGGCGGCCGTAACCGCGTCCGTCGCCGTCCTGGTCGTCGCCTGCCCCTGCGCCCTCGGCCTTGCCACCCCCACGGCGCTGATGGCGGCCACCGGCCGGGGAGCCCGGCTGGGCGTCCTGGTCAGCGGCCCCGAGGCGCTGGAAGGGCTCCAGCACATCGACACCGTCGTCCTCGACAAGACCGGCACGCTGACCAGCGGTCACATGAGTGTCGGCCGGGTGACCGCCGTGCCCGGCGGCCTCGGCGAGGCCGCGGCCGTCGAGCTCGCCGGCGCGGTCGAGGCCGGTTCAGAGCATCCGCTCGGCAGGGCGATCACCGCCCACGCCCGCCGTGCCATCGGCGGCGCCGGACTGCCCCAGGTCCACGACTTCCGTGCCGTCACGGGACGGGGCGTCAGCGGCCGGGTGGGCAAGCGGACCGTCGAGGTCGTCACGGCCCACGCGGACGGCCTGCCCGAGGAGTTGAGGCCAGCGCTGGAACGCGCGGAGGACACGGCGCGCACAGCCGTCGTGGTCCGGGTGGACGGGAAGGCGGAAGCGCTGCTGGAGGTCGCCGACCTGGTCCGCCCCGGCAGCTACCGCGCCGTCGACCGGCTCCGCAGGCTCGGCGTGCGCCTGGTGCTCGCGACCGGTGACCGCGCCGCCGTCGCCCGCGCCGTGGCCGAGGACCTGGGCATCGCCGAGGTTCACAGCCGCTGCACTCCCGAGGTGAAGGCCACTCTGGTGACCCGTCTGCGCGCGGAAGGCCGCCGCGTCGCCGTCGTCGGCGACGGTGTCAACGACGCTGCGGCCCTGGCGGGGGCCGACCTCGGCATCGCCATGGGAGGTGGCACGGACGCCGCCATCGGCGCCTCCGACGTCACCCTCGTCCGCGGCGACATCGAGGCTCTCGCCGACGCGGTGCGGCTGGCCCGCCGGACCCTGGTCACGATCCGGGTCAACCTGGCCTGGGCCTTCGGCTACAACCTCGTCACCATGCCCCTCGCCATGGTCGGCCTGCTCAACCCGATGCTCGCCGCCCTGGCCATGTCCGCCAGCTCCGTCCTGGTCGTCGCCAACAGCCTCCGGTTGCGCGCCTGGCGGCCCGGCGGCTCCGCCCGTCGCCCCCGGCCCCACGCGGCGGGCGCCCGCCGCTCCCCGGCAGGTGTGCGATGAACACGACACCGTCCACCCCGTGGCGCTACGACCGCACCGGCCTCGCTGACGCGGTCCGCACCGGTGCCGTCGCCCTCCTCGTAGGCGTCGCGGGAGTCTCGGGTCTCTCCGCGTGGGCCCTCGCCGGCCACGCGGGCAGCCCGGCCCGGATCGAGGTCCGCGAGGGCCGGCTCCTGCTGCCCGCCGTTCCCGGAAGCCCCACCAACGCCTACTTCGCCGTCGTCAACACGGGCGGTGCCCCCGACCGCCTCGTCGCGGCGACAGTCCTAACGGCGACCACGGCGACGAGCGCGGCGGAGATCACCCAGCACCGCATGAACGAGGTCAACGGGGCCTACCGGGAGGATGGCGGGGCCCTCACCGTGCCAGCGCGGACGGCGGTCGCCATGTCCCCGTTCGGCCCTGCCCTCACCGTACGGGCGTCACCGTTGTGGCGCCCGGGAGACCGCGTCACCTTCGTGCTCGACTTCGAGCGCACCGGACGCGTGACGGTCGATGCCGTCGTCACCCCCCTCGGCGTTGCTCCGGCGTCCTGACCCGGCAGCTCGGCCCGGCCGAATGGGTGGGGAGCTCGAACGGGCTATATGACGGGCAGTAGTTCTTGGGATTCGGAGGGTGCTCCCAGAGCCGCCGGGGGAGGCGCGCCCTGTCCCACACGGGCGTGGGGCGGGTCACAGGAACGACAACCGCCTTTCGTTCGACCCCTGCTGTGAGCCACCGGCGCAGGCCGGCCCGTCACCAAGGAGCATCCATGCCCTCCTACGGGCTCGCCGCGATCGCTCTGGTCGCGACCGTCGGTCTGACCACCGCGGCCTGCGCGGGTCCGCCGGCGAAGAAGGATGCCAAGGCGACGGCGTCGGGACCGGCCTCCGCCTCGGGTTACCCGGTGACGCTGGAGAACTGCGGCACGAAGCAGACCTTCACCAAGGTGCCCGAGCGGGTCGTCGTCATGAACGGCGCCTCGGTCGCGGAGGTGTCGACCCTGCTCGCCCTCGGCGTGCAGGACCGGATCGTCGTCAACCAGCAGAGCTACGGCAGGTCCGAGGTACCCGGCCGCGCCGGGGCCATCACGGGCCTGCCCAACGGCGGCATCAAACCGAACGACGCCTTCGACATCTCCCGTGAGGCCATGCTGGGACAGCGGCCCGACCTGGTGCTCTCCAACACTTCGTACGGCTTCAACGCCAAGAACGGCTTCGCCACCCGCGACCAGTTGGGCCAGGTGGACGCCCGCAGCTACATCTCGCCCCAGGGCTGCGACGAAGACCCCTCCCGCATGACCCTCCAGGACAGCTACACCCTGCTGCGCGACATGGGCAAGGTGTTCGGTGTCGTCGACAAGGCCGAGGAGATCGTCGCGGGACTCCCGGAAGCGGATCGCGGAGATCTCCGCCAAGGTCGAGGGCAAGCCGAAGCCCGAGGTCATGGTCCTCTCCTCGAACATGTCCATGGGCGCCAACGAGTTCAGCGCCGTCGCCGCCAAGGGCATCTACAACGACATCCTCGCCAAGGCCGGCGGCACCAACGCTTTCGAGAGAGTGTCCGTCCGGGGGTGTCGGGCCATTCGTTCGCCCGGTGCGATTGGCCGCCTCTGAGGATCAAGCGGAGGCTCTTGGAGGGGATGTAGCCGAAGCGGGGATGCTGACCCAGGAGTGCCTACTGGCTCGGCGGGTTCCCTCTCGGCTCTCGCCTCCGTCCTGGCCCTTGAAGAGTCAGGGGAGTCGCCCAGCTTCCTCCGAAGGGCCTGCCGAAAAGGAAGCCGGGCCGGACGGTGCCGTGGCTGCGACCACCGTCCGGCCCGGAGTGTGCGGGGCTGGGGTTCAGGCCGCCTGCTCGTGTTCGCAGGCGTCCTCGATCCCGTACGTCTCCCAGGCGGGGAAGTCGTCGTCGGCGGGAACGGCCTCGCCCGGCGCCAGCAGGCAGGCGTCCAGGGCCGCGTGCAGGGCGTCGGCGCGCAGACCGGTGCCGATGAAGACCAGCTCCTGGCCCTGCGTGGTGTCCCGGCCGCGGGCGCCGGACGGTTCGAAGCGCGCGACGGCACCGGCCTGGGACCACAGGCCGGTCACCCGGGGCCGGCTGGCGAGCCAGAAGAACCCCTTCGACCGCAGAACCCGCCCGAACGTCCCGCTGTCGAGGCCCTTGGTGACGAAGGTCCACAGCCGCCCGGGGTGGAAGGGCAGGTCGGAGCGGAACACGAGCGAGGAGATCCCGTACTCCTCGGTCTCCGGTACGTGGTCGCCGTTGAGTTCCTTCACCCAGCCCGGGGCCTGCTGCGCCTTCTCCACGTCGAACAGGCCGGTACCCAGGACGTGTTCCAGGGGCACCTGTCCGCGCACGCCGGGGACGATCCGCGCCTCCGGGTTGAGCCGCGAGAGCGCGGCGCGGAGCCGGCGCGCCTCCTCCGGCCCGACCAGGTCGAGCTTGTTGAGGACGATGACGTCCGCGAACTCGACCTGGTCCATGAGGAGATCGCTGACGGTCCGCTCGTCGTCCTCGTACTGGTCGAGGCCGCGCGCCACGAGTTCGTCCCCGCAGGCGAGTTCCGTCAGGAAGTTCGCGGCGTCGACGACGGTCACCATGGTGTCGAGGCGGGCCAGGTCGCCGAGGGTGGCGCCGTCGTCGCGGGGGAAGGAGAAGGTGGCGGCGACCGGCATGGGCTCGGAGATGCCGCTGGACTCGATGAGCAGGTAGTCGAAGCGGCCTTCGCGGGCGAGCCGGTCGACCTCCTCCAGCAGGTCGTCGCGCAGGGTGCAGCAGATGCACCCGTTGGTCATCTCGACCAGCCGCTCCTCGGTACGGGACAGGGCCGCCTCGCCGCCGCGGACCAGCGCGGCATCGATGTTGACCTCGCTCATGTCGTTGACGATGACCGCGACCCGCAGCCCTTCGCGGTTGCCGAGCACGTGGTTGAGCAGAGTGGTCTTCCCGGCGCCGAGGAACCCCGAGAGCACGGTCACGGGCAGCCGGTCGGTGGAGGTCATGAGCGCTCAGCCCTCCGGGCGGACGAGACCGCGCTCGTACGCCTTCACCAGGCGCTGCGGGACCTGGTGGACGGAGCCGTCGACGGTGACCGGAACCAGCTGGGGCGTGGTCGCCTTCCACTGGGCGCGGCGGTGGCGGGTGTTGCTGCGGGACATCTTGCGCTTGGGGACGGCCATCGTGAGACTCCTCGGTCCGGATCTGACACGAAGAGGCTATATGGAAATGGATACCATTATCAATCTGGCGCCGTGGCGCCGAAGAGAGGGTCGGGCCAACCGCTCCAGACCGCCGGCCCCAGCGACAGCTCGGCATCCGTGATCAGCGCCCCGTCCAGCGCGCCCATGATGCGTTCGGCGTCGAGGCCGGGTCCGGTGAATCCGATCTCGCAGCGCCGCTCGCCGTAGTAGTCGTCCCAGAGCCAGGAGGCGAGCGTGCGGCGCTGCGCGGAGGCGGCTTCCCAGGCGTGGGTGTCAGACTCCTCCAGCCATCGGTCGGCCTCGCGGACATCGAGGTGGGGGCCGGCCGACCGCCAGTGGATGACGGCGTCCGGCCTGTTGGCGAACCAGAGGTGGCCCCGGCTCCGCAGTACGCCGAGCATGACCTCTCCGAGGGCATCGGCGAGCCGGCCAGGGTGCAGCGGTCGGCGGGCGCGCCAGACGAGGCTGGACACGGCGGGGGGTGTGTCCGGGGGTGCGGGGAGCAGGGTGACTGCCTCCAGTGACGCCGCCCATGCCTCGCGTGCCCGCGCGGGTGACCGCCTTCCCGTCAGTGCCGCGCCGCTCGTGGGTGGGTGCCGCAGGGGCATCACATGAGCGCGGCTGTTGAGGTGTCGTACGAGGGCGACCGCGCCCTCTGGGGTGGGGGAGTCGCCCGGGGTGGCCATGAGGAGGGTGTCGGCGGCCTCGATCTGCCGGACCGCCGCCTCGGCAGCGGTGAGCGGCTCGCTCCAGCCGCCGTCCGCCCACAGCCGGGCAGACCGGCGTACGTCCGTGACGTCCCTCAGGAGGGTGGCGGAGTCGACGGTGGCGAGTACGGGACCGCAGTCGTAGTGGTCGTCCAGGCTGTCGGCCCCGATCCTGCTGCGCCACAAGCGCAGAAGGAAAGGCGCGAGGTCGACCTCGCGCGGCAGGGTGAGCAGGACGTGTACGTCCCTCCTGGCCCGCCGCAGTGCGATCAGGTCCTGCCGCAGGATCACCGCCGGATCACCCGTCGCCCCCGAGGAGACCTGCGCCGCCTCGTCGACGGAGGAGGATCCGCCGGCCGTCAGGCGCTGGACCACCGGGTACGGGTCGGTCGTGCCGGCCTGGATGGATACGGAGAGGGTGACCGCCTCCGGATGTCGACGGGAGACTTGTCCGGCGAACTCGCCGCGTACTTCGGGGGTGTTGCCGACGAGGACGCTCAGCAAGCCCTTCGGAGGTGTCTCGCCGGTCGGCGCACGTCGCTTCGGGTCAGGTGTCATGTCGAAGGTGTCTCGCGAAAGGAAGGCCGAGTGGCGGGGCGGAGCCTGGCGGGAGCGCCCCGAGCGGGTGCCTCGGCTCCCGGGCGTCCGTGTGCGGCCCTTTCGGTCCCCCTCGCGGGCCCGCGAAGTGCCGCACACGGACGGGACCCGACCCTAAATGCTCATGGCATCCATTTTCAATGGGGCGGAGCGGTTGGTGTGCTCGGGTGCGCCGCCCGGCCGGGGCGGATGTGCTGTGAAGCCGGGCCTACCAGGACGACTTGGTCACGCCCGGAAGGAATCCGGCGTGGGCCTGCTGCCGCGTCCGCACCCGGGAGAGTCCGAACTTGCGCAGATAGCCCCGGGGGCGCCCGTCCACGCTGTCGCGGTTGCGCACGCGGGTGGTGCTGGCGTTGCGTGGCTGTCGGCGCAGCTCCGTCTGGGCGGCCTCGCGTTGGTACGCGGTGGAGGACGGGCGGCGGATGATCGCCTTGAGCTCGGCTCGCCGGGCGGCGTACCGCTCGACGACCTCCTTGCGCTTCTCGTTCTGCGCGATCTTGCTCTTCTTCGCCATCAGACCTTCCCTCCCCCTGCGCGGATCCGGGCCACGGCGGCCTCGATGCCGATGGTGTCCACGGTCCTGATCGCCCTGGCGCTGAGGGTGAGGCGCACGTGTCGTCCCTCGCTGGGCAGCCAGTACCGCTTGTGCTGGAGTTCGGGTCGAAGCGGCGCGAGGTGCGCCGGTGCGAGTGGGAGACGCTGTTGCCGAAGCCGGGCTTGGCGCCGGTCAGTTGGCAGTGGGCCGACACGGTTGCAGCCGCCTTTCTCGCCGAGAAGGCATGTTTGTAATGGAAATCATTGTCATATACTAGCCTCGTGGCACGCCACGAGATTCGGCCGGTCATCAAGCTCCGTTCGACGGCGGGCACCGGGTTCACCTACGTCACCCGCAAGAACCGGCGCAATGACCCGGACCGGATGGTGCTCCGCACGTACGACCCCGTCGTCAGCCGCCGCGTCGACTTCCGCGAAGAGCGCTGGACCCCGCAGTAACCCCGCCCGCACCGTTGAGAGGCCCTGCCATGAAGCCCGGAATTCACCCCGCGTACGAGCCCGTCGTCTTCCGCGACTCCGCCTCCGGCACCGCTTTCCTCACCCGTTCCACGATGACCAGCGACAAGACCATCGAGTGGGAGGACGGCAACACCTACCCGGTCGTCGACGTGGAGATCTCCTCCGCGAGCCACCCCTTCTACACCGGCACGGCGCGCGTGCTCGACACGGCCGGCCGTGTCGAGAAGTTCCAGCGCCGCTACGGAGCCCGCTGATGGGCGACGTTCCCGGGCTGCCCGTCGTCATCGTCGCCGGCCTGCACGCCGACGCCCGGACCGAGGTCGTCGACCGCCTCCTGAAGGCCGTCCCCAGCAGCGTGGCCCTGCACCACGACCTGGCGGGGGCACCCGACGGCAGCGTCCTGCGGCTGATCCGCGACGCCGACAGCACCCTCTCCCGAGCTGAGACGCCCCTGGTCAACGACTGCGCCTGCTGTGCCCTGCGCGAGGGCCTCGTCCCCGAACTCGAGCGACTGGCTGACAGCGGCCTGACCCGTCTCGCCGTGGTCGAACTGTGGGACTCGGTCGAGCCGAAGGCCATGGCGGAGGTGATCGCCGCACGCAGCCACGACCGCCTGGCCCTGACGAACGTGATCACCGCCGTGGACCCCGCGCTCGTCCTGCCCTACCTCGCCAACGGCGACGTCCTCGCGGCAGCCGGACTCGCGGCGGCCGCCACCGACCAGCGGACCGTCGGGGACAGCTGGGCCCGACAGCCGGAGTACGCGCCCGTCCTCGCCGTCGTCGACAACGACGAGGCCGACGAGGAGGACCGCGCGCTCCTCGCGCAGCTGCATCCCACCGCGTGGCGCGTCCCGGCCGGCTCCGGCGAGCTCACCGAGGCAGCCCTCGCCGGCTTCGACGTCGAGGCCGCCGCGGCGGCTCAGCATCCCGCCTGCGCGCTGCTGCCCCAGGAGGCGGACGAGGCCGGAGTCGCCACCTTCGTCTGGCGCCGCCAGCGCCCGTTCCATCCCGAACGCCTCTGTCAGGCACTTGAGGACCTGTGCTGTGCCGCCGCCCGCAGTCGTGGCCGGTTCTGGCTCGCCGACCGGCCCGACACCCTGCTCGCCTGGGACGCGGCCGGCGGAGCGCTCTGCGTGGAGAACGCGGGCCCCTGGCTGGCGTCGCTGCCGGACGCGGCCTGGGAGATGGTGCCGCCCATACGCCGGGCCGCCGCCGCGCTCGACTGGCACCCCGACCACGGCGACTGCTGCCAGCACGTCGTCTTCACCTCGCCCGGCCTCGACCGGGACGGACTGGAGCGGCTCCTCGACTCCTGCCTCCTGACGGACGCCGAGTACGCGTCGGGGGGTGAGGCCTGGAAGCACAAGGACGCCGACCTGCTACGGAAGTTCATCTCCGACCGCGGCAAGATCCGCAGCCGACGCGTCACCCGCGTGACCGCCCAGCAGCAGCGGGCGCTCGCCACCGCCATCAAGAACGCCCGCGAGATGGCCCTCCTGCCCTACGCCAGCCGCTGAGCGGCGCACGAGAGGTCCGGTGGAAGGACCGCTCGCCCCGGGGGGCAATCAACGTGATCGTCATTTCACTTCCCTTCCTCAGGGAGGGCGCATGCACGGCGCGTCGATCCGTGTACGCGGACTACTTCTGCTCGCGGCACCCCTGACGCTGCTGTGCACGGGTGCCGGGCCCGTGGGAGCGGCCCCGGCCCCGATACCCGTGGTCGCCTCCACGAGCGTGTACGGAGAGCGACGACCGTCTCCAGCGGCGGGCAGCCCGGCTCGGTGCAGGCGAGTTCCCGGATCATGACCGCGGTGTCCTCGTCGAGGCCGAGCAGCGTGCGCACGGTCTCCTTCAGCTCGCGCAGGCGCGGGCTCGGCCCAGGTCGTCCCGGGCGGTCTCCCAGTGGCATGGCGGCGGTTCTCCTTCGTCCGGGGCGGGTTGGCAGCCGGCGCAGATGCCGGTGAGTTCGACGGTGTGCTCCACCGCGACGAAGCCGGCGTCGGCGGCGATCCGTCCGGCCCACCGCTCGACGACCTCCGAGTCGACCGGCCGGCTGCGGCCGCAGCAGCGGCAGATCAGGTAGTGGCGGTGGCCGTTGTCGGGCCGCCGACGGTAGAGCCGCTCGCCCGCCTCGTCGCGTACGACGTCGACACCGCCGGACGCCTCCAACTCCCGCAGGGCGCGGTACACGGTCGTCAGCCCGATCCGGGTCCCGTCCGAGGTCAGCAGGCCGTACAACTCCTGGGCCGATACGAAGTCCTGGCAGCCGGTCAGGACTCGCAGGACCGCTGCTCGCTGCCGGGTCGTCCGGCCGCTCACACAGATCACCCCCAGGCGCTGGCCGACTGGTGCACTTCCCAGCGTATATGAAAATGAAATCCATCACCATATAGGTGATCGGTCATGCGTTGCCGAGTTCTGGGCCGGGTCTTCGCCGCTGAGGCGGCCCCGTTCTCGGGTATTCGCGAGGTGTTGACCGTCGGAGACGGCTGCTGGTGGGTGCGAACATCGCCGGCAATGTCGTCGAGGCGGCCGTCGCCAGCGGCTGGCGGAGCGTGAAGAGCGGCTTCGACCCTTCGAAACAGCCCGTGGCTGCCTCGCGTGCATGCTGACCTGCCTCAGTGGCCATTCGGCCGACCGGTGCCCGTACCTCGCTGCCTGGATCGAGGTCTGTCTGGAGCGGGGCGGAGTCGGCGGCCCTGTTGGCGTCGCGGACTGGGCGGGCCTGAAATGCGTGGAGCCGACCTCGTCCTACTTATTGAAAACCGTTTTCGTTTCCTGCTAGCTTGCGCTCGACGGCTTGACGCACTGGCTGTCCGGTTCGAGGAAAGGGAACGACGGTGGGGGAACGGCACATTGCGCGCAGGACAGTGCTGCGGGGGATCGGCGGTTCCGCCGCGGCGGTCGCGGCCGGGGGTCTGGTGACCGCCTGCGGTGGTGACGGCGGTGGCGCGACGCCGGCGGCAGACGACGGAAAGCCCCGGCACGGCGGGAGGCTGCGGGCGGCCTTCACCGGATCCAGTGCGGAATCGGCGAGCGTCCTCCAGGCGACCTCGACGCCCGTCGACTACGTGCGGGCGCGAATTGTCTGGGACACGATCGGCGAGATCGAGAACAGCAAGCCGGTGTGGCGGGTCGCCGAGTCCGTCGAGCCCAACGACGACGCGACGGTGTGGACGGTGCGCGTCCGGGACGGCGTCACCTTCAGCGACGGCAAGGCCCTCACCGCCGACGACGTGCTGTTCACCCTGCGGACCTTCGCCACGCAGCCCACTACCCAGAGCGCCTTCCTGGCCGGACTCGACACCAAGGCGTCCAAGGCCCGCGACAAGCGCACGGTCGAACTGCACCTGAAGGGCGCGGACGGCTTCTTCGACCTCGCGCTCGCCCAGTCGATGTTCGTGTTCCCGGACGGTACGAAGGACTTCGCGAAGGCGCCGGGTTCCGGGCCCTTCGTGCTCAAGGCATGGTCCCGGGGGAAGAGCAGTCTGCTCACGGCCCGCAAGGACCACTGGGGGAGCGGCGGACCGTATCTCGACGAGATCGAGCTGCTGTCCGTCACCGAGGCCGAGGCGCGCCTGAACGGGCTCAAGGCCGGGCAGTTCGACTACGCGGGCGCCCTGTCCCTGCCCACCACCCGGGCCGAGGCGAACAACTCCCGCCTGCGCATCACCACCGCTCCGCGCGAGCTCTGGGGCGAACTGGCCTTCTCCATGAACCTCTCCACGGACCCCTTCATCCGAGCCGAGGCCGTCCAGGCGGTCAGGTATGCGATCGACCGCGAGGCCATGGTCCGCACCGTCACCCTGGGCAAGGGGGAGGCCGCCGACGACGCGATGGGCCGTCATCAGGCTTGGTACGACAGCTCCTTGCCGCGTGTCCCGCACGACCCCGACCGCGCGCGGCGGCTGATGTCCTCCGGGAGTCTCAAGGGCACGAGGCTGTCCATCCGGACCAGCAACTACGAGTACGGGCCCCTGGAAGCCGCCACCGCCTTCGTCGAGCAGGGGCGGGCGGCGGGGCTGGAGGTCGCCGTGGACAAGGTGCCGGCCGCCGACTTCTACACCGACATGAAATCCCTGCTGGGCGCGCCGCTGAAGACCAGCTTCTACCACCCGCTTCCGCTGCCGCTCGCCCTGAGTCTGTACTACGGGCCGCAGGCGTCCTACCCCTTCACCGGCCCGTCCGACGACACCCTGAAGGGGCTGATGAACGCCATGCACGCCGCAGTCGGCCTGGACAGGCGCACCGGCGCCGTGCACGACGTTCAGCAGTACCTGTACAAGCACGGCGGAGACGCGGTGTTCGTGCGGGTCCCCACGGTGGCGGGCGCGGCGACGGCCGTGCGCGGGGTGCAGGCGTACGGCTTCTTCGACTACCCGTCGCTGCGTGACGCCTTCCTCGCCTCGTGACCGGCACACCGGGCGGCGCGTGGTGGCTGCGGCGGGCCGGCATCGCTGCCGTCACCCTGCTCGCGGCCTCCGTGCTGGTCTTCGGCGCGACCCTGCTCACGCCGGGCGACGCGGCCGCTGCCCGGCTCGCCGGGCAGGGCGCCAGTCCGCGGCAGATCGCCGAACTGCGGCACAGCCTGGGCCTGGACCGGCCCGCCTGGGAGCGCTACGGCAGCTGGCTGTGGGGCGCGCTCCACGGTGACCTCGGCCGCTCGTACACCACCGGCGAGACCGTCTCCGGGTTGATCGCCGAACGGGCGGGAAACTCCCTGGTGCTGGGCGCGGTGGCGGCGGCCCTGCTGGTGCCGTCGGCCGTGGGGCTGGGGCTGTGGGCGGGGCTGCGTGCCGGGCGATCCGCGGACCGGGTGGTGTCCACGGCCACGCTGGCGCTGGTCAGCCTCCCCGAGTTCGTCATCGGGACCGTGCTCATCCAGATCTTCGCCGTCGGGACCGGGTGGCTGCCCGCAGTGTCCTTGCCTCCCGCCGGCGAGGGGCCGTTGTCCCAGCCGCAGATCCTGGTGCTGCCCGTGCTCACGCTGCTGTCGGTCTGCCTGGCCCAGAACGTACGCCTGATCCGGGCCGGGGTGACGGAGGCGGTGGGCTCGGACGCGGTGCGGGCGGCCCGGCTCGGCGGGGTGCCCGAACACCGGGTGGTGCTGCGGTGGGTGCTGCCGGCGGCGGTCGTCCCGGCTGTCCCGGTGCTCGCCCGCTATCTGGCGTACCTACTCGGCGGGACGCTCGTCGCCGAGACCCTCTTCGGATATCCGGGGCTCGCCGCAGCTCTGGTGAACGCCACGGCCGCCCGAGACGCCCCCGTCATCCTCGGCGTCAGCATGCTCGTAGCCGCCGTGACCGTGACTCTGAACCTGCTGGCGGACGCTGTTGCTTCCGCCCTCAACCCGGCGACGAGGAGGCCGAGTTGACTCGTCTGGTGCGCCGCATGGCGGCAGCCCGGTTTTCCCGCCGGGCGGGCGCGGTGGCGGCGGGCGTGGTCCTGGCCACCGTCGTGCTGCTGGCGCTCATCGGGCCCTGGCTCGCCCCCCACACGCCGGGTGCCGTCCTGGACATGCCGTACGCGCCGCGCAGCGGGCATGCGCCCCTGGGTACTGATCACCTCGGCTCCGACGTGCTCAGCCGCTTCCTGACGGGCGGGCGCGCGCTGGTGCTGCTCGCCGTGGGCGCCCTGGCCGTCGCGTATGTCCTGGGAGCCGGTCTGGGCATGGTCGCGGCGCTGCGGGGCGGGCTCGTGGATGCCGGCGTGCTGCGCCTGGTGGACGTGCTGCTGAGCCTGCCCTCCTTCCTGCTGCTCAGCGTGGTCGTGGTGGCCGTGGGGCGGGGCACCGGTGGGGTGGCCGTCGCCACCTCCGCCGTCCTCTTCCCTGAGATCGTGCGTGTGGTGCGGGCGGCGACGCTCCAGGCCCTCCAGCACGACTACGTCGAGGCCGCCGTCGCGCGCGGTGAGGCCACCGGCCATGTCCTCGCCCGCGAGGTGCTGCCCAACCTGGCGCCGGTGCTCGCCGCCGACGCCGGAGTGCGGTTCGTGGGCGCGGCGTTCACGGTCGCCACCGCCGGGTTCCTCGGCTACGGGGCTCAACCGCCCGCCGCCGACTGGGGGTTGATGATCCTTGAGAACCGCGACGGCCTCGCGCTGCAGCCCTTGGCCGTGATCGTGCCCGCCACCGGGATCCTGGTCCTGCTGCTGAGCGCCAACCTCCTGGTCGACGCGGTGCTTCCGGCGGCTCGTGTCCAACGGCCGTGTTCCGTCGCGGGTACGGCCGCGGACGTCGACGCCGGCGACACGGCGCTGCGCATCAGAGACCTCACCGTCGAGGCCGACGGGGTGCGTGTCCTCGAGGGCGTCGAACTCGACGTCCCCCGCGGCCGCGTCCTCGCCCTGGTCGGCCCCTCTGGATCCGGCAAGACGACCCTGGCGCTCGCCGCCTTCGGCGAGCTGCGCCCCGGGCTCGCGGCGACATCCGGCACGGTGCGTCTGGCCGGGACGTCGGTGTTCGGGCTGCGCCCCCGGCAGCTGCGGCAGCTGCGTGCCCGGCATGCCGCGTACGTCCCCCAGGACCCGCGCACCTCGCTGGCGCCGACCCTGCGGGTGGGCGACCACATCGGGGAGTTCCTGCGGGCCCGCGGCGTGCCGCGCGCCGAGCGGCGAGGCCGTGTGCGGACGGCTCTGCGCAGCGCCCGGCTCCCGGACGACGACGCCTTCCTGCGCCGCCGCCCGCACCAGCTCTCCGGCGGGCAGCGGCAACGCGTGGCCCTGGCCGCCGCCCTCGCTCACAGCCCCGACCTGCTGGTTCTCGACGAACCCACCAGTGCCCTCGATCCGGTGACCGCCGCCGGGCTCCTGGCCGACCTCGGGCGGATCCGCGAGCAGGGCGGACCGGCCGTCGTACTGATCGCCCACGACCTGACGCATGTGGCGGCGGTGGCCGACGACGTGGTGGTCCTGGACCGTGGTCGAGTGGTGGAACAGGGGCCGGTGGAGGTGGTGTTGGCGCGGCCGGCGAGTGAACCGGCCCGGCGCCTGGTCGTCGCCGCACGTGCTGCCGTGGCGCCCCGGCCTGTGGGCGGTCGAGCGGAGGGCCCGACCGTCCTGTCCGTACGCGACCTGAGTGCCGACCGCGGCCGAAGGAACGTGCTCAGCGGTGTCAGTCTGACTGTCGCCGAAAGCGGCTGCCTGTCGGTGGTGGGCCCCTCGGGCGGTGGCAAGACGACGCTGCTGCGCTGTCTCGCCGGGCTGCACCCCGACTGGGCCGGCGAACTCCGGCTGGGCGGGCGGAGCGTGGAGCACGGCGTGCGCGGGCGGACCCGCGACGACCTGCGCCTGCTCCAACTCGTGCCGCAGGACCCGTACGACTCCCTCAACCCGCGACACACCGTGGAGCGGATCCTCTCCCGGCCGCTGCACCTGTACCGGCCGGAACTCGACGCAGATGCGCGCCGGGCCGAGGTGCACCGACTCCTTGAGCGGGTCGGCCTGGACGCGGCCCACTCCGCCGTGCGGCCCGAACGGCTCTCCGGGGGACAACGTCAACGCGTCGCAATGGCAAGGGCTTTGGCGGCCGAACCGCGTGTGCTGCTGTGCGACGAGGTGACCAGTGCGCTGGACGCACCCACGGCGGCCACGGTACTGGCGCTCCTCGACGAGCTTCGACGGGACCTCGGGCTCGCGCTGGTGGTCGTCACGCACGACATGACGGTGCCCGTACGGCTGGGCGGGGATCTCGCGGTCCTGGCCGATGGTGCGGTCCGCGAGGCGGGGCCCGTCGAACGCGTCGTCGCCGCGCCCTCGGACCCTGTGACCGTCCAACTGCTCAGTCCCGTAACCCAGTTGCCGAGTTCGACGACCTACGAAAGGACGGGTCCGTGAACCGTCCCGAAAGCGCATGGCTGCGCCGCCCCCGTCCGCAGCGACACCCGGCGGTGCGGTTGCTGTGCCTGCCGCACGCCGGCGGGTCGACCGCGTTGTACCGCTCCTGGAAGGACCTGCTGCCACCGGAGGTCGAGCCGGTGCTGGTCTGTCCGCCGGGACGGGAGGACCGCATGGACGAACCGCTGCCGAAGGAGCTGCCGGAGCTGGTGGCGGGGCTCGCCCGGGCCGTGGAGCCGTTGCTCGACCGGCCGTGGGCGGTGTTCGGGCACAGTATGGGCGCCACGGTCGCGCACGAGCTCGTCCTGCGGCTGCTGAGAGGACGCCACCGGGCGCCGGAGCACCTTTTCGTCTCCGCGCGCGAGGCACCGCAGCACCACCACGGCGGCACCGTGCACCTCCTGGACGACGACGCCCTGGCCGCCGAGCTGATACGGCTCGGCGGGACCTCCCCCGAGCTGCTCGCGATGGCCGAGGTGCGCGGACTGGTACTGCCCGCGGTCCGAGGCGACTACCGGCTCATCGAGACGTACGCGGCGGATCCGCAGGGTCCGGTGCCGTGCCCGATGACCGCGCTGGTCGGCGAGGCGGACACCGAGCTGACCGCCGAGGAGGCAGCGGGCTGGGAGAAGTGGACCACCGGCCCCTTCCAGCTGCTGACCTTCCCCGGCGGCCATTTCTACCTCTCCGACCGGCCGCGGGTGGTGGTCGATGCCGTACGCCGCCGCCTGCTCATCCCTGCGTGACGGGGGCCTCGTAGGTGTCCTTGTCACGGACCAGTACCAGGCTCGCCGCGGCCGCCACCAGGGCTGCGATCCCCGCGATCAGGAAGATCTGGGAGAGGGCCTCGGTGTAGGCGCTGCGGGCCAGGGAGAGCACCGGGCCGCGGGCCGTCCCGGGCACGGCCGCGGCGACCGCGTCGAACTGGCCGGCCGTGACCAGGCGGCGCAGCTGCCCGCCGGCCGAGTCGGGAACGGCGTGCTCGCCCAGGGCACCCGCGGACATGACGTCGTTCACCTTGCTGGTCAGGACGACGCCGAAGACGGCCACGCCGGTGGCGGTGCCGAGCGGGAAGAAGCTGTTGGCCGCGCCCGAGGCGGTGCCGGCGCGCGAGGGCGGGACCACGTTCACGGCCAGCGACAGCAGATGCGGCAGCGTCAGACCGGCGCCGACCCCGATCAGGACCAGCATGGGAAGCAGCGCCGTCCAGTCGTCGTCCGGCGAGATGCCCACGGCCAGCAGTACTCCGGTCCCGACCGCCGCCATACCGAGGCCCAGCACGCGCGACACCGGTACCACCTTGGTCAGCAGCCCGCTCAGCGGTGCGCCGATGATGATCGCGACCGACTGGGCGAGCAGCACCAGGCCGATCTCGATCGGGGTGAGGCGCAGCATCCCGCCGAGCCACAGGGTGATGAAGGGCAGCATGCCGAAGCTGAAGATCCGGGTGGCGAAGCTGAGCAGCAGCGCACCGGCGAAGGTGGGGATCGTGAACAGCCGCAGGTCCAGCATCGCGCGCTCGCCGAGCCGCCACTGCACGGCGACGAACGCCACGGCCAGCAGCGCTCCCGTGATCAGCGAGGCCAGTACGTCCGCCTGCGACCAGCCGTCCTCCGAGCCGGCCAGCAGGCCGTAGTTGAGCAGGAAGAGGGCCAGCACCGCCAGAATCGCTCCGGCGTAGTCGATCTGCCGCGAGCCGCCGGTGCCGCCGTCCTCGGGGACCTTGCGCGCCGTGCCGTAGATGATCAGGAGCCCGAGCGGCACGTTGACGGCGAAGAGCCAGGGCCAGCTCAGCCACTCCACGATGGATCCGCCGACCAGCGGGCCCAGCGCCGCCGACACGGCGCCTCCGGCGGTGAACAGGCCGATGGCCGTCGTACGCGCCCGTGTCGGAGCTCCCTCGAAGACGCCGGATATCAGGGCGAGCGACGTACCGAGAACCATTGCCCCACCCGCGCCCTGAACGGCCCGGGCCGCGATCAGCACGCCGGCGTTCGGGGCCAGCGCGCAGGCCGCCGAGGCGAGGGTGAAGACCGCGACGCCGGCGAGGAAGATGCGCCGGCGGCCGATGAGGTCCGACACGGATCCCGCCGTGAGCAGCAATGCCGCGAAGCTCAGGGTGTAGGCGTTGACGATCCACTGAAGGCTGTCCAGCGACGCACCCAGGTCGGCGCCGATCTCGGGCATCGCCACATTGACGACGGTGATGTCGAGCGTCATCAGCGCGGCGGCCAGCGCCGTCACGGCGGTCGTCCAGTGCCGAGCGCTGCGGACGTCCGGTGGCGTCTCCTCCTGGTGCCCGATCTTCAACTCCGATGCGTCGCCGCCCTGTTGGGTGGCTTCGGCTTCAGTCATGGCCTTCCTCTCCAGTTGTCCGTGCGAACTGACGCTAGCGAGAAGTCCAGCTCTTGTAAATGAAAATCGTTTCCATTAGCTTGGGTCTTGGCCGGAACGGACCGTGACGCGAGGGGGATGCATTCAGGTGGCACAGGAACGCACGGACGAGGGCATGGATCTGCCGGGAGCAGTCGGCGAACTTCTGGGACTGCGCTCCGAGGAGATCGACGACAACGTCCACCTCATCAACCTCGGGCTGGACTCACTGGCGATGATGCGACTGGCCGGGCGATGTCGGCGCGCCGGCCTCGACATCGGATTCGCGGATCTCATCGCCGAGCCGACACTCGCGGCCTGGCGGCGAATCGTCGCCGAGCGGCGTACCGAGGGCCCGGCTTCCGCGACGGCTCACGTGGACGAGACGGAGCCCTTCGAGCTCGCTCTCATGCAGCACGCCTACTGGGTGGGGCGGGCGGATGGGCAGCAACTCGGCGGTGTGGCAGCGCACTTCTACCACGAGTTCGACGGCCGGGACGTGGACCCGTCGCGTCTGGAGGCCGCGGTACGAGCCGTCCTCGCGCGGCACGGCATGCTGCGCGTGTGCGTCCTCGACGACGGGCGCCAGCGCATCCTGCCCGAGAGTCCCTGGCCCGGACTGCTCGTGCACGACCTCCGGGACCTCTCCGCCCCGGACGCCGAGCAGCGCCTCGCCGGCCTGCGTCGCGACCTCTCGCACCGCCACCTGGACATCACGGCCGCGGAGGTCCTCGACGTGCAGCTGTCGCTGCTGCCCGACACCCTGCGGTCGGGCGGCACGCGGCTGCACGTCAACCTCGACATGGTCGCCGCCGACGCGCTCAGCCTGCGGGTGCTGCTCGCCGACCTCGCCCGCGCCTACGCCGACCCCGCGACACCCCCGGCCGAGCTCGGCTACAGCTTCCCCCGCTACCTCGCCGAACGCCGCGCCGCCCGCGAGTCGACGGCCCGCAAGGCCGCGCTGGAGGCCCACCGCGCGTACTGGCAGGAACGGCTGCCGGATCTGCCCGCCGCACCCCGACTCCCGGTCGCCGCAGGGGACGCCGAGGCCGTCACCGTCGTACGACGTCATCTGCACCTCGATGCCGAGCGCACCCGGCGCTTCGAGCAGGCCGCACGCCGGCACGGTCTGACCCCCGCCATGGCGCTCGCGGCGGTGTTCGCCGAGACGCTGCAGGCGTTCAGCGCGGATCCCGACTTCCTGCTCAACCTTCCGCTGTTCGACCGCGAGCCGCTGCACGACGACGTGGCCGCACTCGTCGGCGACTTCACCGCGTCCGTACTGCTGGCCTGGCACGGAAGGACCCCCGGTACCTTCGCCGAACGCGCCGCCCGCCTGCAGGAGCGCTTTCACCAGGATGTGGCGCACGCCGGGTACTCGGGTGTCGAGGTGCTGCGCGACGCCTCCCGGCTGCACGGCGAACGCATGCTCGCGCCCGTCGTCTACACCAGCGCTCTGGGCCTGGGCGAACTGTTCGCGCAGGAGGTGCGGGACAGCTTCGGCGAGGCGTCCTGGATCATCTCGCAGGGACCGCAGGTCTGGCTCGACGCGCAGGTCACGGAGATGGGCGGCGGGCTGCTCGTGAACTGGGACGCCCGCGAGGACGCATTCGCGCCGGGCGTTCTGGATGCCATGTTCGCCGCCTACGGCGGTCTGCTCGACCGGCTGCTGCACGACCCGGCGGCGTGGGCCGAGCCTGTGCCGTCGATGCTGCCCGACGCGCAGGCGCAAGTGCGGGCAGTGGTCAACGACACGGAGTGGTGGCCGGACGACGTGCGCCTGCACGACGGATTCTTCGCGCGGGCGGCGATCGATCCCGACTCGCCCGCGCTGCTGTGGGGCAGTGGTGAGTCACTCACCTACGGCGAACTCTCCTCGCGCGCCCTTGAGGTGGCAGGTCACCTGCGGACCCGCGGCGTCGGCCCAGGTGATCTGGTGGCCGTCACCCTGCCCAAGGGCCCCGACCAGATCACCGCGGTGCTCGGTCTCCTGGCCGCGGGCGCCGCCTACCTCCCCCTCGGCATCGACCAGCCCGCTGCCCGTCGCGAGCGCATCCACACCGCGGCCCGCATACGCCTCGTACTCGACGACATCACCGTGCCGGACAGCACCCAGCCCCTTCCCGCACCCCTCCCCGGCAGCCCGGCCGACCTCGCATACGTGATCTACACCTCGGGCTCCACCGGAGAGCCCAAGGGCGTCGAGGTGACGCACGCGGCCGCCGTCAACACGGTCGCGGACCTCAGTGATCGTTTCGGTATCGGGTCCGCCGACCGGACCCTGGCCCTGTCCGCGCTGGACTTCGACCTGTCGGTGTACGACGTCTTCGGCACCCTCGCGGCCGGCGGCGCACTTGTCTGCGTCGAGGAACCCGCTCGCAGGGATGCCACCGTCTGGGCGCATCTGGTCCGCACCCATGGCGTGACTGTCGTCAACTGCGTACCGGCTCTTCTCGACATGCTGGTCACAGCGGCGGGCAGCAGCGGACTGCCCACGGTGAGGCTCGCGTTGCTCGGCGGCGACTGGGTGCCGCTCGACCTGCCCGGCCGCGTGCGGACGGTCGCACCGGACTGCCGCTTCGTGGCGCTCGGCGGCACTACCGAGACCGCCATCCACTCCACCGTCTGCGAGGTGGGCGAGGTGCCCGCCGAGTGGGTGTCGGTGCCGTACGGGACACCGCTGCGGGGCGTCCGGTGCCGTGTCGTCGATCCGCTCGGCCGCGACTGCCCGGACTTCGTGCCCGGCGAGCTGTGGATCGGCGGAGCCGGAGTGGCGTGCGGTTACCGGGGTGATCCGGTCCGCACGGCCGAGAGGTTCACCGAGGTGGACGGGGTGCGCTGGTACCGCACCGGCGACCGTGCCCGCTACTGGCAAGACGGCGGCCTGGAGTTTCTCGGCCGTGCCGACCATCAGGTCAAGGTACGCGGGCACCGCATCGAACTCGGCGAGATCGAGGCCGCGTTGGCCGCGCTGCCCGGGGTGGAGAAGGCCGTGGCGGTCGTCGGCGAGGACCGGCGTCTTGGCGCCGCCGTCACTGGTGTCGCCGATCCCGCGCAGTTGCGTGCCTGGGCCGCAGAGCGACTGCCGGCGGCGATGGTGCCGGAACGCGTCGTCGTCCTGGCCGAGTTGCCGCTCACCCCCAACGGGAAGATCGACCGGAAGGCGATCGCGCGGCGGGTGGCGGAATGCGGCGCCGCAACCACCCGGGCCGTCACACCGCCCCGCGACGAGCGCGAACGACGGATCGCCGAAGCATGGTCGGCTATCCTCGGCGTCGGTGACATCGGACGCGAGGACGACTTCTTCGCCCTGGGCGGCGATTCGCTGCTGGCCACCCGCCTCGTCGCACGGCTGCGTACCGGGGGATGGGGAGAAGTACGCCTCGCCGACCTCTTCACGCACCCCGTGCTCGCCGGGTTCGCCGCACGGCTGCGCCCTGACGGGACGGGCCGCACCGAGCGGGCGGTGACCGCCGCCCCCGAGCACCGCCACGAACCGTTCCCGCTCACCGACGTGCAGCGTGCCTACTGGATCGGGCGCGGCGAGGACTTCACGCTGGGCGGCATCGGCTGCCACTTCTACCGCGAGTACGACGTCGAGGATCTGGACGCAGGACGGCTGGAAGCGGCCCTCAACCGGCTCGTCGAGCGCCACGAGATGCTGCGTGCCGTCGTTGACGACAGCGGCGAGCAGCGAATCCTGGCCGAGGTGCCGCGGTTCACCGCCGAGATCACCGATGCGGGCCCCGATGCCGAGGCCGCCTTCGCCGAACTGCGTGAGACCGCCTCGCACCAGGTGTTCGATCCCGCCGTCTGGCCGCTGTTCGCCGTACGCGGGGTGCGCGTGGGAGGTCGTACACGACTGGGCATCGGCATCGACAACATCGTCCTCGACGCGCTGAGCATCCTCGTCTTCTACGCCGAACTCGCCGCGCTGTACGACGATCCCGACGCCGAACTCCCGTCCGTGGACGTGTCGTTCCGCGACTACATCTGCTCCACCGCCCCCCACCCGGAAGCCATCGCCTCGGCCCGCGACTACTGGACCGAACTGCTGCCACAGCTGCCTCAGGCCCCGGCGCTGCCGCTGGCCAAGGACCCGTCCACCGTCGAGCGCCCTCACTTCACCCGCCGCGAGGCCCGCATCGCACCGGATCGCTGGCAGGCCCTCACCGAAAGGGCCCGTGACCACGGACTCACCCCCTCCGGTGTGCTGCTCACCGCCTTCGCCGAGGTGCTCGGCCGGTGGAGTACCCGTCCGGAACTCACCCTGAACCTCACCCTGTTCGACCGCCGTGACGTACATCCCGACATCGGCCATGTCCTTGGTGACTTCACCTCACTGATGCTCGTCTCGTCCCGCCCGCAGGCCGGGGACAACTGGCTGTCGCGGGCCCGCCGCGTTCAGGAGGAACTCTGGCGCTCCCTCGACCACCGGGAGGTCTCCGCCGTCTGGGTGCTACGTGAACTGGCCCGTCGCAGCGGCGAGCCCGAGTTGACCATGCCCGTCGTCTTCACCAGTGCGTTGGGGGTGGGCGGCGAGACTCCGCGCGCGCCCTTCGACCGGCAGGTGTGGGGCGTCTCGCAGACCCCGCAGGTGTGGCTCGACCACCAGGTCACCGAGGACGGCGACGGTGTCCGCCTCAACTGGGACG
This sequence comes from Streptomyces sp. NPDC085481, assembly GCF_044541845.1. Taxonomy (NCBI): domain Bacteria; kingdom Bacillati; phylum Actinomycetota; class Actinomycetes; order Kitasatosporales; family Streptomycetaceae; genus Streptomyces; species Streptomyces sp. NPDC085481. The sequence goes on from NZ_JBITTJ010000009.1 coordinate 82,420, forward strand.
TCGTCGAGGAACTCTTTCCCGAGGGCTGCGTCGACGCGATGTTCGACGCCTATCTCCAACTGGTGGACTGGCTGGCCACGGGCCCCGGCTGGACCGTACCCGCCCCCGATCTGCTGCCCGCCCCGCAGCGCGCCACCCGTGCGACCGTCAACGCGACCGGCGCCGGCGTGCCCGGCCTGCTCCACCGCGACTTCTTCCGCCGCGCCGCCGACCAGCCGCACCGCACCGCTCTCGTCCGCGACGACGGCGAACGGACCGAACGGATGACCTACGGCCAACTCGCCGACCGAGCCCTGCGACTCGCGACCGTGCTCGCAGAGCGCGGGGTACGGCGGGGCGAGACGGTCGCCGTCTGCCTGCCCAAGGGCCCGGACCAGATCGTGGCCGTGCTCGGCGTGCTGGCCGCCGGGGCCGCGTACGTGCCGGTCGGCGTCGACCAGCCGCGGGCGAGGCGCGAGCGCATCCACCGCCTCGCGGGCGTACGCCTGGTCGTCGGCGAGGCGGAGACGGCCCCGACCGAGGGAGTCCAGGCGGTGCCGGTCGACGCGGCGCCCTCGACGGACGTGGCCGCCGCCCCCGTCGACGTACCCGGCGACGCACTCGCGTACGTCATCTTCACTTCCGGGTCCACCGGCGACCCCAAGGGCGTCGAGATCACCCACCAGGCCGCCGCCAACACCGTCACCGACATCAACGAGCGCTACGGCGTGACGGAGTCGGACCGGGTGCTCGCGGTGTCCGCGCTGGACTTCGACCTGTCCGTGTACGACATCTTCGGGCCGCTGTCGGCCGGGGGCGCGCTCGTCCTCATCGAGGAGGAGGACCGGCGCGACGCGCGACGCTGGCTCGACCTTGTGCGCCGCCATCAGGTGACGCTGTGGAACACCGTCCCCGCCCTGCTCGACATGCTGCTCACCGTCGCCGAGGGCGCCCAGCCGCCCGACCCGCTGCGGCTCGTGCTCGTCTCCGGCGACTGGGTGGGCCTCGACCTGCCCGGCCGGCTCGCCGAACAGTGCCCGTGGTGCCGGTTCGTCGCGCTCGGCGGTGCGACGGAGGCCGCGATCTGGTCCAACGCCTGCGAGGTCGAGGCGGTCGACCCGGAATGGCACTCGATCCCGTACGGGCGTCCGCTCCGCGGCCAGCGCTTCCGCGTCGTCGACGCCCACGGCCGCGACTGCCCCGACTGGGTCCCCGGCGAGCTGTGGATCGGTGGTGCGGGGGTGGCCCGGGGCTATCGCGGGGCGCCCGAGCTGACGGCGAGGCAGTTCGTCGCCGAGGGAGCGGACCGCTGGTACCGGACCGGCGACCTCGGACGCTACTGGCCAGACGGCACCCTGGAGTTCCTCGGCCGTGCCGACCACCAGGTCAAGATCCGCGGTCACCGCATCGAACTCGGCGAAGTCGAGGCGGCATTGCAGGACGCGCCCGGCGTGGGGCGTGCCGTCGTCACGGTGACCGGGGAGGGCGCGGCACGCCGGTTGGCCGCCGCGGTCGTTCCGGCCCCCGGCTCCGCACAGGGGAGTGTGCCCGACGCGCAACCGGGGGGCTCGACACGGGAGTTCCGTGAGCGTGCCCGTCGGGTGGAGAGCGCGGCGGCGGAGTCCTTCCTGACTCGCCTTCTGGACCTGCACGCATGTGCCGGGCAGCCCTCAGGTCTCGCTCCCGCACAGTGGGCAGCCCTTCTGGAGGTCGCCGAGGAGCACCTGCCGGTTCTGCGGCTGTGGCTGCGCTGGCTCGCCGAACGCAAGGTTCTCGTGGAGGACGGGGGAACGTACGCCGTGGGACCCCGGCTGGGAGACGCCGAGGCGGAGGGCGCACAGGACGCCTACGGAGTTCTGATCACCCGCGCGCGTCAGCGCCTGACCGAACGCCTCGGCGACTTCCGGGACATCCTCGCCGGGCGCCTCCCCGCCACCGTGCTGCTCGAGGACGACGTGCTCGCTCCGGCGCGACTCGCCGCCGCCGACCCCGGCAGCGAGCGCGCGATGGACGAACTCGCCCGCCGGATCGACAAGTTGGCCACCGAGGCAGACGGGCCCATAGAGCTCGTGGAACTCGGCGGTGGGGACGGCAGCGGCGCCGAACGCCTCCTGGGCAGGATCGCCCCCGGGAAGCTGCGCTACACGCTGCTCGACAGTGATCCGGCCCTCGTCGAGGCGGCCGAGCGCCGACTCGCGGCCTCGCCACACAAGGTCACCTGCCGGCGGCAGCACGGCATCGTCGTCCCCGATGACCTGCGGCACCGCTTCGACGCCGTCGTGGCCGACCAGGCACTGCACCGCAGCCAGGACCCGTCCCACGGGCCCGCCCTGGCCGGGCTCCTTGCCCGACGCGGTGGCGTCCTGCTGGCCGTCGAACGGTCCGAACTCACACCGGTCGCCCTGCTCACAGCCGCCCTGTTGGACGGCGGATACGCGCACTTCGACCGCGAGCGGTGCACCGCGGGCACGCCGATTCTGCCTCCGGCGCGCTGGGCCGAGCTGCTGGCCGGTGCCGGATTCTGCGGGGTTGCGCATCAGCCGCTCGCAGACTCCTTCGTCGAGATACTGACGGCCCGCAGGCCCCAGGACGCCGTCGACCTCGATCCGGCCGCACTGCGCGACCACGCGGCGGCCAGGCTGCCCGCGCATATGGTGCCGGAGCAGATCACCGTGCTGCCGTGGCTGCCACTCGGCGCCAACGGCAAGGTCGACCGCGCCTCTGTCGCCGCGCTCGCCGCGGCGGGGCGGGACGAGGACCCGGACGAGCCACCGCAGGGCGAGCTGGAGCAGGCCGTGGCGACCATGTGGGCGGACCTGCTGGGCGTGTCGGCCGTGGGCCGCCGGCAGAGCTTCTTCGTACTCGGCGGCGACAGCCTCCTCGCGACCCGCTTCCTGACGCTGGCGGAGCAGCGGTTCGGGGTGCAGCTGCCGCTACGGAGGCTGTTCGCGGGGCCGACACCGGAGCGGGTCGCGCACGCCCTCGCCCAGGAGTCGGCACAGAGCGCGGAGACCGAGGAGGGCGCGCTGTGATCGGCGTACTCGGGGGATACGGCGCCGTCGGCGGCCATGCGGCGCGGCTGCTGGCCCGGTGGGGGGCCGGGCCCCTGCTGATCGGCGGCCGCGACGACGTACGGGCCAAGCGGTTCGTCGCCGCCCACCTGGCCGGTACGGAGGCGGAGGCGACCGCCGTGGACGTCGACGACGCGGCCTCGCTCGCCGCGTTCGTCCGAGGCTGCGACCTCGTCGTGCACTGTGCGGGCCCCTCGCACCGCACCTCGGAGCGGGTCACGTTCGCCGCGCTGATGGCGGGAGCCGACATGGTCGACGCCGGAGGCGGCGGGCGACTGGACCGCGTGCGGACGGCCGTCGGGGAACGCACCGCGCTGTACGACGCCGGGGCGCTGCCCGGTCTTTCGGGGCTGCTGCCCCGCTGGCTGGCAGCCGAACACTTCGACTCGGTGCACGGACTCACCGCGTATGCGGGAGTGCTGGACCGCTTCACCGAGACCGGCGCGCACGACTACCTCGACGGGGTGCTCGACGGCACGACCGAACCCCTTGCCGCCTGGCGGAACGGTGCCCGGCGCGGGGGCGCTCTGCAGAGGCTGACCGGGCAGCAACTGCCCCACTTCGCAAGGGAAGTGGTGACCCTCCCGTACCTGGATGCGGAAGGGGAGCGGCTGGCCCGCGACCTGTCGCTCACCCACGGGAACTGGTTCACGGCGGTCGACGGCGAACACCTGGCCGCCGCGCTCGACGCGGCCCGCTCCCTCGACCGGGCCGACGCCGTGGCCGCCCTGTGCCGGGCCGCCGCGCTGGACACCGCCGGCCGCAGCACGTACGTCACACTCCTCGCGCAGCTCGACGGCACCCGCGCGGGCCGGACCGTGACACGCACGGCGATCCTGCGGGCGCCGGGCATCTCACGACTCACCGGCGCCGTCACAGCCGTGGCCGCACTGGCGGCCCTGCGCGGCGAGGTGCCGCGCGGCACCCACCGCGCCGACACCGCACTCGACCCGAGGTCCGCCGTCGCGCGCCTGCGCGCCGAGCCCGGGCTGTGCGACGTGACCGTGCACGACACGGCGATCTCGGAACTCGCCACGATCGAGGAAGGCGCACTGTGAACACGCGGCTGAAGACAGTGGTGTGCGGGACCACGTTCGGGCAGTTCTACCTGGCCGCCCTGGCCGGCATGCCCGCCGACTTCGAGATCGTCGGTGTGCTGGCCGCGGGCAGCGAGCGGTCCGTGGCGTGTGCCGCGCGGCACCGGGTACCGCTGTACACCGACGTCGACCAGCTGCCCGACGACGTGGACCTCGCCTGCGTCGTCGTCCGCTCCGGAGTCCTGGGCGGTGTCGGCACCGACCTGGCGCTACGGCTGCTGCGGCGCGGCGTCCACGTCGTGCAGGAGCAGCCCGTGCACCACGACGACCTGGTCGCCTGCCTGCGCGAGTCGCGCAGGAACGGCGTGCGGTACCGGCTCGGCGATCTGTACGTGCGGCTGCCGGAGGTCCGGCGCTTCACCGAGGCCGCCCGTACGGCCCTCGCCCGGCAACCCGTGGCATACGTCGATGCCGCATGCGCCTCGCAGGTCGCCTTCCCCCTGCTGCACATCCTGGGAGAGGCACTCGGCGGTCTACGGCCCTGGCAGGTGAAGGCTGCTTCCATCGACAACGGCGGTCCCTTCGCGGTCCTCACCGGCACGATCGCCGGCGCACCGCTCACACTCCGCGTGCACAACCAGGTCGACCCCGACGACCCCGACAACCACCTGCATCTCCTGCACCGCGTCACCCTCGGTACCCCCGGAGGCAGCCTCACCCTGACCGATCCGCACGGCCCGGTGCTGTGGAGCCCGCGCCTGCACATCCCGGAACCGGTCAGGAACCGCTTCGACTTCGATGCTCCCGGCACCGAGCACCTGGACGAGCCGAGCACGTCCCCGCTGGGCGCAGCCGGTCCGCCCGACTACCGGCACCTGCTGCGCGAGCAGTGGCCGGCCGCCATCGGCGCGGACCTCAAGGCGGCACGCGCCGCGATCCTCGGCGACCCGGATGCCGAGCGGCCCGACCAGTACCACCTGACGCTGTGCCGCATGTGGCAGGACCTGACGAAGGAGCTGGGCTATCCGACGCTACGACCCGGGCAGTCCCATCAGCCACTCCGCACGGAGGAGTTGACCAGCGCGGGATCCGACCTGCGTGAACTCGTGCGGTACGCCACGACCGCGGCCGACCGCCGCGCCGGTACGGTCGATCCCCGCCTGGCCGACGACTTCGTACGGCAGCTCGACGAGGCGGTGCTCGCCTCGATGCTCGCCGCGCTGCAGCACTCCGACGCACTGAGTGACCCCGGGCGTACACAGACCGCCGAAGAGGTACTGGCCTCCGCCCGCGTGGCGCCGCCATACCACACGCTGATCCGGCGCTGGCTGCGGATCCTCGCCGACCGCAAGGTGATCGAGCGGGACGGAGACGGATTCCGCGGCGCCTCGCCCGTGGATCCCGCCACGGTGGGCCGGGCCTGGGACACGGCCGCCGCCGCCTGGCAACGCGGCCTCGGCACACCCGAGTTCGTCACCTACCTGCGACGCAACGCCGAGCGGTTGCCCCAGTTGATGACCGGCGAGCAGCAGGCGGCGCTGCTGCTCTTCCCCGAGGGCCGCACCGAGGTGGCGGACGCCGTGTACCGGGACACCATCACCGCCCGGTACCTCAACACCGCCGTGGCCAGTGCCGTACACTCCCTGGCCGCGGTGCGCGACGCCGCCCGCCCGCTGCGGATCGTCGAGGTCGGGGCGGGGACCGGAGCAACCACGGAGGCCGTCGCCCAGGCCCTCACGGAGAACGGACCCGGCAGGCCGCCGGTCGACTACCTGTTCACCGACGTCTCGCAGTTCTTCGTCACCACGGCCAAGGAGCGCCACGCCGGGCACCGCTGGATCCGCCACGGCCTGTGCGACATCGACAAGGACCCGGTAGCCCAGGGGCTCGAGCCCGGCAGCGCGGACGTCGTCATCGCCGCCGGCGTCCTGAACAACGCGCGCGACACCGACGCGACAGTGCGGTCACTCGTCGGACTGCTCGCCCCGGGCGGCCATCTGTTCATCACCGAACCGACCCGCGAACACCTGGAGATCCTCGCCTCCCAGGCGTTCATGATGACCGCCTCCGAAGACGCCCGACGGACTTCCGACACCACGTTCCTCTCCCGTCGGCAGTGGCTCGACGTCCTGGCGGGGGCCGGAGTCGGAGATGTCGTCACCGCGCCGGACGAGGACCATCCGCTGGCACCGCTGGGACAGCGGCTGTTCGCGGCCCGTATCAACTGATCACGTCGGGGGAGAACACCGTGCTGAGATGCAGCCACGTCCTGTGCAAGGTCGACGACGTCCGGTCGGTCGTACGGGACTACACAGAGCTCGGCTTCACCATCGAGTGGGGGAGCGCGCCCGAACGCGCCCACAACGCGCTGGTGTGGTTCGAGGAGGGGCCCTTCATCGAGTTCTTCCAACTGCCGCCTTTCTTCCGTCTGTTGAAGTGGCCCATGAGTGCCGTCAACGGTGTGGCGGCCGGAGAGCGGCTGGTGCGCTGGGCCTGCCCGGGCGAGGGCTGGCGGGACCTGGCGCTGGAGACCGACGACACGGAGCTGGCCGGCGTTCATTCGGCGCTGCGCGCCGGCCAAGTCCGCGTCTCGCGCGTCATGAAAGGCCGCCGCACCCGGCCGGACGGCGACCGCGTGCGCTACCAGTTCCTCGCCGCCCGCCCGGCCGGGCTGCCGTTCGTCGTCTCCGCCTACGACCCGCCGCAGCGCCCCGCCGCCGTGCACCACCCGAACGGCGCACGGCGTATCACGCGCGTGCGCATGGGTGTGGCGGACCATGACCGCGCCGCCTTCGACGCGCTCACCGCCCATGTGCGCGGGGACGGTCTGCTCGCCGTGGAGGGGGCCGAGCGTACGGGCGTCATCGCGGCCGAACTCGACGGGCTCACACGTCCGTTGGACCCGTCCCGGCTGCACGGCGCGGTCCTCACCTCGCCCGCTCGGAAGGAGTGACCGGTGACAACTGCTGCCGTGACCCTCCCGGGATTCCGCGGCCGGATCCTCACGCCGGGCACCCCCGGCTACGACCGCGCCCGCCGTGTCCGCAACGCCCGCGTCGACCGCCGGCCCGCCCTGATCGCCCGCTGCGCCGACGTCGACGACGTGATCGCCGTCCTCGCCCACGCACGCACCTCCGGTCTGCCGGTCGCCGTCCGCGGCGGCGGAGCCAACGTGGCCGGCTGGGGCACCTGTGACGACGGCATCGTCCTCGACCTCGGAGCGATGAAACGCCTCGACGTCGATCCCCTGTCCCGCACCGCTGTCGCGGAGCCCGGCCTGACCTGGGGCGAATTCGACGCCGCCACCCAGGAGTTCGGGCTCGCCGTGCCCGGCCCGCGCAACACCGACGTCGGCATCGCCGGCCACACTCTCGGCGGCGGCGTCGGCGACCTGTCCCGCCAGTACGGGCTCACCAGCGACAACGTCACGTTCTTCGAGCTGGTGACCGCCGACGGAAGACACCTCAGGGCGGACGCCGAACATCACCCGGATCTGTTCTGGGCGCTGCGCGGAGGCGGCGGCAACTACGGCGTCGTCACCCGTTTCGGCTTCCGGCTGCACCCTGTCAGGGGCGTCGTCGCCGGAGCTCTCGTCCATCCCGCCTCCCAGACGCGCACAGCCCTGCGCACGGCCCGGGACTGGCTGGCCAGGGCACCCGACGCTGCCTCACTCGTCGCCGTCGCCTGGACCGCGCCGCCGCTGCCGTTCGTGCCCGAGCACCTGCACTTCGAGCGGTGCGCCGTTCTCATCCCGAGCTGGTTCGGGCCTCCCGAGCAGGCCGACGAGGTGCTGGCACCCCTGCGGTACGGCGCCGCCCGCCCGATCGCCGACGGCGTCACCGAGCTGCCGTACGCCGCCTACCAGCGACTCCTGCCGTCCCCGCCCGACTTCGCCCGTCAGCACGTCTACAACCGCGGCGAGCTCCTCACCGAACTGACCGACGCCACGCTCGACGGGATCCTCGGCCACTGGGAGTCCGCGGGACCGAACTTCTCCGTCGTGCTGGGGGCGCTCGGGGGCGCCATTTCCCGGGCTCCGGCCGGACCGACCGCGTTCACGCACCGCGGCGCCCAGTGGTTCGTGGAGATCTGCGCCCAGTGGTACGGCACCGCCGACTCCGGCGAGCACCTGGAGCCGGCCCGTACCGGCTGGCAGGCACTCCAGGACGTCGCCGATGGCCCTTACGTCAATCTGCTGCCCGACCCGGAGCCGCAGTGGGTGCGCGCCGCGTACGGAGACGCCACCTACGCGCGGCTGGCCGGCCTGAAGGACGTCTGGGACCCGGACAACCTCTTCCGCTTCAACGCCAACATCCCGCCGCTCGCGGCCGGGGCCAAGGAGACCGACCGATGACCATCGCATCCACCCCGGCCGCGCTGATCGCACACCTGCGGCAGGCGGGCGTACAGCTGTGGGACGAAGACGGCACCCTGCGCTACCGCGCCCCGAAGGGGACCCTGAGCGCCGGGCAGCTTCAGGCGCTCAAGGACCACAAGGCCGCCGTACTGGAGTGTCTGCGAGCCGAGGCGCGGCCCGCCACGCTCACACCCGACCCGGGGGCACGCCACGAGCCGTTCCCGCTGACCGACGTGCAGGCCGCCTACCTGCTGGGCCGCAACGAGGTCTTCGAATACGGCGGCGTCGCCTGCCACGTCTACCTCGAAGTCACCTACCCCGACCTGGACCCGACCCGCGCCGAGGACGCCTGGAACCGGCTCGTCCAACGCCACGACATGCTGCGCGCCGTCATCGATCCCGCGGGTCACCAGCAGATCCTGCCGACCGTGCCGCGGCTCACGGTGGCCGTGACCGACGCGCGGGGAGCGGACGCGGAGGCCGCGTTGCTGCGGGCACGCGAGGAGATGGGCCATCGCGTGTACGACAGCACCCGCTGGCCTCTGTTCGACCTACGCGTCACCCGCACCGACGCCCGGGCCGTCCTGCACCTGTCGATGGACTTCCTGATCGCCGACTGGGCCAGCATCTGGCTCCTGCTCGCCGAGTTCGAGACCCTGCACGCCGACCCGGCCGCCCAGCTCCCGCCTCTCGACGTGCAGTTCCGGGACTACCTGCTCGCCGAACGCGGCCTGCGGGAGTCCCCGGCCCACCAGCGCGACAAGGACTACTGGTCGGCGCGGCTCGACACGCTCCCGCCCGCCCCCGACCTGCCGCTCACCGAAGCCGGAGCACGGCAGCAGCCCCGCTTCCGCCGTCGCTACCTGAAGTTGGACAGGGCCGCCTGGGAGCGTCTGAAGGACCGGGCCGGGCGCCGGGGCCTCACCCCGTCCTCCGTCGTCCTCGCCGCCTACGCCGCGGTGATCGGCCGCTGGAGCCACGGTCCGCGCTTCTGCCTCAACCTGACGGTGCTCAACAGGCTGCCGCTGCACGAGCAGATCGACCGCGTCGTCGGCGACTTCACCACCGTCAACCTCCTCGCCGTCGAGGCGGCGAACGGCGCGCCCTTCGCCGAGCAGACGCGCACCCTCGCCGGTCAGCTCTTCGACGACCTCGACCACCGCCTGTACTCCGGCGTCGAGGTGCTGCGCGAGCTCGCCCGCAGGCGCGGCCGGGATGCCGCCCTCATGCCGGTCGTGTTCACCAGCGCCATCGGGCTCGGCGACGCCGGCACCGGCAAGCGGGCCGAGGGCCGTCTGGACGGCTTCGGCATCACCCAGACCCCGCAGGTGTTCATCGACTGCCAGGCCATGGACGACGCGGAGGGCCTTCAGGTCAACTGGGACGTCCGCGACGGGGTCTTCCCCGACGGTCTCGTGGACGACATGTTCGACGCCTTCGACACGCTGATACGCGGCCTCGCCGACTCCGACGGACTCTGGGACACCGCTGACGTCGTGGCGCTGCCAGCGTGGCAGGCAGAGGAACGCCGCCGGGCCAACGACACCTCCACCGACCTGCCCGACGGCCTCCTCCACCACCGCGTGCTCGACCAGGCCGTCCGCACCCCTGACCGGCCGGCCGTGATCGGCCCCTCCTCGGTGCTGAGTTACCGCGAACTCGCCACCCGCGCCACGACCGTGGCCGAGCGACTCAGGGACGCGGGCTGCGCCCCCGGTGAGCGGGTGGCGATCGTCATGGACAAGGGACCCGAGCAGGTCGTCGCGGTCCTGGGCACCCTGCTCGCCGGTGGTGTCTACCTTCCGGTCGACACCGCGCAGCCGGCGCTGCGCCGTGCCGCCCTGCTCGCCGACGCGGACGTCCGGCACATCCTCACCCAGTCGTGGCTGGACGCCGACTGGCCCGAGGGCTGTCGGGTCGCCGCCGTGGACACGCTAGTGCCGCGTCAGGCAGCCGAAACCCCGCCCGACGGCGACCCCGACGTACCCGCGTACGTCATCTACACCTCGGGCTCCACCGGCCGTCCCAAGGGCGTCGTGATCAGCCACCGAGCCGCGCTCAACACGATCACGGACATCAACCGCCGCTTCGGCATCACCGCGGACGACCGCGTCCTGGGCCTGGCGGGTCTCGGCTTCGACCTGTCCGTGTACGACATCTTCGGCCCGCTGTCGGCCGGCGGCGCCCTCGTCCTGCCCGACCCGCAGCGGCGCACCGACCCCTCCCACTGGGCCGGCCTGATCGCCGCACACGGCATCACCGTCTGGAACTCCGTACCGGCCCTGATGCAGATGCTCGCGACCTACCTGGAGACCGAGCCGGACCTCGACCTGTCCGCACTGCGACTGGCCCTGCTGTCCGGCGACTGGATCCCCGTCACCCTGCCCGGCACACTGGCCGGGCACCTGCCGGACCTGGACGTCGTCGCGCTCGGCGGCGCCACCGAGGCGGCCATCTGGTCCAACTACCACCGCTGCAAGGGCAGTTACGCGGGCAGTCGCAGCATCCCGTACGGCCTGCCCCTCGCCAACCAGGGATTCCGGGTGCTGGACGCGGAGCTGCGGGACTGCCCGGTGTGGGTGGCCGGCGAGCTGTACATCAGCGGTCACGGACTCGCCCAGGGCTACCTGGGAGACCCGGAGACCACCGCCCACCGGTTCGTCACCCATCCCCGCGATGGTCAGCGCCTGTACCGCACCGGCGACCTGGGCCGCTATCTGCCCGGTGGCGAGATCGAGTTCCTCGGCCGCGAAGACACCCAGGTCAAGCTGCGCGGGTACCGCATCGAGCTCGGCGAGATCGAGGCCGCGCTGCTGGAGCACCCGGCCGTGTCCGCAGCGGCCGTCGTCGTCGACGGTACGGGCGAGGAACGGGCGCTCCTCGGGGCCGTCGAGGCCGCGCCTGCCGAGCGTTCCGCCGAAGGGGCCGCCACCCTGGCACCCGCGGTGCGGGGGGCCGCCGACGCCGCCGTCCCCGGAGTGGGCCGTGACCGCGTGTCCACCCACGTCGACGCCTTCGACGCGGCCGTGCTGGCGTCCATGGCCCGCACGTTGGGGGAGTTGGGCCTGTTCCCGGCCGCCGGCGACAGGGAGGTGCGGGATGCGGGGATCGAGCAGCGCCACCACTGGCTCGTACGGCGCTGGCTCGCCGTCCTCGACGAGCGGGGCACCGGCCAGGTCGACGACCGCACCGTGAACGCGCTGTGGAAGGAAGCCGAGGCGGCCTGGAGCGACGACGTCGCTTCCCGTGACTTCCTGGCGTACGTGAAGAACCACGCCGACCGACTGCCGGAACTGCTGACCGGCCGCCAGGACCCGGTCGAACTCCTCTTCCCCGAGGGCGACTTCGACACCGCGCACGCGCTCTACCGCCGCAACGCCACCGCCCGCTATCTGAACCGGGCCGTCGCCGGCGTCCTCGAGCACATCGCCGCCGAGCACCCCGCCGACAGCCCGCTGCGCGTCCTCGAAGCAGGTGCCGGCACCGGAGGCACGACCGAGGACGCCCTGGCGGCGCTGGCGGACCGGTACGGCATCTACCACTTCACCGATGTGGCGGGCTTCTTCCTGCCCGAGGCCAGGCGTCGCTTCGGCGACCGTGACCGCCCGGAGATACGCTTCGGCCTCTTCGACGTCGACAGCGACCACCGAGCCCAGGGGCTCGCCCCGAACGCGTACGACGTCGTACTCGCAGCCGGAGTGCTGGAGAACGCCCGCGACATCAGGGCATCCCTCGCCAGGCTGGTGGAACTCGTCGCTCCACGCGGCTGGTTGATCCTCACGGAACCCACCCGCGAACACCCGTGGATCCTGGCCTCCCAGGCGTTCATGATGACTGAGCCGGAGGACGAACGGGCCCTTGGCGGCCCGTCGTACCTCGACCGCGAACGCTGGCTGGACCTGCTGGCCCAGGCCGGCGCGGAGCAGGTCCTGTGCCTGCCCGACGACGCTCACGCACTCGCTCCGCAGGGCGTCCATCTGTACGCCGCGCGGATGAAGACCGACCGGGCGTACGTCACCGAGGCGGACCTGGCCGCGCACCTGCGCGACCGTCTGCCCGCCCACATGATCCCGTCGCACCTCCAGATCGTCGACGCCCTTCCGCTGACCGGCAACGGCAAGGTCGACCGGCGCGCGCTCCAGGGCTGGCGGCCCACCTTCACCGACACCGCACCCGAGCAGTCCGCACAGGCGCCGGCCGACGCCTTCGAATCCCGCCTCGCCACCTTGTGGGCGGACGCGCTGCCCAGCGGACGCGTCGGCCGCACCGACAGCTTCTACGACCACGGAGCCGACTCCCTGATCATGGCCAGGATGGCCGGCCGCCTGCGCGAGGAGGTCCCCGAGGCGGCCGGCATCCCCTTCGACACGCTGCTGCGCCAACTGCTCAATCACCCCACGCTCGCCGACCTCGCGGCCTTCCTGCGCACCAGCGGAGAGACCGGAGCCCAGCCCGCCCTCCGCCGCGCCGCCACCGGCAGCAACGCCGCCCTGATGTCCTTCAGCACCACCGGGGAAGGCCCCCTGCGCGTGATGTTCCACGCCGGACTCGGCACCATGGACTGCTACCGGCCGCTCGCCGCCCGCCTCGTCGAGCAGGATCTCGGCCCGGTCCTCGGCATCGTCATCGACGACACCGAGCGCTACCTCTCCCAGGATCCGGCCACCGTCATCGAGCGCGCCGCCGACGACTACGCCGAGCGGCTCATCGCCGAGGGGCACGACCGTGTCCAGCTCATCGGCTACTGCCTGGGCGGCCTGTACGCCACCGAGGTCGCCCGGCGCCTCGACGAACGCGGCGTGAACGTCGAGGACCTGACCCTGATCAGCAGCCATCCGGTCGTGGTCGACGTCGAGGACGACCTGATGATCGAGGTTCTGTTCGTTCCCAACCTGCACATCTCGCTCGACAGCACCGGATTCGGCGACATCGACGCGGACACGGTCGTCCGCGGCTTCATGCACGTCATCGAGCAGAACGGGGGAAAGGTCCCGCTCGGTGCGCTCGCCGAGGTCGGCGGGGATCCTGATCTCGACCGGGCCGGGGAATTCTTCCGCAGGCTCGGCTCGCACACGCGCGAGGAGCGGTTCGCCGCGTACGCCCGCACGGCCACCGAGTCGAGCGGCGAGGAGATGCCGCCGGAGATGGTCGCCGCGATGTTCCGGGTCTTCCGGCAGAGCTTCCTGTCGGCCCGTTTCACCCCGCCCCCGTACGCGGGCGACATCCGCTTCCTGCTGCCGCGCGGCGCCTCCGGCTTCGCGCCGGGCATGGACGACACGACGCTCGCCTTCTGGCGTGACGTGTGCATCGGCGACCTTCCCGTCACCGGCATCGACGGCAACCACTTCAGCTGCATCGAGGAGCCGAACGTCGCCCATGTCGCCGACCTCGTGGCCGCCCCGCTGCGCGCGCCGCACAGCCGCTGACCACACCCAGGAGACCGCGCCATGGCCGAGCAGTACCACCACACACACATCGACGGACCGTTCGACCCCCTCGCCGCCGTCGCCCACCTCGTCGGCTCCGGACTGATCACCGAGTACGTCGTCTACGAGCACGACCGCCACTGGTACGTGGCGGGCAACCCGATCGGCGAGATACGCGTCGACGCCCACACCGTACGTACGCGCTTCACCGCACCCCGACTCCAGCACCAGCTCGCCTGGTCGGGCACACCCTGGGAGCCGATACGTTCCGCCCTCGACAGGACCCCCGTCGACGGCTGGAACGCCTACGGCTGGCTGTCGTTCGAACTCGCGAGCGGGAACCGGGCCGGGCAGGAGGAGGACCTGCTGGCCCATCTCATCGTGCCCGGCACGGAGTTGACCGTCACCGAGCACGGCGTCGAGGTCCGCACCGTCGACCCCGACCTGCCCGACCGCCTCCGCAAGACCCTGGCCGAGGCCCCGGCGTACGCGACACCACGGTCCCCGAAGCCCGTCGACGTCCACGCGCCCCACGGCCCGTACCACGGCCACGTCACCCACGCCGTGACCGAGATCGGCCGCGGCAGGCTCGACAAGGTCATCCTCTCGCGCACCGTCCCCGTGCCCTTCACCGTCGACATGCCCGCCACTTACGTGACCGGCCGCATCGCCAACACCCCCGCCCGCTCCTTCCTGCTCGACCTGGGCGGGACACAGGCCGCCGGCTTCAGCCCCGAGACCGTCATCGAGGCGTCCGGCGACGGCACCGCCGTCACCCAGCCGCTCGCCGGCACCCGCGCCCTGACCGGCGATCCGGACAGGGACGCCGCCCTGCGCGCGGAACTCCGCCGTGACCCCAAGGAGGTCTACGAGCACGCCACCTCCGTGCAGCTCGCGGTGGAGGAGCTGACCTCCGTGGGCGTCCCGCACAGCACCCACGTGGGCGAGTTCCTCACCGTCAAAGCGCGCGGCAGCGTCCAGCACCTCGCCTCCCGCGTCACCACCGACCTCGCCGAGGGCCGCACCGCCTGGGACGCACTCGGCGCGGTCTTCCCTCCGGTGACCGCGTCCGGCATCCCCAAACAGGCCGCGTACCAGCTGATCCACGAGCTGGAGGAGGAGCCGCGCGGACTCTACGCAGGCGCGGTGCTCCGCGCCGGCAGCGACGGATCCCTGGACGCGGCCCTGGTACTGCGCGCGGTCTACCAGCGCGGCGACCGGGCCTGGCTGCGCGCGGGCGCGGGCATCGTCGGGGCCTCCCGACCGGCCCGCGAGTACGAGGAGACCTGCGAGAAACTCCGCAGCGTCGCCCCCTACGTCGTCCCGCAGGAGGGCTGAGCATGCTGGACGGATTCACTCCGTGGCCGAAGGAGTTCGCCGACCGCTACCGCGAACGCGGTCACTGGAGCGGCCGTACGCTCGGCTCGCTGCTGCGGCAGCGCGCCGCGGCCACCCCCGAAGCGATCGCCGTCGTCGATGGCGACCGACGCTGGACGTACCGCGACCTCGATGAGCGCGCCGACCAGCTGGCGGCCGGACTGCACGGCCTCGGACTCGCACCCGGTGATCGCGTGCTCGTCCACCTGCCGAACATCGCGGAGTTCCTTGAGCTGTCCTTCGCCCTGTTCAGGCTCGGCGCCGTTCCCGTCATGGCGCTGCCCGCCCACCGCGAGGCGGAGATCGGACACCTGCTGGCCTTGTCCGGGGCGGTGGCGTACGTCATCCCCGACACCCACCTGGGCTTCGACCACCGCCCGCTGGCCCGCGCCGTAGGGCAGAAGGCGCCGGCCCTGCGTCATGTCCTGGTCGCCGGCGATCCTCAGGAGTTCACCGCCTTGGCATCGCTGTCAGCCGAGCCGCGCCCGCTGCCGGAGCCCGACCCGTCCGACGTGGCGCTGCTGCTCCTGTCCGGCGGCACGACCGGCGCGCCGAAACTCATCCCACGCACCCACGACGACTACCTCTACAACGCCGCCGCCAGCGCGGCCGTGACCGGCCTGTCCTCCGGCACCCGTTACCTGGCGGCGCTTCCGGTCGCCCACAACTTCCCCCTCGCCTGCCCCGGACTGCTCGGCACGCTCCACGCGGGCGGCACCGTCGTGATGTGCCCCCATCCGAGCCCGGACACGGCCTTCCCGCTGATCGCCCGCGAACGCGTTACGGTCACCGCCCTCGTGCCCTCCCTCGCCCTGTTGTGGCTGGAGGCGGCGGAGTGGGCCGATGACGATCTCGGCAGCCTGGAGCTACTGCAAGTCGGCGGCTCCCGGCTCAAGGCCGAGGCCGCCCGGCGGATCGGCCCCGAGCTGGGCTGCCGCCTCCAACAGGTGTTCGGCATGGCCGAGGGACTGCTCTGCTATACACGCCTCGACGATCCCGACGGCCTCGTCCTCGACACCCAGGGCCGCCCGCTGTCCGAGGACGACGAGCTCCGCATCGTCGACACCGGATACCACGAGGTACCGGACGGCGAGGTGGGCGAGCTGCTGGTCCGCGGCCCGTACACACTGCGCGGCTACTACCGCGCCGACGACCACAACGCCAGGGCCTTCACCGAGGACGGCTTCTACCGCAGCGGCGATCTCGTACGGCGCCTGCCGAGCGGGCACCTCGTCGTGGAGGGCCGCATCAAGGACGTCATCAACCGCGGCGGGGAGAAGGTCCCGGTCGAGGAGGTGGAGAACCATCTGCTCGCTCATCCGGCCGTCCTCGACGTGGCCCTGGTCGGGCTGCCGGACACGCGGCTGGGGGAGCGCTCCTGCGCCTGCGTCGTCCCCCGCGGCACGCCGCCCAGCCGCGCCGGCCTGATCGCCCATCTCGGGGAACGCGGCCTCGCCGCCTTCAAACTCCCCGATGAAGTCCGGGTGTTGGCGTCTTTCCCGCGCACGGCCCTCGGCAAGGTAGACAAGGCCGCTCTCATCCGGCAGGTGAGCACATGAGTTCCCTGCGCACTGTGGTGGACCTTGCGGCGAGCTCCCAGCGAGTCCGTCGGCAACTCAGGCAGGCCGCAACACTCGGACTGTTGAGCGGGGTGAGCGCCGTCGCGGGCTTCGTCTGTGTGGCGTACGCCGTCGGGCGACTCCTCGCCGACGACCCGTCGGGGGCCGTCGTCACCCGCTGGACGCTGGGTGCGCTCGCCGGCCTGCTCGGCGGCTTCGGCGCGCGCTGGTTCGCCGAGCACATCGCCCACGAGGCGAGTTACGAGCTGGAGGTCGTGCTGCGCCGCCGGCTCGCCGACAGCCTGGCGCGCATGCCGCTGGGCGAGGTGCAGCGGCTCGGCGCCGGACGGATCAAGAAGGTCGTCCAGGACGACGTGAAGTCCCTGCACAACGTGGTCGCCGACGCGCTGCCGTTCCTCGGCTCCGGCGTCGCCCAGCCCGTGGCCGCGCTCATCGCGCTGGGCGTGGTGCAGTGGCGGATGCTGCTCGCCGTGCTCCTGATCATCCCCGTCGCGTTCGCGGTCTTCTCACTGATGGCCCGCGACTACGGAACCCAGCGCGAGCGCTACAACACGGCGAACGAGAACGTGAACGCGGCCGTCGTCGAGTTCGTCCAGGGCATGCCGGTCGTGCGCACCTTCGACGACGGCCGGGCATCCTTCGGCCGCTTCTCCACCGCGGTCGAGGAGTTCACGGACGCCGTCGCCGCCTGGATGGCCACCACCCGCTCCTCGGGCCTGCTGCACCGGCTGTTCATCGTGCCGCTGCCCACCCTGCTGATCGTCGCCGCCACCGGCGTACCCATGCTCGACGCCGGGTGGATCTCCCTCACGGACCTGCTGCTCGCCCTCCTCGTCGGCACCATGCCCATCGAGGCGGTCTCTCCCCTGATGCACCTGACAAACCACATCAACGACGCCAAAGCGGGCGCCATCCGCGTGACGGAACTGCTGGACGCACCACCGCTCCCGGAACCCGACGACCCGCGCGAACCGCACGGCTGTGCCGTCCACTTCGAGTCGGTCACCTTCCGCTACCCCGGCCGCGAAGGCCGACGACCCGCTCTGGACGGCATCGACCTGCAGATCCCCGAGGGCACCGTGTGCGCCCTGGTCGGTGCCTCCGGCTCCGGCAAGTCCACGCTGGCCCGGCTGATCCCGCGCTTCCACGACGTCGACTCGGGCACGGTGCGCGTCGGCGGTGAGGACGTCCGGGACATCGCCACCGACGTCCTGTTGCGGCACGTCGCCCTCGTCTTCCAGGACCCGTTCCTCGTCACCGGCACCGTCGCCGAGAACATCCGGCTCGCCCGCCCCGACGCCACCGACGCGGAGGTCCGCGCCGCCGCCGAGGCCGCCGCCGCCCACGACTTCATCGTGCGCGAACTCCCCGACGGCTACGACACCCAGGTCGGCGAGCGTGGCGGTCTCCTCTCCGGCGGCCAGCGGCAGCGCATCACCATCGCCCGCGCGATCCTCTCCCGCGCCCCGATCGTCGTCCTCGACGAGGCCACGGCCTTCACCGACCCCGAGACCGAGGCCGCCATCCAACAGGCCGTCGCCCGCCTCACCCGGGGCCGCACCGTCCTCGTCATCGCCCACCGCCTGTCCACCATCACCGACGCCGACCAGATCGTCGTCCTCGACCAGGGCCGCATCGCCGAACGCGGCCGCCACGCCGAACTCGTCGCCGCGGCCGGCCACTACGCCCGCCTCTGGGCCGGCCACCAGCAGGCCGCCGCCTGGGGCATGACCGGCGGCCGCACCAGGGAGGTCAACCCGTGACGCGCATCCTGCGCCTGATGCTCACCGCGGCGGGCCCGTACGCCCGGCAGTTCCGCGCCACACTCCGCACGTCGCTGCTGGCGACCATGCTCCAGGCTGCCGCGTACGCCTGCTTCGTGCCCCTGCTCGCGGAACTGTGCCGCGACCCGGTGCGCACCGGCCGCGCCTGGACGTGGATCGGAGCACTGGCCATCCTCGTCGCCGCCGAAGGCGCGCTGCGCGTGCGCGAGATGGCGTTCACCTACGACTACTGGCACCTGGTGACGGGCTCCACCCGCATCCGTCTGGGCGCCGCCCTGCGGGCCATGCCGCAGCAGGAGCTGAACCGGCGCGCCGCGGGCGACCTCACCCAGGTCGTCGGCGGCAACGCGACGACGGCCGCCACCGCCGTCTCCTCGCTCGCCGCCCTGTTCGTCCAGCTGGTCACCGTCCCACTGGTACTCGGCGCGGTCGTGATCGCCCTGGACTGGCGGCTCGGTCTCGTGCTCGTCGTGGGCACGCTGGCCGCCATTCCCCTCGTACGCCAGGTGCAACGCCGCTCCGGCTCCGGGTTCCGTGAGGTGGACGAGGCCGACGGGGAAGCGGCCGCGCGCATCGTGGAGTACGTCCAGGGCCTGCCGGTGCTCAAGGCCACCGGCCAGGCGGGCGCCGACTCGCCACGCCTGCTGCCGGTACTGGACCGCCAGCACGAGACCCAGGCCGCCACCAACAATTCCGCCGCCCTGCCCGTTGCCGGGGCCCAGCTCCTGGTCCAGCTGGCCCTCGTGGGCCTGGTCGCCCTCGGCGGCGCCCTGGTCCTCGACGCGCGGCTCACCCCCGCGACCCTGCTCGCCGTCACCGTCGCCGCTGCCCGTTTCGCCGAGCCGCTGAGCCTGGCCGCCGTCATGACCAAGCTCTTCGAACTGTCGGAGGCGGCACTCGCCCGTATCGACGACGTGCTCGCGGTGCGCCCGCTGCCGGTGGCCGAGGGCGGCCGCCCGCCGACGTCCTTCGACATCAACTTCGAGCACGTCACGTTCGGCTACGACGGGCAGCACGAACCCACCCTGAAGGACGTCGACTTCACCATCCCCGAGCGCAGTCTGACCGCCCTGGTCGGCCCCTCGGGCTCCGGCAAGACGACCGTGACCCGACTCATCAGCCGCTACGCTCATCCGCAGCTCGGCACGGTCAGCATCGGCGGTGTCGATCTGGCCGGTCTCTCACCGGACGAGGTCCTGCGCCATATCGCCGTCGTCTTCCAGGACGTCTACCTCTTCGACGACACGATCCGCGCCAACATCGCCCTCGGCCGACCGGACGCCACCGACGCCGACATCGAGGACGCGGCCCGCGCGGCGGGCATCCACGACTTCGTCGACACGCTGCCTGAGCGCTACCACACCCGCGTCGGAGAGATCGGCTCCGCCCTCTCGGGCGGCGAACGCCAGCGCATCTCCATCGCCCGCGCCTTTCTGAAAGACGCCCCGATCGTGCTTCTCGACGAGCCCACGGCGGCGCTGGACAGCACGTCCGAGACGGTGGTCCAGCAGGCGGTCGACCGCTTGGTGGCCGGCAAGACGGTGGTCGTCATCGCGCACCGGCTGTCCACCGTGGTGGGCGCCGACCAGATCCTGGTCGTGGAGGACGGCCGTATCATCCAGCGCGGCACCCACACCGACCTGCTCACGGAGTCCGACGGCCGGTACGTTCGCATGTGGGCGGCCCAGTCGGCCGCGCGCGAGTGGCAGATCCCGGGCGGCGCGCACGTGCTCTGACACCTGGGTCGCTCGCGCAGGCCGGAACGGCACAGAGACGGTCACTCAATGGCAACGGCGGCGGGTCCCTCCGAGTGAGGGCCACCGGCCGTTTCTATGTCGTGGTCGATCATCCGAGTGCCGCCGCTGCTTGTCAGGGCACGGTCGTCTCGGAAGTGGCGGTGGCCGGTGTGTCGCGCAGGCCGAGGCGCAGATGCTCGACGTGGTCGAGCGCCTGATCGAGCAGCTCGGCGACATGGCTGTCGTACAGCGCGTAGATCACCGAACAGCCGCGGCGCTCCCCGGTGACCGGGCCGAGGTTGCGCAGCAGGCGCAGCTGGTGGGAGCAGGCGGACTGTTCCATGCCGACAGCGTCGGCGAGTTCGGTCGCCGCGCACGGGCCCTCCTGGAGGCGGGCCAGGATCCGCAGCCGGGAGGGGGTCGCAAGGGCCTGGAGCGTGGCGGCCACGTCGGCGGCGCCCACGGCGTCGCGGGCCACGAGGGCTCGACCGTCATCGTCGGCCTCAACGGACTGCGCCTGCTGCGCGACGCGGCCTGGAAGCGGGCCGCGTCGCAGGATGCCGGGTGAGCCGTTGCAGGATCAAAGCCTCGACGGCGGGGGACGTTTGATGAAAAGGCCCGCGCTGGCAGCTGTCCGCGGGGCGGAATGCTGCTACCGGCTCGAGTAGGGCAGCAGGGCCATCTCCCGTGCATTCTTGATCGTTGCGGCGATCTGCCGCTGCTGCTGGGCGGTGACGCGGGTGACGCGGCGGCTGCGGATCCTGCCGCGATCGGAGATGAACTGCCGCAGCAGGTCCGTGTCCTTGTAGTCGATGGAGGTGATTCCGGCTGTGTCGAGCGGGTTGGGGCGGGCTTTGAGGGGCTTACGGGGGTCGGTGCGGCGGGCCATGAGAACTTCCTCGCGTGGTGGGTTGCGGGACGGGCTGATCGGCAGCCAGGTCTAGGAAACGGGGTCGAGGAGGGAGTCGAAGGCGGCCGGCAGGTGCTTCCATGCCTCGGGGCCAGCCGCGTACTCGGCATCGGTGAGCAGGCACGACTCGAGGAGCTGTTCCAGGCCGTCCCGGTCGAGGCTGGGGGAAGTGAAGACCAGGTGCTGGCAGCGGTCGCCGTGCTCGGGGTGCCAGTCCAGTGCGGCAGCGGCTCGGCGCATCGGGGGCACCATCTCACAGGCGGCGTCCGGCAGTGACGCCAGCCAGGGGCCGGCGCTCTCCACGCACAGCGCGCCACCTGCGCAGTCCCAGGCGAGCAGGGTGTCCGGGCGGTCGGCGGGCCAGAAGCGGCCGCGGCTGCGGGCAGCTGCACAGCAGAGGTCTTCCAGCGCCTGGTAGAGGTGTTCGGGGTGGAAGGGACGGTGGCGCCGCCAGACGAGGGTGGCGACTCCGGCTTCGTCGGCCGCCTCCTGGGGGAGCAGGGCGCAGGCCGGGTGCTGGGCGGCCGCTGCCGATTCCACGTCGAAGCCGGCGAAGGCCAACTGGCCTAGTTCACCGGATCCGGCGGGCACCTGGCGTGCGGTCGGATGCAGCTGAGTGAGCAGGGCGCGGTCCTCGTCATCGACGTGTTCGCTCTCGACGGGCGCGAGCACCGGCGCGTACTCCAACTGCCGGGCCCAGGTGTCTGCGACGGTGCGCTGGTCGGTGGCGGCCGCCGCAAGGCCCACCTCCGCCAGGTCGTCACCGTTCGCCAGGCAGGGCAGCACGAGGGCGGGGCCGACGGCGGTCATCACGCCGTGGGCGGCGGCCCCGAAGGACGGTTTCCACGTGCTTCGGCACACCTACGCCTCGATCATGTTGGAAGCCGGAGAGTCCGTCGTGACCCTGGCCCGGTGGCTCGGACACTCCTCGCCGGCGATCACCCTCGGTTACTATGCTCACTTCATGCCGGAAGCCGGCAGCAAGGGGCGCGGCACCATCGACGGTCTGCTGGGGGAGCGGGGAGACCGGCTCGCCGGCCGAAACTCCCCGGATTCTCCCCAGCGCCGTTGACCGGCGATTCCCGCCTCTACGCCCCAGAGAAGTCGTCCGTGGATTGTAAGGCTGAAGAGATGGGTGGCCTGGGAAAGTGCTGGAAGAGGTCGTAGCGACCCGCTATGTCACGCCTTTGCGTGAGGGCGGCTCGCTTCCCGGGATCGTCGAGGCAGACGATCTCGGTACGTACGTCATGAAGTTCACCGGCGCCGGACAGGGGCGCAAGACCCTCGTCGCCGAGGTGATCTGCGGGCAGCTCGCCCGTCGCCTCGGGCTGCGGGTGCCGGAGCTGGTCACCATCCAGCTCGACCCGGTCATCGGGCTCTCCGAGCCCGACCAGGAGGTGCAGGAGCTGCTGAAGGCGAGCGGCGGCCTCAACCTCGGCATGGACTTCCTGCCCGGCTCCCTCGGCTTCGACCCGCTCGCCTACGAGGTGGATCCGAAGGAGGCCGGGAAGGTCGTCTGGTTCGACGCCGTGATCAACAACGTCGACCGCTCCTGGCGCAACCCCAACATGCTCGTCTGGCACGGCGACCTGTGGCTCATCGACCACGGCGCCACCATGATCTGGCACCACAACTGGCCGGGCGCGCAAGGCTCCGCCGCGAAGCCGTACGACGCCTCCGACCACGCCCTGGCGCGGTACGAGCCCGACGTCGCCGCCGCGGCCGTCGAGCTCGCCCCGCTCGTCACCGAGGAGCTGCTCACCGAGGTCGCCGCCGAGGTGCCCGACGAGTGGCTGGTCGACGAGCCCGGATTCGAGACCACCGACGCGCTGCGCCGCGCCTATGTGGCGGCCCTGCTGCCGCGCGCCGCGAGCATCCACGAGCGGATCACCCTCGGCCCGCGCACCGAGCGCCGGCCCGCACAGCCCCCCGGCTGGCTGGCCGAACGCCTCGCGCCCCGGCCGCACGCCATCGAGAAGGACAGCACCACGTGACCGACCGCGATGTCTTCGAGTACGCGCTGCTGCGCGTCGTGCCCCGCGTCGAGCGCGGCGAGTGCTTCAACGCCGGCGTGGTCGTCTACTGCCGGGCGCGCTCCTTCGTCGCCGCGCGCACCCATCTGGACGAGCGCAAGCTGGCCGCGCTCGACCCGGCCGCCGACGTCACCGGCGTACGGGCCGCGCTGCACGCGGTCGAGGGGGTCTGCCTGGGCGGTGAGGACGCGGGTCAGGCGGCCGGTGACGACGCCGGGCGGCGCTTTCGCTGGCTGATCGCGCCCCGCTCGACGGTGGTCCAGCCGGGGCCCGTGCACACCGGCCTGACGGCCGATCCCGAGGCCGAGGTGGAACGGCTGCTCGACCTGCTGGTGCGCTAGGGGATGTCTCGCCGATCATGCCGGCTCGCCGAGACGCCCCCCCCAGGGCCCGTCCTGGTGACACCCGAGTGATCGGGTGCACCCGGTGGGCCGTTGACACCGGGTGCCAGGGCTTCTAGCGTCTCGTCTGCGGACGATACTAAGCGGTCGCTCATGTGCGGGACAGCGAGCCGGCCGCGGGTACGGATCGTATCCAGGGATGATCCAAGGGCGAGGAGAACCAAGCATGTCCACCACCGAGCAGCGCGTAGCCGTCGTCACGGGTGCCGCACGGGGCATCGGAGCCGCCACCGCGATCCGGCTCGCGGCCGAGGGCCGCGCCGTCGCCGTACTCGACCTCGACGAGGCGGCCTGCAAGGACACCGTCGAGAAGATCACCGCCGCGGGCGGCACCGCGCTCGCCGTCGGCTGCGACGTCTCCGACAGCGCCCAGGTGGAGGCCGCGGTCGCGCGGGTCGCCGCCGAGCTCGGCGCGCCGACCATCCTCGTCAACAACGCCGGCGTGCTCCGCGACAACCTGCTCTTCAAGATGTCCGAGTCGGACTGGGACATCGTGATGAACGTGCACCTCAAGGGCGCGTTCCTGATGGCCAAGGCCTGCCAGAAGCACATGGTGGACGCGGGCTTCGGGCGGATCGTCTCGCTCTCCTCCTCCTCGGCCCTCGGCAACCGCGGCCAGGCCAACTACTCCGCCGTGAAGGCCGGCTTGCAGGGCCTCACCAAGACCCTCGCCAAGGAGCTCGGCAAGTTCGGCATCACCGCCAACGCCGTCGCCCCCGGCTTCATCGTCACCGAGATGACCGCGCAGACCGCCGAGCGGGTCGGCATGGGCTTCGAGGAGTTCCAGGCCGCGGCCGCCTCCATGATCCCGGTCCAGCGGGTGGGCCGCCCCGAGGACGTCGCGAACGCCATCGCCTTCTTCGCCGGCGACGACGCCGGCTTCGTCTCGGGCCAGGTCATGTACGTGGCCGGCGGCCCGCTCAACTGACACGACGGCGCGGGAGGAGTACGGACATGAGCACGAACGAGCAGCCCGAGCTGTCGGGCAAGGTCGCCCTGGTCACCGGCGCCAGCCGAGGCATCGGCTACGGCGTCGCCGAGGCCCTGGTCGCCCGCGGCGACCGGGTCTGCATCACCGGGCGGGGCGAGGAGGCCCTCAAGGAGGCCGTGGAGCGGCTCGGCGCCGACCGGGTCATCGCGGTGCCCGGCAAGGCCCACGACGAGGCCCACCAGGCCGCCGCGGTCGAGGCCACCATGGAGGCCTTCGGCCGGGTCGACTTCCTGGTGAACAACGCGGGGACCAATCCGGTCTTCGGCCCGATCGCCGAGCTCGACCTGGGCGTTGCCCGCAAGGTCTTCGAGACCAATGTGGTCTCGGCCCTCGGTTTCGCCCAGCAGACTTACCGAGCGTGGCAGAAGGAACACGGAGGGGCGATCGTGAACATCGCCTCGGTCGCCGGAATCTCCGCGTCGCCGTTCATCGGCGCGTACGGAATGAGCAAGGCGGCCATGATCAACCTCACCCTCCAGCTGGCGCACGAATTCGCACCGCTGGTCCGGGTCAACGCCATCGCCCCGGCCGTCGTGAAGACGAAATTCGCCGCGGCGCTGTACGAGGGCCGGGAGGCCGAGGCGGCCGCCCCGTACCCGCTGGGACGGCTCGGCGAGCCGCGGGACATCGGCGGCGCGGCCGCCTTCCTCACCTCGGAGCAGTCGGACTGGATCACCGGCCAGACCCTGGTGGTCGACGGCGGGATTTTCCTGAACGCCGGTGTCGGGTGACCGGTATCCGGACACTTTCCGGAATTCCTGACCGGTTTGGCCCCGATTAGGCAATGAATGACTCAAGTGCCCCGCCAGGGCGACACATTGACCTGGCGGGGCGCTGCGGTATCGTCGGCCGACCCCAGGCTGAACGAGGAGCGTGCACGTGTTCAACCGGACCAGTCTGCAGGCCGCTGCAGCCCTTGCGTCCATATCCCTCCTGTCCGGATGCAGTGTGTTTTCGGACGGTGAATCCGCAGGGGATCAGAGAATCGTCGTCGGTACGACGAGTTCTCCGTCCACGCTTGATCCGGCTGCCGCCTGGGACAATTCCTGGGAGCTCTTCCGGAATGTCTTCCAGACCCTCGTCAGTTTCCCGACCGGCAGCACGACCCCGCAGCCGGACGCGGCGGACTGCAAGTTCAAGGACGGCTCGTCGAGCCGGGTCTTCGAGTGCACTCTGAAGGACGGACTCGCGTTCTCCAACGGTCACCGGCTCGACGCGAAGGCCGTCCAGTACTCGATCGAGCGGATCCGCACCATCGACGCCGAGGGTGGCCCCAACGGCATGCTCGGCTCGCTCGACAAGGTCGAGGCCGTCGACGACCGCACCGTGGTCTTCCGCCTCAACCGGCCGGACGCGACCTTCCCCTTCATCCTCGCCACACCGGCCATGTCCCTCGTGGACCCGGCCGAGTACCCGGCGGACAAGCTCCGCGAGGACGGCAAGCTCGTCGGCTCCGGCCCGTACGTCCTCGACTCCTACGCGGAGGGCGAGAAGGCCGAGCTGACCCGCAACCCCAACTACAAGGGGTTCGCGGACCGCAAGAACGGCGGCGTGACCATCCGGTACTTCAAGGAGTCCGAGCCGATGGTCGCGGCCCTGAAGAACAAGGAGATCGACGCCACCTACCGCGGTCTGACCGCCGAGGAGGTCGTCGACCTGCAGGCCGACAAGCCCGAGAACAAGGGGCTCCAGCTCGTCGAGTCCACCGGCGCCGACATCCGCTACCTGGTCTTCAACACCCGCGACGAGTCCGTCGCCAAGCTGCCCGTCCGCAAGGCCATCGCGCAGATCGTCGACCGGGACGCGCTGGTCAACAAGGTCTACCAGGGCACCGCCGAGCCGCTGTACTCGATGGTCCCCAAGGGCATCGCGGGCCACACCACCAAGTTCTACGACCGCTACGGCTCGCCCAACGCCGCCAAGGCCAAGTCGATCCTGCGGTCCGCCGGCATCACCGAGCCGGTCGCCCTGACCTTCTGGTACACCACCGACCGGTACGGCTCCTCGACGGCGGCCGAGTTCGCCGAGCTCAAGCGGCAGCTGGAGGAGGACGGCCTGTTCAAGGTCACCGTCCAGGGCAAGCCGTGGAAGGAGTTCCAGGCGGGCTACCAGAAGGGCCAGTACCCGGTCTTCGGCCGCGGCTGGTTCCCCGACTTCCCGGACCCGGACAACTTCGTCGCCCCCTTCGTGGGCAAGGAGAACGTCCTCGGCACCCCGTACGTCAGCCCCCGCATCACCAACGAGCTGCTGCCCAAGGCGCGCCGCGAGAGCGACCGCGGGGCCGTCACGGACGAGTTCGTGGAGGCGCAGGAGATCATGGTGCAGGACGTCCGGCTGCTGCCGCTGTGGCAGGGCAAGCTCTACATCGCCGCCAGCGAGGACATCGGCGGCGGCGAGCGGGCCCTCGACCCGCAGACCGTCATGCAGATGTGGGAGCTCAGCCGCCGCACCAGCTGGTGATCCCGGGCGGGACGCGGGCGGCGGACGGCGTTGTCAGTGCTCCCCGGTAGGTTCTTCGGAGAAGAACGAAGCACCCACCGGAGGTTGTTGACGTGACCGACACCGACATGCTGCCCGAGTCCTGGCGCGGCGTCCTCGGCGAAGAGCTGCAGAAGCCCTACTTCAAGCAGCTCACCGAGTTCGTCGAGGAGGAGCGGGCGGGCGGGCCGGTCTACCCGCCGCGCGAGGAGGTCTTCGCCGCCCTCGCCGCGACCCCGTTCGACAAGGTGAAGGTCCTGGTCCTCGGCCAGGACCCCTACCACGGCGAGGGCCAGGGCCACGGACTGTGCTTCTCCGTCCGGCCCGGCGTGAAGACCCCGCCCTCGCTGCGCAACATCTACAAGGAGATGCAGGCCGAGCTCGGGCACCCGATCCCCGACAACGGCTATCTCATGCCGTGGGCGGAGCAGGGCGTGCTGCTGCTCAACGCGGTGCTCACGGTCCGGGCCGGCGAGGCGAACTCGCACAAGGGCCGGGGCTGGGAGAAGTTCACCGACGCGGTGATCACGGCGGTGGCCGCCCGGCCCGACCCGGCGGTCTTCGTCCTGTGGGGGAACTACGCGCAGAAGAAGCTGCCGCTCATCGACGAGGAGCGGCACGTCGTGGTGAAGGGCGCGCACCCCTCGCCGCTGTCGGCGAAGAAGTTCTTCGGCTCCCACCCCTTCACCCAGATCGACCGGGCCGTCGCCGCCCAGGGGCACGAGCCGATCGACTGGCGCATCCCGGACCTCGGCTGAGCCTCGGCCGGATCCGGCGCGGCTGCGGCTAGCGTCGGATCCGGCCGGTTTCCGTACCGAGGGCCGGAGCGACAGCGCGTGGAGGTCGAGTGACCGGGCAGCAGGTGTCGGACGACGGCGTCATGACCAGGATCGGGCAGGCGATGATGCTGCTGCACGGCGGCGACCGGGAAGAGGCGCGCAACCGCTTCGGCGCGATCTGGGACCAGCTGGGCCCGGACGGGGACCCGCTGCACCGCTGCACGCTCGCCCACTACATGGCGGACGCGCAGGACGACCCCGACACCGAGCTCGCCTGGGACCTGCGGGCCCTGACGGCCGCCGAGGGGCTCGACGAGGACCGGCTGGCCCTCCACGACTCGGCGGTGGCGCTGCGCGCCCTGTACCCCTCGCTCCACCTCAACCTGGCCGCCGACTACGTGAAGCTGGCCCGCCCGGACGCGGCCCGGATCCATCTGGACCGGGCCCGCGCCGCCTCCGTGGTCCTGGACGACGACGGGTACGGCAACGGGGTGCGGGCCGCGATCGAGCGCCTGGAGGTGCGGCTGCGGGCTCAGCCGTAGCTGCGGCAGATCCGTGCCTGGTCGCTGTCCCGGCTCCAGCCGCCGTACCGAGCGCCCAGCTCGCAGACCTCGGCCCGGGTGCGGGGTGCCTTCGGCAGCGCGGGCAGCTCGGCGGCCGGGTGGCGGTGCTGTCGCTTCGGTACGGCGGAGGGGCGCGGTTTCCCGGTACGGCGCGGCCGCGCGGCGCCGGGCCCGCCGGTCTCGTGCCGTTCCCCGGCCGAGCGCTCCACCGCCGAGCGCTCCACGGCCGACCCGGCCTCGGTCGCCGGGGGATCGGGCATCGCCGACTCCAGGGCCTCGCGGGCGGGGCCCTGGACGATCTGCGGCGCGACGTCCTGACCGGACCGCCCGACCGCCTGGCTCGGGAGCGGCGCGGGCGCGGTGGGAGGCGGCTGCACCGCGACGCAGCCCGAGAGGGCGGCCATCGCCACGCCGGCCAGGATCCTCAACTTGGTTCTGGTTGCATGCACCCGCGCAACTCTGCTGGTCGCGGGCGGTGCCGCGCGTCCCTACTCGCGGGGAATGCCCCGCACGAGTGATCACCCCGGCGCGGGCTGACCGGCTCGGCCACGGCGGTGGCCGGTCGCCGGTGGCCGGCCGCCGGTCGCAGCGGAGTGCGGCCACGTGACGCGGCGGTGGCCGGTCGCCGGTCGCTCAGTCGCCGGTGGCGCCGTCGATCCGCTCCCGGATGAGGTCCGCGTGGCCGTTGTGGCGGGCGTACTCCTCGATCATGTGGAGGTAGATCCAGCGCAGGTTGAAGGTCTCCCCGCTGCGGTGTTTTCCGACGCCGACGTCGTCGAGTCCGCGGCCGGCGGCGTTGGCCCGGGCCCGGGCGATCTCGCCCTGCCAGGTGGCGTACGCCTCCTCCCACGTGTCCGTCTCCCCGACGTGGATGTCGCCGTCGTGGTCCTCCTTGGTGCTGTAGATCCAGTCCGCCTCCTCGCCCGCGAGGACGCGCCGGAACCAGCCGCGCTCGACCTCCGCCATATGGCGGACCAGACCCATGAGGTTGAGGTCCGAGGGCGGTGCGGAGGCGGTGCGCAGCTGGACGTCGTCGAGGCCCTCGCACTTCTGCGCGAGCGTCGCGCGGTGGAAGTCGAGCCACTCTTCCAGGGCCACGCGCTCGCCGGAGCGGGTGTCGGGGTCGATGCGCGGGGTGGTGTCGGTCTGTTCGGCAGTCATGCCCCGCATGGTGACCCATGATCGTCTTACGGGCCAGGGGTTTGTCGCCGGTTCGGTCCGCCGGTCCGTCCGTCCGACGGACCGACCGCCGTCCGACCGACCGCCGCCCGCCGACCACCGCCCGCCGCCGGGCTCCGACCGGCGCCGCGTAAGCTGACCGGCGCGAACGGCCCTTGGGGCACAGAGGCGGACCACGACAAGGAGACCCCGTGAAGGTTGGCTGCATCGGACTCGGCGACATCGCGCAGAAGGCCTATCTGCCCGTCCTGTCCGCCCTGCCCGGGGTCGAACTCCACCTCCAGACCCGCACGCTCGCCACTCTCGAACGGGTCGCCGACAGCTACCACCTGCCCGCCGCGCGCCGCCACACGGACCTCGACTCGCTGCTCTCCGCCGGTCTCGACGCCGCCTTCGTGCACGCGTCGACCGCCGCGCACCCCGAGATCACCACCCGGCTCCTCGAGGCCGGCGTGCCGACCTACGTCGACAAGCCGCTCGCCTACGAGTACGCCGACTCCGAGCGACTCGTGGAACTGGCGGAGAAGCGGGCGGTCAGCCTCGCCGTCGGCTTCAACCGCAGGCTGGCCCCCTCCTACGCCCAGTGCCTCGACCACCCGCGCGATCTGATCCTCATGCAGAAGAACCGGATCGGCCTGCCCGAGGACCCGCGCACCTTCGTGCTCGACGACTTCATCCACGTCGTCGACACCCTGCGCTTCCTGCTGCCCGGCGAGGTCGACCACGTCGACGTGCGCGCCCGGATCCGCGAGGGGCTCATGCACCACGTGGTGCTCCAGCTCTCCGGCGACGGCTTCACCGCCATCGGCATGATGAACCGGCTGAACGGCTCCACCGAGGAGATCCTGGAGGTGTCGGGACAGGACACCAAGCGCCAGGTCCTCAACCTCGCCGAGATCGTCGACCACAAGGGCCAGCCGACCGTCCGGCGACGCGGCGACTGGGTGCCGGTGGCCCGTCAGCGCGGCATCGAGCAGGCGGCCTCGGCCTTCCTCGACGCCGTACGGGACGGGCGGCTGCTCAGCGCACGGGACGCCCTGGCGACCCACGAACTGTGCGAGCGCGTGGTACGCGAGGCGCTGCCCCAGTCCGCCTGAACGTCCCCGTGCCCTCGGCCGCGCACAGCGCGCCCACCACGAGCAGCGCCGCGTAGACCGGCCAGTCGCCGAGGCGGACGTACGCCGTGGTGGACTGCGAGAGCGGCAGCTCGTACACCGTGGCCGCGCTGCTGCCGGTGGACAGGGTGGCGCCGGTGCGCCGCCCGTCGGGACCGTACGCGGCGCTGATCCCGGTCAGTGTCGCGTGCACCACCGGGCGCCCCGACTCCGCCGCCCGCAGAGCTCCCAGCGAGGCGTGCTGGGCCGGGGCCCAGCTGTCCTGGAAGGTGGAGGTGGCCGACTGGGCCACCACCAGCTCGGCGCCGTCCCGGGCGAGCCGACGGGTCATGTCGGGGAAGGCCGACTCGAAGCAGACCAGCGTCCCGAGCCGCACGCCGGGCGGGCCGCCCTCGGCCGGGGCGGGCAGCGTCATCACGACCGGAGTCGTGCCCCGGCGCCGGTCCTCGCCGGCCGCCTTGCCGACGGAGGTGACCCAGCCGAGCACGACCCGTGCGGGCACGTACTCGCCGAACGGCACGAGCCGCATCTTGTCGTAGCGGTCGCCGGTGGGACCGTCCCGGCCGACCAGGATCGCGCTCTTGAAGATGCCGGGGCGGTCGGAGCGGCGCGCGTCCACGTTGACGAGCACCGGCGCGTCCACCGCGCGCGCGAGGGCCGTGAGCCGCTTCGCGAGCTCCGGCCGGGCCCGCAGGTCCGCGCCGACGCTGCTCTCGCCCCAGACCACCAGGTCGAGCCGCTGCCCGGCGAGCGCCCTGGTCAGCTCCTCGCCCCGGGCGAACCGCCGGTCGGCGCCGCCCGGCCCGTCGAGGACACCGGGCTGGACGACCGCGACCCGTACCGTGCCGGTGATCGGGGGCGGCGCGGTGCCCCACCAGACCAGGCCGAGCGTCAGGGCGCAGCCGACCAGGCCCGCCACCGCGGCACGGCGCAGCGGCGGCGCCGCCACGAGCAGCGCGGCGGCCGTGTTCACCGCCACCACCAGCAGGCTCACCAGCCAGACCCCGCCGACCGAGGCGAGCCGCAGCGCGGGCGGCACCTGCCACTGGCTCGCCCCGAGCAGCCCCCACGGGCCGCCCAGGCCCTCCCAGGAGCGGACCAGCTCGATCAGCAGCCAGCCGGAGGGGACCACGAACAGCGCGGCGGCCGCCCGCCACCGGGACGGCTCGCCGCCGAGCATCGCCCGCACCAGCCAGCCCCACGGCAGCCACAACAGGCCGAGCAGCGCGGCGAGGACGAGAAGGAAGACGTGCAAGCTTGGCAGCAGCCAGTGGTGCACGGCCAGCATGAAGCCGATGCCGCCGAACCAGCCGTCCAGGCCTGCCCGGCGTGCGCTCGGCGCCGTACGGATCAGCAGCAGCCAGGGGACGAGGGCGACGTACGCGAGCCACCACAGGCCGGGTGCCGGGAAGGCGAGCGCGGGCAGCGCGCCGAGGGGCACGGCGAGCGCGGAGCGGCCGAGACCGGCCCGGGCCGGACGCCCTGCGAGCGGATTGCGCATGCCGTGCCTCCAGCTGTCGCCTCCAGTGTGCGCGCGGCGGGGCCGGCGCTCCTCGCATGCGGCGCCCGAGGGCGTGTCCGGCGGATCACGGCTCGCCCTCGGAGACCCCCCTGGCTAGGGCGTGTCCATCCGGCGCCACTTCTCCTCGACGACGACCGAGCCCAGGAGCCAGCCGAAGTCCGCGCGGCGCAGGGTGAAGGTGTAGCGGCCGCCGCACACGAAGTCCCCGCCCGACTCGAACCGCATCGGGTTCACGTAGTCGGCGCGCACGGTCGCGGCGTCGCCGGGGTAGCCCCCGAGGTCCTGGATGCGCACCCGCCGGTTGACGATCAGGTGCTGGCGTACGGGGAACAGCAGCATCGTCTCCGCGAGCCAGTCGGCGACCTCGGCGGCCGGGCCCTCGATGCCGCCGGAGCCGCGGTAGTCGGCGCGGCCGTCCGGCGTGAACAGCGCGCGGTACGCGGTCCAGTCGGAGTCGTCCACGGCCGCCGCGTAGCCGGTGATCAGGTCGTCGATGGCCAGCCGGTCCATCACGGTCGCGAGATCCACGCGCTGCGTCATCGGATCAGTCTCCGGCAGAGCGGGCCGGGGGCCAAGAGGCGTGCGGGCGGCGCGTCGTGCTTCCTGTGCCCCGGACCTCAGGAAGCCGGAAGCCGGGATCAGCCGGCGGACTCGCCGGCGTGCGGGCTGAGGACGTCCGTGCCGACCAGGATGAAGAGCAGGATGCCGAGGGCGATCCGGTAGATCACGAAGGGCATGAAGCTCTTGGTGGTGATGAACTTCATGAACCAGGCGATCACCGCGTAGCCCACGCCGAAGGCGATGATCGTGGCGAAGATCGTCGGGCCCCAGGACACATGGCCCCCGTCGCCGGCGTCCTTCAGCTCGAACGCGCCGGAGGCGAGCACCGCCGGGATGGCGAGCAGGAAGGAGTAGCGGGCGGCGGCCTCGCGGGTGTAGCCCATGAGCAGTCCGCCGGAGATGGTGGCGCCGGAGCGTGAGACGCCCGGGATCAGGGCCATCGCCTGGCAGACGCCGTAGATCAGGCCGTCGCGCACGCCGAGGTCCTTGAGCGTCTTGCGCTCGCGGATCGCGCGGTGCCGGCCGCCGATCTCGTCGCGGGCGGCGAGCCGGTCGGCGATGCCGAGCACGATGCCCATCACGATGAGGGTGGTGGCGATCAGCCGCAGATCGCGGAACGGGCCCTCGATCTGGTCCTTGAGCGTGATGCCGAGGACACCGATCGGGATCGAGCCGACGATGACCAGCCAGCCCATCTGGGCGTCGTGGTCGGAGCGCATCGCCTTGTCGAAGAGCGAGCGGAACCAGGCGGAGACGATCCGCGCGATGTCCTTGCGGAAGTAGATGAGGACCGCCGTCTCGGTGCCGATCTGGGTGATGGCGGTGAAGGCGGCGCCGGGGTCCTCCCAGCCGGCGAAAGCGGCGGTCAGCCGCAGATGCGCGCTGGAGGAGATGGGAAGGAACTCCGTCAGCCCCTGGACGAGTCCGAGGATGAATGATTCGAACCAACTCATGGAGCCTGGGCCGTCCCGTATGTACGTGTGCCGTCAGAAGGTCGCTGCGCAGCGTACCCTCCCGAGGTGACGGGCCTGTTCGCAGGGTTACGGGTGCCCTTCGCGCAGGTCTCCGGGCAGCCGGGCGGGCTCGTCGGGCGACCGGGCTCAGCCCTCCGCGGGCCCCGTCGTCGTCCAGCCGGGTGCCTGTACGTGGGCCTTGAGGCTCGCCGCGTCCGCCTCGTCCCCGCAGCTCGCGCAGATCACCCGCGGGCTCAGCACCTCGCCGCAGCGGTGCTCCAGAAGCACGGGCCGGCTGCCCTCGTTGAGGTGGCGGTCGCCCCAGGCCATCAGCGTGACCAGGACGGGCTGCAGTTCCTCGCCGGCCTGGGTGGCCCGGTACTCGTAGCGCCTGGGCCGCTCGCTGTACTCGACCTTCTCCAGGATCCCGGCCTCGACGAGCCGCTTGAGGCGGGCGGTCAGGATGTCGCGCGGCGCGCCCGTGTTGCGTGCGATCCGGTCGAAGCGGCGGACGCCGAGGGAGACCTCGCGCAGCACGAGGAGGGAGTACTTCTCGCCGACCAGGGCGAGGGTGTCGGCGATGGAGCAGGGGCGGGGGGCGGCCTTCATGAGCCAAGACTAAGGCAGATCGGCAGGGGAGGGTTTGAGAATCCAACTTACTGGGCTATGTTACCGGTGAGTGTCGGTCCAGTTTTCCAACCCTGTATCCCTCGGGAGCCAGTCATGCGTGACGCCGTCATCGTCGAAGCCGTCCGTTCACCGATAGGGAAGGGCAAGCCCGGCGGAGCCCTCGCCGACGTCCACCCCGTCGCCCTGCTCTCCCACACCCTGCGCGCCCTGATCGACCGCAGCGGCATCGACCCCGCCCTCGTCGACGACGTCATCGGCGGCACCGTCGACCAGGTCGGCGAGCAGGCCATGAACACCACCCGCTACGCCTGGCTGGGCGCCGGCCTGCCCGAGACCGTGCCCGCCACGACCGTCGACCGCCAGTGCGGGTCCTCGCAGCAGGCCGTGCACTTCGCCGCCCAGGGCGTCATGTCCGGCGCGTACGACATCGTCGTGGCCTGCGGGGTCGAGTCCATGAGCCGCGTCCCGATGTGGTCCAACGTGCCGCCCGGCGCCGACCCCTTCGGCCCCGGCGTCGCGGCACGCTACCCGGAGGGCCTGGTCCCGCAGGGCATCAGCGCCGAGCTCATCGCCGCCAAGTGGTCGATCGGCCGCGAGGCCATGGACGAGTTCGCCGCCGCCTCGCACGCCAGGGCCGCGCGCAGCTGGGCGGCCGGTCACTTCGACGCCGAGGTCGTCCCGTACGGGGACGTGCGGCGCGACGAGTCGGTGCGGCCCACGACGACCACCGAGATCCTGGCCGGGCTCCGGCCCTCCTTCGAGGACCCCGGCTTCGCCGAGCGCTTCCCGCAGATCGACTGGTCGGTCACCGCGGGCAACAGCAGCCCCATCAACGACGGCGCCTCCGCCGTGCTCGTCATGGCCGCGGAGACCGCCCGCAGCCTGGGCCTGCGCCCGCTCGCCCGGCTGCACTCCTTCGCCGTCACCGGCTCCGACCCGCTGCTCATGCTGACCGGGGTCATCCCCGCCACCGAGAAGGTGCTCCGGCGGGCCGGGCTCGGCCTCGGCGACATCGACCTCTTCGAGATCAACGAGGCCTTCGCGAGCGTCGTCCTCGCCTGGCAGCAGGAGACCGGCGCCGACCCCGACAGGGTCAACGTCCACGGCGGTGCCATCGCCCTCGGCCACCCCCTCGGCGCCAGCGGCACCCGTCTGACCACCACCCTGATCCACGGCCTGCACGCCCGCGGCGCGCGCTACGGGCTCCAGGCCATGTGCGAGGCGGGCGGTCTCGCCAACGCGATGATCATCGAAGCGATGTGACGGCGGGTCCGCCGCGGAGAGATCCGGCGAGACACCCGCGCAGACGTCCGGCGAGACGCCCGCACGGAGGTCTGACAGACGCCCGCGGCGAGGTCTGACAGGCGCCCGCGGCGAGGTCTGACAGACGCCCGCGGAGAGGTCCGGACGGACGCCTAACCGAGCGGCGGCAGACGGTCCAGCCACGGGGACGGCTCGATGCCGTTCTCCGTGAGGGCGGTCACGCCGCCCGCCAGGCCCACCCCGCCCGGCCCGAAGGCGGACGGAGCCGAGCCGCGCACCGCCAGAGCCGAGGTGAGGGCGGGCGGGCCGGACACCGGGACGGTCAGGCCGAGTTCGAACAGAGCAGAGCCGGTCGTGGAGGTACGGGCCACGGGGGCCGTGTCGTCCTCCCAGGGCGCGCTCACCAGGAGTTCGGCCCGGCCGTCGCCGGTGTGGTCCTGCAGGGCGACGGCGTAGCCGAAGCCCTCGCCCGGCTTGGCGGTGGCCGCGAGCGGCGCCGAGTCCTCGGTGAAGGTGGCGCTCGGCCGGGCGGTGAGGCCCGCCGGGTCGCCGGTGAACACGGTCACGCTGCCCGTGCCGCCCGCGCCGCGCAGGGCGCCGACGGCGAGTTCGTCGCGACCGTCGCCGTTGACGTCGCCCGCGGCGAGCGCCCCGCCCCAGTACGCGTCCGCGTACGCAGGCGAGGGGCCGGCCAGGGGGACGACGGGGCTGCCGCCGATGCCGGTCGAGCCGCCGGGCGCCACGACGACCGCTCCCGAGCGGGCCGGGGCGCCGCGGTGCTGGTCGGCGAAGAGGGCGAGGTCGGCGTAGGCGGAGCCGTGGAAGCGGCCGGCGACCAGGGTGCGTACATGACCGGACGTACCGGTGTCCTCGACGTTGACCACCGCGGGGGCGGTGGCGCTCAGTCCGCCGGTGCCGCCGGCCAGGACGATGGCGGCGCCCCAGGCGGCGTCGACGCCACCGAGGGCCTCGCCGGAGGCCAGCACGGCCAGGTCGTCGTGGCCGTCGCCGCGCAGGTCGGCCGCGGCCAGCGAGGCGCCGAAGTGGTCGAAGGGCTCGGCCGCGCCGGCCACCGTGCCGTCGAAGGTCTGGGCGCCGGTCGGGGTGAGGCCGCTGGGGCCGCCGTACAGGACGGTCACCCGGCCTGCCTCGAACGCGGTGCCGACGGCCTCGCCAGGGGCGCCGATCGCGAGGTCGGCGTAGGAGTCGTCGTTGAAGTAGCCGGTGATCAGGCTCGTGCCGAACTGGTCGGCGGGCTCGTTGTCGCCGGGGACGTCCTGGGTGTTCTGGTCGATCCAGGTGAGTCCGCCGCGTCCCGCGCCCAGGTAGGGGGCGGCGCTCTGGCCGTACTGGACGGTGACCGCCCCGGCGTCGGCCAGGTCGCCGACGGCCTCGTGGGGATTGCCGAAGGCGACGTCGGCCTTGCCGTCGTTGTCGAAGTCGCCGGTGGCGACCGACTGGCCGAAGGTGTCACCGAGCTCGGAGCTCCCGGGCACGGTCGGCGAGCTGTCCTGGCCGACCAGGGCGGTGACGGGGCGCGCGCCGGCCGCGCCGCCGGGCAGGAGGTAGACGGATCCGCCCAGGTCCGCCGCGCCCACGGCGCCGTCGGCCCAGCGGGTCAGGCGAGCGGACGAGGCCACGACGACGTCGGCGGCGCCGTCGCCGTTCAGGTCCGTGCCGCGGGTCCGCTGCGTGACCGTCGCGCCGGCGGATTCCGGCAGCACCGCGGTGCTCACCGCCACCGCCACGACCAGCGCCATCGCCCACCGGTCCCGGCGGCCGGCCCCCATCCGTCCTGCCACGGTTCCCCCTTCGATCACTTGTTCGCGGGTGACTCTATACTCCGGATGACCAATGGGGGACGGGGAGGGAAAGTGGTACGTCGTCGACTCGGCTCCGTGCTGGCGGCCGTGGCCGTCGCCGGGCTCGTGTACGCGGGAGCCGCCGTGCGGGACTCCGCCGGCCAGGAATCCGCGCAGGGGCCGACCGTGGGCGCCACCACCAGCAGCGTGCGGGTGCTGACCTGGAACGTCTGCGGCGAGAGCGGCAGCTGCCGGGCCCAGGACCAGGCGGAGCAGCAGGCGGTCCGGATCGCGAACCTCGCGGCGAGCCAGAACGCCGATGCCGTCTTCCTGCAGGAGGTCTGCGGGGAAGAGGCCAAGAACGACGTGGCCTACGACGGCAGCAAGAAGGCAAGCACGAGCCTCGTGACCCTGGTGGACGGGAAGCTGGGCGAGGGCTGGAGCGTCGCGTTCCTGCCGTACACCCGCCCCGCCGAGAGCCGCTTCGGCGGCTCGGTGCCGGTCGCCCCCTCGGTCGCCCCCTCCTACCCGCCCCGCTACCAGAACCCGCAGGCCACCTCCGACTTCCGCTGCCGCGGACCGCTCCTGGTGGGCGTGCAGGGGATCGCGGTCGCGGTGAAGGGCGAGACCGGCGAGCCGGAGGAGTTCGAGCTGCACTCGCCGAAGGCCGGACTCTTCCTGAAGGCGCTCTGCGTGCGCCGCGCGGGTTCCGCACCGGTCCGGTTCTGCACCAGCCACCTCACCCCGCAGAGCGAGGACCTGGACTCCCGTGCCGGCTTCTCGTACCGCGCCGAGCAGGTGCAGCGGCTCGGCGAGCTCGTCGGGGACGGCCACGACACCGTGTTCGGCGGCGACTTCAACAGCCGCCCGCCGGACGACCCGAGCGTCGGCGCCGACAGGAACATCCTCGCCCCGCTGTACGGGAAGTACCGCGAGTGCGAGCAGGGCGCGAGCGGAACCGCGCGCAAGGGGTCGGGCACCATGTGGGACGACACGGACCAGGACCTGCGCACCGACCGCAAGTACGACTACCTGTTCTCCAAGAGCTCCTTCAGCTCCTGCCAGGTCCTGAGCGACCCGGCGCTCGCGGCCTGGTCGGACCACCTTCCCGTGCTGGGCACGGTGCCGGTCACGACCGGCTGATCCCGGCGGGCGCACCGGCCCCGACCGCGGCGCCCGCCGTCGCAGGCTCGCACTCCGGCACGGCGTCCGGCTCCGCGGCGGTCCTGGCCACCCCGCGCAGCCGGTGCCGCTTGCGCCAGCCCACCACCGCGGCGGCGGCCACCGACAGCACGATGAAGCCCGTCGCGACCAGGAAGGCGGGGGAGGTGGGCGAGGTGGCCTGGCTGCCGGCGACCACGTACGCCACCGTGTTCGGGATCGAGCCGAGTCCGGTCGCCACGAGGAACGGGACGTACTTCATCCGGGACACCGCGGCGCCGTAGTTGGCCACCGCGAACGGCATTCCCGGGAACAGGCGGATCGCCAGCATCGAGCGGAAGCCGTGCCGGTTCAGCTGCACGTCCGCCGCCGTCAGCCAGCGGCCCCGCACATAGGGGCGCAGCGCGTCCCGGCCCAGGGCGCGGCCGAGCGCGAAGGCGATGCCCGCGCCGAGTACGGTGCCGCCGAGGGCCGCGGCGAAGCCGGCCTGGGTGCCGAAGAGGGCGCCCGCCGCCAGGTTCAGGATCGGCCGCGGCACCAGGGCGGCCGTGCACACCCCGTACGCGAGGCCGAAGACCACCACCGCGCCCGCCCCGCTCAGCTGCGGCGGCCAGCCCGCCGAGAGCAGCCGCTGCGGCTCGAAGAGCAGCACCGACGACCCCGCGGTCAGCAGGATCACGGCGAGATACGTCAGCCGGGCCCGTGGCGACAGGAGCGCACGGGAGCGGCGTACGGGCACGGGGTGGGACACCCGGGGAGAGTAACCGACACGCTGATGTGATCGCCGTCATGTCCGTCACGGCCGCCGCCCCCCCTGATCCGGCCTGATCGACGAGACACCCCCTAGAGTGGGGAAATGACCATCCCGGTGCCCGGCAGCGCCCTCGCCGACACCGTGCTCGCCCGGCTCACGGAGGTCTACCCCGCCGCCGGCGACCCGTTCCGCGCCCAGGAGATGGTCGCGTACATGAAGGGCGTCGCCCCCTTCCTCGGCCTGCGCACCCCCGAGCGCCGCACCCTGTCCCGTACCGTCCTGGACGGCACCCCCGCCCCCGACGAGGCCGACTGCACCGCGATCGCCCTGCGCTGCTTCGCCCTGCCCGAGCGCGAGTACCACTACTTCGCCGTCGACTACCTGCGCCGCCACGTGAAGCGCTGCTCCTCCGCCTTCCTGCCGGTGGCCCGCACCCTCGTCACCACCGTCTCCTGGTGGGACACCGTCGACCACCTCGCCGCGCACGTCGTGGGCGGCCTCGTCGCCGCCGACCCCGCGCTCGCCGCCCGCATGGACGAGTGGATCGCCGACGACGACCTGTGGCCGGCCCGCACCGCCCTCCTGCACCAGCTCCGCTTCAAGGCCGCCACCGACACCGGACGCCTCTTCTCCTACTGCCTGCTCCGCTCCGGGCACCCGGACTTCTTCATCCGCAAGGCCATCGGCTGGAGCCTGCGCGAATACGCCAGGACCGACCCCGACGAGGTGCGCGCCTTCGTCACCGCGCACACCTCCCGCCTCTCCCCGCTCTCCGTGCGCGAGGCCCTCAAGAACCTCTGACCGCACCGAAATTCGCTCGACGAGGACGCCCCGGGCGGACATGATCGGGGCATGTCCCGGTACGCCTTCCCCGCAGCGCCGTCCGCAGTCGCGGACGCGCCGGAGGCTGCCGTCCTGACGCTCGGCGGCGACCGAAGCTGACCCTCCCCGGACCGACCGGCGGACCCCACAGGGGGAGGGTCGGTCCGGCCCCGGGGTCCCCACACATGCTTCGAGTACCGAAACGAGCGATTCAGCCATGCCCAAGCAGGCATACGCACGCACCAAGCCGCACCTCAACATCGGCACCATGGGCCACGTCGACCACGGCAAGACCACCCTCACCGCCGCCATCACCAAGGTCCTCAGCGAGCGGGCCGCCGGCGGCCCCACCACGTACGTCCCCTTCGACCGGATCGACCGCGCCCCCGAGGAGGCGCGGCGCGGCATCACCATCAACGTCGCGCACGTCGAGTACGAGACCGAGACCCGCCACTACGCCCATGTCGACATGCCCGGGCACGCCGACTACATCAAGAACATGGTCACCGGAGCCGCCCAGCTCGACGGGGCGATCCTGGTCGTCTCCGCGCTGGACGGGATCATGCCGCAGACCGCCGAGCACGTCCTCCTCGCCCGGCAGGTCGGCGTCGACCACATCGTCGTCGCGCTCAACAAGGCGGACGGCGGCGACGACGAGCTGACCGACCTGGTCGAGCTGGAGGTGCGGGAGCTGCTCACCGCGCACGGCTACGGCGGGGACGCCGTGCCCGTGGTCCGGGTCTCAGGCCTGCGGGCCCTGGCGGGCGACCCGCGCTGGACGGCGTCCGTCGAGGCGCTGCTCGACGCGGTGGACACCTACGTGCCGGTGCCCGAGCGGTACGTGGAGGCGCCGTTCCTGATGCCGGTCGAGAACGTCCTGACCATCACCGGGCGCGGCACCGTCGTCACCGGCGCCGTCGAGCGCGGCACCGTCCGGGTCGGCGACCGCGTCGAGGTGCTCGGCACCGGCACCGAGACCGTCGTGACCGGGGTCGAGACCTTCGGCAAGCCGATGGAGTCGGCCCAGGCCGGCGACAACGTGGCACTCCTCCTTCGCGGGGTGCCGCGCGGCGAGGTCCGCCGCGGCCACGTCGTGGCAGCGCCCGGCAGTGTCGCGCCGCGCCGCCGCTTCACCGCGCGGGTGTACGTGCTGTCCGCCCGCGAGGGCGGTCGCAGCACCCCCGTGACCACCGGCTACCGGCCGCAGTTCTACCTCCGCACCGCGGACGTCGTCGGCGCCGTCGACCTCGGCGAGCGGCCCGTCGCCCGGCCCGGCGAGACGGTCACCATGACCGTCGAGCTCGGCCGCGAGGTGCCGCTGGAGCCCGGCCTCGGCTTCGCGATCCGGGAGGGCGGCCGCACGGTCGGCGCCGGCACGGTGACCGAGGTCCACTGACCGCTCACGCACGCAAGCGTGGAGGCCCGCGTTCCGCACCCCGCGGGACGCGGGCCCCAAGCCCTGCGCCAGACTCGGGTCATGACGGACACTCAGAGGCGTACGGCACTGGTACTGGGCGCGGGCGGGCTGACCGGAGCGGGGTGGGAGATCGGGGTCCTGAAGGGCCTGGCCGAGACGGGGACGGATCTGACCGACGCCGATCTGGTCGTCGGCAGCTCGGCGGGCGCGGTCGTCGCCGCCCAGATAGCCTCCGGCATGTTCGCCCTGGACGAGCTCTACGAGAGCCAGCTGGCCGACCCCGTCGGCGAGCTCCCCGCCCGTCTCGGCCCCGGCGCGATCCTGAGGTACGCCGTCGCCGTGCTCGGCTCGCGCACCCCGGAGGCGTACGGGCGCAAGCTCGGCCGTCTCGCCACCGCCGCACGGACCGTCGACCTCGCCACCCGGCGTGCGGTCGTCGCGGGCCGGCTCGGGCCCGCCGTCGAGTGGCCCGAGCGGCGGGTGCTGCTCACCGCCGTCGACGCGGAGAGCGGCGAACTCACCGCCTTCGACGCGTCCGCCGGCGTGTCCCTCGCCGACGCCCTCACCGCCGGCTGCGCCATCCCCGGCGTGTGGCCGCCCGTCCCGCTCGCCGGACGGACCTGGATCGACGGCGGCGTGCACTCCACCGCCAACGCCCACCTCGCGGCCGGTTACGAGCGGGTCGTCGTCATCGCCCCGAGTGCCGCCGGCAACAAGGTGATCCTCTCCCCGGCCCGGCAGGGCGCCGCCCTCGCCGCCGCGGGCGCGCGGGTCGAGGTCATCACACCCGACGCCGAGGCCAGGCGGGCCTTCGGCCGTAACCCGCTCGACCCGGGCCGCCGCGCCCCCGCCGCCCGGGCCGGGCGGGCCCAGGCCGCGACCCACGCCGAGGCCGTAGCCGCGCTGTGGGCACAATGAGGCTGTGGGCACAATGAGGGAGTGAACGAGCAGATTCCCGTCATCCGCGACGTCGACTGGGGCACGGCGCGGCTCATGCCCGACGTGGACACCGAACGGGGCTGGCTGCTCACGGTCGACGGCGCGCCCCAGTCGTACGTCGACCTCGACGATCCGACGCACCTGGAGTTCGAGTACGCCCAGCGGCTCGCCCACGTCGTCGACCTCGCCGCCGACGAGGGCGCCCCGCTGGACGTCCTGCACCTGGGCGGCGGGGCGCTCACCCTGCCCCGGTACGTCGCCGCCACCCGGCCCGGCTCCCGGCAGGACGTCGCCGAGGCGGACAGGGGCCTGCTCGCCCTGGTCGCCGAGCACCTGCCGGTGCCGGAGGGTGCCGGGATCGCGGTGCACGGGGCGGACGCCCGCGCGTGGCTGGAGGCCGCGCCGGACGCGTCCGCGGACCTGCTGGTCGCCGACGTGTTCGGCGGCTCGCGGGTGCCGGCCCACCTCACGTCCGTGGAGTACGCCCGGCAGGCGCGGCGGGTGCTGCGGCCGGGCGGGACCTATGCGGCGAACCTGGCCGACGGGGCGCCGTTCGGCTTCCTCCGCTCGCAACTGGCCACCTTCGCGGCCGTCTTCCCCGAGCTCGCGCTGATCGCCGAGCCCGCCGTGCTGCGTGGCCGGCGCTTCGGCAACGCGGTGCTCGTCGCCTCCGACCGGGAGATCGACCCCGTACCGCTGGCGCGCCGGACGGCCGCGGACGTCTTCCCGGCGCGCGTGGAGTGGGGCGAGGCGCTGGCCCGGTTCACCGGTGACGCGCGGCCGGTACGGGACGACGGCGCCGTCCCGTCACCCGTGCCCCCGGACGGTGCCTTCGGCGTCGGCTGAGGCGTCGGCTGAGGCGTCGGCTGAGGCGTCGGCCGAGGGGTCCGCCGCGGCGTCCTCCGAGCTCGGATCTGCCGCCTCCGCGGTGCCCGCCACCTGCTTCGTACGGCGGGTCAGGTTGCGTACGTCCGGCACGAGCAGCACCAGCGCCGTCACCAGCACGATCAGCGTCGCGGAGCCCCACAGCGCGTTGCTGCGGCCGAAGAGGTCCTCCGCGGGGCCGGCCAGCGCGGTGGACAGCGGCAGCATCGCCGTCGAGCCGAACCAGTCGTAGGCGGCGACCCGGGACAGCTTCTCCTCCGGGATCTCCTGGTGCAGCGCCGTCATCCAGGAGACGCCGAACACCTCGATCGCCACCCCGCTGACGAACATCGCGGCCGAGAGCCCGACCACGTCGAGCGGGACCGCGAGCGCCGCCGAGGGCAGGGCGATCGGGAACACGCACAGGGTCCCGACGAGCAGCAGCCGGCGCGGCTTCCACCGCAT
The DNA here is from genome assembly GCF_044541845.1 of Streptomyces sp. NPDC085481. Lineage (NCBI taxonomy): Bacteria > Bacillati > Actinomycetota > Actinomycetes > Kitasatosporales > Streptomycetaceae > Streptomyces > Streptomyces sp. NPDC085481. The sequence goes on from NZ_JBITTJ010000009.1 coordinate 126,369, forward strand.
CATCAGCACCGCACCGGTCAGCGTTCCGACGCCGAACGCGGCGAGCGCGAGCCCCCAGGGCCGGGCGCCGCCCAGCTCGTCACGGGCGACCAGCGGCCCGTACACCGATTCCGCCGCGCCCACCAACGCCACCACGATGGCGAACTGGGCGACGATCGACCACAGCCAGGGGCGGCTCGCGAACTCGTCCCAGCCCTCGCGCAGATCGGCCAGCAGGCCGCCGCCGGGCGCGCGTTCGGGGATGTGCCGTACGTCGAGGAAGGCCCGCAGCGCGCCCGCGAGGGCGAACGCGGCCGCGTCGACGGCGAGCACCCAGCCAGGCCCCATGGCGGCGATCATCGCGCCGCCGAGCGCGGCCCCGCCGATGCCGGCGCCGTTCATCGCCATCCGGAAGAGGGCGAAGGCGCGGCCGGCCTGCTCACCGCTGACGCTGGACATCAGCATGCCCTCGGCGGCCGGGCTGAAGAAGGCCTGCCCGGTGCCGCACAGGGCGGTGAGCAGCATCATGTGCCACAGCCGGGCCTCGCCGGTGAGGACGAGGACGGCGAAGACCGCCTGCGAGACGCAGTTGAGGGCGTTGGCGGCGACCATGACCCGGTGCCGGGGCACCCGGTCGGCGATGGCTCCCCCGACGAGCAGGAACAGCACCAGGGGCAGGGTGCGGGCCATCGCGACCAGGCCGACGTCCCCGCCGTCGCCACCGGACTGGATGACGGCGAACGCCGCCGCGATCAGGGCGCCGTGGGTGCCCAGGTTGGTGACGATCGCGGCGGCGGTCAGCAGCAGGTAGTTCCGCCCGGCCCAGCCGGGTATGCGGGCGCGGTTCAGGACGACTCCGGGGTCCCCGGGGCGAGCCGCACGGTGGAGAGGATCTGCTGGACGGTGGCGTTGGGCAGCTCTTCCTTGACGCCGGCGGCGGCGTACAGCACGAAGGAGGAGAAGTCGCCCTTGGCGTTCTTGAAGGAGAAGGCGACGGACTTGCCGTCCGACTCGCACTTGTTGCGCTTCTTGATGCCGGGGGCGGTGGCGGTGGCCATGCTGCCCTTGAGGCCGGACTTGGTGGTGTACGGCACGGCCTTGGTGATCTTGATGGTGCCCTTGGGCATGTGCTGGGCGTAGCCCGCCCACACCCAGTTGCCGGCCTCGTTGAAGGCCGCCTCGTCGGTGTTCTTGGCGCCCTGGCCGCCCTTGGTGGCCGCGGTGCTCAGGCCCCAGGTCTCCTCGGTGCCGTTCTTGTCGGTGTCGTACGTGCACCACTTGCTCTTGAAGCGGGCGGGCGAGGACATGGTGACGACGGGGGAGCCGTCGCCCTTCTTCTCGTCCTCGAAGTAGGTGATGGTGCCGGTCTTCGACACCTCCCACTCGGGCGGCACGTCGAACAGCGTGCCGTACTTGGGGTTGTAGACGACCTTCCAGCCCGGGATCGTCGGCTGCTGGCCGGCGCTGTCGCGCGGGTTGTCCAGCGGCGGCGCCGGGGAGGTGGCGGGCGCCGAGGAGGCCGTCGTCGTCGGCTTCGGGTCGTCGGCCTGGTCCTTCTTGCCGTCGTCCTTGCCGAGGACCAGATAGCCGGCGACGCCGGCCGCGGCGAGTACGGCCACGGCGGCCACGATCGCCACCACGGTGGTCTGCTTCTTCTTCCCGCCGTCACCGCCGCCCGGCTGCGGCGGGCCGGGCACCGCGTACTGCGGCACGGTCGGCTGCTGGTACGGGTTCGGCTGCTGGTACTGCGGGTTCGGCTGCCCGTAGGCGGGCTGGGTCGGCTGCTGCTGGTACCCCGGCTGCGTGTAGGGGTTCGGCTGTCCGTATCCCCCCTGCGCGTACGGGTTCTGACTCTGGTCCTGCGGGTTCTGCTCGCCCCCGGGCGGCTGCTGTCCTGGCCACATGGCCAGTAACGATAGAGGTGCGGCGGTGGTCAGGCTACGGCCGCCCCCGTGCGGGGATGGCGAAGAGTGCTACCCACGGGTAACATCACGGCCCATGAGCGCAGACCAGATGACCGTCGGCGAGATGCTCGCCGCCACGGTGCCCATGGCCCGGACCCTCGACCTGGAGTTCCTGGAGACCACCGCCGAGCGCGCCGTCGTGCGCCTGCCGGACCAGGCCGCGTACCACAACCACGTGGGCGGCCCGCACGCCGGCGCCATGTTCACCCTCGCCGAGTCGGCCAGCGGCGCGATCGTCCTCGCGGCCTTCGGCGACCAGCTGAGCCGCGCCGTGCCGCTCGCCGTCAAGGCCGAGATCGGCTACAAGAAGCTCGCCATGGGCGTCGTCACCGCGACCGCGACCCTGGGCCGCCCGGCCGCCGAGGTCGTCGCCGAGCTCGACGCGGGCGAGCGCCCCGAGTTCCCCGTGCACATCGACATCACCCGCGAGGACGGCGCCGTCACCGGCGAGATGACGGTGGTCTGGACCCTGCGCCCGAACTCCTGACGCGTTCCGGCTCCCCGTGGCCGCGCGGACCTCGTGCGGTCACGGCCGGTTCGCCGTGACCGGGTAGGCTGCCGGGGTTCGGTCGCCGCTACGGGAGAGGAACCCATGCACGTCCAGGAGTGGCTGGAGACGATCCCGGCGGTCGCCGTCTACGCGCTGGTCGGGGTGGTGATCGGCCTGGAGAGCCTGGGCATCCCGCTGCCCGGCGAGATCGTGCTCGTCAGCTCGGCGCTGCTCGCCTCGCAGCACGGCGAGATCAACCCGTACGTCCTCGGCGCCTGCGCCACCCTCGGCGCGATCATCGGCGACTCGATCGGCTACGCGATCGGCCGCAAGGGCGGCCGGCCACTGCTGACCAGGCTCGGCAGGAGATTCCCCAAGCACTTCAGCGACGCCAACATCGGCGTCGCCGAGCGCTCCTTCGAGAAGTGGGGCATGTGGGCGGTCTTCTTCGGCCGCTTCGTGGCCCTGCTGCGGATCTTCGCCGGCCCGCTCGCGGGCGTGCTGCGCATGCCGTACTGGAAGTTCCTCATCGCCAATGTCTTCGGCGGCATCCTGTGGGCGGGCGGCACCACGGCCGTCATCTACTCGGTGGGCATCGTCGCCGAGGCCTGGCTCAAGCGCTTCTCGTGGCTCGGCCTCGTGGCCGCGGTCCTCGTCGGCCTCGCCTCGATGCTGATCATCAAGAACCGGGCCAAGAAGGCCGCGGCCACGGCCGAGGTGACGGCCGCCGCCGAGTAGGTCCTTCGGGGGTGGGCCGCTCAGTCCCCGAAGGCCTCCGCGTGGCCCTTGGCGAGGTGCAGGTACATCTCGGCGTTGAGCCGGATGCCCGCCCGCTCCTCCTCGGTCAGCGGACGCCGCACCTTGGCCGGCACCCCCGCGACCAGCGAGCCGGGCGGCACCTCCATCCCCTGCGGGACGAGCGCCTGCGCGGCGACCAGCGACCCGGCCCCGATCCGGGCGCCGTTGAGGATCGTGGCGCCCATGCCGACCAGCACGTCGTCCTCGATCGTGCAGCCGTGGACGGTCGCGTTGTGGCCGATCGTCACCCGTGCGCCGATCGACACCGGATAGCCCGGGTCGACGTGCACCGTGCAGTTGTCCTGGACGTTCGCCTCCTCGCCGACCTCGATGGGGCCGCAGTCCGCCCGCAGCACCGCGTGGTACCAGATGCTGGCGCGCGCCCCGAGGGTGACCTCGCCGAGGACCACCGAGGTCGGCGCCGTGAAGGCCGTCGGGTCGACCCGCGGCTCCTTGCCGCCCACGGCCTTGATCAACGCCCCTGACACCTCTGACCCCTGCGTCATCGTCTGCTCTCCTGCTCGCTCGCTTCTTCGGTCGCGCCTCGCGGCGAAGCGTAGCCGCGGCCCATGACGGACATCACAGCGCACCGCACTGATCAGCGACGACGCCGCCGACTACGGTGTCCGGGTGCCCCGGAACAGAAACACGTTCTCATCGCTGACCGCCTGGCGCCGCCGCGTCGTCGCCCGCGCCCTGCAGGGCGGCTGGCGGCGGATCCAGGAGGCCGGCGCCGTCACCGCCGAGCACCCGGGCCGGCTGCGCTTCCGGCGGCTCGGCGAGGGCACCCGGCTGGCCTTCCCCCAGGGCACGGTCTTCGGCGAACGCTGGATCGAGATCGGCGCCTGCTGCATCATCGCGGAGCAGGTCACGCTGACCGCCGGGATGCTGCCGGACCTCGACCTGGGTCAGGACACCGTGCTGACCCTCGGCGACGGGGTCGTCCTCGGCCGCGGCAGCCACGTGATCGCCGACGCGCCCATCACCATCGGCTCCGACACCTACTGCGGGCCGTACGTCTACATCACCTCGACCAACCACAGTTACGACGACCCCGACGTACCGGTCGGCCGCCAGTGGCCCCGCTCCGAGCCGGTCGTCATCGGCCCCGGCTGCTGGCTGGGCACGGGCGCGGTGATCCTGCCCGGCGCCCGGATCGGCCGCAATGTCGTGGTGGCCGCCGGGGCGGTCGTACGGGGGGAGGTGCCCGACCACTCGGTGGTGGCGGGGGCGCCGGCGCGGGTGGTCCGTTCGTACGACCCCGAGAAGGGCTGGCAGCCGCCGCTGCGCACGCCGGCCCCGCGCGCGATACCCGCCGGGGTGACGCCGGCGCAGCTCGCGGCGCTCGCGGAGCTGTCGGCCGAGGACCTGAAGGACCTGAACGGCCTGGCGGAGCTGGAGAGCTGAGGGGCGGGCTCCCGGCCGGACGGCGCTCAGGCGCCGCCGAACACCGTCAGCCCGTGGCCAGCAGGACCGTGCCCACCAGGGCGAGCCCCGCGCCCGCCGCCTGCACCGCGCGCAGCCGTTCCTTCAGGACACCGCGGGCGGCGAGCGCCGTCACCACCGGGTAGAGGCTGGCCAGGACCGCGGCGATCGTGACGGGGCCGCGCTGGGCGGCGAGCGCGTACGTGCCGTTGGCGGCGACGTCCGCGAGGCCCACGAAGGCGAGCGCCGGGATCGCGACCGCCACCGCGCGCAGTCCGCCGCCGCCCTCGGGCAGTGCCCGGCCGCCGCGCTTCACGGAGAGCCACAGCGCGCCGCTGCCCACGGCCACGTTGGTGACGCGCTGTACGAAGAGGGCGAGGAACAGACCGGTGAGGGTGGTGGAGGCCTCGGAGATCAGGGCCATCACCGCGCCGAAGCCGAAGGCCGCGACGAGGGTGAGCAGGACGGCCTGCCGCTGCACCGGCGCGCCGCGCAGCTCGGGGCCGCCCGCGAGGACCACGCCGAGGACGGCGACCGCGATCCCGGCGAACTGGAGCAGTCCCGGCCGGTCGCCGACCAGCAGGCCGACCGAGACGGGGACGACGACGCCGAGGGAGCCGAGCGGCGAGACCACGCCCATCGGGCCGAGGGCGAGCGCCTTGTAGAAGCAGAGCATGGCCGCGGGGCCCACCGCGCCGGCCGCGACCGCGTACCAGAGCTGGGGTCCGGCCTCGCTCCAGGCGCCCGTGGCGGCGACGACGGTGCCGAGGACGAGGACGGCGAGGGTCTGGGAGACCACCACGACGGTCAGCGCCGGGAAGCGCCGGGTCAGCAGCCCGCCGCCGAAGTCGGCGAGGCCCCAGAGCAGGCTGGTGGCCAGGGCGAACAGGGCCGTCATCGCAGATCCTCGCAGTACAGTTCAGTGAACAATCGGGTGCACCACACGGTAGTACAGTCTGTTGAACTCTGTCATTCAAAATATTGGACGGAATGTGTCGGACCTCGATCAGCTCACGCAGTCGCTCGCCCGCAACCTGAAGCGCTGGCGCAACGAACGCGGCTTCACGCTGGACGCGCTCGCCGCCCGGGCCGGCGTCAGCCGCGGCATGATCATCCAGATCGAGCAGGCCCGCACCAACCCGAGCGTCGGCACCACGGTCAAGCTGGCCGACGCGCTCGGCGTCTCGATCACCACCCTCCTCGACTACGAGCAGGGCCCCCAGGTCCGCCTCGTCCCGCCCGGCCAGGCCGTACGCATGTGGTCGACCTCCACCGGGAGCCACACCACGCTGCTCGTCGGCACCGAGGCCCGCGGTCCCCTGGAGCTCTGGTCCTGGACCCTGATGCCGGGCGACGGCACCGCCTCCGACCCGCACCCCGACGGCACCACCGAGCTCCTCCACGTCACAGCCGGGACGCTGACCCTCGTCGTGGACGGCGAGGACCACCTCCTGGCGGCCGGGACCTCCGCCGTCTTCGAGGCGAACGTGCCGCACGCCTACCGCAACGAGGGCGAGGAGACGGTCGAGATGACGATGGCCGTGTCCATCCCGCCCGTACGCTGAGACGGTCAACCCCGCACCGGGAGACCCTTGTTAGCGTGTCGGGCATGCGCGCACCCATCGGAGACTTCGACGACGCCCGGCCCGCCCCCGACTGCCTCGACCTGCTCACCGAGCCGGTCGCCGCGGCCGTCCGCGCCTGGCAGGGGGCCGTGCCCGCGGACCAGCTCCTCTACGTCGACACCGACCCGGCCATCGCCGACACGGCCGTCTTCATCGAGCACTACGGGCAGCGGCTGCTCGACGAGTCCGCGAACTGCGTGATCGTGGCGGGCAAGCGCGGCGAGACCACGACCCTCGCTGCCTGCGTGGTCCGCTCGGCGACCCGGGTCGACGTCAACGGCGCCGTCCGCAAGCGGCTCGGCTCCCGCAAGGTGCGCTTCGCCCCGATGGACACGGCGACCGGCGACACCGGCATGGAGTACGGCGGCATCACCCCCATCGGCCTGCCCGGGAGCTGGCCGGTCCTCGTCGACGCCACCGTCGTCGACACCGAGTGGGTGCTGGTCGGCAGCGGTCGCCGGCGCGGCAAGCTCATCGTGCCGGGCAAGGCCTTCGCCCAGCTACCCGGCGCGGTCGTCCTGGAAGGACTGGGGATCGCCTCCGACGCGGGCTGAGCCCCGGACGGCGCGTGAGCGCCGCCGGGGCCGGCCGGGCCGCGAGGGCCGGCCGGGCCGCGAGGGCCGGCCGGGCCGCGAGGGCCGGCCGAGTCGCCGGGGCCGGCCGAGGCGCGGGGGTCAGCCGAGGCGCGGGGGTCAGCCGAGTCGCGGGATCTCGATGGCCGGGCAGCGGTCCATGACCATGTCGAGGCCCGCTTCGCGCGTCCGCGCGCAGGCGGCCTCGTCGATCACGCCGAGCTGGAACCACACCGCCTTCGCGCCGATCGCGACCGCCTCGTCCGCGACCGGCCCCGCGAGCTCGCTGTTCACGAACACGTCCACCACGTCCACCGGGAACGGGACGTCCGCCAGGGACGCGTACCCCTGCTCCCCGTGCACCGTCTCCGCCTTCGGGTGCACCGGCACCACGCGCTTGCCGAAGCGCTGCAGCACCTCGGCCACGCCGTAGGCGGCGCGGGAGCGGTTGGTGGAGAGACCCACGATCGCCCAGGTGTCGCCCGTGGCGGTGAGGATCCGGCGAATCGTCTCCGACTCGGACTCCGTGGTCGTGCTGTCGACGCTCATCTGAAGCTGCCCTCCGTGTCATCGGCTCGTCACCGTGCAGAACGTGCCGAGGCCCGGGCGGATTCCCTCCGGCCGGGCGCATAGGCTGACGGGATGCAGGAGCAGTACCGCACGCTCGCCGGCGAGGGCGTCCACGAGTCCGAGATCAACCGCTCGCGCTTCATCTGCGCGCTGGCGCCCGTCGCCACCGAGCAGGAGGCGCAGGACTTCGTCGCCCGGATCCGCCGCGAGCACCCGACGGCGAGCCACAACTGCTTCGCGTACGTCGTCGGCGCGGACGCCTCCGTACAGAAGGCCTCCGACGACGGCGAGCCCGGCGGCACCGCCGGCGTCCCCATGCTGCAGATGCTGCTGCGCCGCGAGATGCGCTACGTCGCCGCCGTCGTCACCCGCTACTACGGGGGCGTGAAGCTCGGCGCGGGCGGCCTCATCCGCGCGTACGGGGGAGTCGTCGGCGAGGCCCTCGACGCGCTGGGCACCGTCACCCGCCGCCGCTACCGGCTCGCCACCGTCACCGTCGACCACCAGCGCGCCGGCAAGCTCCAGAACGACCTGCGCGCCACCGGCCGGACCGTGCGCGAGGTCACCTACGGGGCCGCCGTCACCATCGAGATCGGGCTGCCCGACGCCGACGTGACGGACTTCACGGCCTGGCTCGCCGACGCCACCGCGGGCGAGGCGGGCTTCGAACTGGGCGGCGAGGCATACGGGGACGGGTGAGGCGGCCCACGAGCGGCCGGGCCGGGCCGTGCCTGAGGCGGCCGCCGCTGTCGTACCCCACCGATACCCTCTCGGATCATGAGGCTTCTGCACACGTCGGACTGGCACCTGGGGCGGTCGTTCCACCGGGTCGCCCTGCTCGACGCCCAGGCCGCGTTCCTCGACCACCTCGTGGCGACGGTCCGCGAGCACGCCGTGGACGCCGTCCTGGTGGCAGGCGACGTCTACGACCGGGCCGTGCCGCCGCTCACCGCCGTCGAGCTCTTCGACACCGCCCTGCACCGGCTCGCCGAGGCCGGCGTGCCCACCGTCATGATCTCCGGCAACCACGACTCGGCCCGGCGCCTCGGCGTGGGCGCGGGCCTCATCGGGCGCGCCGGGATCCACCTGCGCACCGACCCGGCCGGCGTCGGCACCCCCGTCGTCCTCGCCGACGCCCACGGCGACGTGGCGCTCTACGGCCTGCCGTACCTCGAACCCGCCCTGGTCCGCGAGCAGTTCGGCGCCGAGAAGGCCGGTCACGAGGCCGTGCTCGGCGCCGCCATGGACCGGGTCCGCGCCGACCTCGCCACCCGCCCCGAGGGCACCCGCTCCGTCGTCCTCGCCCACGCCTTCGTCGCCGGCGGCGAGGCAAGCGACAGCGAGCGCGACATCACCGTCGGAGGCGTCGCCGCCGTCCCCGCCGGAGTCTTCGACGGCGTCGACTACGTGGCCCTCGGCCACCTCCACGGCAGCCAGACCCTCACCCCCCGCGTCCGCTACTCCGGCTCGCCGCTCGCCTACTCCTTCTCCGAAGCCGACCACCGCAAGACCATGTGGCTGATCGAGCTCGGACCGGACGGCGCGATCGGGACCGCCGAGCGCGTCGACTGCCCCGTGCCGCGGCCGCTCGCCCGGATCAGGGGACGGCTCGACGACCTCCTGGCCGACCCCGCGCTCGCCCGCCACGAGGAGTCCTGGGTCGAGGCCACCCTCACCGACCCCGTACGGCCCGCCGAACCCATGGCCCGACTCGCCGAACGCTTCCCGCACACCCTCCATCTGGTCTTCGACCCCGAGCGCACCGAGGGCGATCCGCTCGTCTCCTACGCCCGGCGGCTGCGGGACCGCAGCGACCAGCAGATCGCGGAGGACTTCGTGGCCCACGTCCGCGGCGGCGCAGGACCCGACGGCGCCGAACGGACGGTCCTGTACGGCGCGTTCGACGACGTACGGGTCGACACCGCCGAGCGGGAGGTGGGCAGGTGAGACTCCACCGCCTCGCCGTCACCGCCTTCGGGCCCTTCGGCACCACCCAGGAGATCGACTTCGACGCCCTGTCCTCGGCCGGGCTCTTCCTGCTCCACGGACCCACCGGCGCCGGCAAGACCTCCGTCCTCGACGCCGTCTGCTTCGCCCTGTACGGCGCCGTCCCCGGAGCCCGCCAGACCCCCGGCGCCACCCTGCGCAGCGACCACGCGCCCACCGGCACGTCCACCGAGGTCACTCTCGAACTCACCGTGGGGGAGCGGCGCCTGGAGATCACCCGCCGCCCCGCCCAGCAGCGGCCCAAACTCCGGGGCACCGGCTTCACCACGGAGAAGGCCCAGACCTGGCTGCGGGAGTACGACCCCGAGGCCGGCACCTGGCAGGGGCTCAGCCGCTCCCACCAGGAGATCGGCGAGGAGATCACCCAGCTCCTCGGGATGAGCCGCGACCAGTTCTGCCAGGTCGTCCTGCTGCCCCAGGGCGACTTCGCCCGCTTCCTGCGCGCCGACGCCGAGGCCCGCGGCAAGCTCCTCGGCCGGCTCTTCGACACCCGCCGCTTCGCGGCCGTCGAGGACCGCCTCGCCGAGCTGCGCAGGGCGGCCGAGCACCAGGTCCGCGAGGGCGACGAGCGGCTGCTCGCCCTCGCCCACCGGATGGCCCAGGCCGCCGGAGCCTCGGCCGCCTGGGGCGCCGCCATCGAGGAGCGCCCCGGTGAACCCGGGCTCGCCGAGGCCGTACAGACCCGCGCCGCCCTCGCCCGAAGCGAGGCCCGCGAGGCCCTCGACATCGCGGGCCTGCGCCTTGCCGCCGCCGAGCAGCGCCAGGCCGCCGCCCGCGAGGCGCTCGAGGCCGCCCGCGAGCTCGCCGACCGGCAGACCCGGCACGCCGAGGCGCTCCGCCGCCGCGAGGAGCTGACCGCCCGGCGCCCGCAGCGCGACGAGTGGCAGGCCACCCTGGACCGCTCCCTCAAGGCCGACCGAGTAGCCCCCGCGCTCGGTCTGCGCGAGGACGCCGAGCGCGCCCACCGCACGGCCGGCGCCGACCGCGACCGCGCCCGGGCCGTCCTGCCGCCCGACCTCGCCGAGGCGGGCGCGGACCAGCTCTCCGCTCTCGAACGCCGGCTCCGCGAGGAGCTGGGCGGCCTGGAGTCCGCCCGCCGCGCCGAGCAGCGCAGCGCCGGGATCGCCGCCGAGCGGGCCGCCCTGGAGCGCGAGGCCCGCGCCGACGAGGACTTCCTCCAGGACGCCGCCTCCTGGCTGGCCGGCTGGGAGCCGCACCGCGCCGGACTCAGGCAGCGCGTCGAGGCCGCCCAGGAGGCCACCGCCCGCGCCGAACACCTCGCGGGACGCCTCGAACCGGCCCGCCGCCGGCTCGCCGCGGCTCGCCGCCGCGACGGCCTTGCCGAGGACCTCGCCGCCGCCCGTGACCGGCTCAGCGGCGCCCGCGAGCGGCGCAACGCGGCCCACGAGAGCTGGCTCGACATCAAGTCCCGCCGCCTCCAGGGCATCGCGGCGGAACTCGCCGCCGCCCTCGAACCCGGCGCCCCCTGCCAGGTCTGCGGCTCCGCCACCCACCCGGCCCCGGCACGCGCCACCGCCGACCACGTGGACCGCGCCGCCGAGGACAGCGCGTACGCCGCCTACACCCACACCGACGAGGCCCGCACCGCTGCCGAGACCGCCGTCGCCGCGACGACGGAGGCCTGGGAGGCGGCCCGCAAGGAGGCTCTGGAGGGCACGGCGCAGGACGCCGAGCCCACCGTCGCCGAGCTCGGGCGCGTCGTCGACGAACTGGGCCGCGAGCACGCAGAAGCGCACGCGCTCGCCGCGCAGACGCATGCCGCGCGGGAGGCGCTCGCACGGGCCGAGCGCGAGTACGAGGAGCGGGTCGCCGCCCAGCGGGCGGCCGAGACGCGGGTCGCCGCCCGGACCTCGCGGCGCGAGGCGCTGGAACAGCAGCAGGCCGCACTGGAGGCCGAACTGGCGCTCACCCGGGGCGAGTCGGGCAGCGTCGCCGCGCACGCCACGCTCCTGGAGCGGCGGATCGCCCTCCTGACGGAGGCCGCCGAGGCCGTACGGGCCGCCGAGGCCACCGCCCGCGGGCTGAAGGAGGCCGACGACCGGCTCGCCGGCGCCGCCTTCAGGGCCGGGTTCGACACCCCCGCCGAAGCCGCCGCGGCCCTGCTCGACGAGCCCACCCGCCGCGGGCTCCAGCAGCGGGTCGACGCCTGGCAGGCCGAGGCCGCCGCCGTCGCCGACCGGCTCGCCGAACCCGCCACCGCGGCCGCCGCCGCACTCCCACCCGCCGACCCCGCCGCCGCCGAGACCGCGCACACGGCCGCCGAGCGGGCGCTGCGCGAGGCCGCCGCCGCGCTCGCCGCCGTACGGGACCGGGGCACCGAACTGGACCGGCTCTCCCGGCAGGCCGACGCCGAAGTCCGCCGCCTCGGCCCGCTGCGCGAGGAGTACGAGCGGGTCGCGCGGCTCGCCGGGCTCACCGCGGGCACCTCCGCGGACAACGAGCGCAAGATGCGCCTGGAGTCGTACGTCCTGGCCGCCCGCCTGGAACAGGTCGCGGCCGCCGCCACCGCCCGCCTCCAGCGGATGTCCTCCGGCCGCTACACCCTGGTCCACTCCGACGCCCGCAGCGGCGGCCGGCGCGCGGGCCTCGGCCTGCACGTGGTCGACGCCTGGACCGGCAACGAGCGGGACACATCGACCCTCTCCGGCGGCGAGACCTTCTTCGCCTCGCTCGCGCTCGCCCTCGGCCTCGCCGACGTCGTCACCGACGAGGCGGGCGGGGTCCGGCTCGACACCCTCTTCATCGACGAGGGCTTCGGCAGCCTGGACGACCAGACGCTCGACGAGGTGCTCGACGTCCTCGACTCCCTCCGCGAACGCGACCGCAGCGTCGGCATCGTCAGCCACGTCGGCGACCTGCGCCGCCGGATCCCGGTCCAGCTGGAGGTCGTCAAGGCGCGGGACGGCTCCGCGGTGCGGCTCCGCGCCGGCGGGGACGCGCTCGGCGGCTGACGGGCGGCGCTGATCACGCTGATCAGGAACCGCCGGCCGCGCCGCTCAGCGGCTGATCGGGCGCCGGGGGAGCGGCGAGGAGTACACCACGCTGGTGGTCACCGAGCCGAGTGTGCCGACCTTCCCGGAGATCTCCTCCAGGTGCTTCATGGAGCGGGCGGCCACCTTCAGGACGAAGCAGTCGTCGCCGGTCACGTGGTGCGCCTCGAGGACCTCCGGCGTGTTCGCGACGAGGTCGTGGAAGGGCTTGTAGTTGCCGTTCGGGTAGCGCAGCCGGACGAAGGCGAGGATCGGCAGGCCGAGCCGCTCCTGGTCCACGACCGCCGTGTACCCGGCGATCACTCCGGCCTCCTCGAGACGCCGTACGCGCTCGGTCACGGCCGAGGCCGACATGGCCACCGCCCGGGCGAGCTCGGCGAAGCTGGCCCGGCCCTGGGTCTGGAGGGCCTCGAGAATCCGCCAGTCCGTGGCGTCCGGGATGTATCCGCTGGTCATGGGCGTGACCTTGCAGAAAAATCCCCGGGAGTTCAAGTGACCCCCGGGGACTTCTCACCGTCCGGACCGGTGCCGGACGCCCGGATCTCGCCCTCAGAGCCGGGAGAGCTCGTCCACCAGGTCGTCCAGACCCAGCGGTCCCTGCGACAGCGCGGCCATGTGCCAGGACTTCGCGTCGAAGGCGTCGCCGTGCGCCGCCTGCGCGTTGGCCCGGCCCAGCAGCCAGGCACGCTCGCCCAGCTTGTAGCCGATGGCTTGGCCGGGCATCGACAGATAGCGGGTCATCTCGCTCTCCACGAAGGCCGGCGGCCGGCTGGAATGCCGCTGGAAGAACTCCTGCGCCAGCTCCGGGGTCCACCGCTCGCCGGGGTGGAAGGGCGAGTCCGCCGGGATCTCCAGGGCCAGGTGCATGCCGATGTCGACGATGACCCGGCAGGCCCGCATCATCTGGCCGTCCAGATAGCCGAGCCGCTGCTCCGCGTCGGCGAGGAAGCCGAGCTCGTCCATCAGGCGCTCCGCGTACAGCGCCCAGCCCTCGGAGTTGGCACTGACCTTGCCGATCGTGGCCTGGTAGCGGGAGAGCCGGTCGGCCACGTGCGCCCACTGGGCGATCTGCAGGTGGTGGCCCGGCACGCCCTCGTGATACCAGGTCGACACCAGGTCGTACACCGGGAAGCGCGTCTGCCCGTCCACCGGCAGCCAGGTGCGGCCGGGGCGCGTGAAGTCCTCGGACGGGCCGGTGTAATACGGCGCGGCGGCGCTGCCGGGCGGCGCGATCCGGGACTCCACCCGCCGTACCCGCTCGGCGAGTTCGAAGTGGGTGCCGTCGAGCGACTTGATCGCCTCGTCCATCAGCTGCTGCAGCCAGGCCTGGACCTCGGCCACGCCCTCGATGTGGGTGCCGTGCTCGTCGAGGTGGGCCAGCGCCTCCCAGGGGCCCGCGCCGGGCAGGATGCGCTCGGCCTCGCCCCGCATCTCGCCGAGCAGCCGGTGGTACTCCGACCAGCCGTACGCGTACGCCTGGTCGAGGTCCAGGTCGGTGCCGTTGAAGTAGCGCGACCAGCGGCGGTAGCGCTCGCGGCCCACCGTGTCGGGGGCACCCGCGACGGCAGGCGCGTACACGTCGCGCATCCAGTCCCGCAGTTCGGCGACGGCCAGGTCGGCGCCCGCGCCCGCGGCCGTCAGCTCCGTACGCAGCTCCTTGGGGACCGACTCGTCGGCGGCCGAGGCGAACTCCTCGAACCAGCCGCGGCTCTGGCCGTCCCGGTCCGCGCCGCCCGCGCCCGCCCACTCGGTGAGCTGACCGACGAAGGTGTCCGTGGCGCGCGGCCCGCCGAACATGCCCCGCTCCAGACCGAGGGCGAGCGAGGCCCGGTAGCCCTCGAGCGCCGCCGGGACCGCCCGCAGCCGGCTCGCGATCGCCGTCCAGTCCTCCTCGGTGTCGGTCGGGAGCATGGTGAAGGAGATCCGCACGCTGTGCGCGGGCGAGCGGAGATTGCTCACCACGCACAGCCCTTCGTCCGCGTCGTGTACGAGGAGCTGGGCGGCCAGCCGCTCCCGCAGCAGCCGGGCACAGCGGCGCTCCGCCTCGTCCTCGGCGCCTGGGCGCCGTTCGGCCTCGTCGAGGAGGGCGAGCGTGCGGCGGGCGAGGTCGGCGACCGCCTCCTGGCCGGCGGGCGAGAAGTCGGGAAGGAGACCCGAACTCTCTTTGACTCCCAGGTAGGTACCGGTGATCGGGTCGAGTTCGATGAGTGCGTCGACGTATTCGTCGGCGACCTGGCGGGGAAGCAGGCTGCTGGAAGTCTCTGGCATGAGGCTCATCCTCGCCCGTGCACGGTCCCCGCGTCACCCTCAATCGATCTCAGTCGGCCGACAAATGAGCGCCTGGAACGGGCGGAAGGAGGGGTCCGCACTCCCATTGCTGGAAGATCAGCCGGGTCTCGACGCGGGCCACCTCGCGCTGCGAGGTGAACTCGTCGAGGACGAGTCGTTGCAGGTCAGCGGGGTCCGCCACGGCCACGTGGACCAAGTAGTCGTCGGGCCCCGTGAGATGGAACAGGGCCCGGGACTCGGGCAGCGCCCGGACGCGCTCGACGAACGGGCCGATGAGCTCGCGCCGGTGCGGTCGGACCTGGACCAGGAGCAGCGCCTCCAGGCCGCGGCCGAGTTTGGCCGGATTCAGCTGTAGGCGGTGTCCGAGGATCACTCCGGTGCGGCGCAACCGGGCCACCCGGTCCAGGCAGGTGGAGGGTGCCACGCCGACCTCGGCGGCGAGCTCGCGGTAGGTGGTCCGGGCGTCGTTCTGCAAGAGGCGAAGAATGTGCAGATCGACCGCGTCCAGTGCGACGGAATCGGCCATTGGCCGAACGTAGCACGGCGATTTCCCGCTACGCGTCGGGATACGTTCAGAGTGCCGCCCATGGACACCCCCATGGACACCCTGGCCTCCGCCTCCGCCGCCTCCGCGCCCGTCAGGGCGCTGGCGACCGAAGCCGTGCACGCCGGCCGCGACGACCTCGCGGAGCTCGGTCTGCACGCCGCTCCGATCGACCTGTCCACGACCTACCCGTCGTACGACGTCCGGGAGGAGGCGGCCAGGATCGACGCGTTCGCCGCGACCGGCGCCCAGCCGGACGGCCCGCCCGTCTACGCCCGGCTGGACAACCCCACGACCGCCCGTTTCGAGACGGCGCTGGCCCGCCTGGAGGGCACCGACTCCGCGGTCGCCTTCGCCAGCGGCATGGCCGCGCTCAGCGCCGTCCTGCTCAGCCGGGCGAGCCTCGGGCTGCGCCATGTGGTGGCCGTCCGTCCGCTCTACGGGTGCAGCGACCACCTGCTCGACGCGGGCCTGCTCGGCACCGAGGTCACCTGGACCGATCCGGCGGGCGTCGCGGCGGCCATCCGGCCCGACACCGGCCTGGTGATGGTCGAGTCCCCGGCCAACCCGACCCTGGCCGAGGTCGACATACGCGCCGTCGCCCACTCCTGCGGCTCCGTGCCGCTGCTCGTCGACAGCACCTTCGCCACCCCGGTGCTCCAGCGGCCGGCCGAGCTGGGCGCGCGGATCGTGCTGCACAGCGCCACCAAGTACCTCGGCGGGCACGGCGACGTGATGGGCGGGGTCGTCGCCTGCGACGAGGAGTTCGCCCGTGGCCTGCGGCAGGTGCGCTTCGCGACCGGCGGCGTGCTCCACCCGCTGGCCGGCTATCTGCTGCTGCGGGGCCTCGCCACGCTTCCGGTACGGGTACGGGCCGCGTCGACGACCGCGGCGGAGCTGGTCCGCCGGCTCGCCACCGACCCGCGGATCGCGCGGGTGCACTACCCTCGGATCGGCGGGGCGATGATCGCCTTCGAGGTGTACGGGGACCCGCACGACGTGATCGCCGGGGTACGGCTGATCACGCCGGCGGTCAGCCTCGGCAGCGTCGACACCCTGATCCAGCACCCGGCCTCCATCAGTCACCGCATCGTGGACCCGTCGAACCGGCGCTCCGGCGGGATCAGCGAGCGGCTGCTGCGGATGTCGGTCGGCCTGGAGGACGTCGAGGACCTGTGGCGTGACCTGACCCAGGCCCTCAGCGCTTCGCCTGCGACCGAGCGGACTCACGAGGCGCCGGGCCCGGCGCGGTCAGCCGGGCGGTGATCACCAGGGTGCCCTCCTCGATCTGGTAGTCGAGGGGGAGGTTCAGCGCGCGCATGGCGGCGACCATCCCGGTGTTGGAGGACTGGGTCACCGCGTAGACGCTGTCGCAGCCGGCCTCCTCGGCCATCGCCACCAGGCGGCCGAGGAGCTCGGAGCCGATGCCGCGCCGCTGCCAGTCGTCCTCGACGAGCAGGGCGACCTCGGTCTCGTCCCCGTCCCAGAGGAGGTGGCCGAGGGCGACGACCCGGCCGGAGGCCGTCTGCACCGCGAGGGTGCGGCCGAAGCGCGGGCTGAGCAGGTGGTCGAGGTAACGGTCGGCGTCGCCGACCGGACCGTGGTAGCGCAGGCGCAGGGTCCGCTCGGAGCAGCGGTCGTGCATGGCGCGGGCGGCGGTCAGGTCGCGCTGGTCGGCGCGGCGGACGGTGATGTCGTTGCCCTCGGGCAGGGTGAGCACGTCCTGGCTGCGCGGGATGCGCGGGCCGAGCCGGGCGTCGAGCTCGACGAGGGCGCGGGCCCGGGCGAACTCGGTCGGGGTGAAGGGCAGATAGGGCCGTTCGATGACGATCGAGCCGCCGCCCGGGTCGCGCAGCCGCATCGAGGTCTCCTCGAGGACGCCTTCCACCGGGGCGGGATCGCCGGTGGGGCGGCCGGTGAGGGAGACGGCGGGGACGGAGTGGATGGTGCAGCGGCCGAGCAGCTGGCGCAGCGCGAGCGGGAGTTCGGCCGCGTCGAGGGCGGTACGGGTGGCGAGGCCGAGCACCCGGGTCGGTGTGTCGACGAGGTCGTGGGTGTCGGCCCGCTCGGTCCAGGTGTCACTGCCGCCGGCCTCGGCGATCGCCCGGGTCAGCACGCTGGTCTGGAGGCCGGAGGGCGCGCGGAGCAGGAACTCGTCGACGGTGCCGTCGGCGAGCGGGTGGGTCTGCAGGGTCAGGATGTCGACGCCGTGGCGCGCGAGCACCGCGCACAGCGCGGCGAGGCTGCCCGGGGCGTCGCGGACGGTGGTCCGCATCCGCCACAGGGCCGTTTCGGCGGAGTCCCCCACGGGGGTGGGGGCGTCGTCGGGAACGACGGCCGGCGGCAGCGGAGCACGCCCGCTGCCGCCGGGATCGTCGGCGGGCGGCGCATGGCTGTGCCGCCGTGCCCACCAGGTGTGGAAGGCCGCGGTGGCGACCAGCGCGATGGCCGAGAACACCAGCAGGTAGGGGCCGTCGGGGCCCTTGGCGATGGTCTTGGCGATCGTGTCGGCCACCACCACGGCGGTGAACAGGGCGGCCAGCTCGATCGCGTCGTGGCGCCAGCGGTGGGAGCGGCGGGCGTTCTTCTTGTGCTGCAGAGCGGTCATGACCTCACTGTGACCCAGTGGTGTTGCGTGATCACGAACGCTTTGTGACTGACGGGTTAAGCGCCGATCTGGGGGCCTAGTGACCGATTTCCTCTGATTCCGAGCGCTGCTGATCGGTGCCGTGGCGGAGCGCGCTCGCCAGGCGCTGCGCCTGCGCCACCAGCTGCGAGGAGCCCCGCCGCGCCGCCACGTCGGCGAGCCCCGGTATCTCGCCGGTGGCCCGGCACCGCTCGACGCACTCCGCCGCCACCGCGACCAGCTCGCCGGCCCCGCGCACCGGCTTCGGCGCGGTGAGCAGCCCCGGTAGCAGCTCCGAGAGCACCGCCCAGACCGTCGCGTACGCCCCCGTCGAGGCCGCCGTACGGACCGAGTCCGCCAGCCGGTTCGGCTTCACCGTCCCGTCGGCCACGAGCTCGGCGAGCCGGGCGGCGAGCAGCGCCGGGTCGAGGTCGCCACGGGCCGCCAGCACGAGCAGCGCGTCGACGGCGGTGAGCCGGTCCTCCGCGTGCCGGCAACCGAGACCCACGGCCAGCGCGAGATGGAGGGCCGGGCCGACCGGACCGTCGGCCTCGGCGAGCGCGGTCAGGCTCCAGGCCGCACCCCGCTGGTCCCACTCGGCCCCGTTGCCCAGCGCGGGCAGCAGCCAGGCCGCGAGCGTCTCCCGGTCGTCGGGCAGCACACCCGGCCAGAGCGGACGCTGCCCCGACCAGTGGTGGCATGGACGGACCGACTCGGTGAGCTCACCGCCCAGCCACTGGAACGCGGGCGGGAACTCCTCCCGTATCGCCCGGCGCTCCCGGATCGCGAGCACGAGCCGGTCCGCCGGCCACCACTTCCCGGACCGGATGTCCCGCCCCCTGGCCAGGAACCGCAGCCCGGGCGCCAGCGACACGTCCGCCGTCAGCCACTCGGCGAGCCGCTCGCCGGCCCGGGTGCCGAGCTCGGCCGCCTTCCGGGCGGCCCCGGGCGCCGACGGATCGGCCTTGCGCACCCTGAGCAGAGCCTGGGCGAGGTCGACCGGCGCGGGCTCCGCCCCGGCGTCGTGGTACGCCCGCAGCCGCCCGACCAGGACCAGCGGGTCGATCGAGCCGGTGTGCAGGGTCGGCGTGGCCAGCAGGAACGGCACCCGCTGGGCGCTGGTCATCAGCCAGGCCGCCTCCCACAGCCGTGCGTCGACGGCCCCCGCGAGGGCGTGATGCACACAGGAGACCGTGGCGTGCCTCCGCCTGCGACCCTGGTCGATCCCGGAAGGACGCACATCGCCCAGGAGGGCGGCGAGGACGACGTCCAGACCGTGGGTGGAGTGGGTGAAGAAGTCCGGGTGCCGGCGCCAGTACGCGTCCGAGAACGCCTCCCGCACGGCCGCCCTCAGCGCCTCCCGGTCCCGGTGCGCATGCCGTACGAGACCGTCGAGGGCCCGCTCGAACTCCTCCAGGTCCTCGGAACGGCGCCGCGAGACGGCGACCAGCTCCTCCACCAGCTCCGCGAGGGTCTCCGCCGCCGGCGCCACCGGCCGCGGCCCGGGCAACGGGGGCAGCACCTCCGCGTAGGGAAGGCCGTCGTCCGGCGCGGCCACGCCGAACAGCTCGGCCGCGGCCTCCCGGTGCACCGGGCTCAACAGCGCGGCGGCCCCCGCCAGCTCCTCGCGAACCCGAGCGTCCACGGCGGCCAGATGGCGGCCCACCAGCTTCAGGGCCCGCTCCTGGATGCCCGTGTCCTCGTGCCCGAACGCGTCCGTGATCACCGGCAGCAGCTCCGTCGCCGCACCCGGCTCGCGCCGCAGGACCTTGGCCAGCAGCGTCAACTGCGCCCGCACCAGCTTCTTCTCGGTGCGGAACAGCACCGAGCCGGTCATCTCCGCCAGGTCCCCCACCGCCAGGACGCCGTCCAGGGCGAGCTGGGTCAGGACCTCCTGGGCGTGGGCCGCCACGGGCGAGGGGGCGTCCGCCGCCATGCCGAGCCAGTCGGGAATCCGGCCGCGCCGCTCCTCGTCCGTCGTCCCGAGCAGCTGGAGCAGGGCGAGCGGGAAGCGCAGATCACGCGCCCGCCCACCACGCAGCAGGCGGGCGACGCCAGCGTCGACGAGCGCGGAGCGGTCCACGAGTCCCTCGTCGGCCAGCGTCTTCACGGCATGCGGCCAGCTCCGGTCCGGTTCCGTGCCGAGGCTCCACGCGAGCAGGTCCGGCGTCTGGGGCAGTTGCACGGCGTACGGCAGGAGCACCGGGGTCTGCGGATCGGTGCGCAGCCTGTCGACGAGCTCCCCGTTCGTCATGTCCCGCGTCCAGCCGCGGGCGTACGCCTCGGTCGTCGGCACCGGGCAGCCGGAGCGGACCACCAGGGTGTGCACCAGCCGGTACTGGTCTTCGGCGACGGCGGGCCGCTCGGCGAGCCGCTGCGCCACGTCGGCGAGCCAGGAGTCCTCCCGGTCGGCCAGCACCTCGAGGACGTCGTCGACGGAGTTCTGCCCCCAGCCCGCGAGATCGCGGGAGCCGATCCAGGCCGCGGCCGCGGCGGCGCCCGTGTGGCACCCCGCCCCGGCCACCCGCAGGGCGCGCTGTGCCTCGGCCTGCGCGGTCCACCGCTCCCAGCCCCAACCCCGCACCTCCTTGCGCAGCTCCTTCAGTCCCGGCAGGGCCGCCTTCCGTGCGGCGGCGTCCAGCCGTCCCAGCATCCCGGGCACCACGTGCTGGCGGCCGTCGCGGACCGCGTCGAGCAGCTCCCGCACCGCGGCCGTTGCCTCCGCCGTCACCATCGTCTCCGCCGTCACCGTCGCCTCCGTCATCGCAGACCCCCCGCCCCCGCCACCGCCACCGCCGGCGCCGCACCGGGCGCCGTGTCGGCCACCGCGCCGCGCCGCGCCATCCGCACCGCGAGCGCGTGCTTGCACGGGCCCCGCCGGCCCCGGTACTCCGCCCACCACGAGCAGGTGCAGCTCAACCGGCCGCCGGCCGACTCCCGTACCTGATAACGCCGTTCACCCGAGGCCACCGAGGCGAGCACGCCGTCCAGGGCGACCGCGCCGTCCGCGAGCAGCGCGCGGGCTCCGACCAGCCGCGGGTTGTGCCGCTCGGCCCGGTCCGCGTCGTACGGCAGCTCCCGGTGGAAGTAGGCCGCGTCCGCCACGTCGTAGCCGACGCGCCCCGCCGTGCCGAGCCGGGTAAGCGCCGCCCGCACCCGGTCCACGGTGAGCCCCGACTGCTCGGCCAGGTCCGCGAGGTCGATCCGCGGTTCCCAGGCGAGCAGCACAGAGACCAGTTCCGCGTCCCCGGCCGCCTCGTCGGTGGCCAGCGCCTCCAGGACACCGCCCTCGCCGGAGAACCCGCGCGCCGGGTCCGGCGACAGGGTCAGCGTGAGCCGCATCCCCGGCAGTTCCACCTCCCAGGCGCTCGGCGCGGGCCGGCCGTCCGGCACCGGCCCGTACACCCGCAGCGCCGTCGCGTGCCGCAGGACCCGCTCCAGGGCGACCAGCCGGTCGGGACCGGCCAGGCAGACCGCGCCCGCGACCGGTCGCGTCGTCGGCCGCAGCGTCCGGCCGGACTGCACCACCCACAGCGGGCCGCGGCCCCGGGCCGGGGTGCGCGGCAGGGAGCGCAGGAACCGCACCGCCTCCGCGCCGGTCAGCTCGGCGCGCAGGTCGAATCCGGCGGAGGCGACCTGCGCCTCGGCGAAGCCGCGCAGCCAGCGGTCCGGCAGCGGCACCTTCTTCTCGACGACCGGACCGTCGAGGGTGGTCACCGCCAACTCCTCGGGGCCCACCCGCAGATGCAGCGGCTCGTCACCGGCCAGCCGGGAAAGGGCCTCGCGCAGCGGGTTGTTGACGTCCACATTGGTGGTGCCGTGCCCGGTCTCGGCCCCGTCCAGGCCCTCGCTCAGCACGTCCAGGCGCGCGTACACCCCGCCACAGCCCGAGAAGGACTCGAAGCGCAGCCGGTCCCCGTTGCCGGTCACCACCGGGTCGAGCGAACCCGGCCTCATGCGCTGGTGGTAGCGGGCCGCCGCCACGTCGGCGACCGCGAGCAGCCCGCGCGCGGCGACCTTGGGCGAGGTGAGGAAGCCGGCGAAGAACCGGGGCCGGGCCTCGGCGCCGTGCGGCGTGAGACCCCCGGACGTCTCGAGGCCGAGGAGCCGGCCGGAGCCCATGGGCTCCAGCGCGGACGGGCGTGCGTAGGCGAGCGCCTGTACGGATCGCGTCATGCAAACGACGGTAGGACCCGGCACTGACAATCGACCGGGACCGCCCCGACGACGCCCGCCCGCACCCCTGCTGACCTGGTGTTACGCCCTGTTACTGCCCCACGCGCCCCGGCTGCAGCACCGTGCCGAACAGGACCGTGCCGCCCTCGGCGCGCAGCCGGACCGTCAGTTCCCCGCTGTCGCCGTCGATGTCGACCTCGCCGAAGTACTGCGGGCTCTCCATCGGCGACAGGTTGGCCCGCTCCGGCGCCCGTACGAAGACCCGCTCCGGGCCGAAGGTGCCGTCCAGGGCGTTCGCCGGGAAGCCGCCGGCGGCCAGCGGCCCGGAGACGAACTCCCAGAACGGCGCGAAGTCCTGGAAGGCCGCGCGCTCCGGCGCGTAGTGCTGCGCCGAGGTGTAGTGGACGTCCGCGGTGAGCCACAGCGTGCCGGTGATCCGCCGGTGCTTGATGAACCGCAGCAGCTCGGCGATCTGCAGCTCGCGGCCGAGCGGCGCGCCGGGGTCGCCCTGGGCCACCGCCTCGAAGTCCGTGGCGCCGTCCGTGACCACGAGGCCCAGCGGCATGTCCGCGGCGAGCACCTTCCACACCGCGCGCGACCTGCTCAACTCCCGCTTCAGCCAGTCCAGCTGCTCGGCGCCGAGGATGCCGGTGGCGTCGTCGGCCTGCCGGCCGGGCGAGTTGGCGTTGCGGTAGGTGCGCATGTCGAGCACGAACACGTCGAGCATCGGGCCGTAGCGCACCACCCGGTGCATCCGCCGCTCGGCGCCCCGCGCGTGGAGCGTGGAGACGGGGAAGTACTCGGCGAACGCGCGCGAGGCGCGGGCCGCGAGGACGTCCACGTCCTTCTCGCCGTAGCGTGGGTCGTCGAGGATCTGGCCCGGGTACCAGTTGTTGCGCACCTCGTGGTCGTCCCACTGCACGATCGAGGGCACCTGGGCGTTGAAGGCGCGCACGTTGTGGTCGAGGAGGTTGTAGCGGAAGTTGCCGCGGTACTCGTCGAGGGTCTCGGCGACCTTGGACTTCTCGGGCGTGGTGACGTTCCGCCAGATCCGGCCGTCGGGGAGCGTGACGCTGGGCTGGATGACGCCGTCCGCGTAGATCGTGTCGCCGCTGCACAGGAAGAAGTCCGGGTTCAGCCGGCGCATCTCGTCGTACGCGCGGAAGCCGCCGATGTCCGGGTTGATGCCCCAGCCCTGTCCGGCGATGTCGCCGGACCACAGGAACCGCACTCCGTCCCTGCGCCGCTCGGGGGCCGTGCGGAAGGTGCCGGTGAGGGGCTCGCCGGTACGGCGCGGGTCGTCCGGGTCCGCCAGGGTGACCCGGTAGTGGATCTGCTCGCCGGCCGGCAGGCCGCGCAGCGCGGTGGTGCCGGTGAAGTCCGTACCGGGGCCGAGCAGCGGCCCGTAGTGGCGGCGGACCCGGCGGAACGATTCGCCGGACGAGGTCTCGACGATCATGCGGGCCGGCCGGTCCGAACGGACCCACACCAGGCCCGAGTGGGCGGTCACGTCTCCGGCCTGCACGCCCCACCGGGCCGACGGACGCCCGGACAGGGCGAGCGCCGGGCTCGCGAACGCGCCGCCGCCGACGGTCAGGGCGGCGGCCGACGCGGCGAGCGATCCCCGCAGGACGGTACGGCGAGCGGGGGAAGGGCCGGGCGTGGGGTGGGACATCGTGCGCCTCCAGGGTCTCGGCGGGGTGTGCCGTCGACGCGCGGCGCCAGCGACCGCGCGCCCCATGCCTAGCGCCTGGGAGCGGCGTGCAGCCGAACCCCATGTGAACAACGGGACGGATGGGGGTGTTGCGGCCCGCCAACAGCCGTGCACCCAGGGCGATGTCAGCCTCCCGGTGGGGGCCGGGGCGGCCCTGGGCACGGGCCTGTTCACCGGAGGGTCAGGAGGCGCTGCCGTCCAGGATCACCCGGGCGACGAGCGCGGGGTCGTCGTTCATGGGGACGTGGCCGCAGCCCGGCAGGCGGACCAGACGGGCACCCGGGATGGTGTGCTTGGCGCGGACGCCCTGGCGACGCAGCAGGAGCCGGTCGCGGGTGCCCCAGGCGACGGTGACGGGCACGGCGGGGACGTCGTCGCCGAACAGCACGTTGCGGCCGGCCGCCAGGGTCTGGTGGAAGCCGGTCGCCTTGCGCAGGGCCAGCGTCTCGGCGACCGCGGCCTCGGGTGAAAGGCGCCCGGGACGGGCGTAGATGGTGCTGGTCAGCGCGGTGCGGCCGGCCGCGCTGCGGGAGAGCCGCTCGATCAGCGGGAGCGGCATCGCGAGCGCGGCGCCCCGCATCGCGCGCAGCGTCGTGAACGCGTAACGCCGCTCGCTCTCGGACCAGAAGCCGGCCGGGGACAGCGCGGTCACCGAACGGACCAGCTTCTCGCGGCCGAGCTCCAGGGCGAGCAGCCCGCCCAGCGAGTTGCCCGCGACGTGCGGCCGCTCGATCCCGAGCTCCGCACAGAACGCGGTCAGCACCGGCACGACCGTGCTCAGGTCGTACGCCAGCGGCGCGGGCAGCTCGGGGGAGGCGCCGAAACCGGGCAGGTCGACGGCGATGACGTCCCGCTCGGCGGCCAGGATGTCGAGCACCGGCTCCCAGGCCCGCCAGAGGTGGCCGATCCCATGGAGCAGCAGCAACGGCGCTCCCGCGCCCCGCCGCTCGTACGCGACGGTGACCGTGCGCGGCCCGGCGGGGGACTCCACGGCGAACGAGATCTCTGCGGACATCGGCTGCTCCCTGTCTCACCTTTAGACACCCTGTCAGCAACAATTACCGATGAGTAGAGTCAAGTTCAAGACGTACCACCGGAACTGGACAGCGAACCGGCCGTGGGCTGGGATGGGGGAGTGCCGACCGACATGCCGACCGAGACGCCGACCGAGACGACGGCTGAGACGCCGACCGACCCCACCGATCTCTTCGAAGCACACCGCCCGATGCTCACCGGCGTCGCCTACCGCATGCTCGGCCGCGCAGCCGACGCCGAGGACGTCGTGCAGGAGGCGTGGCTGCGCTGGTCCGCCGACGACCGCTCCGACGTGCGCGAGCCGCGCGCCTACCTCGTACGGATCACCACCCGCCTCGCCCTCGACCGGCTCCGCCAGGCCCAGTCCCGCCGCGAGTCCTACGTCGGCCCCTGGCTGCCCGAGCCGGTCGTCACCGACTTCGGGCCCGCCGCGCCCGACACCGCGGAGCGCGCCCTGCTCTGCGACTCGGTGTCCCTCGCGCTCCTCGTCGTCCTGGAGTCCCTCTCCCCGCTGGAGCGCGCGGTCTTCGTGCTGCGCGAGGCCTTCGGCTTCCCGTTCGCCGAGATCGCCACCACCCTCGACCGCAGCGAGGCCGCCGTCCGCCAGCTCGCCGGCCGGGCCCGCAAGCACGTCGACGAGGGCCGGCCGCGCTACGACGTCGACCCGGTCCAACGGCGCGACCTCACCGAGCGGTTCCTCGCCGCCGCGGCCGGCGGCGACCTCGAAGGGCTGCTCGCCCTGCTCGCCCCGGACGTCCGGCTCGTCGGCGACAGCGGCGGCAAGTCCAAGGCCCCGCTGCGCGTCATGGAGACCGCCGACAAGATCGGCCGCTTCCTGCTCGCCGTCACCCAGGGGAGCGACGCGACCTTCGACGTCCGCTTCGCGGAGATCAACGGCGGCCCGGCGCTCGTGGCCCTGGCTGACGGCGCGGTCGACTCCGTCTTCCAGATCGACGTCCGCGACGGGCGGATCGCCTGCGTCTACATCGTGCGCAATCCCGACAAGCTCCAGGGGCTCGCCTTCGACTGACCCCTGCGGCCCCCTCCGTCACACACGGAACGCCCCGCCACCGGACCCGGTCCAGGTCCGCGGCGGGGCGTTTTGCTGCACAGGGCACACGACTCCGCGAACGTCCTGTGAACGATCCGGGTCAGAGGGGCACATTCGGGGGCGTACGACAGAGGATTGGTCTTGACCAAGGGTGTGCGGCGCCTTATGGTCGCAGAGTTAGTGCAGGAACCTTTAATAAACAAGGGCGCGGAAAACCGCCGCGGGACACGGCGAATGTGCGGAGGATCAGGGTGGGGACCACGCAGCTGGAATCAGTGCCGGAGCCGAAGTACTGGCACCTCAAGACCGTGATCGGCGAAGCCCTCGACACCGACTTCGCGGTCGGGGAGATCCTGCCCAACGAACGCGACCTGGCCGCCCGTTTCGGCGTCGCGCGCGCCACGCTCCGTCAGGCCCTCGAACAGCTGGAGCTTGAGGGCCGCCTGCAGCGACGCCGCGGCGTCGGCACCACCGTCGCCCCGCCACGCGTCGGCGTGGACGTCTCCACCACTCAGCACGCCTGGCCCGGCGCCGGCGAGGACACCTGGCACTCCGTGGACTCCGCGGCGCCCGCCGCCGTCACCCGGCTCCTCGACATCACCCCCGACGAGCGCGTGCACGTCGTGCGCCGCCTGCGGGTGACCGAGGGCCAGCCCGTCGCCGCCGAACTGCTCTACGTGCCCGCCGACTCCGTCCCCGGCCTCGCCGCGAGCGGCGCCCCCGGCGGCCCGGCCCGCGCCCGCGACGTCCTGAGCGAGCTTCAGCTGCTCGCCCTCGACGGCCAGGACCGCTCCGTCGAGCTCGGCTCCGCGCGCGCGGACGACGCCAAGGAGCTGGACCGCCTGCCCGGCGCGCCCGTCCTCGTCGTCACCACCCGCTACCTCTCCGAGGGCCGCACCGCCGCGGTCTCCGTGGCCACCTACCGTGCGGACACCTGCCGGCTCACGTTCGGCGACTCCGGCGACCTGGTCATGGCCTCCTGACGGAGCACCACCCGAGTCGTGTCACCTGCCGCCCGGCGCTCCTCAGCGCCGGGCCGACACCGTGCCGTCCACCGCGAACAGCTGCTCCTCCACGTGGTCGAGCGCCAGCCGCAGCGCACCCGTGCCCACCGCGGCCTCGCCGAGGAGCGACAGGACCACGCGCGGGGGCCGCAGGCAGAACCGGGCCAGTTCGTCGCGCAGCGGCTGCAGTACGCCGTCCAGGCCGGCCGCCCAGCCGCCGATCACCACCAGCTCCGGGTCGAGCGCCAGGACCAGGGCCGCCACGTCGTGCACCAGCCGCTGGATGAACCGCTCCACCGCCGCCCCCGCCTGCGCGTCGCCCTGCCGGGCCAGCGTGAACACCTCCGCGACCGCCTGCTCGTCCAGCGGGTGCAGCGGCTCGTCCGTCGTCGAGAGCAGGTGCTCCGGCGTGACGCCCCGGCCGAGCAGGTGCAGCGCCCCGATCTCGCCCGCGGCACCGCCGTAACCCCGGTGCAGCCGCCCGCCGATCAGCGAACCGGCGCCCGGGCTCAGCCCCGCGAGGACGAAGACGATGTCGTCGGAGTCGGTCGCGGCACCCTTCCAGTGCTCGGCGAGCGCCGCCGCGTTGGCGTCGTTCTCCACGATCACCGGGCAGCGGAACGAGCGGCGCAGCCGCTCGCCCAGCGCGAGTCCGGTCCAGCCGGGCAGCGCGGTGCCGAGGCGGACCGTCCCGTCCGCCTCCACGATCCCGGGGGTGCCGACGCCGACCGCCCGCAGGCTCGACCGGGGCACCCCGGTCCTGCGCAGCACGTCGGCCACCACGGCCCTCACACGGTCGAGGCGCTCGTCCTCCGGGGCCGTCTCCGAGACCTCGCGCGAACCGGCGCCGATGATGCGCCCGTCCAGACCCGAGATCAGCGCGGCGACCCGGTGCGGGCCGATCTCGACGCCGAGCAGATGGCCCGCCTCCGCACGGAAGCGGAACCGCCGGGCCGGGCGGCCCTGGCGCCGTGCCTCGCCCTCTTCGGGCGCGGCCTCGACGACCAGACCCCCCTCGATGAGTCCCTCGGTCACTCCCTCGACCGTCGGCCGGGACAGACCGGTGATCCGGGTCAGGTCCGTGAGCGTGAGCGCGTCGGAGCTCCGCAGCGCATGGAGTACCACCGCGGAGTTGATCCGCCGCAACAGCGACGGATCTCCGCCGGTCAGCCGCCCCACCGTGTGTCCTCCCAGCTCGTGCGCCTCTTTGGCCGGATGTTACTCAATGGACGGGGGAGCGGCGAGCGGCCCCCGAGGCCCGCGTGGGGGCCGCGCTCCGCGGCCGCGCCTGACGGGGCGCCAACTGTCAGTGGGGCGCGCTTTACTGGGTTCATGGACAGGGCACAGCACCTCGTGGTGATCGACGAGCTGGTGAGCCGGGAGTTCCCCGAGCACCCGGAGCGTTCGGGGGACCGCGAGAGCGGCCCCGGCTACCACCTCGTCGAGCTTGCCACGAGCGAGGAGTTCTGGGAGGACGACGGTACCCGCCGGTTAGCCGCCGAGGAGCAGTACGAAGCGGAACGCGACGGGCTGACCGTGCTCCTCGACGCCCGCTGGGGGCCGCCGCAGGTCTTCAGCCTCTGGTCGGTCCTCGACCGGGGCATGGCCGGTGAGGAGATACCCGAGCCGTGGGGCGGGCTCAGCAACCACACGCCCGACCTGCACCTGTGGCGGGCCCGCGACCGATGGATCGGCCTCGGCGTGTCCCAGTGGGACAGGGAGCTGCCCTTCCGGCTCCTCGCGGTCGTCACGACCGTCGATCCGCCCTGACAACGTCCTGCGCGCCTGAAGCGGCCTGAACCGTACGCCGGTCCGGCAGCCCCGCCGCCTCCCGCAGCCGCGCGAACTCCGCCGCCATCGACTGCGCGGTCCAGTGCGCGTTCAGCCCGCTCGGATTGGGCAGCGCCCAGATCCGCGTCGCGCCGATCGTCCGCTCCTGCGGCCCGATCAGGGCCTTCTTCTCGCCGAACGCCGTGCGGTACGCGGTGACGCCGACGACCGCGAGCCAGCCGGGTGCCAGCCGCTCCACCTTCTCGGTGAGGATCCGCCCGCCCTCCCGGTACTCCTCGGCGCTCAGCTCGTCCGCCCGCGCACTCGCCCGCGCCACCACATTGGTGATCCCGAGCCCGTACGACAGGAGCTCGTCCTGCTCCGACGGCGCCAGCTGCCGCGGGGTGAAACCCGACAGGTGCAGCACCGGCCAGAAACGGTTGCCCGGCCGGGCGAAGTGGTGCCCCGTCGCCGCCGACATCAGCCCGGGGTTGATCCCGCAGAACAGGACGGAAAGGCCGCCCGCGGCCACGTCGGGGATGACGCGGTCGCGGGCGGCCTCCAGCTGCTGCGGGGTGAACCGGGTCAGAGGATCGCGCCGGGGGCGTAGCCGGCGGCCTCGGGGTGCTGCTTGGTGATCTCCTCGATCCGGGAGACCACGGCGGCGACCTGGTCGGCGGCGGCACCGGTGAACGACAGCTTGTCGGCCATCAGCTCGTCGAGCTGCGCACGGTCCAGCGGGATCCGCTCGTCGGCGGCCAGCTTGTCCAGGAGCTCGTTGCGCTCGGCGCCCTGCTCACGCATGGCGAGCGCGGAGGCGACCGCGTTCTCCTTGATGGCCTCGTGGGCGACCTCGCGGCCCACGCCGGCGCGCACGGCGCCCATGAGGACCTTGGTCGTCGCGAGGAACGGCAGGTAGCGGTCCAGCTCGCGGGCCACGACGGCCGGGAAGGCGCCGAACTCGTCGAGGACGGTGAGGAAGGTCTCCAGGAGACCGTCGAGCGCGAAGAAGGCGTCGGGCAGCGCGACCCGGCGGACCACGGAGCAGGAGACGTCGCCCTCGTTCCACTGGTCGCCGGCCAGCTCGCCGGTCATCGACGCGTAGCCGCGCAGGATGACCATGAGGCCGTTGACACGCTCGCAGGAACGGGTGTTCATCTTGTGCGGCATCGCCGAGGAGCCGACCTGGCCGGGCTTGAAGCCCTCGGTGACCAGCTCGTGGCCCGCCATCAGCCGGATCGTCTTGGCGATCGACGACGGCGCGGCGGCCAGCTGCACGAGCGTGGTGACGACGTCGTAGTCGAGCGAGCGCGGGTAGACCTGGCCCACCGACGTGAAGGCGTGGGCGAAGCCGAGGTGACCGGCGATCCGCTGCTCGAGGTCGGCCAGCTTCGAGGCGTCCCCGCCCAGCAGGTCGAGCATGTCCTGCGCGGTACCGACCGGGCCCTTGATGCCGCGCAGCGGGTAGCGGCCGAGCAGGTCCTCCAGGCGCGCGTACGCCACGAGCAGCTCGTCGGCGGAGGTCGCGAAGCGCTTGCCGAGGGTGGTGGCCTGGGCGGCGACGTTGTGCGAGCGGCCGGCCATGACCAGCTCCGCGTACTCGGCGGAGAGCTTGCCGAGCCGGGCCAGGACGGCCACGGTGCGGTCGCGCATCAGCTCGAGCGAGAGCCGGATCTGCAGCTGCTCCACGTTCTCGGTGAGGTCGCGGGAGGTCATGCCCTTGTGGACGTGCTCGTGGCCGGCGAGGGCGTTGAACTCCTCGATGCGGGCCTTCACGTCGTGCCGGGTGACCTTCTCGCGCTCCGCGATGGAGCCGAGGTCGACCTGGTCGAGCACGCGCTCGTAGTCGGCGAGCGCCGCGTCCGGAACCTCGATCCCGAGGTCCTTCTGAGCACGCAGCACGGCCAGCCACAGCCGGCGCTCCAGCTTCACCTTCTGCTCGGGGGACCAGAGGACGGCGAGCTCCGCGGAGGCGTAGCGGCCGGCCAGGACGTTGGGGATGCGGGGCTTCGCAGTCACAGCTGTCACGTGTCCAGATTCTACTGGCGGTTTCTGCAGGCCAGCGCCAGGGTCCCGGCTGTACCTTGCTACGAGACGGGCGTCACGTCACGACCCGCCGCCGCCCTCAAGGCGTCTCCGGCACCTCGTACGGCGCCAGCTCCGGGCGCTTCGGCGCGCGGCCGTCGCCCGAGGAGCGGCCGGTCAGGCGGCGGCCTATCCACGGGCCCAGGTGCTCCCTGGCGAAGCGGGCGTCGGCGAGGCGCCGGCTGGCCCAGCCCGGGTGGACGGCCGGCGGCAGCGGGGCCTGCCAGTCGTGCTCGGGGGCGAGGCCCAGGGTCTGCCAGACGGCCTCGGCCACCCGGTGGTGGCCCTCCGCGGTCAGGTGCAGCCGGTCCACGTCCCACAGCCGCGGGTCGCCGAGGGCCGGGGCGCCGTACAGGTCGACCACCAGGGCGCCGTGCCGGGCGGCGAGCTCGTCCACGTACGCGAAGAGCTCCTCCATGCGGGGGCGGAAGCGCTCCATGACGGGGCCGTTGCGGCCCGGGCTGCGCATCAGGACCAGCTGCCCGCAGGACGGGGCGAGCCGCTCCACGGCCTCGCCGAGCAGGCCGCGCACCCTGCCCATGTCGCACTTGGGGCGCAGGGTGTCGTTGAGTCCGCCGACCAGTGTCACGACGTCGGCCTTCATCGCGGCCGCCGTGTCCACCTGCTCGTCGACGATCTGGCCGATCAGCTTGCCGCGCACGGCGAGGTTCGCGTAGCGGAACCCCGGGGTGCGCGCGGCGAGGCGGCCGGCGAGGACGTCGGCCCAGCCCCGGTAGGAACCGTCGGGCTGCCGGTCCGACATTCCCTCGGTGAAGCTGTCGCCGAGGGCGACAAGACTGGTGTACGTGGCATTCATCTCCATGGCGGTGCGATCATACCGTGCGGTATGCGCGAGGGCCCCGGGCCGCCTCACGACCCGGGTCCATGCCTTACGGCGCCGACGGGCGGCCCACCAGCTCGCGGAGCACGTCCTCCATCGTCACCATGCCGGCCAGCTTGCCGTCCTCGTCGAGGACCGCAGCCAGATGGGTCCGGCTGCGCCGCATCGCGGTCAGGACGTCGTCCATCGGCGTCGCCGCCCGCACCCGGGCGATCGGCCGCAGCGACGCGACCGGGAACGGCAGGTCGCGCGGGCTGACGTCCAGGGCGTCCTTCACATGGAGGTAGCCGAGGATCCGCTGCCCCTCGTCGACCACCGGGAAGCGGGAGAACCCGGAGCGCGCCGACAGCGCCTCCAGCTCCTCCGGAGTGGTGCCGACCTGCGCGTACACGACCTTCTCCACCGACATCACGACGTCTCGAACCGGGCGCCGGCCCAGCTCCAGGGCGTCGTGCAACCGCTCGGCGGCCCGGTCGTCGAGCAGGCCCGCGTCACCCGCGTCGGTGACCATCCGGGCCAGCTCGTCGTCCGAGAAGGTGGCCGCGACCTCGCCCTTCACCTCCACCCTCAGCAGCTTCAGGATCCCGTTGGCGAAGGCGTTGATCGCGAAGATCACCGGACGCAGTGCCCGCGCCAGGGCCACCAGGGGCGGGCCGAGCAGCAGCGCGGTGCGGGTCGGTTCGGCCAGCGCGATGTTCTTCGGGACCATCTCGCCGAGCAGCATGTGCAGATACGTGGCGACCGACAGCGCGATCACGAACGAGATCGGGTGCACCAGGCCGTGCGGCACGCCGACCGCGTCGAACACCGGCTCCAGCAGGTGCGCGATGGCCGGCTCGGCCACGATGCCGAGCACCAGGGTGCACAGCGTGATGCCGAGCTGGGCGGCGGCGAGCAGTGCCGAGACGTGCTCCAGGCCCCAGATGACGCTGCGCGCCCGCCGGTCGCCGGACTCCGCGTGCGGCTCGATCTGACTGCGGCGCACGGAGATCAGGGCGAACTCGGCGCCGACGAAGAAGGCGTTGACGACCAGGGTCGCGAAGCCGATCAGCAACTGGATCGCGGTCATCGGTGCGCCTCCCCGTCCTCGTCACGGGGGAGCGGCGCGTGCATCAGCACGCGGGCCGCGCGCCGCCCCGAGGCATCCACCACGTCGAGCCGCCAGCCGGCCAGCTGGACGCTGTCGCCGACGGCCGGGATCCGGCCGAGCTCGGTGGCGAGCACGCCCGCCAGGGTCTCGTACGGGCCCTCCGGCACCCTCAGGCCGATGGTCTCCAGCTGGTCCGTGCGGGCGGCTCCGTCGGCGGACCACAGGGCGTGACCGTCCGCGTCCTCGCCCGCGCGCGCCAGGTCCGGCGTCTCGTGCGGATCGTGCTCGTCGCGCACCTCGCCGACGACCTCCTCGACGATGTCCTCCAGGGTCGCGACGCCGGCCGTACCGCCGTACTCGTCGATGACGACGGCCATGGTCTGCTTCCCGGAGAGCCGGTCGAGCAGCTTGTCCACGGTCAGGCTCTCGGGCACGAGCAGCGGTTCGCGCACCAGGTCGCCGATCCGGCGGCGCGGGCGCTCGTCGGCCGGTATCGCGAGCACGTCCTTGATGTGGGCGATGCCGACGACCGTGTCGAGGTTGCCCCGGTAGACGGGGAAGCGGCTGAGCCCGGTCGCTCGGGTCGCGTTGGCGACGTCCTCCGCGGTGGCCTGCACGTCGAGGGCGGTGAGCTGGACGCGCGGAGTCATCACGTTCTCCGCGGTCAGCTCGGCCAGGTTGAGGGTGCGGACGAAGAGCTCGGCGGTGTCCGCCTCCAGGGCACCCTCCTTGGCGGAGTGACGGGCGAGGGCCACCAACTCCTTCGGGGAGCGGGCGGAGGCCAGCTCCTCGGTGGGCTCCATGCCGATCCGGTGCAGGATCCGGTTGGCCGTGTTGTTCAGGTGGCTGATCAGCGGCTTGAACGCGGCGGTGAAGATCCGCTGCGGGGTGGCCACCACCTTGGCGACCGCGAGCGGCGAGGAGATCGCCCAGTTCTTGGGGACCAGCTCGCCGACGACCATCAGGACGACGGTCGACAGGCCCGTGCCGATGACCAGGGCCGCCGAGGAGGCGACCGAGGGGGAGAAGCCGAGGGCCTCGACCGGGCCGCGGATCAGCTTGGCGATCGACGGCTCGGAGAGCATGCCGACGACCAGGTTGGTGACGGTGATGCCGAGCTGTGCGCCGGACAGCTGGAAGGTGAGCGACTTCACGGCCTTCAGCGCGCCGGCCGCGCCGCGCTCGCCGCGTTCGACGGCGGCTTCGAGCTCGCCGCGCTCGACCGTGGTCAGCGAGAACTCGGCCGCGACGAAGGCACCACAGGCGAGCGAGAGCAGCAGCGCCACGAGGAGCAGCAGCACCTCGGTCATCGGTTCACCTCCGTCCCTCGACGCATCCCATGATCAGTCAGGGGAGGGAGGACCGCGCGATGTCGGCTTCGGGAACGGCTACTGGGAGGCTCGCCCATGGGCGGACGCTCACACCTTTCGGTCGTACGTGGAGTCGATCGGATGATCGGTGGTCAGGGACACCAATGGTAAAGGATCAGCAAAGCAGGAACGGCGTTCAGGCCCCGGCCGCTGCCGCCAGTGGCTTCACCCACCGGGTCCACTGCTCCTCGGGCCCGTACTCCGCCGCCCGCCAGGCCTTCCGCCCCAGCTCGTTGTGGTCGAGGACCATCGCGTCCGCACGCCGCCCGCCGAGCCGCACGAACCGCTCCTCGGCCGCCGCGAGCAGAGCGCGGCCGATTCCCCGGCGCCGGTGGCCGGGGTGCACGGCGAGCCGGTAGAGATGACAGCGCCAGCCGTCGAACCCGGCGATCACCGTCCCTACCAGCTCTCCCTCCCGATCGGCGAGCAGAAGGGCCTCCGGGTCACGCTCGACGAGCCGCTCCACCCCGGCGCGATCGTCGCTGATGCTCGTCCCCTCGGCGGCGGTCCGCCAGAAGGCCAGTACGGCATCGAGGTCGGCCGCCACCGCGGCCCGTATCCGAAGATCATCCATGGTGGCATCCCACCACCGGCCGGCCCCGCCCGTCGACCGTGTTTCAGCGGGCGGACTCCCGCCGCAGCAGCGCGATCACGGGACCGAAGGCCTCCATGGCGTCGTCGAGCACCGCCAGATACGAGATGCCCAACCGCTCCCGCAGCCCGACCAGCCGGTCGGCGATCTCCCGCACCGTGCCGATGGCGAGGATCGGCAACTCACGCACCTGCTTCTCGTCGAGGTACGGCGCCAGGGCGAGGAACTCCGCGACGGCCCTGTCCGGATCATCGGTCACGATCACCCGCTGGAGCAGCAGATTCCGCTCCGCGGGCGTCTCCCGCCCGGCCCGCCTCTCGAAGCCCTCGTACGCCGCCACGCGCGCGGCCAGCTCCTCAGCCGTCAGCAGGGTCGGCGTGTCGCCGTCGAACCGGCCACCGGAGAACGCCGTCACCTCGGCGTGCCGAGCGGCGAGCCGCAGCACCCGGTCCCCGTTCCCGCCGATCAGCAGCGGGACACGCGGCGACTTCAGCGCTTCGGCCAGCTCCTCGACCGTACGGGTGAGATGGTCGACCCGCTCGCGCGGCGGCAGGAAGGGGATCCCGGCCTGCTCGTGCTCGCCCGGCACATACCCCGTACCGAGCCCCAGTTCCAACCGCCCCTCGGTCAGCGCGGCCGTGGTGGTCACCTCGCGGGCCAGCAGGGACGGATTCCAGAACCCCGCGTTGAGCACGAACGTCCCCACGCGCGGCCGGGTCGTGGCTTCGGCCGCAGCCACCAGCGAAGGGAACGGCGCGGGCATGCCCAGATGATCCGGGACCTGGATCACGTCGTAACCCAGCTCCTCGGCCCGGCGGCAGCGCGCCCGCCACTCGCTCCCGGAGCCGGGCGGCGTCAGCATGTTCACGGCGAAACGAAACGGCGAAGACACGGCAGAACCTCCTTGGTGACGTCCCCTCAACCCGTCACGAAGCAGAACTCATTCCCCTCGGGATCACGCATCACCTGGAAGGACCCCTGCTCGTCGGTCACGATCCCGCCGACCCGCCGTGCCCCGAGCGGCTGCGCCTCCCCGGCCGCCGCGCCCGGATCGGCCACCTCCACGTCCAGATGGACGCGGTTCTTCACGGCCTTGCCCTCCGGGACCCGCTGGAACGCGATCCGGACGAACCCCGGCGGGTCCACGTACGACCAGCCGGGGCTCCGGTCGACCGGAGCCCCTCCCAGAAGCTCCGACCAGAACCGCACCAGGGCGGCCGGGTCGGCGCAGTCGAACACGATCTCCTGAACACGTGCGCGCATGCGGCAAGGGTACGGAGTTCAGGCCCGGGCCGCCGCCGTGAACGCGACAGCGTCCCAGGTGCCGCCGAGCGCGGGCGCCAGCCACGTGGCCGCCGCCGCCCGGAAGTCCTCGACGCCGAGCGCGCCCGCCCCCTCCGGCACCGCCCCCAGCAGGGGCGCCGCGGCAGCCTCCGGAAGGTCCGTCAGATTGCACCGCGCGGCCAGATCCGGAGCGTCCGGCCAGCTGCCGACGACCACGCCCAGCTGCTCGATGCCGCGCGCCCGCAGCGCCTCGGCCGTCAGGGCGGTGTTGTTGAGCGTCCCGAGTCCGGCCGGGGTGACGACCAGCACCGGTGCGCCGAGCAGCCGGGCAGCGTCGGCAAGGGTGCCACCCTCACCGTCGAACCGTACGAGGAGCCCGCCGGCGCCTTCCACCAGCACCAGGTCGTGCTCGGCGGCCAGCTTCCGGGCCGCCTCCGCGACCTCGGCGGGCCCGACCGGCGCCATCCCGGCCCGCCGCGCCGCCGTCGCGGGCGCCAACGGCTCCGGGAAACGGGCCAGTTCAGTGCCGCTGGCCGCCCCCGACAACCGGAGCACCTCATCCGCGTCCCCCGCCTCGTGCGGGCCGACCCCCGTCTGGGCGGGCTTCAGCACGGCGACGGAGCGTCCGGCAGCGGTGGCGACCGCGGCGACGGCGGCGGTGACGACGGTCTTGCCGATCTCCGTACCGGTGCCGCTGACGACGATGACGGTCATGACGAGAGGTCCTTTCTGACTCGGAAAACGGTGCCGCGCCGGACGGCGGCGGCCCACGGGGTCGAACCCACCGTCACCCCGCCCCCGCGGCCGCCTTCACCGCCGAGCAGATACGCGCCACGTCCGCGTCCCCGGTGACGAACGGCGGCATCGTGTAGATCAGGTCCCGGAACGGCCTGACCCAGACCCCCGCGCGGACCGCGGCCCGCGTGGCGGCCGCCATGTCGACCTCGTGGTCGAGCTGGACGACCCCGATCGCGCCGAGCACCCGGACGTCGCGGACACCAGGGACCGCGGACACGGGTGCGAGCCCCTCGCGGAGTCCGGCCTCGATGCGCTTGACCTCGACCTGCCAGTCCTGCCCGAGCAGCAGATCGATCGAGGCGAGCGCGACCGAGCAGGCGAGCGGGTTGCCCATGAACGTCGGGCCATGGGCGAGGACGGGGACCTCGCCCTGCGAGATCCCGTCCGCCACCCGCCCGGAGCACAGCGTCGCCGCCAGCGACAGGTAGCCTCCGGTCAGGGCCTTCCCCACGCACATCACATCGGGCGAGACCCCGGCGTGGTCGGCGGCGAACAACGCCCCCGTACGCCCGAACCCGGTGGCGATCTCGTCGAAGACGAGCAGCACGTCGTGCGCGTCGCACGCCTCCCGCAGCACCCGCAGGTACTCGGGCGAGTGGAAGCGCATACCGCCCGCGCCCTGCACCACCGGCTCCACGATCACCGCGGCCAGCTCGTCCGCGTGCCGGCCGATGGTCTCGCGCAGCAGCTCGGCGTACGACTCCTCGTACGCGACCGGCGGCGCGTCCACGAAGACCTGCCGCTGCAGGACCCCGGACCACAACTGGTGCATCCCGCCGTCGGGGTCGCACACCGACATCGGCTGCCAGGTGTCCCCGTGGTAGCCGCCCCGCCAGGTGAGCAGCCGGTGCTTGCCGGGCCGGCCGACCGAGCGCCAGTACTGCAGGCACATCTTGGCGGCGACCTCGACGGCGACGGACCCGGAGTCGCTGAGGAAGACGTGCCGGAGCGGCTCGGGCGTGATCTCCACGAGCCGCGCGGCGAGCCGGACGGCGGGCTCGTGGGTGAGCCCGCCGAACATCACATGGCTCATCCGGTCGAGCTGGCCGCGCGCCGCCTCGTTGAGCACCGGGTGGTTGTAGCCGTGGATGGCCGACCACCAGGAGGACATGCCGTCGACCAACTCGTCCTGCCCGTCGACCGACTCGGCCAGCCGGAGCCGTACCCCGGACGCGGACGCGACGACCAGCGGATCGACACGGCCCGGCATGGGCCCGTACGGGTGCCAGACGTGCGCCCGGTCCAGGGCGAGGAGCTCGTCGTTACGCATTCGGCGCGAGATCCGTCCCGGCGCCCCGGCGGCGCACTGCCACGAGGTCCGTACGGGCGTCCGCGGTCGCCGCGGGCACCTCCGCGGCGGCACCGCCACAAGGCCCGCACCCGCCACCGGCCTCGGCATGCGACCCGCACCCGCCACCGGCGCCCGCGTGCGACCCGCACCCGCCACCGGCCTCGGCAGGCGACCCGCATCCGCCACCGGCCGCGGCGAGCGCGTCGGCCCGGTGCGCGGGCAGCGTGGTCGTCCCCGCCCCCTCCACCTCGAAGCCCGCGTCCGCGATCATCTCCAGGTCGGCGTGCCCGGCCTGCCCCTCGCTGGTGAGGTAGTCGCCGAGGAAGATCGAGTTGGCGATGTGCAGCGCGAGCGGCTGCATCGTGCGCAGGTGGACCTCACGCCCGCCCGCGATGCGGACCTCGACGTCCGGGCAGACGAACCGCACCATCGCGAGGATCCGCAGGCAGCGCTGCGGGGTGAGGTTCCACTCCTTCGCGAGCGGCGTGCCCTCGAAGGGGATCAGGAAGTTCACCGGCACGGAGTCCGAGTCGAGCTCGCGCAGCGCGTAGACGACGTCGACGAGGTCCTCGTCGCTCTCGCCCATGCCGGCGATGAGACCCGAGCAGGCCGACAGACCGGCGGCGTGCGCCTTCTGCA
Organism: Streptomyces sp. NPDC085481; assembly: GCF_044541845.1. Taxonomy (NCBI): domain Bacteria; kingdom Bacillati; phylum Actinomycetota; class Actinomycetes; order Kitasatosporales; family Streptomycetaceae; genus Streptomyces; species Streptomyces sp. NPDC085481. The sequence continues at coordinate 165,009 of NZ_JBITTJ010000009.1, forward strand.
CGGTGTCCACCCGGTCCTGGTACGTGTGGGTGGTGGTGATCTCGCCGTACGTCCCCTCGGACGTGTTCAGGTTGTGGTTGTACGCGTCGGCGCCGGCCGCCCGCAGCCGCTCGGCCTGGCCGTCGGAGAGCAGACCGAGACAGGCGCAGACCTCCACGCCCTCGTTCTGCTCCTTGATGGCCTCGATGGTCTTGCCGACCCGGTCGACGTCCCGGTCCGTCGGACCCCGGCCGCTCGCCACCAGGCAGACCCGCTTCGCGCCGCCCGCGACGCCGGCGGCGGCCGCGGCGGAGGCCTCGTCCGGCTTGAGCCAGGTGTACTTGAGGATCCCGGCGGTCGAACCGAGCCGCTGCGAACAGTACGAGCAGTCCTCGGGGCACAGGCCCGACTTCAGATTGACCAGGTAGTTCAGCTTCACCCGCCGTCCGAACCACTGACGGCGGACCTTGCCGGCCGCAGCCACCACATCGAGCAGGTCGTCGTCGGAGGTCGCCAGCACGGCGAGCGCTTCTTCACGGGTCGGCGACTCGCGCCGCAGCCCCTTCTCCACCAGCGTGTTCAGCAGGTCCATAAGCGCTGATCCTCGCCTACCGCACACCCCGCGGCCAAGGAGGATCCGAACAAACGACGCCATTGGAGGTGTGTGTATGGCCACACCCTGACCTCGGCCCGGGCCGGTTAGGGTCTGTGCGCTGCCTACAAAAGGATCTGCCATGCCGTCGTACGCCGAGGACCTGCCGGGGGACCTGCACGAGGACCCGTACGGGGACCCGCAGGACAGGACGGCGGGGCCGGACCCGCGCCGGGCCGCGTTCGGCTGGACCGAGGCCGCCGCACGGCAGCGCGCGGCGGCGGGCCTCGTGCGGACGCTGCGGCCCCGGACGGCCGAGTCCGGCCTGCTCGACCTCGCGGGCAACGACTACCTCGGACTCACCCGCCGCCCGGAGATCACCGAGGCGGCGGCCGAAGCGGCGCGGCGCTGGGGCGCGGGCTCCACCGGATCGCGGCTCGTCACCGGCTCGACCCGGCTGCACGCCCGGCTGGAGAGCGAACTCGCCGCGTTCTGCGGCTTCGAGGCCGCCCTGGTCTTCTCCTCCGGCTACACGGCGAACCTGGCCGCGCTGACCGCGCTCTCGGCCCGGGACGGGCTGATCGTCTCCGACGCCGGCAACCACGCCTCCATCGTGGACGGCTGTCGGCTCGCGCGCGCCGAGACGGCCGTGGTGCCGCACGCCGACCCCGAGGCCGTCGCCAAGACCCTCTCCGCCCACCCGGACCGCCGGGCCCTCGTCGTCAGCGACTCCGTCTTCTCCGTGGACGGCGACCGGGCCCCGCTCACCGCCCTCGCCGAGACCTGCCGGGCGTACGGCGCGGGCCTGGTCGTCGACGACGCCCACGGATTCGGCGTCCTCGGCGACGGCGGACGCGGCGCGCTGCACGAGGCGGGGCTCGCGGGTGACCCGGACGTGGTCGCCACGCTCACCCTGTCCAAGTCCCTCGGCAGCCAGGGCGGCGCGGTCCTCGGCCCGGACCGGGTGATCGAGCACCTGGTCAACGCCGCCCGTACCTTCATCTTCGACACCGGCCTGGCCCCCGCCGCCGCGGGCGGGGCGCTCGCGAGCCTGCGGCTGATCGCCGCCGAGCCGGCGCTCGCCGCCCGGGCCCGTACGGTCGCCACGACCCTCCACCGGCTGCTCACCGAGGCCGGCCTCACCGCCGTACGGCCCGACGCCGCCGTGGTCTCGGTCCGCGCCCCCGGCCCGAGCGAGGCGCTCCGGTGGGCCGCCGACTGCCGTGAACTCGGCCTCGGCGTCGGCTGCTTCCGCCCCCCGTCGGTCCCCGACGGCGTCTCGAGGCTCCGCCTGACCGCCCGCGCCGACCTGACGGACGCGCAGATCGAGCAGGCCGTGGCGACGATCGTGCGGACGGCGCCGGAGGGCGCGGCCTGACTGTCAGTGGTGCTCGCTAAGTTGAGGGCATGAGTTCTTCGCTGAGCGTGTACCTGCTCGACCCCAAGGCCGCCCACGACCTCGTCGGTTCGCGCGACGACCAGCTGCTCCAGGTCATCCGCGACTCCTTCGCCGCCGACCTCGCCTCGGCCGACGACTGGTTCTCCTCGGAGATCGCGGACGGCGCGCCCACGGCGTACGAGGCGCTGCGCGCGGTGGTGTACGGCGGCCCGTTCGACGCGCAGCGTCAGTACGCCTTCCAGTACGGCTACGCCTACAAGCGGCTGTGCTCGCTGACCGGGTCCTTCCTGGACAACTCGTGCTTCTCGCCGTTCCGCGGGGACTGGCTGGAGATGGTGGACGAGGGGCTGCGGGCGCTGCGGATCACGGCGGTGTCGGTGGCGGAGTTCGGCTACTACGGGGGCATGCCCGACGTGGTGCCGACCTACGACCTGCCGCGCTGCGGCGAGTGGACGCACGAGCAGTGCCTGGCGGCGCTCGAGCAGTTCGAGCAGACCAAGAAGGACGGCCACGCACCGCCGCTCGACTCCGAGGTCGTGGACGCCGTCATGGACGTCATGGGCTGGCTGCGGCACGTGGAGTCGCGCCCCGGGTTCGGGGTCGTCGGCTTCGTGTCGTAAGGCGCCTCGCAAGGCGCCTCGGAAGCCGTTTCGTAAGGCGCCTTGCCAGGGCCGATCCGGTCGCCCGTAGCGGAGTTCACCGCTTCGGGCGACAGATATCCGGATATCTTGGTGGATCGCTGCCCACGGCGGCAGCATCGGTGGCACTCTGACGCGAAGCGCAATCCGGGGCCGGGCCCCGGTGGGAAAGGGACAGCGTCGCGATGGCAGACCACCAGGAAGCAACACTCACGCTGCCGAGCGATCCCGCCTCGGTCTCCGCCGCCCGGAGATACGTCGCCGACGTCCTCGTCTCCTGGGGGCTCGAGGGCGACACCGACACCGCGGACGCGGTCCGACTGATCGTCTCCGAACTGGCGACCAACGCCGTCCAGCACACCTTCGGCCAGTCTCCCACCTTCACGGTCGACATCCGCCTGGAGTGCGACGCACTGCTCCACATCGGCGTCACGGACAGCCACCCCCGCTGGCCGCAGCGCCTCCCGGCCGCGGTCCAGCAGGACAACGGCCGCGGCATGGTCATCATCCGCTCCCTGACGGCCGGGGCGGGCGGCCGGCTCGCGGTCACGCCCACGGCGGAGGGCGGCAAGACGGTCTGGATCAACCTGCCCTGGACGGCCGTGCTCCCCGGCTGAGCGGGCCCGGCCGAGCGGGCGGCGGGAGGAGGGGGCCGGCGGCGCCACCGGGCGCCCCCTCCCGCACCGTGCGTCAGCGGGACGGCGGATCAGCGGGACGGCGAATCAGCGGACCCGGCCGTAAGAGACCTTCGAGCTCCAGATCTTGTCCAGCTTCACCCATGAACCGGTCTTCGGCGAGTGCCAGATCCTGTTGTTACCCGCGTAGATCCCGACGTGGTACACCCTTCCGCCGGAGTGGAAGAAGACCAGGTCCCCCTTCTGCCGGCCGGAAGCCGAGACGTGCCGGGTCTTGTTGTACTGCTGCTGCGCCGTGCGGGGCAGCGACTTGCCCGCCTTCTTGTACGAGTAGACCGTGAGGCCCGAGCAGTCGAAACGGGTCGGGCCGGAGGCGCCGTACTTGTAGGGCGATCCCTTCTTCGAGGCGGCGACGTTCAGCGCCTTGTTGGCGTAGGACGTCGCTGCCTGGGCCTCCGGTGCCGCTCCTGGGGCGAGCAGCGTGCCGCCGACGGCGGCGAGGGTGAGAGCCGAGACGGCTCCGGCCCGGGACAGCAGGGACGGGACATGCATCTGCGCAGTCATGCGCAACCCTTCGTCAGCCGCCTGTGAAGGATGACCTGTCGGGTTCGGGCAGGCGAAGATGCCCGGCCGCGGCTGCGGCTTCACCCCGAGGAACGTCCGCACTGCGCGCACGTCCCGTGTTGCTCGGGTCCTCCACTCCTGCCGATCCACTCCTGTCGACCAGACGTCCGGAACGGCGGCAGGACTCGGCGTCCGCCCGGACCGCCCCGCCTCGGGTGGCGGGGGCTTGTCGTCGACAGGGATCTTGACTCACACCATGGGCGAAATCCGAGTTGAAACGGCGATATGTGAGGCTCCTCACGACTGATCCATACGGGTGGACAGTCGGCTTTCTCGATCTTCAGAGGTTTGCCCGACGAGCTCCGTACCAGGCGTGGAACGCCCCATTCCGCCAGATGCGTACACCTGTTGCGCAACTTGCCTGAGCCCTCTGTCGATGCATCGAATACGCCGAACGGGGGAGCGATTCTGCGGCCGCGTTGCCCCGGGTGGACCTGGACACGACACGCGCAACTGTCAACTCGCCGACTCCCCGGGCACGGTGACCCGCCCGGCCCTCCGCTCCCCGTCCAACACCCGCAGCGCACGGGCCAATGTCTCCGCGTGGACCTCGCTCTCGCCCCGCATATGCATGAGTGTCAGGGCCTCGCGCAGGGCCGTCGCCCGCCCCACCAGCGCTTGGGCGGCCCGAAGTGCCCCATAGGTATGCGAGGACCTGGATGGATTGATTCTGCCCAGGAGGTCGACGACTTCGAGGTAGGCGTCGACGAACTCACCCTCGGCGCGCGTCAGCGCGGGCAGCTGCGGCAGCTCCGGGACCACGGCGGGCTCACTCCTCCCCGGTACCGGTGGACGCGTGGCGGGTCTTCAGGACGTGGTCCACCAGGCCGTAGGCGCGGGCGGCGGCCGCGTCGAGCACCGTGGTCCGGTCGATGTCGGCGTCGGTCCGCTCGGGGCTCTGCCCGGTGTGCTCGGCGAGCAGCCTGACCACCAGCTCGCGCTGGCGCAGCAATTCCCGGGCCTGGATGTCCAGATCGCTCGGCTGGCCCTGCAACGGCTCGTCGAGCGTGGGCTGCTGAAGCACGATCCGGGCCCCGGGCAGCGCGAGTCGCCGGCCCGGCGAGCCGGCCGCGAGCAGCACCGCGGCGGGGCCGACGGCCTGGCCGAGGCAGGTGGTCTCCACATCGCAGGAGACCGTGCGGATCGTGTCGTGGATCGAGGTCATGGCGCTGATCGAACCCCCGGGGGAGTTGATGTAGAGGCTGATCAGCTGCTCGGGCGAGGCGTAGTCGAGGTGCAGGAGCTGGGCGATGACGTCATTGGCCGCGGTCTCGTCGATCGGCGTGCCCAGAAAGACGATCCGCTCCTGGAGCAGCTTCGAGTACGGGTCGAGGGTGCGGGTTCCGAAGCTCGTGCGCTCGGTGAACTCGGGCAGGACGTGGCGAGCATCCATGGCGAAGACCTCCCTGTTGAAAATGTACAGGACGTACAGACCGTAAGATGAGGAGCATGGCCTACGAGATTCCGGTGACGCAAGCCCGCGCAGAGCTCGCCGATCTGATCAACCGCGTCGTCTACGGCAACGAGCGCGTGGTCGTCACCCGCCACGGCAAGCCGCTGGTCGCCCTGGTCTCCGCCGCTGACCTGGAACGACTGGAGAACCTGGCGGAGCCGGCCGAGGAGCAGGTGATCAGCTCGGTCTCGGGCGTCCGGCCCGTCCCGTCCGCTCCGGGTGAACAGCGCCGCTTCGGCATCGCGGCCCACCACCAGGACCCGGGCGCCCCCCGCGCATAGCCCTCCGTCGCCCTCGCGGGTCACCCGGCGGCCGCCCGGGCCGATGACCATGCCCACGCAAAGCCCGAGTTAACGAGCCGGAAAAACTTCCGCCCTAACGTGCAATGTCTGGCCCAGCGGGCCATCCGTGCAGGTCAACAGAGTGTTGAAGATCTGTAGGGTCCGCTGCTGTCCGGGAGTGACCCCGGTGGACGACAGTGAGGTGGAAGCGTGCGACTCAGCCCCCACGAGCAGGAACGGCTGCTCATCCATGTCGCGGCCGACGTGGCCGAGAAGCGCAGGGCACGCGGCGTGCGCCTCAACCATCCCGAGGCCGTCGCCCTCATCACCACCCATGTGCTGGAAGGCGCCCGGGACGGCCGCACGGTCGCCGAGCTCATGGCCTCCGGGCGCAAGGTGCTCACCCGCGACGAGGTCATGGACGGCATCCCCGAGATGATCCACGACGTCCAGGTCGAGGCCACCTTCCCCGACGGGACCAAGCTGGTCACCGTCCATGACCCGATCGTCTGAGAGCGGACCGCCACCGATGATTCCCGGAGAGATCCTTTACGGTGCCGGTCCGGTGGCCCTCAACGAGGGCCGCCCCGTCACCCGCCTCACCGTCCTCAACGCCGCCGACCGGCCCGTCCAGGTCGGCTCCCACTACCACTTCGCCGAGGCCAACCCCGGGCTCGGCTTCGACCGCGCCGCCGCCCGCGGACTGCGTCTGCACATCGCCGCCGGCACCGCCGTCCGCTTCGAGCCCGGCATCCCCGTCGAGGTCGAGCTGGTGCCGATCGCCGGCCGCCGGATCGTGCCCGGCCTGCGCGGCGAGACCGCGGGACCCCTCGACGAGTCCGCGACGAACGGAGGCGACCGTGCCTGAGCTGCACCGCGCCGTCTACGCCGACCTGTTCGGCCCCACCACCGGCGACCGCATCAGGCTCGCCGACACCGACCTGCTCGTCGAGATCGAGGAGGACCGCTCCGGCGGCCCGGGGCGGGCGGGAGAGGAGGCCGTGTTCGGCGGCGGCAAGGTCATCCGCGAGTCCATGGGCCAGTCCCGCACCACCCGTGCCGAGGGCGCCCCCGACACCGTGATCACCGGCGCCGTGGTCATCGACCACTGGGGGATCGTCAAGGCCGACATCGGTATCCGCGAGGGCCGGATCACCGCCCTCGGCAAGGCCGGCAACCCCGACACCATGGACGGGGTCCACCCCGAGCTCGTCATCGGGCCCGAGACCGAGGTGATCGTCGGCAACGGCCGGATCGTCACCGCCGGAGCCGTCGACACCCATGTCCACTTCATCTCGCCGACCGTGGTCGAACAGGCCCTGGCCACCGGCGTGACCACTCTCGTCGGCGGCGGTACGGGACCGGCCGAGGGCACCAAGGCCACCACCATCACCCCCGGCCCCTGGCACATGGCCCGGATGTTCGAGGCCCTGGACACCTTTCCCGTCAACATCGGCCTGCTCGGCAAGGGCAACACCATGTCCCGGGAGGCGATGCACTCCCAACTGCGGGGCGGCGCACTCGGATTCAAGATCCACGAGGACTGGGGGGCCACCCCCGCCGTCATCGACGCCTGCCTCGGAGTCTGCGAGGAGACCGGCGCCCAGCTCGCCATCCACACCGACACCCTCAACGAGGCGGGCTTCGTCGGCGACACCCTCGCCGCCATAGCCGGCCGCACCATCCACGCGTACCACACCGAGGGCGCGGGCGGCGGGCACGCGCCCGACATCATCACCGTCGTCTCCGAGCCGCACGTGCTGCCCAGCTCGACCAACCCGACCCGGCCGCACACGGTCAACACCATCGACGAGCACCTCGACATGCTGATGGTCTGCCACCACCTCAACCCGGCCGTCCCCGAGGACCTCGCCTTCGCCGAGTCCCGGATCCGGCCCTCGACCATCGCCGCCGAGGACGTCCTGCACGACATCGGCGCCATCTCGATCATCTCCTCCGACTCCCAGGCCATGGGCCGCATCGGAGAGGTGATCATGCGGACCTGGCAGACCGCCCACGTCATGAAGAAGCGGCGCGGCGCCCTGCCCGGCGACGGCGCCGCCGACAACCACCGCGCCCGTCGCTATGTCGCCAAGTACACGATCAACCCGGCCGTCGCCCAGGGCATGGGCCACCTCATCGGCTCCGTCGAACCCGGCAAGCTCGCCGACCTGGTGCTGTGGGAGCCCGCCTTCTTCGGCGTCAAGCCGCTCGCCGTCGTCAAGGGTGGCCAGATCGCGTACGCCCAGATGGGTGACGCCAACGCCTCCATCCCGACCCCCCAGCCCGTGCTGCCCCGGCCGATGTTCGGCGCGCTGGGGCGGGCGGCCGCGGCCGGCTCGGTCAACTTCGTCGCCGAGGCGGCCATCGAGGACGACCTGCCGCACCGGCTCGGCCTGCACAAGGAGTTCACCGCCATCGGATCCACCCGGCGGATCACCAAGGCCGACATGCGGGAGAACGACGCCATGCCCCGGGTCGAGGTCGACGCCGACACCTTCTCGGTGACCATCGACGGCGAACCGGTCGAGCCGGCCCCCGCCGCCGAACTGCCCATGGCCCAGCGCTACTTCCTGTTCTGAGGGCCCCGATGACCCGCTCTGCTCTCCTGGTGCTCGCCGACGGGCGGTTCCCCGCCGGCGGGCACGCCCACTCGGGCGGCGCCGAGGCCGCCGTGAAGGCCGGCCGGCTCCGGGACGCCGCCGACCTGGAGGCGTTCTGCCGGGGCCGGCTGCACACCACCGGGCTCACCGCGGCCGCGCTCGCCGCCGCGGCCGCCCTCGGCGCGGACCCGTACGAGCTCGACGCCGCCGCCGACGCCCGTACCCCCTCGCCCGCCCTGCGCGCCGCCGCCCGCAGGCTCGGCCGGCAGCTGATGCGGGCCGCCCGCGCCGCCTGGCCAGGCCCCGAACTCGACCGGCTGGCCACCGCGTTCCCGCGTGGCGCCCACCAGCCCGTCGTCCTCGGCACCGCCGCCCGGGCCGCCGGGCTCGGCCCCGAGGACGCCGCGCACTGCGTCGCCTACGAGACGGTCGGCGGCCCCGCCACCGCCGTCGTACGCCTGCTCGGCCTCGACCCCTTCCAGGCCACCGCGGTCCTCGCCCGGCTCGCCCCCGCCATGGACGAGGTCGCCGCACGTGCCACCGCCGCGGCCCGCGAGGGCCTGGACGCGCTGCCCGCCGCCTCGGCCCCGCTGCTCGACCTCACCGCCGAACAGCACGCGGCCTGGCCCGTCCGCCTCTTCGCCTCCTGACACCCGTAGCCCGCAAGGAGCCCGCCCATGCACCTCGACCACGGCCACTCCCACGGCCCCGCCGTCTCCGCCGACGCCCACCGCCCCGACGGCAGCCGCCGCGCCCTGCGCATCGGCCTAGGCGGCCCGGTCGGCTCCGGCAAGACCGCGACCGTCGCCGCCCTGTGCCGCGAACTGCGCGACACCCTCTCCCTCGCCGTCGTCACCAACGACATCTACACCCGCGAGGACGCGGAGTTCCTGCTCCGCGAGGCCGTCCTGCCGCCCGAGCGGATCACGGCCGTCGAGACCGGCGCCTGCCCGCACACCGCGATCCGCGACGACATCTCCGCCAACCTCGAAGCCGTCGAGGAGCTCGAGGACTCGGTCGGCCCGCTCGACCTCGTCCTCGTCGAGTCCGGCGGCGACAACCTCACCGCCACCTTCTCCAAGGGCCTCGTCGACGCCCAGATCTTCGTCATCGACGTGGCCGGCGGCGACGACATCCCGCGCAAGGGCGGCCCCGGCGTCACCACCGCCGACCTCCTCGTCGTCAACAAGACCGACCTCGCCCCGTACGTCGGCTCCGACCTGGCGCGGATGGCCCGCGACGCCGGGGAACAGCGCGGCGAACTGCCCGTCGCCTTCACCTCGCTCCGCTCCGAGCAGGGCGTCGCCCCCGTCGCCGACTGGGTCCGCGGCCGCCTCGCGGCATGGACCGCATGAGCCTGCGCGCCACCGCCAGGATCGTCGCGGGAGCGGACGGCTCGCTGCCCGTCCTGGAGAGCGACGGGCCGCTCGCCCTGCGCCGCACCCGCGCCCCCGGCCCGTACACCCGCGTCACCGTCGTCGGCGCGATGAGTGCTCCGCTCGGCGGTGACCGGCTCGCCCTGCACACCGAGGTACGGGACGGGGCGCGGCTGCTCGTCGACTCCGCCGCCGCGACCGTCGCCCTGCCGGGCTCCGACGGCGTCCCCGCAACGTACGATCTCGCGCTCACCGTCGGCCGGGGCGCGGAGCTGCGCTGGCTGCCCGAACAGCTGGTCTCGGCCGAGGGTTCCGAGCTGCGCATGCGGACCACGGTCGAACTCGCCGCCGACGCACGGCTGGTGCTCCGGGAGGAGCAGATCCTCGGGCGCCACGGTGAGCTGCCCGGCACCCTCACCACCAGGCTGACCGTGCGCCGCGGCGGCCGCCCGCTGCTCGACCAGGAGCTGGCGTACGGACCCGGCGCCCCCGGCGGCTGGGACGGCGCCGCCGTCCTCGGCGGGCACCGCGCCACCGGGCAACTCCTCGTCGTCTACCCGGACTTCGCCATAGAAGGGGACAACCAGCTCAAGCCGGTCGAATCCCGACTTGTCGGTGAGTACGCCGTGCTGGTGCGCCTCGCCGGCCCCGCCGCCCTGGTCACCGCCGTCGCGCCCGACGCGCTTGCGCTGCGCCGCGCCCTGGACGAGGGGCTGGAGCTGCTCGCTCCTCGGTGAGTTCCCGCGATTTCCGGTGGAGTTCCGGCGGAGTCCCGCTCAGCGGTACACCGCTCTCCGGTTATTGGTTCGGCAAAGAAACACGTGTACGCCCTTTTACCGGAGGCCCCAAGGACGAAAGGATCCCCCGGACAGCCCACCATGGCGCTGCCACGGGGGCGGCGCCCACCGAGGGGGAGGAACCACTTGAGACGCACAGCAGTGCTCGGCTCCGCCGGCACTCTGATGACGGCGACGCTCATAGTCGGCGCGCTGGCCGCACCGACGGCCAGCGCGCAGAGCCGCCACGACCGCGACGACGAGGCCCGCGGCGCGACCATCGCCGCCGCCCGCGCCGCGAAGGCCGGTATCGACTGGCAGGACTGTCCGGCCGACTGGGGGCTCGAGAAGCCCATCAAGTGCGGCTGGGTCTCCGTTCCGGTCGACTACGCGCGCCCCGACGGCAAGCAGATCAAGATCGCCGTCGACCGCATCGGCGCCACCGGCACCGCCGCCGAGCGCCAGGGCGCGCTGCTCTACAACCCGGGCGGCCCCGGCGGCTCGGGCCTGCGCTTCCCGCGCCGGGTCACCACCAAGAACGCGATCTGGGCGAACGCCGCCAAGGCCTACGACTTCGTCGGCTTCGACCCGCGCGGCGTCGGCCACTCGGCGCCGATCTCCTGCGTCGACCCGACCGAGTTCGTCAAGGGCCCCAAGCCGGACCCGGTCCCGGACAGCGAGGCGGACAAGCTGGCCCAGCGCAAGCTGGCCGCCGAGTACGCCAAGGGCTGCGCCGAGAAGAGCGGCGACATGCTGCCCTTCATGACCACCCGCAACACCGTCCGTGACCTGGACGTCATCCGGGCCGCGCTCGGCGAGAAGAAGCTCAACTTCGTCGGCGTCTCCTACGGCACCTACCTCGGCGCCGTCTACGGCACGATGTACCCGGACCACGTGCGCCGCATGGTGGTCGACAGCGTGGTCAACCCGGCGAAGAGCAACATCTGGTACCAGGCCAACCTGGAACAGGACATCGCCTTCGAGGGGCGTCTCAAGGACTGGATGACCTGGGTCGCCCAGCACGACGACGCCTACCACCTCGGCAAGACCTACGCCGAGGTGCAGCAGCAGTGGGTGACCCTGCGCGCCGCCGCCAAGAAGAACCCCCTCGGCGGCAAGGTCGGCCCGGCCGAGCTCATCGGCTTCTTCCAGAGCGCCCCGTACTACGACTCCTCGTGGGCCCCGGTCGCGGAGGCCTGGAGCGCCTACGCCCAGGGTGACCCGCAGCCGCTCATCGACGGTGCCGCCGCGGACCTCACCGACACGGCCGGAAACATCGCGTCGGAGAACGGCAACGCGGTCTACACGGCCGTCGAGTGCGCCGACGCGCCCTGGCCGACCAGCTGGAAGAAGTGGGACCGGGACAACTCCCGGCTGCACGAGCAGTACCCGTTCATGACCTGGGCCAACGCCTGGATGAACCTGCCCTGCGCCACCTGGTCCACGCCGCGCGAGCGGGCGACCGACGTGAAGACCGGCAAGGGCCTGCCGCCGGTGCTCATCGTCCAGTCCGAGCGTGACGCCGCGACGCCGTACGCCGGCGCCGTCGAGCTGCACAAGCGGTTCAAGGGTTCGCGACTGATCACCGAGAAGAACGCCGGCTCGCACGGCGTCACCAGCCTGGTGAACTCCTGCATCAACCCGAAGGTCGAGACCTACCTGCTCACCGGCAAGGTGGACAGCAAGGACGTGACCTGCGAGCCGCACGCCACGCCGAAGCCGTAACACCCGCACCACAGAGGGGCGGTCGCCGTACGGCGACCGCCCCTCCGCTGGTCAGCGCGCGGCGAGCCAGGCGTCCTCGGCCGCGTAGTCGAAGAAGTCCACCCCGTACTTCACCAGGCCGGGGAAGGCGTCCCGCCAGTCCCGCTCCGCCACCGTCGCGGCCAGGAACGCGATCGTGCCGGGCAGCGACTCCTCGTACGTCACCACCGGCCGGTAGCCCAGCTCCCGCTCCGCGGCCGACATGTCGCAGACCGTGGGATGGGGCGTCGTCCACGGCGTGTAGCCGACCATGTCCTTCCCCGCAGGCCCCTCGAAGAGGATCGTCTCGCTGCTCACGCCCATCGCCGCGTCGATCGCCGCGCCGATCTCGGCGACCATCGGGGCCTCCGGGTCGGCGCCGTTGAGCACCCGGCTGCCCGGGTGCGTGGCGGCCAGCCGGATCAGTTCGGCCAGGTTGTCCACGTGCACCGGGTGGAAGCGGGACCGTCCGCCCTCCGCCAGGATCCGCACCGGACGGCCGTCCAGCGCCCGCTTCACGAACCACAGCTCGCGCGGTCCCGGGCTGTACGGGCCGTGGACGGCCGCGGCGCGCAACAGGGTGGTCGGCAGCCGGTCGCCCGCCGCGAGGAGCTCCCGCTCCAGAGCCACCTTCCGGGTGCTGTACGAGGAATCGCCCGGCGCGACCGTGCGCCAGGTCTCCGGAAGGGGCAGCGGATAGCGCGGGAAGCCGTCCGGCTCGTCCTGCGTGTCGAAGTTCCGCCCCTGCTCGTCCTCGTAGACGGCGACACTGGAGATCACCACGGCCGAGCCGATCCGGTCGGCGAGCCCCGTCAACTGCCGCCCGTGCGCGGCGTCGTAGGCCACGATGTCCACCAGGACGTCCGTGCCCCCGCCGAGCGCCGCCGCGAGCGCCCCCTCCTCGGTGCGGTCCACCGCCACCGACCGGACCTCCGCCGGCCACCGTTCGTCCCGGCCGCCCCGTCGCGAGGCGGCGGTCACCTCCCAGCCGTCCGCCACGAGCGCCCGCACGGCCGCCCGTCCCACCTGTCCCGTCGCACCCAGCACGAACGCGTTTCCCTTGGTCATGGGTGCGACGCTACGGCCCCCGGGCAGGCCGGCCCAGGCTCTTTCGCCGTGCGCGGATCCGCCCTCAGCGTTCCGCCGGCGGGAACTTCCCGGACCCGCCCCGGCCGTTGTCCGCGGCCTTCACCTTGACCGCGTACTCGTCGACGTACTCCTGACCCGACAGCGCCAGGATCTCGTACATGATCTCGTCCGTGACCGCGCGCACCGCCGCCTTCTCCCCGGCGAGGCCCGCGTAGCGGGAGAAGTCCAGCGGCTCGCCGAAACGGATGGTGACCCGCCGGATCCGCGGGACGACCCGCCCCGGCGGCTGGATCTCGAAGGTGCCCACCATGGCGCACGGCACCACCTTCACGCCGGCCGTGAGCGCCATCACCGCGACCCCCACCTTGCCCTTGTACAGCCGCCCGTCGTGCGAGCGCGTCCCCTCGGGATAGATGCCGAGCAGCTCGCCCCGGCCGAGCACGGCGAGCCCCTCGCGGATCGCCGCCTGCCCCGCCTCCTTGCCGGACCGGTCCACCGGGATCTGCCCCGCGCTGCGGAAGAACGCGGCGGTCAGCCGGCCCTTGAGGCCGGGCCCCGTGAAGTACTCCTGCTTGGCCAGGAAGGTGATCCGGCGGCCCAGCATGACCGGCATCAGGAAGTGGTCGGAGAACGACAGATGGTTGCCGGCGACGATCGCCGCACCCTCCTCGGGAATGTTCTCCAGGCCCTCCACCCGCGGCCGGAACAGCAGTTTCAGGAGCGGGCCGAGCAGCACGTACTTCATCACGTAGTAGAACACCGACAACCCCCGTTCATCGTCCGTCAAGCCCTTTGTATCCGCGGAGATGGGCGTGGTCCACTGGTGGGGAGGAGCGGGACCGATGGCAGGCGCGCGCGGGCACAGGCGTCCCGGCCCAGCCGTCACCGCCGTACTGTGCGCCGTGACGGCCGCCGGTCTGTACGGCTGCTCCGACTCGGGCCCGCCGAAGCCGGCACCGACGCCCGCGCCGGTGCCCGCCACTCCCCGCCCCGGCGGCGTCTCGCCGCTCACCGGACTGCCCGCGCGGCCGGCCCCCGTCCTCGCCGTCAAGATCGACAACGTGCCGCCGGCCCGGCCGCACACCGGCCTCGACGCCGCCGACCTCGTCTACGTCGAACAGGTGGAGTCCGGCCAGACCCGGCTCATGGCCGTCTACGCCTCCCGGCTCCCGGACCGGGCCGGCCCGGTCCGCAGCGCCCGCGAGTCCGACCTCGCCCTGCTGCGCCAGTTCGACCGCCCGGCCCTCGCCTACTCCGGCGCCCAGAGCGCGCTCACTCCGCTGCTGCGGGCCGCCCCGCTCCACCTGGTCGACGAGGCCGGCGCGCCCGCCGCCTTCGTCCGCGACAACGCCCGTGCCGCCCCGCACAACCTCTACCTGCGGCCCGCCCGGGCGCTCGGCGCCGCCCCCGAGGCCGGCGCCGTCAAGGACATCGGCTTCCGCTTCGGCCCCGCCCCGGTGGACGGCACCCCGGTCAACAGCCGTACGGTGCGCTTCCCCGCCGCCCGCTACACCTTCACCTGGACGCCCGCCGAGCGGGCCTGGCACGTCACCATGGACGGCCGCTCCGACGGGCCGCTGAAGCCGGCCACCGTCGTCGTGCAGCACGTCACCGTGCGGCCCTCGCGCTTCCACGACTTCCTGGGCGCCGTCTCCCCGTACACCGTGACGACCGGCACCGGCACCGCCGAGGTGCTGCGCGACGGACGGGCCTTCGCGGCCCGCTGGAGCCGGCCGGACCCGGCCTCCGGCACCGCCTTCACCACACCGGCGGGCGCGCCGCTGAACTTCGCGGCCGGTCAGGTGTGGGTGCTGCTGGCGGGATGACCCTCAGGGCTGCGGTTTCGGGCGGCGGCGCCGGACCGGGCGCGCATGGGCCTCGCCGCTGTCCGCGGCCGCCATCCCGATGGTGACCACGCCGAGCACCACCCAGCCGAACCAGAGCCAGCCGCTGCTGCCGAGGGCCACCGTGTACGCGGTGGTCAGCACCAGCGCCGCGAAGGTGAGCACACCCATCGTCTTCGTAGGACCGGACATCATCGCTCCGCCCTCCTCAGAGCCATCGTGACCCCTGGGACAGGGCGTGCGCCACCCCTCGGCGGGGAGCAGGGCGGGCAGCTACCGCCCGCGGGCCTGGAGCGAGGCGAGATACGCGTTGTACGCCTCCAGCTCCTTGTCCCCGTTCCGGTCCGCGGCCCGGTCCGTGCGGACCGCCTGCCGCTGCTCGGAGTGGTACCACTGGTACACCAGCGCGATCAGCACGAGGACGGACGGGATCTCGCTGAACGCCCAGGCGATGCCGCCCGCCGCGTTCTGGTCGGTGAGCGCGTCGATGCCCAGCGAGGCCGGCGGGTTCCGGTACGCCTGCACCATCGGCTCGGTCGCCATCATCAGTGCGATGCCGAAGAAGGCGTGGAACGGCATGCCCGCGAACAGTTCCAGCATCCGCATCACGTAGCCCGGCCGGTGCGGGCCCGGGTCGACGCCCATGATCGGCCAGAAGAACACCAGGCCCACCATGAGGAAGTGGACCATCATCCCGATGTGGCCCGCCTTGGACCCCATCAGGGTGTCGAACAGCGGCGTGAAGTACAGCCCGTACAGGCTCGCGATGAACATCGGGATCGTGAACGCCGGATGCGTGATGATCCGCATGTACCGGCTGTGCAGCAGCTTCAGGAGCAGCTCGCGCGGACCCGTCGAGCCCCGGCCCGCCACCGGCAGCGCCCGCAGCGCCAGCGTCACCGGAGCGCCGAGCAGCAGCAGGATCGGCGACAGCATGGAGATCACCATGTGCTGCACCATGTGCACGCTGAACATGACCATGCCGTAGTCGTTGAGCTTGGTGCACATCACCAGGGCGATGCTCAGCACGCCCACGGTGAAGAACACCGTGCGGCTCACCGGCCAGGCGTCGCCGCGCCGCCGCAGCCGGGCGACGCCCCAGCCGTACAGGCCGAGGCCGGCGAGCGAGCCGAGCAGGAAGAACAGGTCGGGGGAGAACTCCAGGGCCCGCCCCAGCGTGAACGGCGGCAGATCCATCGTCATGCCGTGCCCGCTGTGATCCATGTGCTTACTCCTGGAGCCCGATTCGCGCTTGTTGTCCGCACCAGACTAGAACCGCCCCCGGCCGCGACTGCGACCGGGGGCGGTTCGTGGCGCAGGGAAGCCGCGCGGAAAGGTGTTCAGATCACGCACTCCGCCTCGGCGTAGCGCTCCGCCGGGACCGTCTTCAGGGTCTCCACGGCCTTCGCCAGCGGCACCAGCTCGATGTCCGTGCCGCGCAGCGCCGTCAGCATGCCGAACTCGCCGCGGTGCGCCGCCTCCACCGCGTGCCAGCCGAAGCGGGTCGCGAGGACGCGGTCGTACGCGGTCGGGGTGCCGCCGCGCTGGACGTGGCCGAGGATCACCGGGCGGGCCTCCTTGCCGAGGCGCCGCTCCAGTTCGACGGAGAGCTGGTTGGCCACGCCGGTGAAGCGCTCGTGGCCGTAGATGTCGGTGCCGGCGGTCTCGAAGTCCATCGAGCCTTCGCGCGGCTTCGCGCCCTCGGCGACCACGACGATCGCGAAGCGCTTGCCCGCCGCGAAGCGCTCGCCGACCCGGGCGGTCAGCTCGTCCATGTCGAAGGGCCGCTCGGGCACCACGATGGCGTGGGCGCCGGCCGCCATGCCGGAGTGCAGGGCGATCCAGCCGGTGTGCCGGCCCATGACCTCGACGATCAGCACCCGCTGGTGCGACTCGGCGGTGGTCTTCAGCCGGTCCAGGGCCTCGGTCGCCACGGTGACGGCGGTGTCGAAGCCGAACGTGACGTCGGTCGAGGCGATGTCGTTGTCGATGGTCTTCGGCACGCCGACGATCGGGAGGCCCGCCTGGGAGAGCAGGTTCGCGGCCTTCAGGGTGCCCTCACCGCCGATCGGGATGATCGCGTCGAGCCCGAGGTCGGCGACGTGGCCCCGGGCGCGCTCGACGCCGTCGACCAGGTGGGCGGGCTGCACCCGCGAAGAGCCGAGGATGGTGCCGCCGCGGGCGAGGATGCCGGCCACCGCGTCGAGGTCCAGCTTGCGGTAGTCGCACTCCAGGAGGCCCTTCCACCCGTCGTGGAAGCCGATGACCTCGTCACCGTGGTCGACGACGGCGCGGTGCACGACGGACCGGATGACGGCGTTCAGACCGGGGCAGTCTCCGCCGGAGGTGAGCACACCAATGCGCATAGCCCAAAAACCTTTGCAACGTGGGCCGACTCCCGGACCACGTCGTCCGGCTGGGATCCCCGCCACCCTATCGGTGCAGGGTGGCGGGGCCGAACCGGATGTCCGCACAGTGGACACCGTACTTTCGTACGATCCCTGGTCCGCGCGGCGCTCGTACGCTGCGTCGAGCGGCCGTCAGGCGGGCTGCGTGGCCGCCGCGATGCGCTCGGCGCGCAGCGCCTCGTACCAGCGGTCGTCGGTCGGCGGCAGCGCGTTGACGTCGAGGGCCAGCTTCAGGAGCAGGTCCGCGACCTGCGGGTTGCGCGCCATGACGGGGCCGTGCATGTACGTGCCGAAGACCGTGTCGTTGTACGCGCCCTCGGTGCCGTCGCCGGTGCCGTTGCCGTTGCCGAAGACGGTGCGGGCGAACGGGCGGGCGGTCGGGCCGAGGTGTGTGACGCCCTGGTGGTTCTCGAACCCGGTGAGCTGGGGCAGGCCCAGCTGCGGGTCGATGTCGGCGAGCACGTCGCCGACGCAGCGGGCGCCCTCGCCGCGAACCGTGGTCACGTCGAGCAGGCCGAGGCCGGCCTGGCGCTCGCCGACGTCGTTGACGAACTCGTGGCCCAGGATCTGGTAGCCGGCGCACACCGAGAAGATGATCGCGCCGTTGGCCGCCGCCCGGCTCAGGCCGCCGTCGCGGACCAGTCGCTCGGCCGCGAGCCGCTGCGGCCGGTCCTCGCCGCCGCCGATCAGGTAGATGTCGCCGGAGGTCGGGACCGGCTGGTCGCTGCGCACGTCGACGCGCTCGACGCTGAGTCCGCGCTGGCGGGCGCGGCGCTCCACGACCAGGACGTTGCCCTGGTCGCCGTAGGTGCTGAGCAGGTCCGGGTAGACCCAGACCAGACGCAGGCTGCTGTCAGTCATGCTGCAAGTCCTTTTGCGGGGTCGTGTCGGGTCAGTTGCCGACGCGGCGGCGGACGTCCTGGAAGGCCGTGTAGTTCGCGATCAGCTCGATCTGGCCGGGCGGGGCCACCGTGACGGCCTCGTCGAGCGTCTCGCACACGCGGAAGTCCACGCCCGCGACCTCGAGGCGGACCGCGAGGTCCAGCTTGCGGTCGCCGATCACCATGATCGGGTGGCCGGCCAGGCGGCCGTAGTCCACGTCCCACAGCCAGGAGGTGTCCGTGCCGTCGGCGCCGCGCGCGTTGACGGAGAGGATCACCGGAGTCGGCGGCTGGTCGATCAGGGAAAACGTTTCGAGCCAGCCCGCCGGGTTCTTGGCGAGCAGCAGGCGCAGGTCACGGCCCTGGAAGGAGACCACGTCGTAGCGGCCGGCCACGGCCTGCACCTGGTACATGCGCTCCAGGGCGACCTGCGGCGGCACCCCGAAGACCGCGGCCACGGCGGCGGAGGTGGCGGCGTTGGCCTTGTTGGCGCGGCCGGGCAGCTGGAGGTGGATCGGCCAGGCCGAGCCGTGCGGGTCGAGCACGTGGTCGCCGCTGAGCGCCCAGCTCGGCGCGGGGCGGCGGAAGCCGCACTCGCCGCAGAACCAGTCGTCGCCGGGGCGCTGCATCACACCGCCGCAGGCGGGGCAGGACCAGGCGTCGTCCTTCCACTCCTGGCCGGCGGCCACCCACACGACGTTGGGGGAGGAGGAGGCGGCCCAGACGATCAGCGGGTCGTCGGCGTTGGCGATGACGACGGCCTTGGTGCCGTTGAGGCCCTCGCGCCACTTCTCGGCCAGCATCCGGGTCTCGGCGGCCCGGTCGAGCTGGTCGCGGGAGAGGTTGAGCAGTGCGATCGCCTTGGGGGTGGTGTCCCGGGCGACGCCCGCCAGGTACTTCTCGTCGACCTCGATGACGCCGTACTTGGCGTCCGAGCCGCCGGCCAGGGCCGAGGTGATGCCCGCGGGCATGTTGGCGCCGAGCGCGTTCGACACGACCGGGCCGCTGGCCCGCAGGGCCTCGGCGATCAGCCGGGTCGTGGTGGTCTTTCCGTTGGTCGCCGACACGAGGACGACGTCCAGGTGCTGCGCGAGCCGACCCAGCAGATCCGGGTCGAGCTTGAGCGCGACCCGGCCGCCGATCACCGATCCGCTGCCGCGTCCCGCGGCCCGTGACACGGCGGCGGCGGCCTTGCCCGCCGTCACGGCCAGCTTGGCGCGCGGCGACAGCGGCTCCGAGTTGCTGCCTGACATCGTCCTTGTTCCTCCTTGCGTCGGTCCGGCCTCAGCCTATCGAGATCCGGCCAGCAGCCCGAACCGCGGCACCGCGCCACGGGTGGGCTGACCCCTGAACGTACCCTTGCGCCCATGCGAAACCGCCCCATCCCCGGCAGTTCCGGCCACGTCCGAGCGATGACCCTGCTCGGCGACCCGGTCCTGCACACCCCCTGCGAACCCGTCACCGACTTCGGCCCGGAGCTCGCCCGGCTCGTCGAGGACATGTTCGCGACGATGTACGCGGCGAACGGCGTCGGCCTCGCCGCCAACCAGGTGGGCGTGGGGCTGCGGGTCTTCGTGTACGACTGCCCGGACGACGAGGACGTCCGGCACCTGGGCCATGTGGTCAACCCGCGCCTGGTGGCCGCCGACGGCGACGTGGTCCGCGGCCCGGAGGGCTGTCTGTCGCTGCCCGGCCTGGAGGCCCCGACGCCCCGCTTCGACCGCGCGGTCGTCGAGGGCGTCGATCTGGGCGGCGCCCCGGTCCGCATCGAGGGCACGGGCTTCTTCGCCCGCTGCCTCCAGCACGAGTGCGACCACCTGGAGGGCGGCGTGTACGCGGACCACGTCACCGGATGGCGGCGCGGGCGGCTGCTGCGGGCGATCCGGAAGGAGCCGTGGGGGACGGGCGTGGAGGCGCTGAGCTCGTAGCGGCGGGGCCGGCCGCGCCGTCGCCGCGGGCGGGGCGTCCCGCCGCCCTGTGGTCGCGGGCGGGGCGGTCCACCGCCCGGTGGTCAGAATCCGGGCCCGTCGGCCCGGTCGCCCGCGGCCGCGAGCCGGCCCCACAACAGGTCCGCCAGGCTGCGCACCAACTCCGCGCGGGAGCAGGGGCGTTCGCCCAGCCACCAGTCGCCGGCTGCGTGCATCATGCCGACGATGCCGTGGCCCCAGATGCGGGCCTGGGCGTCGCTGCCGGGGCCGAGGTCTATGCGTTCGGCGATGACCTGGCCGAGCTCCTCGCCCATGCGCCGCAGCAGCGGCGCCGAGTGGCGGCCCACGTCGAAGCCCTGCTCGGACTGGTGCGGCTCCTCCGCCGGGTGCATGAGGAAGCGGTAGACCTGTGGCATCGCCTCGATGGAGGCGAGGTAGGTGTCGAGGGTGGACTCGACCCGGCGGCGCCGGTCCGACGGCGCGTCGAGCGCGGCCCGCAGGGCCGAGAGCAGCGCGTCGGTGTGGCGGGTGGCGAGGGCCCGGTAGAGGCCGCCCTTGTCGCCGAAGTGGCGGTAGAGGATCGGTTTGGTGATCCCGGCCTCGGCGGCGATCGCGTTCATCGAGGCCTGGGGCCCGTCCCGGAGGACCACCCGGTCCGCCGCCTCCAGCAGTTCGCGCCGCCGCTGGTCGGCCGGCTTCTGCTGGTCGGTGCTGGTCCGGTGTGTGGTGTCCATCAGCGCGTCTCCCCGCCCGTACGAATTCCTGCGGCTGTCGCAACGTAACACCCGAACGGCACTCGGTGCCGTTCGGGTGGAACCGCTCCACCGCTGGTTGACAGCATCTACCCGTCGGTAACAGACTGCGGTTACCGCAAGTAACGTAGTGCCTGGAGGGAACATGGCCGAGTTCACGCTCGAACTCAACGACGACCAGAAGCAGGTGCGCGACTGGCTGCACGGCTTCGCCGCCGATGTGATGCGCCCGGCGGCCGCCGAGTGGGACGAGCGTGAGGAGACTCCCTGGCCGATCATCCAGGAAGCGGCCAAGATCGGCATCTACTCCCTCGACTTCTACGCCCAGCAGTTCTTCGACCCGACCGGTCTCGGCATTCCGATGGCCATGGAGGAGCTCTTCTGGGGCGACGCCGGCATCGCGCTCTCCATCGTCGGCACCGGCCTTGCCGCCGTCGGCGTCCTCGCCAACGGTACCGAGGAGCAGATCGGCACCTGGATCCCGCAGATGTACGGCGACGCCGCCGACGTCAAGGTCGCCGCCTTCTGCTCGTCAGAGCCCGACGCCGGCTCCGACGTCGCCTCCCTGCGCACCCGCGCCGTCTACGACGAGGCCAAGGACGAGTGGGTGATCAACGGCACCAAGACCTGGGCGACCAACGGCGGCATCGCCAACGTCCACGTCGTCGTCGCCGCGGTGGACCCCGAGCTCGGCTCCAAGGGGCACGCCTCCTTCATCGTGCCGCCGAACACCCCCGGTCTCTCCCAGGGGCAGAAGTTCCAGAAGCACGGCATCCGCGCCTCGCACACCGCCGAGGTCGTCCTGGAGGACGTCCGGGTCCCCGGCAACTGCCTGCTCGGCGGCAAGGAGAAGCTCGACGAGCGCCTCGCCCGGGCCCGCGAGAAGGCCAAGGCGGGTGGCGAGCGCGTGAAGAACGCCGCCATGGCCACCTTCGAGGCCTCCCGCCCCGCCGTCGGCGCCATGGCCGTCGGCACCGCCCGCGCCGCGTACGAGGTCGCCCTCGACTACGCCAGGACCCGCGAGCAGTTCGGCCGCCCGATCATCGACAACCAGGGCGTCGCCTTCCAGCTCGCCGACATGCGCACCCAGATCGACGCGGCCCGCCTCCTCGTGTGGCGCGCCTCCTGGATGGCGACCGCGGGCAAGCCCTTCACCTCCGCGGAGGGCTCGATGTCCAAGCTGTACGCGAGCGAGGTCGCCAAGAAGGTCACCGCCCAGGCCATCCAGATCCTCGGCGGCAACGGTTACACCCGCGAGTACCCGGTGGAGCGGATGCACCGCGACGCGGCGATCTACACGATCTTCGAGGGCACCAGCGAGATCCAGCGCCTCGTGATCGCCCGCACCCTCTCGGGCATGCCGATCCGCTGACCTCCGGGGAGTCCAGGCCACGGGGCCCGGGCCCGGAGGGTCACACGACGCAGAACTCGTTGCCCTCCGGGTCCTGGAGCACCACCGCGTAGTACGCCATGCCGTCCGGCTCGTCCATCGTGTACAGCACCGAGGCCCCCAGGCCCATGAGCCTGGCCACCTCGGTGTCCACGCGCTCGCGGCGCAGGGCGAGCGGGACGGTGCGGCCGCCGCCGACCTTCAGGTCGAGGTGGAGGCGGTTCTTGACCGTCTTGGGCTCCGGGACCTGCTGGAACCAGACGCGCGGGCCGGTGCCCTTCGGGTCGACGATCGACTCGGGGAGCTCCCCGGCGCCGTCCGTCAGCTCGTCCTCGGGGACGCCGATCGCCCGCCAGTACGCGCTCCAGCTCGCGTGGCCCTCCGGCGGTGGCTCCGGGACGTAACCCAGGGCCTCGGCCCAGAAGGCGACGAGCCGCCGGGGGTTCGCGCAGTCGACGGTGAGCTGCAGGGTCATCTCGTTCGCTGCCGTGGGGGAGTCCATGGGGAAAGCGTCCCAGACGCCACTGACAGTGCCGTCGCGTACGGATCGGCCTGGTGGCGCCTGATGGCCTGATGGCCTGTTGTGCCGCCTACCGACCGGTCGCCTGGTGGGGCAGAATCGAACGCGCCACCGACCGTCAACGGGGGGACAGCACGATGGCGACCACCGCACAGCCGGCGCCCGGACGCGCGATACCCGAACTCACCGGGCTCCCGCTCCTCGGCTCCCTGCTCGACCTCAAGAACGACTCGCTCGGCACCTTCCTCAAGGCCCGCCGCGACCATGGCGACGTCGTGCGGATCAGCGCCGGACCGCCCGGGATGCGGGCCACCGTCCACTGCGTGTTCTCCGCCGAGGGCGCCCAGCAGGTGCTCGCCGGCGACGCCGCCAACTTCCGCAAGGACAACGCCTTCTACCAGGAGATCCGGGAGTCCTTCGGCAACGGCCTGCTGACCAGCCAGGACGGCGACTACCTGCGCCAGCGCCGGCTCGTCCAGCCGCTGTTCACCCGCCGCAGCGTCGACGGTTACGCCTCCGCGATCGCCACCGAGGTCACCCGGCTCACCGACGCCTGGCGCGAGGAGGACCGCGGCTCGGTGGACGTCGTCCACGAGATGACCAGGCTCGCCCTGCGCGCCGTCGCCCGCATCCTGTTCGGCACGGACGTCGAGGCCGCCGTCGCCATCGTGGAGCGCTGCTTCCCCGCGCTCGGCGACTACGTCTCGCGACGCGGCTACTCGCCCCGGAAGGTCCCGCGCGCCTGGCCCACCCCGGGCAACCGCCGCGCCACCGTGGTCCACGAGGAGCTGTACGCCGTCTGCGACCGGATCATCGCCGAGCGGCGCGCGGCCGGCACGGCGGGTGAGGGGCAGGACCTGCTGACCCTCCTGGTGGCCGCCGGCAGCGACGAGGACGGCGGCTTCGACGCGGCCGAACTGCGCGAACAGGTCCTGGTGTTCCTGCTCGCCGGGCACGAGACCACCGCCACCTCGCTCGGCTTCGCCCTCCACCTGCTCGCCCGCCACCCCGAGGAGCAGAAGCGGGCACACGAGGAGCTCGACCGGGTCCTGTCCGGCCGCACGCCGGGCGCCGCCGACCTTGACGAGCTGCCGTATCTCACCCGGGTCCTGAAGGAGGCCATGCGGCTCTTCCCGGCGGCTCCGGCCATCGGCCGCCGGGCCGTCGAGGCCACCGAGATCGGCGGCCACACGATTCCCGCCGGGGCCGATGTGATCGTCTCCCCCTGGGTGACCCACCGTCACCCGCGCTACTGGGACGACCCGGAGCGCTTCGACCCCGACCGCTTCACCCCCGAGCGGGAGGCCGAGCGGCCCCGCTACGCCTGGTTCCCGTTCGGCGGTGGCCCGCGGGCGTGCATCGGCCAGCACTTCTCGATGCTGGAGTCGGTGATCGCGCTGGCGATGATCCTCCAGTCCTACGAGCTGGAGGCGATCGACACCCGTGTGCCGCTCGCCTCCGCGATCACCCTCCAGGCTCTCGGCCCGGCCCGCTGCCGTCTGCGGCCCCGAACCGCCTGAGGCGCTACGGGGTCAGACGTCCAGCGGGTGGTCCGGTGCGAGGGCGGCCGCGATGAGCTCGGCGACGTCCTCGGCCGTGTTGCCCTCCGGCGTGTCGGCGGTCTTGGTGGTGGAGACCGCGATGGCGAGACGCTGGGACGGCAGATACGCCTGGATCGCCGCGTAGCCCGAGAACGACGGGTTCTGCACCAGCCAGCCGCCCACCACGAGGACGCCGAGGCCGAAGTGCTTGTCCTCGGTCTGCGGCAGACACACGGTGGCGGGGCACGTGTCGGTCGGGTGGCCGAGGCCGACCGTGCCCGGGTTCAGCAGGGTGCGGTACGAGCGGGGCGAGAGGAGTTCACCGCGGCCGACGGCCTCGGCCGATCGGGCCAGGTCGCAGATGTGGGTGGTGATGACCGCGCCGGGCCCGGTGGTCCACGACGGGTTCCAGAACGTGGACTCCTCGTAGAGGCCACGGTCGGAGGTGAAGGCGTGCAGGACCGGGCTCGGGATGTCGGGGGTGAAGTTGTTCTGCGTGTCGCGCAGCCCCAGGGGGCCCCAGACCCGCTGCTCCAGGAACTCGTCGATCCGCGTCCCGGTGATCTTCTCCAGGGCTTCTTCCAGCAGCAGGTAGTTGGCGTGCGAGTAGCTCCAGTTGGTGCCCGGCTCGTACCAGAAGGAGTGGCTGAAGGGGAACGCGAGCAGGTCCTGCGGCGTCCAGTGCCGGAACGGGTGTGCCTCCAGCTCCGCGCCGAAGGCCGGGTCGGTCACGTAGTCGTGCAGGCCGGTGGTGTTGGTGGCCAGCATCCGCAGGGTGATCTTGTCGGCCTTCGGCAGGAAGGGCAGCCAGCGCTCCACGGTGTCCTCGAGGCTGACCCGGCGCTCCTGTACCAGCTGGAGGAGGGCGTTTCCGATGTGCGCGAAGGCCACCGACCCGGCCCGGAAGTGCATGTCCGGCTCGGCCGGAACGCTGGTCATGGACTCGCCGAGCGCGTCGGTGACGACCTCGCGCCCGTCGAGGGTGACCTTCAGGACGACGGAGTTGAGCTTGAGGTCCTTCTTGGCCTTGCGGGTGATGTCCAGGACCTTGCGCGCCTGGCCGCCCAGGGGGCCCTGAGTCCGCACGCAGTCGCGTCCACCGTGACCGCCGGACCCGCCGGCGAGAGCGGGAGCGGCGGCGGAGGTCTGGGCCGTGAGGGCGAGCAGGGCGACGCAGAGGAGGGCCGCACGGGCCCGCGCACGGGTGCGCGGGCGCGTGGGGGAGGGGGTGCGTTTCACGCCCGCACTATGGCGGGAAAGAACGGGGCAATTCGGCGAACACTCCGCAGAACACCCCAGACTTGCCCATGTGGGCCACGGCCTGGGGGCCGGCGAGACACGCCTAGGGTCGCGTCGCCACGATCGCGGTCGCGTACAGCTCGTCGTCCGTGAGGACCCGGGCCTTCAGGCCGTGGCCCGTGACCGCCGTGACCGCGCGGTCGACCTGGCGTTCGCTCGTCTCCACCAGCAGGTGGCCGCCAGGGGCCAGCCACTCGCCGGCCGCGGCCGCGACCCGGCGCAGCACGTCCAGGCCGTCCGCGCCGCCGTCCAGGGCCACCAGGGGCTCGTGGTCGCGGGCCTCGGGCGGCAGCAGGGGCACGTCCTCGCTCGGTACGTACGGCACGTTGGCGACCAGCACCTCGATCCGGCCGCGCAGCTCCCGCGGCAGCGCGTCGAAGAGGTCGCCCTCGTACACCCGGCCGCCGCGCGGCTCCACGTTGCGGCGGGCGCAGCGCACCGCGGCCGGCTCGATGTCGGCGGCGTGCACCTCGGCGCCCGCCACGGAGGCGAGCAGCACCGCGCCCGCCGCACCCGAGCCGCAGCACAGGTCGACGCAGACGGCGCCCGGCCGGGCGAGGGACACCGCCTGGCCGACCAGGAACTCCGTGCGCCGACGCGGTACGAACACGCCGGCGTCGACCTCGATCCGCAGCCCGAGGAACTCCGCCCAGCCCACGACGTGCTCGAGCGGCAGGCCCGCGGCCCGCCGCCCGACCATCGCGTCGAGCTCGGCCGGACCGGCCGCCGCCGCGCGCAGCAGCTCCGCCTCTTCCTCGGCGAAGACACAGCCCGCGGCCCGCAGCCGCTCCACCACTCCCAGGTCAGACAAGCTGGGCCTCGATCGCCGCCACGACCTCGGGGGCGTCCGGCTCGGTGCGCGGACGGAAGCGGGTGATCACGCCGTCGCGGCCGATGAGGAACTTCTCGAAGTTCCACTGGATGTCGCCGGCCTCGCCCTCGGCGTCCGCGACCTTCGTCAGCTCCGCGTACAGCGGGTGCCGCCCGGTGCCGTTGACGTCGGCCTTCTCCAGGAGCGGGAAGCTCACGCCGTAGGTCGTCGAGCAGAAGGTCTGGATCTCCTCCGCGCTGCCCGGCTCCTGGCCCGCGAACTGGTTGCACGGCACACCGAGCACGGTGAAGCCGCGCTCCCCGTACTCCTTCTGGAGCCGCTCGAGCCCGGCGTACTGCGGGGTCAGACCGCACTTGGACGCCACGTTCACGACCAGGACGGCCTGGTCGCGGTAGTCGGCGAGGGAGAGGGGGGCACCGGTCAGGGTCTTCAGCGGGATCTCGTACAAGGTCATGGACAGCTCAGCTCCTCTGGGGAATGTGGCTCGATCTCAACATGAGAGATGAACCGCTGGCAATCGCCGTCGATTCCGGGGACCCCGTCCGGGTCAGAGCTTGCGGAACAGGCCCTCCTGGACCACCGACACCAGCAGTCGCCCCTCGCGGTCGTAGATGCGGCCGCGGGCCAGGCCCCGGCCGCCGGTCGCGATCGGCGACTCCTGGTCGTAGAGGAACCACTCGTCGGCCCGGAACGGGCGGTGGAACCACATCGCGTGGTCGAGGGACGCCATGTCGAAGCCGCGCGGGCCCCACAGCGGCTCGACGGGGATGCGGACCGCGTCGAGCAGGGTCATGTCCGAGGCGTAGGTGAGCGCGCAGGTGTGCACCAGCGGGTCGTCGCCCAGCGGGCCCACCGCCCGCATCCACACCGCGCTGCGCGGGTCCGCGCCCTGGACCTCCTCCTTCGTCCAGCGCAGCCGGTCCACGTAGCGGATGTCGAAGGGCTGGCGCCGGGCCATCCGCTCCAGGGCCTCGGGCAGCACACCGAGGTGGTCGCGGATCTCGTCCGCGAGCTGCGGCAGGCTCTCCGGGTCGGTGAGGTGCCGCGGCGGCAGCTGGTGCTCGAACGCCGAGTCCTCCGGGCGGTGGAAGGAGGCCGTCAGGTTGAAGATCGTCCGGCCCTCCTGGATCGCCGTGACCCGCCGGGTCGTGAAGGAGCGGCCGTCGCGCACCCGCTCCACCTGGTAGACGATCGGCACGCCGGGGCGGCCCGGACGCAGGAAGTAGGCGTGCAGCGAGTGCACCGGGCGCTCGCCGTCCGTGGTGCGCCCGGCCGCCACCAGGGCCTGGCCGGCGACCTGCCCGCCGAAGACCCGCTGCAGCGACTCCTGCGGGCTGCGGCCGCGGAAGATGTTCACCTCGATCTGCTCCAGGTCGAGCAGATCCACGAGTCTCTCGGCGGGATTGGTCACCTCAGGCTCCTCTACAGCTGTCCGACCGACGTCACGCGGACGATGGCCCGGCCCTCCTCGTCCGAGGCGGCGAGGTCCACCTCCGCGCTGATGCCCCAGTCATGGTCGCCGTTCGGGTCGGCGAAGGTCTGGCGGACGCGCCAGAGGCCGTGCTCCGGGTCCTCCTCGATGGACAGCAGCTTCGGGCCGCGCGCGTCCGGGCCGGTGCCGAGGTCGTCGTACTCGTCCCAGTACCCGTCCATCGCCTCGCCCCACGCGTCGGCGTCCCAGCCGGACTCCCCGTCCAGCTCGCCGAGCTCGGCCACGTTGTCCAGGGCCGCGAGCTCCACCCGGCGGAACATCGCGTTGCGTACCAGGACCCGGAAGGCGCGGGCGTTCGCCGTGACCGGCTTGACCTGGTCGGCCTTCTCCTGCGCCTCCTCGGCGGTCTCGACGTCCGGGTTGGCCAGCTGCTCCCACTCGTCGAGCAGCGAGGAGTCGACCTGCCGCACCATCTCGCCCAGCCAGGCGATGAGGTCCTCCAGGTCCTCGGTCTTCAGGTCGTCCGGGATGGTGTGGTCGAGCGCCTTGTACGCGCTCGCCAGATAGCGCAGGACGATGCCCTCGGTGCGCGCCAGCTCGTAGAAGGAGGTGAACTCGGTGAAGGTCAGCGCCCGCTCGTACATGTCGCGGATGACCGACTTCGGCGAGACCGGGTGGTCGCCGACCCACGGGTGGGACTTCCGGTAGACGTCGTACGCGTGCCACAGCAGCTCGTCGAGCGGCTTCGGGTACGAGATCTCCTGGAGCCGCTCCATCCGCTCCTCGTACTCGACCCCGTCGGCCTTCATCTGCCCGACGGCCTCACCGCGCGCCTTGTTCTGCATGGCGGCCAGGATCTGGCGCGGGTCGTCGAGCGTCGACTCGACGACGGAGACCATGTCCAGTGCGTAGGACGGGGACTCCGGGTCGAGCAGGTCGAACGCGGCGAGCGCGAACGTGGAGAGCGGCTGGTTCAGCGCGAAGTCCTGCTGGAGGTCGACGGTCAGCCGGATCGTGCGGCCCTCGGCGTCCGGCTTGTCGAGCTGCTCCACCACCCCGCCGTCGAGCAGCGAGCGGTAGATCGCGATGGCCCGGCGGATGTGCCGCAGCTGCGCCTTGCGCGGCTCGTGGTTGTCCTCCAGGAGCTTGCGCATCGCCTCGAAGGCGTTGCCCGGCCGGGCGATCACCGACAGCAGCATGATGTTGGTGACCTTGAAGCGCGAGGTCAGCGGCTCCGGCTCGGAGGCGATCAGCTTCTCGAAGGTCGTGTCGCTCCACGCGACGAAGCCCTCCGGCGCCTTCTTGCGGACCACCTTGCGGCGCTTCTTCGGGTCGTCGCCCGCCTTGGCGAGCGCCTTCTCGTTCTCGATGACGTGCTCGGGCGCCTGGGCCACGACGAAGCCGGCGGTATCGAAGCCCGCCCGGCCCGCCCGGCCCGCGATCTGGTGGAACTCCCGCGCGCGCAGCGTGCGCACCCGGTTCCCGTCGTACTTCGTGAGCGCCGTGAACAGGACCGTACGGATGGGCACGTTGACGCCGACGCCGAGGGTGTCCGTGCCGCAGATGACCTTCAGCAGACCGGCCTGGGCGAGCTTCTCGACGAGCCGGCGGTACTTGGGCAGCATGCCGGCGTGGTGCACGCCGATGCCGTGGCGCACGTACCGCGAGAGGTTCTGGCCGAACTTGGTGGTGAAGCGGAAGTTGCCGATCAGCTCGGCGATCTTGTCCTTCTCCTCCCGCGAGCACATGTTGATGCTCATGAGCGACTGCGCGCGCTCGACGGCCTGGGCCTGGGTGAAGTGGACGATGTAGACCGGAGCCTGCTTGGTCTCCAGGAGCTCGGTCAGGGTGTCCGTGATCGGGGTCGTGCGGTACTCGTACGACAGCGGGACCGGCCGGGTCGCCGAGCGGACCACCGAGGTCGGCCGCCCGGTGCGCCGGGTCAGGTCCTTCTCGAACATCGCCACGTCGCCGAGAGTGGCCGACATGAGCACGAACTGGGCCTGCGGCAGTTCCAGGATCGGGATCTGCCAGGCCCAGCCGCGGTCCGCCTCCGCGTAGAAGTGGAACTCGTCCATCACGACCTGGCCGATGTCGGCGTCCTTGCCGTCCCGCAGCGCGATGGAGGCGAGCACCTCGGCCGTGCAGCAGATCACGGGGGCGTCGGCGTTCACGGACGCGTCGCCGGTCAGCATGCCGACGTTCTCGGTGCCGAAGATCTTGCACAGGTCGAAGAACTTCTCCGACACCAGCGCCTTGATCGGCGCGGTGTAGAAGGTCACCTGGTCATTGGCCAGGGCCGTGAAGTGTGCACCCGCCGCGACCAGCGACTTTCCCGAGCCGGTGGGGGTGGAGAGGATCACGTTCGCCCCGGAGACCACCTCGATCAGCGCCTCCTCCTGGGCCGGGTAGAGCGTGATGCCCCGGTCCTCGGCCCAGGAGGAGAAGGCCTCGAACAGGGCATCGGGGTCGGCGGTCGGCGGCATCTGATCGATAAGGGTCACGCCCCCATCTTGCCTGGATTCCGCCCGGATGAGGGAACCGGCCACCGGATCGAAGATCACGGACGATAGGCTGGCCCGTCGACCGGTCGTGCACCGGCTGTCCGACCGGCCGTCAACTGGGCGCCGGCGCACGAGGAATGGGGCGGGAACGACCATGATGGGACCGGCGCACTCGCTGTCCGGAGCGGCGGCCTGGCTGGGCGTCGGGGCGGCTGCCGCCGCCTTCGACCACCCGATGCCGTGGCCGGTCCTCGTCGTCGGAGCGCTCATCTGCGCCGGCGCGGCCCTCGCCCCCGACCTCGACCACAAGTCCGCGACCATCTCGCGCGCCTTCGGGCCGATATCCCGCGGCCTGTGCGAGATCGTCGACAAGCTGTCGTACGCCGTCTACAAGGCGACCCGCTCCTCCGCCGACCCGCGCAGGTCCGGCGGCCACCGCACGCTCACCCACACCTGGCTGTGGGCGGTCCTGATCGGCGTAGGCAGCTCGGCCCTCGCGGTCACCGGGGGGCGCTGGGCGGTGCTGGCGATCCTCTTCGTCCACCTGGTCCTCGCGGTCGAGGGCCTGCTGTGGCGGGCCGCGCGGATGTCCAGCGACGTCCTGGTGTGGCTGCTCGGCGCGACCAGCGCCTGGATCCTCGCGGGTGTCCTGGACCAGCCCGGCAACGGCGCCGGCTGGCTGTTCACCGGAGCCGGCCAGGAGTACCTGTGGCTCGGCCTGCCGATCGTCCTCGGCGCCCTCGTCCACGACGTCGGCGACGCCCTGACCGTCTCGGGCTGCCCGATCCTGTGGCCCATCCCGGTGGGCCGCAAGCGCTGGTACCCGATCGGCCCGCCGAAGGGCATGCGCTTCCGGGCGGGCAGCTGGGTCGAGCTGAAGGTCCTGATGCCGGCGTTCATGGTGCTCGGCGGAGTGGGCGGGGCGTCGGCGCTCGGCTTCCTGTAGCTCTCCGATGCCGCTCAGGCCGTCTGCGGCGGGATGCCCAGGGTCCGGGTGAGCTGGGCCAGTTCCTCCTGGAAGAGCTTGTCCGGGCTCGAGGTCTGGCGGGCGAGATGGCCGTACACCTCCAGGGCCACCATGCCGTGCAGGTGTCCCCAGATGCGCAGGGCGAGCGCCACGGCGGCGGGCGGCAGCTCGGGGAAGGCAGGGCGGACCTTGTCGAGGAGCCCGGCGTCGAAGTCGGACCAGTCGAAGGCGCTGCCCCGGTAGAGCGGTTCGGCGTACGGCCAGGCCGCCGCCGCCAGCGCGGTGAGCCCGGTGCACACGCGGCGGGCCGCGTCCGGCGCGGGGCCGCCCTCGGGGGCCCGGTAGCCGGGGACGGGGTCGCCGTAGACGAGCCGGAAGCCCTCGGGGTTGGCCAGGGCCCAGCCGCGGAAGGCGCGGGCCCAGGCCAGGATGCGGGCGGCCGGGTCGCCGGTGGGGGCGTTGGCCCAGGCCGCGTCGACGGCGTCCGCGAGCGCTGAGTACACGTCGTCGATGAGTGTGCTCACCAGGTCGTCGCGGGTGGCGAAGTAGCCGTAGATCGCGTTGGCCGTCATGCCCATCTCGCGGGCGATGGCCCGCAGGGTGATGGCATCGGGCCCGCCGGTGGCCATGAGCCTCAGGGCCGTGGTCTTGATCTCGGCCGTCGTCTCGGCCCGCAGCCGCTCGCGCCGGCCTCGCACGACCCGTTCCGTTCCTGTCACGCAAAGTACTCTACAGCGTCACTTGAGGGCGTCCATGTGCATAAACTTCACGGCGTATAGTTTTCGCACGCCGTTCTCTTCGGCGGTCGCGACACAGGGGAGAGTCATGTTCATCGGAGTCATCGGAGCCACCGGCACCATCGGCAGCCGCGTCGTCGCGGAAGCGCTGGAGCGGGGCCACCACGTCCGGGCCTTCAGCCGCGACGCCACGCGGCCGGCGGCGGGCGAGACCCGCGGCGACATCACCTGGGCGAGCCTCGACGTCCTCGACCCGGCGGCCGTCGCCGCCGTGCTGCCCGGCCTCGACGTTCTCGTCAGCGCCTTCCAGCCGGGGAACGCGGCCCGGGACCTCGGTGACACCGTGGAGCGCTCGATCGCCGACCCCACCGTCTACGCGGGCGCCGCGCGGTCCCTGCTGAAGGCGCTGGAGAGCCACCCGAGGACCCGGCTCATCGTGGTCGGCGGCGCCGGCAGTCTGGAGACCGGGCCCGGGGTGGTGCTCGCCGACGACGAGGTGCGGATCCACGAGACCCTCGACGCGATCGGGCTGCCCCGCGCGTACGCGGCGGCGGTACGCGGCCACCGCGACGCGCTGAACGTGCTGCGCACCTCGAACCGGCTCTGGACCTACTTCAGCCCCGCCGAGGACATCGCCCCCGGGGAGCGCACCCGCCGCTTCCGGCTCGGCGGCGACGAGGCCGTACGCGACGCCGACGGGCGCAGCCGCATCTCGGCCGAGGACGCCGCCGTCGCCCTGGTCGACGAGGCGGAGCTGCCCCGCTTCGTGCAGCGCCGCTTCACCGTCGGCTACTGAGGGAGCCCGGACCGGTGCCTGTGATCAAGGCACCTGGGGCCGGCCGGGCCCGCGCCACGGCATCGTCCGGCTGTAGACGACGCTCGTGGTCGTGCTGCCGAATCCGGCCAGCTCGTCCACCAGCGTCTCCAGGTGCTCCATGGAGGTGGCGGCCACCTTGAGGGTGTAGCAGTCGTCGCCGGTGGTGCGCAGGCACTCCAGGATCTCCCGGCGCTCGTCGAGCATCCGCCGCAGCGGCTCGTGGCGGTTGCCCGGGTACTTCAGCCGGACGACGGCGAGCACCGGGTAGCCGACCTTCGCCAGGTCGACCACCGCCTGGTAGCCGGTGACCACGCCCGCCGCCTCCAGCTGGCGCACCCGCTCCGTGGTGGCCGACGGGCTGAGGCGCACCCGCCGGCCCAGTTCGCTGAGGGAGATCCGGGCCTCCAGCTGCAGCTGTTCGATGATTGCCCAGTCCACGTCGTCGAGATTCACGGCCATGGCCCGACGATACCGGGAAACTCACGGGGGAAGCCCATGATCACAGGGAGATGCCTCTTCAGCTCGCCATGATCGCGGGGATAGCCTCCGACCATGCGAATCGGCGTGAACGTACCGAACTTCGGCCCCGGCACCGACCCCGGCGTGCTGCGCGACTGGGCGCGGACCGTGGAGGACCTCGGCTTCGACCTCCTCATGGTGTCGGACCACGTGGCCGTCACCCCGGACGTCGCCGAGCGGTACCCGGAGCCGTTCCACGAACCGTTCACCACGCTCGCCTGGCTCGCCGGGATCACCACCCGGGTACGGCTCGGCACGACCGTGCTCGTGCTGCCCTACCGGCACCCCCTGCTCGTGGCACGGATGGCCGCCACGCTCGACGGCCTCAGCGACGGCCGGCTGGTGCTCGGCGTCGGCATCGGCTGGGCGCGACAGGAGTTCGACGCGCTCGGCGTGCCGTTCACCGCGCGCGGCAGGCTGACCGACGACGGCCTGCGCACCCTGCGCGAGACCTGGCGGGCCCAGGCGAAGGCGCCGACCGTGCCGCTCTGGGTGGGCGGCAACAGCGAGGCGGGCATCCGCCGGGCCATCCGCTTCGGCGACGCCTGGCACCCGCTGCGGGGCACGCTTCCCTGGATGCGCTCGGTCGTGACCCGGCACGAACTGCCGGGCTTCGCACCCCGTATCGCCCTGCGCCGGACCGCGACCCCGGTCGACGACCCCGAGCGGCTCGCCGGCGTCGGCACCATCGAACAGATCCTGGACGACCTCGACCAGCTCGAACGGCTCGGCGCCGACACCGTCGTACTCGACCCCTACCACGGCGACCCGGAGGAGACCCGACGGCCCGGAGCGGCCTGGCAGACCCTCACCGCCGTGGCCGACCACCGGAGGACAGCACCGTGATCACCCCTGCCGACGAGAAGCTCCTGCGACGCGCCATCGACCTCGCGGCGAACGCAGTCGTCCTCGGCGACGCCCCCTACGGCTCCCTGCTGGCCGGCCCCGACGGCACGGTCCTCGCCGAGGCCCACAACACCGTGCGGCGCGACGACGACATCACCGCCCACCCCGAGCTGAAGCTCGCCCGCTGGGCGGCCCGCGAACTCGACCCCGACACGGCAGCGCGGACCACCCTGTACACCAGCTGCGAGCCCTGCGGCATGTGCGCCGGGGCCATCGTCCGCTCCGGACTGGGCCGGGTCGTCCACGCGCTGTCCACCGAACAGCTCGTCGCCCTCAACCCGGAGTCGGGGGCCTGGCCGGCGGTGCCGCAGGACGGCCCCGCCCTCTTCGACCGGGCCCGCGCCCCGATCGAGGCCTACTACCACCGGGCGTGAACCCCGCGGCGCCGCCCGCTACCCGTGCCAGGAGCGCCACAGGGCCGCGTACGCCCCGTCCGCCGTCACCAGGTCGTCGTGGCTGCCGAGTTCGCTGATCCGGCCGCCCTCGACGACCGCGATCAGGTCGGCGTCGTGTGCGGTGTGCAGCCGGTGGGCGATGGCGACGACCGTGCGGCCGTCCAGGACCCGGGCCAGCGAGCGCTCCAGGTGGCGGGCGGCGCGCGGGTCGAGCAGCGAGGTCGCCTCGTCCAGGACCAGGGTGTGCGGGTCGGCGAGGACGAGCCGGGCGAGGGCGACCTGCTGGGCCTGGGCCGGGGTGAGGGCCTGACCGCCCGAGCCGACCTCGGTGTCGAGGCCCGCGTCGAGGGCCTTCGCCCAGCCGTCCGCGTCCACCGCCGCAAGAGCCGCCCACAGCTCGGTGTCCCCGGCGCCCGCGCGGGCGAGCAGCAGGTTGTCGCGGAGCGATCCGACGAAGACGTGGTGCTCCTGGTTGACCAGGGCCACGTGCTCGCGGACCCGCTCGGCCGGCATCCGCGCCAGCTCGGCCGAGCCGAGGGTGACCGAACCCGTGCGCGGGGCGTAGATGCCCGCGAGCAGCCGGCCGAGCGTCGACTTGCCGGCGCCCGAGGGGCCGACCAGGGCGAGCCGGGTGCCGGGGGCCACGTCCATCGACACCCGGTGCAGCACGTCCACGCCCTCGCGGTAGCCGAAGTGCACCTCGTCGGCGCGGACCGCCCGGCCCTCGGGCCGTACCCCCTCGTCACCCGTGTCGGGCTCGATGTCCCGGACGCCCACGAGCCGGGCCAGCGACACCTGGGCGACCTGGAGCTCGTCGTACCAGCGCAGGACGATCCCGATCGGGTCGACGAGCATCTGCGCGAGCAGGGCGCCCGTGGTCAGCCGGCCCACGTCGATCCAGCCCTCCAGGACGAACACCCCGCCGAGCAGCAGGACCGAGGCGAGCACCGTGGTGTGGGTGAGGTTGACGACCGGGAAGAGCACCGAGCGAAGGAAGAGCGTGTACCGCTCCCACGCCGTCCATTCCCTGATGCGCTGGTCGGACAGCGCGATCCGGCGCCTGCCGAGGCGGTGCGCCTCGACCGTACGGCCCGCGTCCACGGTCTCGGCGAGCGCGGCGGCCACGGCCGCGTACCCGGCGGACTCCGAGCGGTACGCGGACGGTGCCCGCTTGAAGTACCAGCGGCAGCCCACGATCAGCAGCGGTGCGGCGAGCAGCAGCGTGAGCGCGAGCGGCGGCGCGGTCACCGCGATACCGCCGATGAGCAGCCCCGCCCACACGACGCCGATGGCGAGCTGCGGCACGGCCTCGCGCATCGCGTTGGCGAGCCGGTCGATGTCCGTGGTGATACGGGAGAGCAGATCGCCCGTGCCCGCCCGTTCCAGGACGCCCGGCGGGAGGGCGACCGAGCGGACGAGGAAGTCCTCGCGCAGATCGGCCAGCATCTCCTCGCCGAGCATCGCCCCGCGCAGCCGTACGAGCCGGGTGAACGCCGTCTGGACCAGCAGGGCCACGGCGAACAGCGCGGCCGTGCGCTCCAGATGGAGCTCGCGGTCCCCGTCCGTCAGTCCCTCGACGACCGAGCCGAGCAGATAGGGACCCGCCATCGAGGCGGTCACCGCGACCGCGTTGACCCCGATCAGGAGGGCGAACGCGCCGCGGTGACGGCGCAGCAGATCCCGGACGTAGCCCCGGACCGTCGCGGCGGAGCCGACGGGCAGCGTCGTCGCCGACCGGGGGGCCGCCGGGTCGTACGCCGGTGGCGCGAAGCCGGTCATGCCGACTCTCCTTCCAGCTCTTCGAGCGCACCGAGTCCCTCGACACCGCTGCCGAGGGCGGTCGCGGTACGGGCGAGCTCCTCGTCCGTCTCACGGGTGACGACGGCCCGGTAGCGGGGCTCGCCGGCCAGCAGCTCGCGGTGCGTGCCGACCGCGACCGCCGCGCCCTCGTGGACCAGGACGACTTGGTCGGCGAGGTCGAGCAGCAGCGGCGAGGAGGCGAGCACCACCGTCGTACGGCCCGTGCGCAGCCGCTTGATCCCGGCGGCGACGCCGGCCTCGGTGTGCGAGTCGACCGCCGAGGTCGGCTCGTCGAGCACCAGCACCTCCGGGTCGGTGACCAGCGAGCGGGCCAGCGCGAGCCGCTGGCGCTGGCCGCCCGAGAGCGACCGGCCGCGTTCGGTGATCCTGGTCCGCATCGGGTCGCCGCCGGTGTCGACGGAGGCCTGGGCGAGGGCGTCCAGGACGTCCCCGCACTGGGCAGCGTCCAGCGCGCCGGCCGCCGCGACCTTCCCCGAGGCCGGCACGTCGAGCAGCTCGCCCAGGGTGCCCGAGAGCAGCACCGGGTCCTTGTCCTGGACGAGGACGGCGGTACGGGCGGTGTCCAGCGCGAGTTCGTCGAGCGCCACGCCGCCGAGCAGCACGGACGCGTGCGCGTCGCCGGGCTCCGCCGGGTGGCCGCCGAGGCGGTCCGCGAGCCGGCCGGCCGCGTCCGGGTCGCCGCACACCACCGCCGTGAGCCGGCCCGCCGGGGCGAGCACCCCGGTCACCGGGTCGTACAGGTCGCCGCCCGGCGCCTCACCGCCCTCCCCGGCCTTCGCCGTGGTCGTACGGGACAGCGACAGCACCCGCGCGGCCCGCTTCGCGGACGGCCGGGAGAAGGAGAACGCCATCGCGATCTCCTCGAAGTTGCGCAGCGGATGGTGGGTGAGCGCCACCGCGCCGTACACGGTGACCAGTTCGCCGACCTCGATCCGCCCGTCGAGCGCCAGACGCGCCCCGTGGACGACGACGGCGACGAGCAACAGGCCGGGCAGCAGCACCTGGATCGCCGCGATCAGGGCCCACATCCGGGCGCTGCGGACGGCGGCCCTGCGGACCTCCTGGGAGGCGGCCCGGTAGCGGCCGAGGAACAGCTCCTCGCCGCCGATGCCGCGCAGCACGCGCAGTCCCGCGACGGTGTCGGAGGCCAGCTCGGTGGCCCGGCCCGCCTTCTCGCGCTGCTCGTCGGCCCGGCGGGTGGCGCGGGGGAGGAGCGGCAGCGTGGCCAGGGCGAGGACGGGGACGCCGAGTGCGACGAGCAGGCCCAGGTCCGGCTGGTAGACGACGAGCGCGACGCACACGACCAGGAGGGTGACGGCGGCGGCCGCGAAGCGGGAGGCGGCCTCGACGAACCAGCCGATCTTCTCGACGTCCACGGTGGAGACGGCGACGACCTCGCCCGCCGCGACCCGGCGGGTCAGCACCGAGCCCAGCTCGGCGGTCTTGCGGGAGAGCAGCTGCTGGACGCGGGCGGCGGCGGTGATCCAGTTGGTGACCGCCGTACGGTGCAGCATCACGTCGCCGACCGCGATGGCCAGCCCGAGGACGCCGAGCAGCACCCCGGCGAGCGCGAGGCGCCCGCCGTCGCGGTCGACGACGGCCTGGACGGCGAGTCCGACGCCGAGCGGCAGACCGGCGATGCCCAGCTGCAGGAGCAGGCCCCAGAGCAGGCATCTCACCTGCCCGCCGAGCTGGTTGCGGCCGAGCCAGAGGAGGAACCTGGTGCCCGAGCGGACATCCGGGACCCCTGGGTCGGCGTACGGTAGGTCGCGAATCTGCATGGTGTCCCAAGGGCTTCGACCGAGTGTCTCGAACCGGTCAAGGCTCGCTCCGCCGGCCGCCGCTCGGCAATCGATTTTCCGGCAACTCGGAACAGAACGCGCCAAGGCAGACCCACGCCCTCTGGACCGCATCCCGGGGCCCGCGCTTCACTCCGGACCCATGAGACAACGGAAGATCATGAGCATGATCGGCGGCCTCACCCTGGCCGCGGGACTGCTGCTCGCCGCACCCGCGGCCCACGCGGACGAGGCCCCCGACACCCCGCCGGCCGAGTTCACCAGCGACTGGCACGACCCGGTGACCGCCGCGCCGCCCGTCGCGACCCCCGGTACGCGCACCTGCCAAGTGACCCTGGCGGCCGCCCGGTTCCGCGACTTCACGCCGTACCAGGGGAGCTACACACCCCCGAAGGAGTGCGGCAAGCGCTGGAACAAGGTGGTGCTGCGCCTCGAAGGCACGGTGAAGGGCCGCCAGTACGACCGGCTCGGCTACCTGACCGTCGGTGGCGTGGAGCTCTTCCGCACCTCCACCCCGCAGCCCTCGCCCGACGGCATCGCCTGGTCCGTCGAGAAGGACGTCACCCGCTACCGCGACACCCTCAGCCGCCCCCAGCCCGTCGAGATGCTCATCGGCAACGTCGTCGACGACACGTACACCGGGATCTTCGACGTCCGCGTCACCCTCACCTTCCACACCGCCGAGGGCGGGGCGAAGCCCGCCGCCGGCACCCCCGACCGCGTCCTGCCGCTCACCGGCGCCACCCTCACCACCCCGCGCAACACCGAGCGGATCCTCGCCGAGGTGTACGCCACCGGCTCCGGCGGCGGCTGCGAGGAGTACTGGTACCTCACCGTCCCGGACGCCGCGCCCTACTCCTGCAAGGCGACCGACGGGCCGTACCGGGAGGTGCGGATCTCCGTCGACGGCCGACTCGCCGGCATCGCCGCGCCGTTCCCCACCGTCTGGACCGGCGGCTGGTCCAACCCCTTCCTCTGGTACGTGACCCCCGGGCCGCGCGCCTTCGACATCCAGCCGATCGTCTACGACCTGACCCCCTTCGCGGCGCTCCTCAACGACGGTCGCGCCCACCGTGTGGAGGTCTCCGTGGCCGGCGTCCCGGCCGGGCAGACCGGCTGGAGCACCCCCATCAACGTGCTGCTCTGGCAGGACGAGGGCCGCGCGGTCGTCACCGGCGCGCTCGACCGGCACGAGGCCGGCGAGCCGCTCAACTCGGCGGTGTACACGGCCGGTTCGCCCCACCGTCTGGAGACCACCGGCGGGCACACCCTCACCGTCGCCGGCCATCTGAACACCTCGCACGGCCGGGTCTCCACCACCGTCACCCGCACCCTCGACCACCGCTCCACGCACCGCTGGGGCGCGGACGAGAACCCGGACGCGCTCACCGCCCGCTGGACCGACGACGAGACGGTCACCGTCGGCCGGACCGCCACCCGCGCCCACCGCACGTACACGATGGACGGCGAGACGACCGTCGGCGCGGGCGACCGGCTGCGGACCGTCCTCACCCTCGGCGACCGCGCCTCCGTCACGGTCGTACGCGGCGGGAAGCAGCTGTCCTGGTCCCGGCTCGACGACACGTACACCGGCGACGCCACGTACACCACGGGCGTCCCGCGCGACCAGCGGCACGCGGTCGGCACCACCGCCGAGCGCTACCGCCTCCACGGCTCCGGCGGCTGCCACGACCGCTCCCTGAAGACCGTCCAGGGCACCCTCGTCGAGGACCTGCGGCGCTGCTGAGAAGCGGGTGTCCGGGCCCCGGCAGCTCGCCGTGGCCCGGACACCGGGGAGGTCAGGCCGGCCTGGCCGAGTCCACGCCGGAGCGGGCCTTGCGCC
Source organism: Streptomyces sp. NPDC085481 (assembly GCF_044541845.1). Lineage (NCBI taxonomy): Bacteria > Bacillati > Actinomycetota > Actinomycetes > Kitasatosporales > Streptomycetaceae > Streptomyces > Streptomyces sp. NPDC085481. Next base: position 205,332 of record NZ_JBITTJ010000009.1, read on the forward strand.
ACTCGCCGCGCGTGAAGTCCGGGATGGCCTGAGGAGCGCCCTTCGCCTTGATCGAGGCGTGGCTCAGCGGCACCGGCGAGGTCCAGGTCGCCGCGTCGTACACGTCGAAGTCGGGGACGAGCCCCAGCTGCATGCACTGCATGAGCCGGAACACCATGAGGTAGTCCATGCCGCCGTGGCCGCCGGGGGGGTCGGCGTGCTCCTTCCACAGCCAGTGGTCGAACTCCGCCGCGTACGCGCCGAAGTCGGCCCACTGGTCGCCCTTGTGGTCCGGTTCCAGATAGATCCGCGCCGGATAGTCCTCGAAGACGCCGCGGGTGCCGCCGAGGCTGTTGATCCGGCTGTAGGGGTGCGGCGTGGAGACGTCGTGTTCCAGGCGGATGACCCGGCCCCGCGCCGTCTGGACCAGACTGATCGTCCGGTCGCTCTCGATGTACGACTCCTTCCAGCTCGGGTCGCCCTTCGGCATGTGGGCGGCCCGGTACTCGGCGAGGCCGAGCGCGGGCGTGCCGAAGCTGCTGATGCTGACGACCCGGTCGCCCCGGTTGACGTCCATGTAGTTGGCGACCGGGCCGAAGCCGTGGTTGGGGTAGAGGTCGCCGCGCAGCCGGGTGTGCCAGAGGCGGCGCCAGGGGCCCTCGTAGTACGTCGGCGAGAACATCAGCGCGCGCAGGTCGTGGTTGTACGCGCCCGCGCCGTGCAGGAGCTCGCCGAACTTGCCGGCGTGCGCCATGCGCAGCACCCGCATCTCGTTGCGCCCGTAACAGCAGTTCTCCAGCTGCATGCAGTGCCGCCGGGTCTGCTCGGACAGGTCGACGAGCTCCCACAGGTGCTCGAGCCGGAGCGCGACCGGACACTCGACGCCGACGTGCTTGCCGTGCAGCATCGCCTCTTTGGCCATCTCGAAGTGCAGGTCCCAGGGCGTGGCCACGTGGACGAAGTCGACGTCCGTGCGCTCGTACAGCCTGAGGTAGTCGTCCTCGCCGCTTGCGTAGACGGCGGGGGAGGGCCGGCCCGCGGCGACGACCTTGGCGGCGGCCTGCTCGGCCTTCGCCTTCACCGGGTCGCAGACCGCGACCACCCGGACGCCCGGCAGGGCCAGATAGAGGTCGATCATGCTGCCGCCGCGGTTGCCGAGCCCGACGAGGGCGACCCGGACCGTGGAGCGGCGCTCGAAGGGGACACCGGCCATGGTGGCGCCCTTGCGGGGCGGGGTGGCGGGCGCCGTCCCGGAGTGCGCTTCGGCGGCGGTGGCCGCCTCGGCGGGGGCTGCCGCCTCGGCGGGGGCCGCTCCTAAGGAGCCGAGGCCGAGTCCGGCACCTGCGGCACCCGTGGTCCTGAGGACGGAGCGGCGGCTGGGGCGCGGGGGAGTGCTGTCGGTCATGGAACCTCCGATTGCCGTGAGTGCATGGTGGGTTCATGAATCCCGAACAGGACCTTGGCCGTTGATGCTCCTGATCCGCAAGGGCGCCGTTTGGACTTGTGCGTAGCGGTGGTTGGACTCCTCGGACTCCTCTGTTCCGGTGGCGAGGGCCTTACGGGCGGGTCGCGCGCTCCAGCTCCAGCAGAGCGGAGTAGTACGTGCGACCGGTGGCCCGGTCCATGCCGATCTCGCACATCCGGTTCGCCGACAGATGCGCGTCGAACGGCCGGGCACCGACCTCGGCCGCCTCCCGGGCCGTGGCCGACGCCGTCAGCTCCGGGTGCAGCATCCCCCGGTCGCCGGCGAAGGCGCAGCAGCCGGCGTCGACCGGGACCACGACCTCCTCCGCGCACGCCCCGGCGAGCGCGGTCAGCCGGTCCTCGTCGCCCAGGAGCCGCATCGAGCAGGTCGGGTGCACCACCGCCGAGCCGACCCGGTGGCGTACGTCGAGCCGGGGCAGCAGCTCGTCCGCCGCCCACACCAGCGAGTCGACCACCGTCAGCTCCGCGTGCAGCTCCCGGTTGTCGTCGGTGAGGTACGGCACCACCTCGTGGGCGATGCCGAGGGTGCAGGAGGAAGCGTCCACCACCAGCGGAAGGCGGCCGCCTGCGGTCCAGCCCCAGGCCGCCTCGACGATCCGGTTGGCCATCACCTCGTTGCCGCGCTCGTACCCCTTGGAGTGCCAGATCGTCGCGCAGCACGTCCCCGTCACGTCGTCCGGGATCCACACCGGCCGCCCTGCCCGCGCCGAGAGCGCCACCACGGCCTCGGGCAGCGACGGGCCTTCGAGGCCGCCGGGGTTGCCGAAGATCCGGTTCACACAGGCCGGGTAGTAGACGGCGACGGCGGCCGGGCGGTGGGTGCGGGGCAGCCTGCGGGCGGCCGCGCCCGGGATCTGGGGAAGCCACTCCGGTACGAGGTCGGGGCGCACCGCCCTGCGCGCGAGCCCGGTCACCGACTCCAGGAGCCGGTCCCCGATCCGCTCGGCGGCGCCCGCGGCGAGCCGTGCCGAGGCCTCCACGGCGCGGAAGTTCCGCGCGGTGAGGGCGGCGATCCGTTCCTCGCGCGCGGAGTGCCGCTCGTGCCGGAAGGCCTTCATCAGGGCGCCCGTGTCGATGCCGACCGGGCAGGCCAGCCGGCAGGTGGAGTCGCCGGCGCAGGTGTCGACGGCGTCGTAGCCGTACGACTCCAGGAGGCTGGTCTCGACCCGGGAGCCGTCGGCCTGCCGCATCATCTCGCGGCGCAGCACGATCCGCTGGCGCGGAGTGGTCGTCAGGTCGTGGCTGGGACAGGTGGGTTCGCAGAAGCCGCACTCGATGCACGGGTCGGCGATCGCCTCGACCGTGGGGATGGTCTTCAGGCCCCGCAGGTGGGCCTGCGGATCGCGGTCGAGGACGATGCGGGGGGCGAGCACCCCGTCCGGGTCGATGACCTCCTTGGTCCGCCACATCAGTTCGGTGGCCTTGGCGCCCCACTCCAGCTCGAGGAACGGCGCGATGTTGCGGCCGGTGGCGTGCTCCGCCTTCAGGGAGCCGTCGAAGCGCTCCACGGTCAGCTTGCAGAAGTCGGCCATGAACTCGGCGTACCGCTCGACGTCGGCCGGGTCGCCCGCGTCGAAGGCCAGCAGGAAGTGCAGGTTCCCGTCGGCAGCGTGCCCGGCCACGGCGGCGTCGAAGCCGTGCCGGGCCTGGAGGTCGAGCAGCTCCGCGCAGGCCTCGGCGAGCCGGGCGGGCGGCACCGCGAAGTCCTCGGTGATCAGGGTCGTCCCCGAGGGGCGCGCGCCGCCGACCGCCGTCACGAAGGCCTTGCGGGCCTTCCAGTACCCGGCGATGGTCTTGGGGTCGCGCGTGAAGGCGTTGCTGACGGAGCCGACGGGGGCGACGAGCCGCAGCTCCCCGAGCACGGCCTCGGCGGCCCGCTCGTACGCCTCCTGCGCGGCCTGGTCGGGGGCGCGGAACTCCACGAGCAGGGCGGCCGTGTCCCTGGGCAGCTCCGCCCAGTCGGCCGGCACCCCGGGCACGCGCACCGAGGCCCGCAGCGTGTTGCCGTCCATCAGCTCGACGGCCAGCGCGCCCGCGTCGCGGAAGCGGGGAACGGCGGCGGCCGCGGCGGGCAGCGAGGGGAAGAAGAGCAGCGCCGTGGAGACCTCGCGGTCCAGCGGGAGGGTGTCGAAGACGACCTCGGAGATGAAGCCGAAGGTGCCCTCGGAGCCCACCATCAGGCCGCGCAGGATCTCGACGGGGGTGGCACCGTCGAGGAAGGCGTCGAGCCGGTAGCCGTTGGTGTTCTTGATCCGGTACTTGGCCCGGATCCGGGCGGTGAGCTCCGCGTCCGCCTCGATCTCGGCCTTCAGGGCCATCAGTCCCGCGCACAGCCGCGGCTCCGCCCGGGCCAGCTCCTCGTCGGCGGCCGGGTCGGCGGTGTCGACGACCGTGCCGCTCGGGAGCACGAAGGTGAGCGAGGCGACGGTCCGGTAGGAATTGCGCGTGGTCCCCGCGGTCATGCCGGAGGCGTTGTTGGCGACCACGCCGCCGATCGTGCAGGCGATCGCGCTCGCCGGGTCGGGGCCGAGCACCCGGCCGTGCGGGGCGAGCGCCGCGTTGGCCCGCACCACGGTGGTGCCCGGCCGGATCCGGGCGCGGGCGCCGCCGTCCAGGACCTCGACGCCCGCCCAGTGGCGGCGCACGTCGACCAGGATGTCCTCGCCCTGCGCCTGTCCGTTGAGGCTGGTGCCGGCGGCCCGGAACACCACCTCGCGGCCCTTGCCGTGCGCGTAGGAGAGGACCGCGGACACGTCGTCGAGATCCTCCGCCACCACCACGACCTGGGGCACGAAGCGGTAGGGGCTCGCGTCGGAGGCGTACCGGACCAGATCGGAGATCTTGGACAGCACCTTGCCGGGGCCGAGGACGGCGGTCAGCTCCTCGCGCAGGTGCTTCGGGGTGCCGCGGGCCTGGAGGTCGGGCACCCGGTCGGGCGCCGCCCGCCGCTTCGTACCGGCTCGCAGGGCCCGCGGGTTCGGCTCCAGTACCGGCATGGCGACGGCTCCCCTCCGGCGCGGCCGTACCCCGGTCTCGGCTGCCCCGGTCTCAGCAGACGCGCTCAGGACCGCGGTCGACCAGAGCGGACAGCAGACCTCCGAGCACCTCGCGCTGTTCGACGGTCAGTGGAGCCAGCATGTCCTCTGCGGCCGCCCGGCGCGCGCTGCGCAGCTCCCTCAGTGTGTCGCGGCCGGCGTCGGTGAGCTCGATCCGCACCACCCTGCGGTTCGTCGCATCGGGCACCCGGCGCACCCGGCCGGCCGTCTCCAGGCCGTCGACGAGGCTGGTCACGGCCCGCGGGACGACCTCGAGCCGGGCCGCCAGATCGGCCATCCGGGGCGGCTGCTCGTAGTGCGCGACGGTCCGCAGCAGCCGAGACTGTGCGGGGGTGATGCCGACCGGCTCCAGGTGGTGCTTCTGGATGCGGTGCAGCCGGCGGGTGAGCCGGAGCAGCTGCTCGGCGAGGAGGCCGTCCGGGTCGGGGGCGCCGAGGGCGCCCGGGGCGGGGGTGCTCATGCGGGAACAATATCAGGACCTGGTTCATTGTGAGTGTAGGTAACAATGAGCTACGCTCTCGTCCGTCGTACCGTCTCACCCCTCGTAGGAGCCCATGCATCCGCACGACGAGTCCACCTGGACACCTCCCGCCCGTGACCCGCGGCAGCCCGAGGAGCCCGCCCAGCTGCGGCGCATCCTGCGGCTCTTCCGGCCCTACCGGGGCCGCCTCGCCGTCGTCGGCCTGCTCGTCGGGGCCTCGTCCCTCGTCACGATCGCCTCGCCCTTCCTCCTGCGCGAGATCCTGGACACCGCGATCCCGCAGGGCCGCACCGGACTGCTCAGCCTGCTCGTGCTCGGCATGATCGTCACCGCCGTGACCTCGGGCGTCTTCGGTGTGCTCCAGACCCTGATCTCCACCACGGTCGGCCAGCGCGTCATGCACGACCTGCGCACCGCCGTCTACGCACAGCTCCAGCGGATGCCGCTGGCCTTCTTCACCCGCACCCGCACCGGCGAGGTCCAGTCCCGGATCGCCAACGACATCGGCGGCATGCAGGCGACGGTCACCTCGACCGCCACCTCCCTCGTCTCCAACCTCACCGCGGTCGTCGCCACCGTCGTCGCGATGCTCGCCCTCGACTGGCGGCTCACCCTCGTCTCGCTGCTCCTGCTGCCCGTCTTCGTATGGATCAGCCGCCGGGTCGGGAAAGAGCGCAAGCGGATCACCACCCAGCGCCAGAAGCAGATGGCCGCCATGGCGGCGACCGTCACCGAGTCCCTCTCGGTCAGCGGCATCCTGCTCGGCCGCACCATGGGCCGCGCCGACTCCCTGACCAGGTCCTTCGCCGAGGAGTCCGAGCGCCTCGTCGACCTCGAAGTGCGCTCCTCCATGGCCGGGCGGTGGCGGATGTCCACCATCGGCATCGTGATGGCCGCCATGCCCGCGCTGATCTACTGGGCCGCGGGCCTCGCCCTCCAGGCCGGCGGCCCCGCCGTCTCCCTCGGCACGCTCGTCGCCTTCGTCTCGCTCCAGCAGGGCCTGTTCCGGCCCGCCGTGAGCCTGCTGTCGACCGGTGTGCAGATCCAGACCTCGCTCGCGCTCTTCCAGCGCATCTTCGAGTACCTCGACCTGCCGGTCGAGATCACCGAGCCCGCCGAGCCCGTCCGCCTCGCGAGGACCACCGGGGAGGTGGCCTTCGAGAAGGTCTCCTTCCGCTACGAGCCCGGGGGCGCGGGCCGGGCCACCCTCGACGGCATCGACCTCACCGTCCCGGCCGGCGGCAGCCTCGCCGTGGTCGGCCCCACCGGCTCCGGCAAGTCCACCCTCAGCTACCTGGTGCCACGGCTCTACGACGTCACCGGCGGGCGCGTCACGCTCGACGGCGTGGACGTGCGGGACCTCGACTTCGACACGCTCGCCCGGGCCGTCGGCGTGGTCTCCCAGGAGACCTACCTCTTCCACGCCTCCGTCGCCGACAACCTGCGCTTCGCCAAGCCCGACGCCACCGACGGGGAGATCGAGGCCGCCGCGCGCGCCGCCCAGATCCACGACCACATCGCCTCGCTGCCCGAGGGCTACGACACCCTCGTCGGCGAGCGCGGCTACCGTTTCTCCGGCGGCGAGAAGCAGCGCCTGGCCATCGCCCGCACGATCCTGCGCGACCCGCCGGTGCTGATCCTCGACGAGGCCACCAGCGCCCTCGACACCCGTACCGAACACGCCGTCCAGCGGGCCATCGACGCGCTCTCCGCCGGACGCACCACGATCACCATCGCCCACCGGCTCTCCACCGTCCGCGACGCCGACCAGATCGTCGTCCTGGAGGCCGGCCGGATCGCCGAACGCGGCACGCACGACGAGCTGCTCGCCCGCGACGGGCGGTACGCGGCGCTGGTCCGGCGGGACGCCCAGGCGCCCGCGGCGGCCGAACGCACGAACGTGGGAGCGGTTGTTCCCCAGAACGTGTGATCGTCCCGGATTTCGTTGCCCGACTCCCTTGTGACGGCTGATGATTACGGTGCGCGAGCGACGGGCTGCAGACCGCGACCGCGCAGTCCCACAGAAGTCCCGTACAAGGAGAAGGCACCACCATGAACGTCATCACCACCGTCCTCGCCGGCGTCCTCCACTTCCTGGGCTGGCTCGTCTGACGATCGCCGTACGAGGCACCGCCGGACCCCCGTCCCAGGGGACCGGCGGTGCCGCCGCGTTGCGGCTCCCCGGATTCGCGGGTCGAGCGGGTTAGCGTGCGCCCATGACGTACCGGTCCTGGCAGCCCGAACACCGTCGCCGCCGCGCCCGCCTCACCCGGCGCGGCCGATTCGTCCTCATCCTGAGCACCCTGGTCGTCGCCACCGCCGTCACGGTCCCCCTGCTGCTGACCGGCGGGCAGGAGCGACGGCCCCCGGCCGAGAAGCAGCGCACCCTCCTCATCCCGGAGGGCTGGCGGGCCGGGGAGGTGTACGCGGCCGTCGACCGCTCCCTCGGCCTCCCCGAGGGCACCACCCGCACGACCGCCCACGCGCCGGCCACCGGCCTCGCCCTGCCGCCCGCGGCCGAGGGCAACCCGGAGGGCTATCTCTTCCCCGCGACCTACCCGGTGGTCGAGGCGACCACCGCCAAGGGCCTGTTGCGCTACATGGTCGAGACGGCGGCGAAACGCTTCGGCGCCGAACGCATCGCGCAGGGCGCCCGGCGCCAGGGGATGAGCGTCCACCAGACCGTGATCATCGCCAGCATCGTGCAGGCGGAGGCCGATTCCGCCGAGGACATGGGCAAGGTCGCGCGGGTCGTCTACAACCGCCTCGCCCGGGGCATGGCGCTTCAGATGGACTCGACGATCAACTACGCCCTGGGCCGGGACACCGTCGACACCACGCACCAGGACACCCGCATCGACAGCCCGTACAACACCTACGAGCGCAGGGGACTGCCCCCGTCGCCCATCGGGAACCCGGGCGACGCCGCGATGGCGGCCGCGATCGAGCCGGCGAAGGGTGACTGGCTCTACTTCGTCACGGTCAAGCCGGGCGACACCCGGTTCACGGCCGACTACGCCGAACACCAGGCGAACGTGTCCGAGTTCAACGAGAACCGACGGGCTGCGGGTCGCGCCTGAGGAGCCGGCGGATCTCGGCGACGGCCGCCCGCCCGGCGCGGTTGGCGCCGATGGTCGAGGCCGAGGGTCCGTATCCGACGAGGTGGACGCGCGCGTCGCGGACCGCCCTGGTCCCCTCGACGCGGATGCCGCCGCCCACCTCGCGCAGCCGTAGCGGCGCGAGGTGGTCGATCGCGGCCCGGAAGCCGGTCGCCCACAGGATCACGTCCGCCTCGACCGTCCGCCCGTCGTCCCAGGCCACCCCGGTCGGTGTGATCCGGTCGAACATGGGCTCGCGGTCGAGGATGCCGCGCTCGCGGGCGCTGCGGATCGCGTCGTTGACGGGGAGTCCGGTGACCGAGACCACGCTCTGAGGCGGCAGGCCCTGCCGGACCCGCTCCTCCACCAGGGCGACCGCCGCCCGGCCCTGGTCCTCGCCGAACGGGCCCTCGCGGTAGACGGGCTCGCGGCGGGTGACCCAGGTCGTCCCGGCGGCGACCTCGGCGATCTCCATCAGGTGCTGGGTGCCGGAGGCTCCGCCCCCGACCACGACCACGCGCAGGCCGGCGAAGGCCTCGGGGCCGGGGTACTGCGAGGTGTGCAGCTGGCGGCCGCGGAAGGTCTCCTGCCCCCGGGTAGCGCGGCCAGAACGGGCGGTCCCAGGTGCCGGTAGCGTTGATCAGCGCCCGGGTCTCGTAGCGGCCTTCCGAGGTCTCGACGCGCAGCCGGCCCCCCTCCTCCTCGCGCACGGCCGTCACGTCCACCGGCCGGTGGACGCGCAGGCCGAAGGTCTCCTCGTAGTCGGCGAAGTAGCCGCCGATCACCTCGGAGGACGGTCGCGCGGGATCGGCTCCGGTCAGCTCCTTGCCGGGCAGCGCGTGCATCCCGTGGACCTTGCCGTACGTGAGGGAGGGCCAGCGGAACTGCCAGGCGCCGCCGGGGCGCGGGGCGTGGTCGAGGACGACGAAGTCCCGGTCGGGCTCGAACCCCGTGCGCCGCAGGTGGTAGGCCGCGGACAGCCCGGCCTGCCCGGCACCGATGACCACCACGTCCACCTCGTGTACCCCGAATTCGTTCACGATTCCACTAACTGTGGACGGCTCCAGGATCTTCCCGGTCCGACAGGGGCCCGTCGCCCCACACCGGTCCGCGCGAGCGACCCGCGAGGCGCCGCTCGACGGCGCCTCCGCGCCCCGCGGCCCGGGAACGAGCGATCGCGCCCCGTGAACGGCAGGATGAGCCCATGCCCTTCAGCACCACGATCCTCACCCTCACCACCGGCCCCACCGAGACCGTCACCGACCTCACCCGCCACTGTGAGGACTTCCTCTCCCGCGCCTCCGAGGGCCGCGACGGCCTCCTCAACCTCTTCGTCCCGCACGCCACCGCCGGCCTGGCCGTCCTGGAGACCGGCTCGGGCAGCGACCACGACCTGCTCACCGCCCTCCACCACCTGCTCCCCGCCGACGACCGCTGGCAACACCGCCACGGCTCCCCGGGCCACGGCCGCGACCACGTCCTGCCCGCCCTGGTCCCGCCCCACGCGACGGTCCCGGTCATCGCCGGCCGCCTCGAGCTCGGGACCTGGCAGTCGATCTGCCTGGTGGACACGAACAAGGACAATCTGGAGCGCCAGGTGCGGTTGTCGTTCCTCGGATAGTGGACGGCGGGACTGTAAACGGGATCTCCGGCCGCACCAAGCGATGGCTGGGCTCTCAGCGTGTGGCCACCAGTGGCTAGGTGTATTGCCCTGTGAGGGTTGGGGACGCGGCTGGCGGGTGGTTTGCCTGCGAGCGCGGTGTGTCCGCGGTGGTGATGGTAGGTGTGCAGCCACTGTGGGAAGGCGTCGCGTCGTTCCTGTTCTGACTGGTACGGGCGGGCGTAGGCCCACTCGTCCAGCAGGGTGCGGTTGAGGCGTTCGACCTTGCCGTTGGTCTGGGGCCGGTAGGGCCGGGTTCGATGCGGGCGGGACGACCGGTCGGTCATTGCGGCCTCGCCCGCCACGCGGTAGCGGTCGGCCCACCGCTGGGCCGTGGTGGGCGACTGGAAGCGCTCGGTGGCCCTGTGCAGCGGCCAGCCCTCGTCGACGACACAGCGAGCCAGGCGGAGCCGTCCGGTCTCGGTCAGGGGTGCATTACGGTGGGGCATGAGGGCCTTCTGCTGGTCGGTGGAGATGTCGCAATCCACACCGAACCCGGAAGGCCCTCACCCGTTCAAGATCCCTCAGCCGAGACCTGCATCACCCGTCCACAACCTCCCAGGACAGAACACCTAAGGCTCGCCCCGGCCGATGCCCGGCGCCGGGCGGTGGCCGCCTACTCCGCGTACCTGGGGTGGATCGAGCTGCGCCGCGCCGGAAGCCGCTCCGGAGACCGCCGTCGAGGGTCCCGGAGCGGAGGCACTCACCCACCTGGTCGACCTGCTGACCAGGGGGGCACCGCCGCGGAGTGACGGTCACCAGTAGCCCCTCGTCGCGGGATCGACGGTCACCAGTACGGTCCGCGCCGACCGCTACCGGACCGGAGCCTGGAGCCGCGCGCCCAGCGTGTCGAGGCCGTGGCGCAGCCGGCGGAAGTAGGTGGCGCGGCTGAGGTGGAGGCCGCGCGCCACCTGGTGGTGGGTGCGGGGCCGGCCGAAGTAGTAGGCCTGGAGGATCCGCCCGGCCTCCGCCTCCGCTTCGTCCTCGCTCAGCGCGAGTCCGTGTACCGCCTCGTACAGCCAGCCGCGCAGGGCCGCCGGCGTCGGGGTCCGGGCCAGGGCGAGCAGGGGGCTGGCCGCCAGGGCCTGGGGGTCCCGGATGCGGGCCAGCGCCTTGGCAATGTGCTCGCCGACGTCCCGCACCGGGCTCCCGCCGAGCCGGGCGAGCCAGCGCGGTAGTTGGGCAGGGGCGAGGTCGCTGCTGAAGACCTCAGGGGGCCGCCCACATCGGAAGACGTCCTCTCCGACCATGCCGTGCGTACGGAAGCCCAGGCCGTGCACCAGCGTCCGGTAGTCGGGGCTGGCGGTGGAGACGACCAGCCGTCCGGCGCCGACGGCCTCGCGGAGGATGTGCCGCAGCAGGTGGGCGTGGACGGCCCGGTCCGAGCAGTACGCCGCGCCCAGGAAGAGCCCTCCGGCGGCGAGTTCCCCGGTGTGCTTCTGGAGCAGCGGCTCGGTGGAGTCCGCGGTGCGGTCGCCGATGGTGAGCAGGCTCGTCAGGCCGGCCGGCCCCCGCCGTCGCAGACCAGGTGGATGGCCGAGATCTCCTCGGCGGCCCAGCGCTCGGCCAGCCGGTCCGCGCGGCCCGGGTCCAGGCCGCCGGCCAGGGCCCACTCGCGCATCAGCCGGCCGATGTGGCCGGCATCGGCGTCGGTGGCGGTGCGGAAGCACGGGGCGCGGTGCGCCGCGGGGAAGAGCTCCTGCCGCAGCAGCGGATCACCCGTCAGGAAGAGGCCCTGCTCGACGAGTTCACGGCGCGTGGCGGAATCCTGGGCACGGTCCAGCTGGGTGAGCCGGTAGCCGGCCGCGCGGGTGCGGGCGGCCTCGTGGGCCACCGGCTGCCGCCACTGGTAGGCGAGTTCGATGACGTGGCGGTACGGCTCGGCGAGTCCCAGCCCGAGCCACCCCCGGGTGACGATGCTCAGGTCCGCGAGGTCCGTGAAGAGTTCGGGCCCACCGGCCAGCATCTTCTCGTCGGCCCTCCCGACGGTGGCCAGCAGCCGGAGCACGTGCCGGCGCCGTCGGCCCGGCAGTTCCCGCCCGAGCCGTTCGAGGATCTCGGTGGCGAGGAGGTCCGCCACCGCGCCGGGCGAGGCCGGCAGGGTCCCGGCGCGCAGCGCCCGCTGTGCGGCCTGCGCGAGGAGCGGCAGGCCGCCCGCGAGGCGTGCGGTGAGCTCGCGGCCCTCGGCACTCTCGACGCCGGCCGTGATCTCCTCGTCCGGCAGCGGCGGGACCGCCACGGTGACGGCGTCCGGGGGCCAGTCCTCCAGGTCGTCGGCGAGCGGGCGACGGCTGACCACCAGCAGCCGGGCCGCGGCGTCCAGCGCCCCCCGGACCTCCTCCCGCCTGCGGGGGCCGTCCGCGCCGTCGAGGACCAGCAGCCCGTCGAGGGGGACGAGCCGCGCCCCCGCAAGGGCGGCGGCCGCCTGGGGCAGGTCCATGTGCACGGTGCGGGCGGCGTCCAGCGCCGAGGCGAGCCGCGACTTCCCGGACCCCAGGGGGCCGGTCAGATTGACCAGCGGGTGTACGGCCACGGCCGACCGCAATTCCTCCAGGACGGCCCGCCGCGACCCGTGGATTTCACTCATCCCGCACCAGAGCCCCTCGTGATCTTCATCCGCAGCGGCAGGACGATACCCAGCGGGGCGCCCGCGCGTCCGGCGATCCCTCAGACTTCCTGTGCGGTGGCGGTGTTGAGACTTCCGTGAGACTGCCGCAGGCCGTCCGGTCGGTAGCGTCGTCCTCACCGGAATCCGGACGGGCCCGAACCCGCCGGACTCCTTTGTCAGGTGCACCTCACGCGCAAAACCCATTGGAAGGACCCGACAATGAAGTTGGCCCGCACCTTCGCGGCTGCCCTGATGGCCGTGATCGTGGCCTTGTTCGTGCCACCCTCCGCAGCCGGCGCCGCCACGCTGCCCACCACGGACAAGTACTTCTCCGGCGAGGGTGACGGCCCGTACAACCTCGTCCAGCAGGTGGCCATCGACAACGCCTACGCGCAGGCCACGGCCGAGGGGTATCCGTCCGCTCTCTGCCACATCACCCAGGGGCCCTCGGGGCCCGTGCTGATCTGGGGCGAGACCTACCAGTCCCTCGTGAAGATCCACTGCTTCCCGCCGCCGCCGGAGGGCTCCGGCCCGATCATCGCCGTGCCCAACGGCAGGTGCGTGGACGTCAAGGACGGCAGCACCCAGGACGGCACCATCGTCCAGCTCTACGGCTGCCACGGCGGCAACAACCAGATGTGGGTCCTGGAGCCCGACAAGACCATCCGCTCCATGGGGCACTGCCTGGACGTCCAGTACGCAGCGACGGAGAACGGCTCGCGCCTGGGCCTGAACTCCTGCCACGGCGCCGCCAACCAGCAGTTCGAGCTGCTGCCCGGGGGCAAGCTGCGCAGCGTCCACTCCGGCAAGTGCGTGGACGTGGCCGTCACCTGGTTCTCCACCCGCCTCGTCATCTGGGACTGCTCGGACGCCCGCCCGTACCAGAACTGGCGCGGCTCGGCCCTCGGCCTGTGATCCCGCACATCCCCTGAGCGCGGCCCCCGGTCCCCCGACCGGGGGCCGCGCCCGCGTCTCAACCACCCTGTGCAGGCGCGGCCGTACGGGGCCCCCGGCTGCGGTTCGGGGAGCTGCCGGACCGCCGGCTGCTGCTCCGGGGCCGGCTGGGCCACCAGTTGGCCGGTCGCGTCAGGGCCGACCGCGGGCAGCTGGTGAAGGCCGCCAGCGCGCCCAGTACCGAGATCAGTCCGCCCGCGTACAGGGCCCAGCGGACGCCCCACGCGCCGGCCGCCCAGCCCGTGAGCAGGGCGCCGAGCGGGGTCGTGCCCTGGAAGATCACCGTGTAGAGGGCCATCACCCGGCCCCGGTACTCGGGGTCCGAGCCCAACTGGACGCGGTGGTTGGCGGCCTGGGTGAAGTACATCATCGTGAAGCCGTACCGGCGAGCAGTACGCAGGCCGCCCGCAGCCCCGGCGCCAGCCCGGTCAGGAACTCGAACACCCCGAAGGCCAGCGCCGATCCCGTGACGACCAGTGCCGTCAGCCGGCCCCGCCGGGGAGTGGTCACCAGCGCCGCGCCCAGCGAGCCCACCGCCAGCGGCTCAGCAGGCCGAAGGAGGCGGAGTCGGCGTGGAACTCCGTCTTGGCCAACAGGGGCAGCGTCAGCTGGAAGTTGAAGCCGACCAGTCCCAGCACGCCGGTCAGGAAGATGGGCCGCATCAGGTCCGGCCGGCGCACCGTGTAGCGCAGCCCGTCCGCGATCTTCGCCGCGCGGGGCCGCACGGCGGCCCGGTACAACTCTCCCGGGCGCATCGCCAGTACGCTCAGGACGGTCGCGAGGTAGCTGACCGCGTTGATCACGATCACGGTGGCGACGTTGAGGTGGGAGATGAGGAGGCCGGCGACGGCCGGGCCCACCACCCGGGCCGCGTTGAAGTACGCGGCGCTCATCGCCGAGGCGTTCGGCAGCAGTTCGGCGCCGACCATCTGGCTTCGGCCGCACCATCCCCCGCACCGTCGACGAGGTCGTTGGCCTCCAGTTCTCCTACGGCTTTTCCACGCCGGCGCTGTTCGGGGACCGCCGCGGCGACTTCGAGCGGGACCTGCGCCAGGCCCTCGCCGACAACCAGCCCGACGGCCAGTTCACCGAGACCGTCCGCGCCGAAGCCCTTGTCGCCACCCGCCCGGCTTGAGCGCTGCGCGTTCAGCCGGTGTGGCGGAAGCGGCGGCGGTACTCGCTGGGGGTGAGTCCGAGGCGCTTGCGGAAGACCCGTATGAGGGTGTCGGTGCTGCCGAACCCGCACGCCGTGGCGATCCGGGGGAGTGTCTCCTCGGTGGCTTCCAGGCGGTTGCGGGCGAGCTCGATCCGCGCGGTCTCGACGTAGGCGGCCGGGGTCATGCCGGTCTCATCCTTGAAGATGCGGGTGAGCTGGCGCTCGCCGATGTGGGCGTGGGCGGCGAGTTCCGTCATGGTGATCTTCTGGTGCAGGTTCGTGGTGACGTAGTGCCGGAGGTCGTCCATGCGGCGGCTGGTGTAGGCGGGTTCGATCGGCACGGAGAACTGTGACTGTCCGCTGGGGCGCTTGAGGTACATGACGAGCTGGCGGGCGACGCCCATGGCGGCGTGCTCGCCGAAGTCTTCGGCGACGAGGGCCAGGGCGAGGTCGAGGCAGGCGGTGATGCCGGCGCCGGTCCAGACGTTGCCCTGCCTGATGAAGATCGGGTCGGGGTCGACGTCGACGCCGGGGTAGCGGGTGGCGAGCTGTCGGGCGGTCGACCAGTGGGTGGTGACCCGCTTGCCTTCGAGGAGGCCGGCCTCGGCGAGGAGGTGCGCGCCGACGCAGACGGAGGCGACGCGGCGTGAGCGGTAGGCGAGCCTTCGGACCCAGGCGACTACGGCGGGGTCGATCACTGGGTGTATGCGGTGTTCGCGGTCGATGGTGACGGATCCGGGCACGATGAGGGTGTCGATGCGTCGTTCGGCGATGTCGGAGAATGCGACGTCCGGTATGAGGCGGACGCCTGCGCCGGTGGTGACGGGGTCGAGGGTTTCCGCGGCGAGTTGGACCCGGTATCCGGGGTCTTTCTTCAGGTCACGGCCCAGGAGTGCGAAGACTTCTGGTGGGCCGGTGACGTCGAGGAGGTCCACGCCGTCGAAGATCATGATCGCTACGAGTCTGGACCCCAGCATGTCCGGAATCCCCCATTCCGCTAGGTGTCGTGTCGGTTTCTGCAACTTATCCGACAGGGGTTCGATTCAGCCAGCCCCTACGGTGGGGAACGTAACTCGCCGCACACGGTGCCGAGTTAAACCTTCGATCTTCGAACCACCCACAGGAGAAGCACACCCATGCCGTCCACCACGCTCCGTGAGCTCAACCAGTTCGACCAGACCCCCGCCGCCCTCGCCAACTCCACCGTCATCCTCGTGGACTACCAGAACACCTACACCCGCGGCGTCATGGAACTCGACGGCTGGCAGCCCGCGCTCGACGCCGCCGCCACCCTCCTCGCCAAGGCCCGCGAGGCCGGCGCCACCGTCATCCACGTCATCAACGACGGCGGCGAAGGCACCCCCTACGACATCCGCGCCGAGATCGGCCAGATCCACCCCGCCGTCGCGCCCATCGAGGGCGAGGCCACCATCGTCAAGACCGTTCCGGACGCCTTCCGCGACACCAACCTCGGCGACCTCGTCGACTCCGCCGGGAACAAGGACGTCGTCATCGCCGGGTTCATGTCCCACATGTGCGTCCTGTTCACCGCCCAGGGCGCGTTCCTGCGCGGCAACCGGCCGACCGTCGTCGCCGACGCCACCGCCACCCGCACCCTGAAGTCCGCGGTCGCAGAGGTCTCCGCCGAGCAGCTGCACCACGGCGCGCTCGCCACCATCGACGACCTGTGGGGCGTCGTCGTCCCCACCACCGCCGACCTCGGCTGAGCCACCCCCTGAACGTCGCTGCCGGACCCAACCCCCAGAACTCGCGCTCTGGCCCGAGTGCCACCACACCCGGCACGCCCGGGCCCGGCAGCGACACCCCCCACCCCGCACCACCCAGCACCCCGCACCACCGCTCTGGCTCACCCCCGGCCAGACCACGGGACCGCCACGCCCACACGGCACCCGCGCCCCCTCACCGGCGCACCACGGCCCCGCGCCTCGCTTCCCCCCACAACGGCACCACCGCACAGCCGCCCCCCAAGCCGGCCCGTGCGCCACGGCCGCTCACGACCGACCCACCCACGGAAGCACCAGGGGAAAATTCATGACCACCCGCCGCAACTTCATCGGCACCGCGACCGCGATCGGCGCCGGAACTCTCCTCGCCACCGCGACCGCCACCTCGGCCTCCGCCGAAACCGCGCCCACGACCGACGGCGCTGCCCCCGCCATGACGAAGGACGAGGCGCGCATCGCGATCCTGAACGTCAACGCCGGGATGCGAACCCGCTACAAGTCCCTCAAGGACGAACTCCAGAACAAGCTCTCCCCGGTCATCGTCGTGACCAACGGTCCCGAGGGGGGCACGTACTACCTGGTCGAGAACGGTGTCGTGGCCGAGCAGACCGCGCCGATCGACCAGATCTTCCAGCTGGCGAAGTCGATCGCCCACACCCCGCTCGGCACGTTCTCCGTCCTCGCCCGCTACCTCAACAAGCGCGTCCCCGACTGGCACCTCAAGGCCGGCGACATGGACGCCCACGACCTCGAATCCGTCGCCATGGTCGGCCCCGAGTCCACCGCCTGGGTCGACCCGCTGCGCCAGTGGCGCGACGTCCTGATCAGCGGCCGGAACGCCCTCAAGCCCGCCGGCCTGCCCGATAAGCTGGAGAAGTCCTCCCGCGCGATCCTCAACTCGCTGATCGACTTCTGCTCCAACGCCATCGACAACCGGTCGTTCACGATGAAGCAGTTCGAGGACGCCACCGGCGCCGTCTACGGCGACATACGCACGAACATGTCCTACGCCGCGAAGGTCCAGATCGACGCCGTCAACGCCCTCATGACCCGCTGGAAGAACCAGCTCGGCGCCCGCTGGAACGACGTCTACATAGCCGTTTTCTCCATGTGGACCACGTCGGTCGACAACCAGAACACCATCATCATCCGCCCCCACATGAACCCCGACCGCGCGGCGACGCACCTGATCGACATCATCAGCGACCAGCTGCCCGTCACCGACCCCGTGAACGTGGCGCTGGAGAACATCGCGCGCATCGTCCAGGACAACATCGCCGCGGAGATGGTGTTCTCCGCAGACCAGAAGGTCGCCTCCAGCCTGAAGGGCAAGCAGGACCTGCTGTCCGAGGAGATCTTCGGCCAACTCGGCGGCACCGCCGCCGCCCCCTCTGACACCGGCAGCACCGCGACCGCCGCCGCGTTCCTCACCGGCACCGCCGCCAAGACCGGCGGCTGCCCCCTCGGCCACGACACGGTCAGCCTCTAACCCAAGGACACCGTGTGCGGGCCGGGGACGGCCGGCCCGCACACGGCCCGTGAGACGGCGCCCTCCACACGGCCCACCCCACCCGGGGCAAGGCCCCCTGACGGAGGGCGCCGTCTCCTCGTTTCCGGCCCGTGCCACGACCCTGCACCCGGGCCACCACATGCTTCACACCGGGGGAACACCCGCTATGCCCACCACCACGACCAGACGCCACGCCACCCGCATATGGGTACTGCTCGGCCTCATCCTGCTCACCGTGAACCTTCGGGCCGCGATCACCTGCACCGGCCCGCTGCTCACCGACATCCAGCACACCCGCCACCTCACCGGCCTCCAGCTCAGCATCCTGACCACCCTGCCCGTGCTGTGCCTCGGCGCGTTCGCCGCATGGGTGCCGGCTGTCGCACGGCGTACCGGCACCGAGCCCGCGATCACCGGCGCGCTGCTGCTGATCGCCGTCGGCATCACCCTGCGCGGCCTGCCCTACACCACCGCCCTTTTCGCCGGGACGATCATCGCCGGCGCGGGGATCGCCACCGGCAACGTTCTCGTCCCCGCCGTCGTCAAGGAACGCTTCGCCCACCAGATCGGGCGGGCGACCGGCCTGGCGATGACCCTCATGGCGTCAAGCGGCGCAGTAGCCGCAGGCATAGCCGTGCCCGTCGGACGCCTCGCCGGATGGCAAGCGGCAATGGCCGTCTGGGCGGCGCCCGCCGCCGCCGGTGCCGCACTGTGGGCCGTCCTGGCCACACGCCACCACGGCCCCGGCTCCGGCACCCAGCGCCCCGCAGCGGGCCGCCACGAAGGCAGCCTGCTGCGGTCCCCGCTGGCGTGGGCGGTCGCCACCTTCCTCGGGATCGTCTCCCTCATGTTCTACGCGCTCGCCGCATGGCTGCCCGAGATCATGCAGGCCGACGGCTATAGCAAGACCACCGCCGGCGCGATGGTCTCCGTGATGCTCACCCTCGGCATCCCCATGGGCTACGTCATGCCGGTGATCGCCGCCCGCCTCCCACAACAGCAGCCCCTCGTCCTCGCACTGGCCGCCATCAAGATCACCAGCCTCGCCGGGATCCTCACCATGCCCTCGCTCGCGTGGATGTGGGTATGCATCCTCGGCCTCGCCACCGGCAGCGCCTTCCCCCTCGCCATGACCCTCCTCACCCTGCGCTCACCCAACCCGGCCGTCGCCGCACGCCTGTCGGGCATGGCGCAGACCTTCGGCTACCTCCTCGCCGGCACCGGCCCCGCCACCCTCGGACTCCTCCACACCCTCACCGACACCTGGCAGATCCCCCTCCTGCTGCTCCTCGCGCTCGTCGTCCCCGAAACCGCGGCCGGCCTGGTCGCGGCCCGACCACTCCTCGTCGACGAGCCCACGCCCGCAGCAGCAGAACCGGCCCGGGAGAAGACCCGCGTCAGCTGAACCGACCGCGTACCGGCCGTCGCCGAAGGTCTTGTCGGTGGCGGCCGGTACGGTCGGCGCCACACCCGCCCCACCACACCGTCCGGGTGTCGAGCATGCTGGAGTATGACAAGGTGGAGGGGTACGAGCGCGGTCTTCCGCCCATCTGACGAGACGCGACGCGGCGCCCGGAGAACCGGGCGCCGCGTCGGCGTTTGCGCTGCTCCCCAAGAGATCGACAGCCGCAGGCGGCCTTCGGTTGATCGGACCCTCGATTCGCGGGTGTCAGTTTCTGGAGACTGCTTGGCCTGGTGAGCGGGTGAATCAGGGGCTGTTTCCTGGGCAGCATCGAGGGAGACGGGAATGGCCCGTAATGCTGTGGCGAGCAAGCAGCTCGGCCAGGGCGGAACGACCGGCTGAGCGGTCTCGGCTGCGGGCACGCTGCCACCCCGCTGGGCTTCACCCTTGCCTCTCCGCCCGCCGTCCGATGCCGCGGAGGCTGCGACGCCGGGTCCGGGGCAACGTAGGCTCGGGGTTGTCCTAGCGGAGGTTGGTGGACACCAACAAGGACAACCCGCAGCGGCAGGTGCGGTTGTCGTTCCTGGGATAGCCCCGATGTGGTCAGGACTGTAGGACTGATTTCCGGCCGCACCCAACGGCCCCTGAGGCGGGCGGTACCGGCTGTGACCCACCATGAGCGGGGAGGGCCGCTCGCGCCGCAGCCACGGGGGCTAGGGCGAGGAGGCCCTTGTTGCCGTCGCCGTTCTGGTCGCCGACGGCGAGGTTGGCCCTGGATCCACGACATCTCGACCGCCGTCGACCGGCTCGTCCACCTACCGAACCCGGGCTGACCAGCAGCTCTCCCCGTACACGCGACAGCGCCACGCGGCCCGGAGCAGTGGAACCCGGCTCCCACCCCCCGACGCGACAGACGGGCCACCAGCCTGCCCACCACCAACCACAGAACGTGAAACGGCCCGCCGACTCCGTCGGCAGACCGAAACGAAAGACCGAGGCTAGCGGCCGATCTTGTAGACCGGCGGCTGCGGGGCGGGACGGGTCCGGGAAAGCTTCGCGGCCGTGCCGCGGGCCGTTTCGAAGGCCATGACCGGGTTCCCGTCCTTGCGCCAGGGCTGGGCGCCGCACCACGGTCCGATCAGGCGGAACTGCTCCAAGGCGGGCGCGTACATCATCGACCGGAGCATGTAGTGGGCCAGCAGGTGGCGCAGGACCGGCAGCCGCTCGTCGTCGGGGGCGACCCGATCGAACGAGGCGGCAATCTGCTTCAGCACGCTCCTCGCCATCGGCGTGACGGCCAGCGCGCCGGTGGCGGACCGCTCGGTGAGCTCGTTCAGCGCGTGGAGATAGATCCCGGCCAGCGGGCTGCCGGGCGGGGCCTTGCGGACCGCTTGGCGGGCAAACCGCATCATCCGCCGGTCGCTGCCGAACCACTTTGCGCACCAGTACTGGAGGGCCTGCCAGTGCCCCTCATAGTGGTGGGGAGCGCGGGCGATGAGCCCTTCCCACAGCGGCTTGAACTGTGCGCGGGGGTACTGCGCTCCGCGCGCCGCCGTGACCATCACGACCCAGGGGCTCGGGTTCGCGGGGTCGAGCAGCGCGGCCTGCCGCGCCTCCTCGATCGCGGCCGGGAGCATGGCGCGGAAGCGGTTCATGTCCGAGGTCATGACCTCGTGGGCATACCCACTGCCCCGGATCTCCCAGGCGCGATGGACCATGATGCTCGCGTGGAGGGTGGCTGCGTCGCAGTTCCGGGGCTCGGCCGCGCGCCAGGCGTCGAGCCAGGCGTCGTCCTCCCAGGCGATCTGTTGCAGGAGCTCCAGCCGGTTCCAGCGCTCGTCCCAGTCCTCGCCCGCCGCCCGGACGTACCGCTCGGCGGACTGCCAATCCCCTCCCCACGCAGCGTCGGCGACGGCCTGCCGCTCCTCCGTGCGGTGTGCCGGCGGGGGCGGGCCGGGGCGCCGCGAGTCGAGCTGCTCGCGGGGCGGAAGGCCGTAGTCGGACGCCACGAAGTGCTCTCCGACGCGGCGGGGGGTGATGAAGAGCCGGTAGAGCACGACGAGGAACACGCCGAATACGACGGTGAGGAAGATGGTCACACCGGTGGATCATTCCCGAACCCGTTACCCTCCGCAACAGTCAAGGCCAACGATAAGGCGAGGTCAAGGGGAGCACGGGGCCACGCCATGGTCGGGCTCGCGGACCGGTGACCGTCAGCGATTGGACCGGCAACGGACACGGGACCGGGCGCCGTGCCACGGAGCTCCCACGAACCCCGGCATGGTCCGGGGGACGCGGAGGTTGCACACCACGGCTGCGGGGGCAGCGGTGTCTCGTGGGAGCGGCTGGACATCGGTGCCGGCGCTCCGGGTGCCGGCCATGGCCGGATCGGCAGCGAGTGCACTGCAATCGATCGGTGACGGGCGTGTGGGCGTCGGCGATGTTGATCGCAATGGTGCTTGTGGCTGGTGGATGCGGCGGCAGGGGAACGGCTCCGTCAGGCAGGAGGCATGACACTCCCGCGGCGACTCCTGACCTTGCGGCGCCGCCCAGCGTGTCCCCACTCAAAGTCGGTTCTGGACCTGGAGAGCATGCCCGCGGGCTGGAAGGTCGGCGCGACACCGCTCGGCGGCCGGGACGTGCTGATGGACGCAGGTGCCGCATGCCTCCAGGTGATACGCAGGGATGCAGAGCAGCGCGCGGGCCCAGCTCTGCCGGATCCAGAACGCCAAGACGACGCCGGCCTCGACCGACATCGTCACCTGGTGCCGCGTCTGCAAGACCGCCGGCCTCGTCACCCTCTCCCGCGACGGGAAACCATGCACCAGGAGTCACGCAGGCGCGCCCGCACGGGTCTGCTCCCGACTTCAGTCCAGCTACCTCCCCCTTTCCAGGCGACCAGCCTGTTCCGGGTCTACTCGCCCACCCTCCTCGCGGAACTCTCCTGGCTGGCGGCGGGACGGAGCGGGGAACCACCCGCGCAACCGGGCCCGGTTCATCCTGTCCGGAATGGCGGTCGGCGTGGGGCCGGCCTGCGCCGACACACTCCTCAGCACCGCCGGCATCGCGCCGACCGCAGACGTGGTGGCCCATGGCACAAGCGTCCCGCTGGGTTTCCTCGGCGCCGGCCACCTCGTCTGGATCGGGCGCGCGGCCAGGCGGCACTAAGCGGATGTGCGGATGTCAGTCGCGCGTGATAGTCACTACCTCCACGAGGGGGGTGATCACTTGCCTCCCTGTGAGAGACACCAAGGGGTGGGGAGAATGGCGTTGCTCCGTGATTGGGGGCTCGCGCTGGGACGATGGACCGGCCGGCCCGGGGCGCGGCTGGAGAAGGACTCCAACGATGCGGACGTGGCGCGGGTGCGGGAGGCGGCCGCCGCGACGGACTGGGCCACCGTGCGGGGCCTGTTGGAGGCGCGACCGGAGAGCCAGGACCGTACGGGGCTCCTGTGGGCCGTCGGCGACACGGCCGGCGTCGAGCGGTGGATCGGCGACGTGCTGAAGACGGAGCCCGAGTCGGCGCTGGCGCTGACCGTCGCGGGCATCCGCTACGTCAGCTGGGGCTGGGAGGCCCGGACCTCGGCGCGCGCGAAGGACGTCTCGCGCGAGCAGTTCGAGGTCTTCCACTCCCGGCTGCGCCAGGCCGAAGAGTGGCTGTACGAGGCCGCCGAGCTCGAGCCGGGCTGGACCTCGCCCTGGTACGTCCTCCAGGTCACCGGCCGCGGTCTGCAGATCGGGCAGGTCACGGCACGCCGCCGGTTCGAGGCGACCATGCGCCGGGACCCGTACCACCTGGGGGCGCACACGCAGCAGTTGCAGCAGATCTGCAAGAAGTGGGGTGGGTCGCACGAGGAGATGCACGCGTTCGCCCACGAGTCCGTATTCAGGGCTCCCGGCGGCACGCCGCTGGGCCGGCTGGTGCCGGACGCGCACATCGAGGAGTGGCTGTCGCTCGACCCGGGCCCTGACGCCGCGTACATGCGCCGGCCCGAGGTGACGGAGTCGCTGCGGCAGGCGGCGGACCACTCGTACCGGCATCCGGACTTCGTGCACGAGGGCTCATGGCTGGGGCAGCTGAACAGCTTCGCGATGGCGTTCTCGCTGGCCGGGGACCGAGCCTCCGCGCGGGAGTGCTTCCAGCTCACGCAGGGGCGTGTCACGGAGTCCCCGTGGGACTACCTGAACGGCTCCGACCCCGTCGCGGCGTACCGCAAGCACCGCGCGGCCGCCGGGCGCTGACCCGCAAGGCGTGCACGCCGAGACGTGCGCCGCGCCCGCCCCTGCTCCCATTCGCCCGTCTTTCCGTCCATGCCGTCCGCCGGCGCGGACGCGCCAGTGAAGGATTCCGTTCGGTGTCCCCTTCCGAGACCGCCCACACCTTCCAGGTCGACCTACGCGGCCTGGTCGACCTGCTCTCCCACCACCTCTACTCGAGTCCCCGCGTCTATCTGCGCGAGCTGCTGCAGAACGCCGTGGATGCCATCACCGCCCGTCAGGCCGTCGCCCCGGACGCGCCCGGCACGATCACCGTGCGCACCGGTGACACGCTCACCGTCACGGACACCGGCATCGGACTGACCGAGGCCGACGTCCACCGTTTCCTCGCCACCATCGGCCGCAGCTCCAAGCGGACCGCCGAAGGCGCCCTGGACGGCGCCGGTCTCGAGTCCGCCCGCGGCGAGTTCATCGGCCAGTTCGGCATCGGTCTGCTGGCGTGCTTCGTCGTCGCCGACGAGATCACCGTGCTCAGCCGGTCCGCGGCCGACCCTGCGGCGCCCGCGGTCGAATGGCGCGGCCACTCCGACGGCCGGTACACGATCCGTACGCTGCCGTCCTCGACCGTGCCGGAGCCGGGCACCACCGTGCGGCTCGTCCCCCGGGCCGACAACGCCGAGTGGACCAGCCCGCGGCAGGTCGTCGACCTGGCCCGGCACTACGGCAGCCTGCTGCGGCACGAGGTCACCGTCGTGGACCCGCACGGCGGGAAGGAGCGGGTCAACGACACACCGCCGTGGGAGCGGACCCACCGCTCCCCGCTCGCCCGCCGCGAGGCGCTGAGCGCGTACTGCCGCGACCGGTTCGACTTCACCCCGCTCGACACCATCGAGCTTGACCTTCCGGCGGCCGGGCTGCGCGGAGTCGCGTACGTGCTTCCGACGTCCGTGAGCCCGGCGCAGCGCGCCGGTCACCGGGTGCACCTGAAGGGCATGCTGCTCACCGACCAGGCGCCCGAACTGCTGCCGGACTGGGCGTTCTTCGTGCGGTGCGTGGTCGACACCACGAGCCTGCGGCCGACGGCGTCGCGCGAGTCGCTGTACGAGGACGGCACGCTGTCCGCCGTACGGGACGCCCTGGGTGACCGGATCCGGGACTGGCTCACCGGGCTCGCGGCCAGCGACCCGGCGCTGCTGCACCGGTTCATCGACACCCACCACCTCGCGGTGAAGGCGCTGGCGCGCTACGACGACGAGCTGCTGCGGGTGGTGCTGCCGTGGCTGCCGTTCGAGACCACCGACGGTAACGTCACGCTGGAGGAGTTCGCACGCACGCACCCGACGCTGCTGGTCACCCGCAGTGTGGAGGAGTTCCGGCAGGTCGCCCCGATCGCCGCGGCGGCCGGCCTGGGCGTGGTCAACGGCGGCTACACGTACGACCGCGATCTCGTGCACCGGCTGCCGGAGATCCGTCCCGGCACCGCCGTGAGCGACCTCGACCCGGCCACCGTCACCGCCCACCTGGACGCGGTGGACCCGACGGCCGAACTGCGAGCGGCGGCATTCCTGGCCGTCGCCCGGGAGACGATCGGCGTGCACGACTGCGACGTCGTGCTGCGCGACTTCCAGCCGGTGACCGCCCCGGCCTTGCTGCTCGACAACCGGGAGGCGCGCCACGAGCGGACCCGGTCGAGCCTGGCCGCCGAGAGCGATGGTCTGTGGGCCGACATCCTGGGCTCTCTGCGGCACGAGACGCCGCGCGCCCAGCTGGTCCTGAACCACCTCAACCCGCTGGTGCGCCAGGCGATCACGATCCCCGAGCGCGGTCTGGCCGTCACCACCGCCGAGGCGCTGTACGGGCAGGCTCTGCTGCTCAGCCGCCGCCCGCTGAAGGCGAGCGAGAGCGCCCTGCTGAACCGGGCCTTCATCGGCCTGCTCACCCACGCCATGCACAACCCCGGCACGGACGCGGACGGCTCCGGGCCCCGGAAGGACATCTGATGCTGGACACCCCCGAGGCCGTGATCGGTGCACTGCGTGAGAACCACGACCGCCCGCACGGTCCGCAGCGCACCGTCACCGCCGAAGAACTCGTCGAAGTGGCCGGTCAGTTCGAGAAGCCGGACGTGCTGGTCACCGCTCTGCTGGAGCTCATGTCGGCGTACGAGTTCACCGGCGAGTACCGCAAGTCGCCGGTCGTCTTCGGCCGACTGCTGAAGCTGTGGGACGAGTCCCCCGAGGAGTTCAGCGAGTGGGAGGCCCACCAGGTCTACTGGAGGTTCAAGTGGGTGGCGACCTCGCTGCTCGACGTGCCCGAGGTATCGCTGGCCTCGATCCGCGGCTGGATCGACGAGATGCGGCGCCGGTACGAGAAGGCCGGGCACGGCATGCAGCCCGTGGCGGCGATGCGCTACCACGTCGCGGCCCACACGGGCGCGGGGGTCGCCGACGCCTACGACCTGTGGGTCACCCGGCCGCGTACCGAGCTGAGCGACTGCGAGGCGTGCGAGACCCGGCACCTGGCCGCGCACCGGATGAACGGGGGCGACGACGCCGGGGCGCTCGACACGCTGCGGCCGGTGCTCGACGAGGCGATCGGCTGCGACGAGGAGCCGCAGATGAGCCAGGCGCTGGCGCTCGCGGCGCTCCTGCGCTCCGGCCGCCTCGACGAGGCCCGCTCGCACCACCTGACCGGCTACCGCCGGGTCCGCGGCAACACCGGAATGCAGGCATGGGTCGGCCGGCACCTGGAGTTCTGCGTGCTGTCCCGCAACGAGGGCCGCGGCCTGGAGATCCTCGCCGAGAACCGGCCGCTGTTCGAGGCGACCGGCGCTCCGCTGGCCCATCTGGACTTCCTGACCGGCGTCGAACTGCTCCTCGCCCGGATCGTCGAGGACGGGCACGCCGACACGGTCGTCGCGGGCCCGCCGGGACGGAACTGGACGGCGGACGAGCTGCTCGCGCACGTCCGCGCCGAGGCGGACCGGCTGACAGCGGCGTTCGACGCCCGCAACGGCACGACGGGGGTCGGGGACCGTCGTCGGGAGCGTCTGGCGCAGCGTCCGCTGCTCGACGCGCCGCTGCCGCTGGGCCTGCGGACGTCCGTCGCCCGCCCGGCGACGGCCGCGGCCGCGCCGGTGACGGCGCCCGCCACCGCGGCTCCCGCCGTCGTCGCGATCCCCGAGGACTTCGTGACCCTGGTGCGCGCGGCACGGCGGATGGCGAACGCGGGTCACCCCGGGGACACCCGGCTGTGGACCCGGATCACCGAGCGCCTGGCCGACGGCAGCGCGGTGCACGACGACGTGCTCGGCCCGGAGGAGCTGCTGCGGGCCGAGCTCGCCGAGCAGCGGGCGGGCGAGCTGGCGATGGCGGACCATGACGACAAGGCAGGCGCGGAGATGCGCCGGGCCGCAGAGCTGTACGAGCGGCTCGGTATGCCGTGGCAGGCGCTGGCCACGAGGGCCCGCGCCCTCGCCTGGACGAGCCCCTCGGCTGACGGGACGAGCCCCTCGGCCGACGGGAACGCGGAGCCGGACGGGGGCGCGGAGCCGGACGGGGGAGCCGAGCGGCTGGACTCCGACGGACTCCGGGACGCCCTCGACGAACTCCTGCGCGAGGCCGAACGACTCTGCACCGAGGCCCCGTTCACGGGCGAGGCCCTCGGGGCTGCGGAGGCGGCGGCCTGCGACGACCTGGAGCAGGAGCGCAAACTGGCGTATCTCACGGTGTACTACGCGCGCACGTACGCGGCCTACCGGGAGCTGGGCCGCGGCGGTCCGGAGGCCTCCCCAGGAACCGTCGAGCGCTTCGAAGAGTGCGTCCAGGCCCTGCACGCCGAGGCGGAACGGCTGTCCGTCCCTCACCAGGTCGCCAGCGCACGGCAGTTCGCCGCCGACGTGGCTGCCCGCCACGGCGACCTCGCGCGCGCCGAGGAGGGGCTGCGCGCCGCGCTGAAGGACCTCGAGGCCGCCGACCGGCCGTGGCGCGGTTCGCGCCCGCGCGCCCTGCTCGCCCAGATCCTGATGGCACAGGAGCGACGGCAGGAGGCGGTAGAGCTGCTGCACCAGGCGATCGCGGACGCGGTGCGGTACGACGACGCGGACTTCCCGATGGCGCAGACGTACGCGATGCTCGGCCACGCGGCCTCGCACCTGGGCGACCACGCGGGCGCGGTGCGCCACCTGTCGGAGGCGGCCGCGCGGTTCGATCAGTCCGGAGTGTCCGAGGAGGCGGCGGACGTGCGGCTGCAGCTGGTCGACGTCCTGATGCGGACGGGCCAGCAGGCCGACGCGGTCGCGGTCCTGGAGTCACTGGTCGCCGACGAGGCGGCGGCCGCGCTCGACAAGCGGACGGTCGCGCAGGCTCGGCTGATGCTGGCGCGCGGGTTGCGGGAACTGGAGGAGTTCCTGCCGTCGGCCGAGGAGTTTCTGCGGCTGGCGGACGCCGTCTCCGGCTGGGAAGACGACGCCCCTATCCAGACCATGGTGACCGCTGACACGGCCATCGCGCTGGCTCTGGCGGACCGCTGGGACGCGGCGGGCACGGCGTACGAGCGGGCCTTGGCGGCGCACGCGCAGGCGCCGAACCCGTCCCTGCTCATGCACATGATGTGCGAGTTCGCGCGTCTGGTCATGAACGCGCAGGGCTTGCAGGGCCTGGAGACGGCGCTGAAGCATCTCGCCGAGGCGGACGCGCTGGCGGCATCGGTGCCGGAGGGTACGGAGGGCTTCGTGCCCTGGTTCGAGCGGGGTACCGTGCACTACCGCCGGGGCCGCGTCCTGGCGGACGCGGAGCGGTTCGAGGATGCCCTGGCCGAGGTGGAGGCCGCCGTCGCCGCCTACGAACAGGGCGGCGAGGAGGGCGAGTCGGCGCGTGCCGAGGCGGTCCGGATCGCCGCGCTGATCGAGGGCAACGCGCTGCGCCGGTTCAAGGAGGCCATCGCCCGGCTGACGGCGGCGGCGGCACGCTGCCAGAAGGCTGGCCTCTCGGAGGCAGCGCAGATCCTCGACGCGCTGCGGCAGGACTACATGTCGCGGCTGACGGAAGGCCGTTGAGTCGGCGTCGCCAATCGCTCCCGGGCCCGGGAGCGATTGCGGCAGATGTCAGAGCCCCCGGACAGCGTGCCTTATCCGGTGGATCGATCGCAAACGATCACGAGAGAGATCTGAAGTTCAGATATGGTCTAAATTCTAGACAGGGTCGGAGAAGCAGCCATGGTCGCGCTAGAGTGGCCCACGACCCGATGAATGAAACCTACGGAGGTCGGGCTATGCCTCCCCGCAGGAAGCGGCCCACGCTCGCCCGCTCTACTCGCCGCCCCTACGTGGATGACGCCACGTGGGACAGCGCCGACGACATCGCCGCCGGCGATGCCCTGACCGTCGGCCACCTGCTCACCGTCCTCCTGGACCGGTATGCCGCCGGCGTCGTCGATGTCCCCCTTCCGAAGGAGGACGTTCGCGCGGGTGGACGCAGCGGTCACCTTGCCGCCATCGGAGACGCCGCATGGGCCCGCGCCGACGAGCGCCGGGAACGGGAGGGCATCCAGTCCATGAGCGTCCTGTGCGAACTGCTGCTGCGCGAGACCGTGGCCGGACGCGTCTCGGCCGGACTCGACGCCGCGCCGTGCGCCCGGCAGCAGACCGAACCTCGCGAGGAAGCCGCAGGGGTCGTCACCCCGTCCCTGCTCCACTCCGCCGCCTGAGACCATACGGAGTCCGCCATGACCGAGCGTGCCGCAGAGCCCACCGGCCCCCTCATCCCGATGCCCGAGAAGACCCCTGCCGCACTCCGCGTCGCCGTCGGACGCCTGGACCCGAGTGCCCTCGCCGTGTTCGATCAGCAGTGGGACGCGGCGATGCGCCAGGCCCGCGATGAGTACACCCTCACGCCGCCCCGCGCTTTTGTCGAGCACTGGTGGTCATGGGTCGGGGTCGCACGCTATCCGCAGCGCCTGGCCCGATTCCGTGAGTGCGAGCGCATCGTCAGCGAGTCGGACGACCGCGCCGAGCGCCGCGCGGCCGCGACAGAGCTGGCGTCCATCCTCGCCGAGGCTGTCACTGCGTGAGCGACTGGACCTGGGAGTACGAACCGGACGCCGAGAACGTCGTCGGCGGCCTGGACATGGCTCAGCGGCTGGAGGTCGAAGCGATCGCGCAGCGGATCGCCGATGCCGTGGGAGTCCGTCGCATCGGTAAGCCCTTCGACATCACCGAGTCGGCATCCGGCGTCAGGACGTTTGCCGAGGGCTCCGTGATGGTCTGGTACCA
Source organism: Streptomyces sp. NPDC085481 (assembly GCF_044541845.1). Classification (NCBI taxonomy): domain Bacteria; kingdom Bacillati; phylum Actinomycetota; class Actinomycetes; order Kitasatosporales; family Streptomycetaceae; genus Streptomyces; species Streptomyces sp. NPDC085481. Next base: position 234,955 of record NZ_JBITTJ010000009.1, read on the forward strand.
GGAGGACTACCGCGACGACGTCGTCCTGATCCTCCGCGCACAGCACTTCGGAGCGCAGCATCTCGACACCTGACCCCGCACGGAGGGACGCCGCCCGGACGAGCCGGCGCACACACGCTGAGCGTCTCGCTCGACCGCTGCTGTCTGCAGCACCACGACCGCCATCGCGCAGCCGACCCTGGGCGGCCAAGCCTGAGAGGCGCTTGGATCGTGGGAGTCGAGCCCCCGTGAACTATCTTGATCAGGAGGCGGGAAGAGAGGGAGGCATCCGTGCCATCGGATCAGCAGGCGCGTGCGCAGGCGGCCGCGATCACGCCGGGGAGGCGTTCGGCGGAGGTGGACGCGGGGTCTCCCGCCGAGCGGGTGCGGGCGCTTTTCGGTGGGCACCGGCTCTCGCCCGGGCAGCGGCGGATCGCGCAGTTCCTGATCGACCACCTCACCGAGGCCGCGTTCCTGTCGATCACCGAGCTCGCGGAACGGGTGGGGGTCAGTCAGCCGTCCGTGACCCGGTTCGCCGCGTCGCTGGGGTTCAGCGGTTATCCCGCGCTCCGGGAGGCCCTCCAGCCGATCGCGCTCAGCGCCGTCGCCGGCGCGCCCGACGAGGGGGAGGAGCGTGACGGCAACGAGCTGCAGTCGGCGGTGGACGCCGAGATCGAGAACCTGGCGGCCCTGCGGCGCGTCTTCGCCGACCCCGGCGCGATCCTCGACGTCGGCCGTGAGCTGGCCAGGTCCGTGCCCCTGACCGTGCTCGGCCTGCGGATCTCCGTCGCGCTCGCGGAGTACTTCGCGTACGCCGCGCGGCGCATCCACCCCGACGTACGGGTGGTGACGCGCGGCGGCAGCGTGGCGTACGACGCGCTGCTCCAGGCGCGTGAGGCGGGCGGGTCGTGGGTGCTGGCCTTCGCGATGCCGCGGCACGCCAACGAAACCCTGGCCGTCCTGCGCGCCGCGCGCAGCGCCGGGCTGCGCGTCGCGCTGGTCACCGACCTCACGCTCGGGCCGCTCGTCGACGAGGCGGACGCCGTGTTCACGGCGGGCACGGGCTCGCGGCTCGTCTTCGACTCGTACGCGGCGCCCGGGGTGGTGTCGGCCGCGCTCCTCCAGGCCATGGCCGACGCCGATCCGGAGCGCACGCAGACCCGGCTGGAGAAGTACGAGCAGGCGGCCGAACAGCACGACTTCTTCCTGGACGACTGACGGCTTTCAGGACAGCTGGCGCATGTAAATTTTCATGCTCTTGCGTACTCGGCGGTATATATATTTACTGAAGGTGCCCCCACGGGCCCGAACAGAACACCGAAGGTCGCCCCCTCCTCCTCAGACGGCCCTCGTGTGTCTGGCGGCTCCGGTCTACCCCTGGGCCGGAGCCGCCCCACGGATTTCACGGTTCCCCGGAGGTTTCTGTTATCCCCCGCACGTCCTACGGTCTCCCATGCGTTGGGCACCGGCGACAGGCGGGACGAGCAGGATGAATCAGGGCACGGGCGAACCGAACGGCACGGAGCTGGTACGGGCGGCGCAGAGCGGGGACCTGTGGGCGCAGGACCGGCTCATCGTCGCCTACCTGCCCCTGGTCTACAACATCGTGGGCCGGGCCATGAACGGCCACCACGACGTCGACGACGTCGTCCAGGAGACGATGCTGCGGGCCCTCGACGGGCTGCCCGGCCTGCGCTCCCCGGACAGCTTCCGGTCCTGGCTGGTCGCCATCGCCATGAACGGGATCCGCAACCACTGGCACAAGCAGCACTCCGGTCTCCCCACCGGCGTCCTGGACGACGCGCGTGACCTCGCCCACCCCGGCGCGGACTTCGTGGACCTGGCCGTGATCCAGCTGCACCTCTCCGGGCAGCGGCGCGAGACCGCCGAGGCGACCCGCTGGCTCGAGCCGGACGACAGCGCCCTGCTGTCCCTGTGGTGGCTGGAGTGCGCCGGCGAGCTGACCCGCTACGAGGTGGCGGCGGCCCTGGAGCTCTCGCCCCAGCACACCGCCGTCCGGGTGCAGCGGATGAAGGCACAGCTCGACACCGCCCGGGTCGTCGTCCGGGCCCTGACCGGGAACCCCCTCTGCGCCACCCTGCGCTCCGAGCTCGGCACCTGGGACGGACGCCCCTCGGCCCTCTGGCGCAAGCGCATAGCCCGGCACGCCCGCGACTGCGCCCACTGCGCCGGTCTGTGGAGCAACCTCGTCCCCCCGGAGGGGCTGCTCGCCGGGCTGCTCCTGGTTCCCCCGTCCGCGCTGCTGTTCGCGGCCGTCCGCGACGGCGCCGGCTTCGGCCTCACCGCCGCCGCGACCGCCACGCTCCCGGCGCAGCAGTACGGGACCCAGGGCTGGTACGAGCCCGAGCCCGCGGGAACGTACGGGACGCCGTACGGGACCCAGCCCTCGTCCTACGAGACGCCCGGCCACTACGAGACGAACGGGGCGTACGGGCAGTCCGGGGCGCAGGGGGAGTACGGGGCGTACGGCACCCCCGCGCCGTACGAGGCGACAGCCCCGTACGGGATACCGGCGCAGACGCCGTACGGGACGGCGGACCCCTACGGGAGCGGTTCGGTCACCTACGGGAACGGTTCGGACCCATACGGGAACGGTTCGGGCCCCCACGGAACCACCGCGGCCCCCTACGGCACCCCGGCCCCGCACGAGGCCCCGGCCCCTTACGACACCTCCGCCCCTTACGACACCTCCACCCCCTACGACACCTCCGCCCCCTACGACACCTCCGCCCCCTACGAGCCGGAGGCCTCCCCGGAGACCCTGCCGGCCGGCAGCGGTTCCCGCGGGGCCCGGCGGCGCCGGGAGCAGGAGCGGCGCCGCGGGCGGCGCAGGGCCGTCGTCGCCGCGGGCATGGCGGTCGTGGCGGTCACCGGAGGGTCGTTCTACCTCGGCGGCGGATCCGACGGGGACGGGGACGCGCTGGACGCGAACCGCGCCGCCGCCCCCGGCCCGGACCTGCCCCTCGCCCAGGAGCCGAACACGCTCCTGGAGACCCCCTCCGCCTCCGCCTCGACCTCCGCCTCGGCGTCGGCGAGCACCGGTCCGCGTGCCTCCGCCACCCCGAGCCGCACGGCGAAGACGACGGCCACCCCCAGCAGGACCACCGCGCCGCGCACCCCGTCGCCCGCGCCCAAGCCGAAGCAGACCACCGCGAGCCCCGGTCCGGGCACGGGATCCAGGGCCGGATCGGGCTCGGACCCGGCCGTCGACCAGGTGATCGGTCTGGTCAACGCCGAACGGGCCAAGGCGGGTTGCGGCCCCCTCACGGCGAACGCGCAGCTCAACCGGGCGGCGCAGGGCCACTCCGACGACATGGCGGCGCGGGACTTCTTCGACCACACCAACCCCGACGGCAAGGGCCCCGGCGAGCGCGTCACTGCCGCCGGGTACCCCTGGTCGACGTACGGCGAGAACATCGCGATGGGGCAGCGCACCCCCGAGCAGGTGATGGAGTCCTGGATGAACAGCCCCGGCCACCGGGCCAACATCCTGAACTGCGACTTCAAGGAGATCGGCGTCGGCATCAACGACGACGGCGGCCCCTACTGGACGCAGGTCTTCGGCGCGCGCTGACGTGAGTCGCCACGGCCCGCGTCTTACGGTGGGCTGATGCGAGCCGTTCCCGGTTGGGCCCTGCTGTCGTCGGGGTGCGCCCCTGTCGTGCTCGTCGCGGGCTGGGCGACCGCGGCGCATCTCGAGGGGCCCACCTACGACGCCGCCAGGCAGACCATCAGTGTCCTGGCGGCCTACGGGGCCGCGGGCTTCTGGGTGATGACCAGCGCGTTCCTCGCCCTGGGCGTGTGCCACCTGCTCACCGCCTGGGGCCTGCGCCCGGCCGCGCGCGCCGGGCGCGTGGCGCTGGCCGCCGGCGGGGTGACCGCGCTGGTGGTGGCCCTGTTGCCGGCGCCGAGCAGCGGCGGGTCCCTGCGGCACGGGGCCGTCGCCGCCGTCGGCTTCATCCTTCTGGCGGCCTGGCCGGTCCTCGCCGCGGTACGCCGTGGCAGCGCGCCCTGGGCGCTGCGGCCGGTGCCCTCGCTCGCGGCGACCGCCCTGATGGGCGTCGCCGCGGTCTGGTTCGTGATCGAGATCAACCGGCACGGTCCCGCAGGCGTCGCCGAACGCCTGGTGACCTGCCTGCAGTCACTGTGGCCCCTGGTGGTCGTCGTCTCCTGCCTGGCGCATCCCGGACCCGGCGAAGGCGCGAAGGAACCGCGGGCCTGACGGCTCAGCCCCGCGGTGTCCGCGGTTCCATTCGGAAGTCGAAGCCCAGGGTGCCCGGGTCGAGGGCGGTCACGCCGCCGTCGACGGTGAGCACCGCGCCGTTGACGAAGGACGCGGCGGGCGAGAGCAGCCAGGCGATCGCCTCGGCCACCTCGCGCGGCTCACCCGGACGCCCGACCGGCAGCACCCGGGTCACCTCCTCGTACGCCGCGTCGACACCGCCCTCGCCGAGGCCCGCCTCGTCGGCGAACCGGCTCATCCGGCGGTCCGCCATGTCGGTACGCACCCAGCTCGGGCACACGGTGTTCGCGCGCAGGCCCGCCGGGCCGTAGTCGACCGCGAGCGAACGGCAGAGCTGGAGCAGCGCCGCCTTGGAGGTGGCGTAGGCGGCATTGCCCACGCCGTTGCGCAGCGCCGACACCGAGGCGACCGCGACCACCGCGCCACGGGCGTCGAGCAGGTGCGGGAGCGCCGCGCGCAGGAGATGGAACGGCCCGGTGAGGTTGGTCCGCATGACCTCCTCCCAGTCCTCGAGGGTCACCTCGCCGACCCCGCCGCCGCGCCCGATCCCGGCGTTGAGGACGAGCCCGTCGAGCCGCCCGTACGCGTCGACGGCCGCGTCCACGAGCGCCCGTACGGCATCGGGGTCCGTCACGTCGGAGGGCACGGCGAGCGCGCCGGTCTCCTCCGCGACGAGCCGCAGCGGCTCGGGCCGGCGCCCGGAGACCACCACGTGATGCCCCGCCTCCCGCAAGAGCCGCGCGGTCGCGGCCCCGATGCCCGTCCCGCCACCGGTCACGAGGTACACCCGCTGATCCGCCATGCCCGTCGAGCCTCCGTCGTGGTCCGTCGCCGCCGTCGTTTTTCTCGTTCTCGTGGATGTCGTCCGGCTGCGCACACGTCTGGTCCCCGTGATCATATGCGCGGCCAGGAAGGCCCGTTCGGCCCGCTGCCACGAGCCGGGCCCGGGGCCGAGCGCCCCGGCTGTCGCCAGCGCGCCCCGGCTATCGCCCGAGCGCCCCGGCTATCGCCCGAGCGCCCCGGCTATCGCCCGAGCGCGCCGGCGATCGCCCGGGCGATCGGCTGGCCCGTGTGCGATTCGAAGAACGTGAAGGCCGGGCTCGGATTGACTTCGAAGCAGTACGTCTCGCCCTCCTCGGTCAGCATCAGGTCGATGCCCGCGAGGGCGAGCCCGAGCCCGTCGGCGAGGTCCAGACACCGCTGGGCCAGTTCGTCCGGCAGGTCCCAGGGAGCCATCTCCAGCTCTCCGCCGAAGCCGGCGGCGTAGCGGTAGTCGACCTGGTCGGCGCGGATCCGGGTGGCGAAGAGCTCCCCTGCCACGGCGTGCACCCTGACGTTGACACCCTGGATACGGCGCTGGAACTGCACCGGGCACGAGCGGATGAGCGGAAGCCGCTCCATGGTGGCGTCGTCGAGGAGCCGGACGATGGACCGCACCGCGCTGATCGACTTGTAGACGACCTGGCCGTGCTGGTCGCGGAACGCGCGTACGAGATCGGGGTCGTCGGTGACCAGGGTCTCCGGGACCAGGAAGCCGGCCCGGCTGATCAACTGGGCCTGGTACGGCTTGGACTGGTTCGACGCCGTCGCCGCGGAACGGTTCATCACGCAACCGGGCGCGACCTCGATCCAGCTCCCGAGCACCTCGTGCCACCACGCGCACCGCCGCACCGTCTCCTCCGGAGCTCCGGTCGTCTCCGGCAGCATGCGCCAGTCCATGAGCCGGGTGTAGACGCCGGTCACGGTGGCACAGTCGATCGCGCGCCGGTCGTCGAGCAGGCGTCCGTGGACGCCGGTGCCGTCGATCTCGAAGTCCAGGGCGATGTCCTGGAACCGCCGCTGATGCAGCACGGTGTAGGGCAGCCCCAGATCCTGGAGGGCGCCGGTGACGCGCGCGATGGGCGGCTCGCTCGCGATGCCGCAGACGACGATCATCACCGGCTCCCCGGCATCCGGCTGAGGTGCTCGTGGAGCCGCTCGACGAGGGCGCCGCCCCCGATGCGCAGATCGGGAAGCGGGGTCGCGCCGGCGAAGCGGGGCCGGTCCCGGTCGTCGGGTTCCAGGTCGATGCCCAGGAGATCGGCGTCGGCCAGCCGCGCCAGCCGTCCGCAGGCCGGGGCGAGGCCGTCGACCGGCTCACGGCCGAAGACGTGCTCGCCGAGGACGACGACGCTGCGCGCACCAGGCGCCGTGGGAGGCACGGGCGACGCCTCCGGGTGCGGCTGTGCGCCGAGCTCACTGGAGAGCGGCAGGGGCGACACCGGCAGTCCCGCCCTGGCCGCGAGCACGGTCCACTCCGCGGCCGAGCGCCACGCCCCGCACAGCCCGCGTGGGCTGGGGCGGTTGATCATGACCGGTGCGAGGCATTCGAGCCAGCTGAGGACGAGCGCGCTCAGCTCCTCCCGGGCGTACAGGCTGTCGTCCGGCGAGGCGAAGACGAGATGCCCGAGGGGCGTGTAGCACAGCCGGTTGAGGACACCGTCGATGTCGTCGCTGACGAGTGTCCGGCCGTCGGGCAGGCCGATCTCGAAGCGGGCACGGCCGTCCCCGACGCGGTGCGCCGAGCGCGTGGCGCGGGTCAGCGACTCCGGGTCGACGAGCTCGACCGGAGCGAGACCGCGGTCCCGCAGGCGATCGCAGGCCCACAGCGCCGAATCGTCCTCGGGCGCGCACAGTACGAGCCACATGGCGGCCGCTACCGTTCACAAGGCTTGTCGAAGTCCTTGGTCGCCTTCTCGACCACGTCCTTGGGCACCTTGCCCTCGTTGGCTTCCTTGCCCTCCTTGACTTCCTTCTCCGGCTTCTCCAGCATCTCCTTCGCTTCCTTGGTGTGCTTGCCGTCCTGGTGCCCCTGGTCCTCGTACGCCAGGGCACTGGTCGCCAGGTCGGGCCGCAGGTCCGGGCGGATGAAGTGGACGAGCTCCGACACCGTCCGTTCGAGCCCGGCCAGACGCTCGGAGACACTGCCCGGCTCGTCACCCTGGATCCGGCCGAAGGGCGGCGGGAAGGTGTCAACGGGCTTCATGACTTCGAGCGGACCGTCCTTGTGGCCCTTTTCCGCACCGTCCTTCTCCTTGTCCTTGTTGTCCTTCTCCTTCTCCTTCGCGGTCTTCTGATAGCGGCCGAGGCTGATCGTCTTGTCCTTCGCGTCGACCACGTCGCACTTCAGCACGTACTCGGTCTCGTATCGGGCGGGCCAGCTGACCGAGGCCCCGATCGGGTCGACCCTGATCTCGATGCTTCCGCAGGCGTTCGGCCGGATGCTCTCCGGCACGCGCACCAGGGTGAAGCCGTTCCCCATGTCCGTGCCCGGGCGGTCCCTGAACTTCATCGTCTTCGTCCCGATGTTCGCGATCGGGGCCACGATGTTCTCGATCGGCTCCCCCAGTCGCGCGGTACGGCCGAGGCCCCGTTGCATGGAGATGCGTGGCTGGCGGGCGTCGTCCGCGTCCTCCGACGTCACCCACACGAAGCCGAGCTCCTCCGGGTCGTTGTTCGTGATCCGCAGCCGCCACAGCCGGGTGTTCTTCTTGCCGATGGTCAGCTCCACCATGAAGATGTCGTCGACCTCGCGGGTCCAGGTGGCGGTGGCCACCTCCGTCTGCGTCTCGTCCCGGATCGTGCCCTCGTCAGGGGAGCGCGGCACGTTCGCGAGCTCGCCCGTACCCGCCCGCAGTTCGATGATCGGGGCCGCCCCGCCGGGCGGCTCACAGCCGCTCCCCAGGGCGATGATGCGGATGAACATCCTCGACGCGTCGTCCGGTACGTCGAACGGAACCTGGCCGCTCGTCGCCCCTGCGGTCCCCCGAGGGCTGAGCCGGAGTGGCTTGTCCGGGGGGTACATGTCGAATACCGGCTCCATGTCCTCATCCTCTCGGCCAGGTCCCCAGGGGGACGATGTCCGCGTAGACCAGCCGCCCCGGCTGCTCGGTGGCCGTGCCCACGTCGTTGGTGGCGGACGGGTGCTTCTCGAATTCCTGGACGACCACGCGCAGCGGGCGGGCTCCCGTGTCGGGAATGTCGAAGTCGCGGACCTGGCCGAGGAGGGCGGTGGTGTGGAAGACGGTGGTCCAGCCGGCGTCCGCGATGTCGCCGGCCCCGGCCGCCCCGGCCGTGTCCCGCACCTGCAGTTCGCTCTCCACGGTGGTGGACCGGGGCCCGGACGGGCCGAGGCCGTCCACGAGCACGGTGCCGTGGCCGGGGGTGCGGCTGACGGTCAGCCGCCGGTGGGGCGGGAGTTGGACGGGCTCGGTGCGGATCGACGGAGACAGGCGGGGCACGCCGTCGATGGTGTGGGGCTGGTAGCGGGCCAGTGCCAGCCGGACGAACGGGAAGTAGGAGCCGGTGACGAGCGGGGACAGGTCGATGTCGGCGTACCAGCGGTCGCCCTCCTCGTCGAAGTGGACGGGGAACGCGAGGGCGCCGAGTGCGCGCTGCAGCTCGGGGAGGTCCTCCCGCAGTGCGGCCCCCGGGGCGTTGACATGGTCGTCGGTGAGGATCGCGGGCGGGGCGCCGGTGTTCCAGATCGGGTCGCGCCCGGCGACGCTGACGTACGCGAGCGTGTCCGCCGGGGCGGAGGGGGAGGGCCAGGTGAGCACCGCGAGCGCCTCGCCGTCCCCGGAGACGTACCAGGGGCGTTCCATGAAGACGCGCAGGCCGCCGCCGTGCCGCCACCGGGTGATCGAGCGCTGGCCGTCGGTCGTCTGCGTCCAGTGGAAGGTCGGCACGGTGTAGAGGAGTTTCGGGGCCGGCGGCCGGGCGGAGCTCGGTACGTCGGTGGTCCGCAGGACCCCCTCGGCGAGGCAGGCGGCGGGGTCCGCGGCGGTGGCCCGGGGGAAGCAGTCCTGGAAGCGGGACACCCCGGTCACCCGGTAGGTGACATGACGACGCCGGGTGTCGCCGAACTCCTGACGGATCGTCGGCAGCGCCTGGTACAGGGGCAGGTGCTGGACGTCGTACGAGCCCACGAACGCCTGCCGCTCGCGCACGACCGGCGCGGCCGGCGGAAGGTCCTCGTGGTCGGTCCACCGGGCCCGTACGTCGATCCGCCCGGTGCTGGGCACGTCGAGCTCAAGCTCCTCGGTGCGCAGGACCGCGCTGGTGTCCCCGCTGGTCCGGGTGGCGTTGAAGACGCCGCCGGGGTCGGACAGCGGCCGCTGGACGGCGTGGACGAGGGTGACCGTACGGGGCGGGGTGATGAGGCGGTTGCGCCCCTGGGCGATCGACGGCGGCGGGTTGGAGGGGTCGATGCCCAGCCAGGCGGCGATGCCGAAGATCTGGACGTCGCGGGTCTTGGGACAGGACGGGATGTCGAAGGTGACCTGCTCGGCGGGGCCGAGCGCGACCGTGACGAGACGGTGGTCCGTGGACCTGGTCACCTTGCAGCCGGAGGGAGCGGCCTCGAGGCGGAACGCGACCGACCTGGTCTCGGGCCAGTCGCCACGCCAGACGGCGATCTTGGGCAGGCCCTCGATGGTGCCGGCATCGCCGGTGTCCGGATCGACCGGCCGGTGCCTGGCGATCAGGCTGATGTGGGTGCTGCCCGGGTCCGGCAGCCAGGGCACGACGACATCGGCCTCGGGCAGGACGACGTACGGGGCGGCCTGGGTGCCGGAGCCGGGTCCGCCCTCGGCGACGACCGCGCCGGGGATGTCGTGGATGTCGCGGTCCGCTCGTCTGGCGGTCTCGAAGAGCCGCTTCACGTCGGCGGTCGGGGCTTCCGGGCCGAGCGCGGCGTCGAACCTGCCCTCGTGCTGGATCGCGAGTTCGAGCGCGCAGTTGGGGGCGAGGAGGTGGCGCAGGTCGTACGCGCGGTGTCCGTGCGCCGCCGCGTAGGCGGTCACCGTCGTGTCGCGGTCGCTGCGGATGACCATCCGGTCCAGTGTCTCGCCGTCGGCCAGTTTCCGGGTCGGTACGAGTTCGGGCGGCAGCAGCGGTTCGTAGCGGTGGTGGGTGAAGACCTCCGTCTGTTCCTCGGCGGGGCCGGCCTCCTCGGAGCGCAGCCCGCCGCCCGCCAGGTCGGCGATCCTGACGCGCAGGCGGTAGTCGCGGCCGAACCGCAGCCGCGGCAGCGAACCGGGATCGCACTCGACCACCGCGTCGAAGGGCATGGCGTCCGTGTCCGGCAGAAACGTCTCGTCGCCGGTGTCGACCACCCGCTCGGGCCGCTGCGCCACCTGATTCCACCCGGTCCAGCGCACCACCGCCTGGTGGATGAACAGCGCGTCGTCGGCGCCGGCGCCCGTGGTGACCGGGTCGGGGCGTACGTACCCCTCCTCGAGGTGCCCGCGCGGCCCGGCAGCGGTGGCCTCCTGCCCGATCGGCACCCCGCCGATCGTGTACCGCACCCGCCGCCGGCAGAGCGAATACCACTGCTTGGTCTGCTCGTCGAAGATGTCCACCCGGTAGCCGCCGAGGAGGGAGTCGGCCGTCAGCGGGACGGAGGTGAGCCCCGCGGGCGTCGCCCGCTCCCGGGCCCGCTGGAGCTGCCTGGCGTGTTCCGCCGCGCGATCGCGCTCGACGAGGGCGAATCCGGTGGAGCGCAGGGCGGGCAGGGCGCCGGTGTCGGCATCGGACTGGGGTCGCGTACGGTCCGATTGGGCGGCGCCGACCATCCGCAGCGCGGCTCCGTCCACGTCGAAGGGCATCACCTCGTAGCGAGCGCTGCCGGACGGGCCCACGCCGACGCCCGTGAGGGGGAGCAGACCCTTGGTGAACAGGGTCGCCGCGGGCCGCTGGACGGACGCGGCCACGAACCGCGTTCCCTCCAGGACGTACGCCGTCCGCGGGGAGAGGTCCTCCTGAACGGCGTTGCCCCAGCCGGAGGTCGCGCCGGTGTCCGGATTCGGCCAGACGGGCACGACCCGCAGGTCCTTCGCGTCGCCCTGGGTGAGCTGGGAGGCCGGTACGGCCAGATCGACCAGCAGCCCGAGCGCCCGAAGGAGCAGGGGATGGTCGGCGAGGCGGGCGACGGTCTCGTGGAACTCGCGCTCCACGGCGGCCGCCGGCGGCTCCGCCAGGGGAGTGAAGTCGGCGGAGTCGCGCCGGTAGTAGGCGTACGCACGGGCCAGCGCGGATCCGGAGGCCGCCGCGCCGTCCGCGCCGGAGGCCGCCGCGCCCGTACCGCCGGCGCCGTAGGCCGCTCCGTCCGTCCCGCCGTAGGCCGCCCCGACCGCCCCGCCCCCGCCCCCGTCGTCGCCGTCGAGCGGCCACAGGCCGGTCTGCCATCCCTCCGTGATGCGCCGGAGTTCCGCGCGGAGCGCGGAGCCGTCCGGGGCGTCCTCGGACGCCTCCGCGTGCCTCAGGTGGGCGAGGGCGGTCGCCGTGTACGCCTGGCGTATCTCCGCCGCGGCTTCGGTGGCCGGGAACTCGCGGGACTCGCGGCCGTCGTAGGTGTTCGCCGTGTAGCCGCGCACCAGCGTGTCGGCCGGGAACAGGGCCCGCCAGGCGTTCAGCCGCTGGGCGACCGTGAAGTCGACCTTCTTGCCCTCGGCGGTGACATAGGGCACCCGGAGCGAGGTGAGCGGCTGCGGCTGCTGGGCACGGCGGACGTCGAGCCGCACCGCGTCGAGCCGCTGGGGCCAGCTCTGCATGCCGAAGTCCGCGACGGTGAGCCTGCCGCTCGAGGGGCCGAGCAGGCGGGGGGTCAGCAGGAGCGACAGCAGGGCCATCGGTTCGGATCCGCCGGTGACCGTCCCGACCCTCCCGGCCGGGAGAACGGTCCAGACGAACTGACGTCGCGCGCCGGTCGCGGCCATGAGCTACTCCCTTGCGAAGGCCTGGCAATAGGTCTGCCACGGGAACGATTCGCCCTGCGGCCCGAGCGCGGTCTCGACCGACGAGGCCCGCAGCCTCTCCGCCTCGGCCGACAGCGACCGCTGTTCGGCGAAGCCGAGGGACGGCCCCTTGAAGCTCTTGTGGCACTCGAGGGTGACGGACGTGGACCAGAAGGTGAGGTCCACGGTGATGACGAGCTTGGCCGAGCCGTGCAGGACGTTGGTCCCGGGGTCGTACGTAAGGCTGATCGTCAGCTCGACGGAGACCCTGATCAGGCCCAGGACGGACACGCTGCCGCCGATCCGCAGATACCCGGTGATCTCGATGGATCCGCCCTGCTTGACGAACACGACGCCGCCGAAGACGTGCACCTCGCCCGAGGCGACGCCGAAGTTCATGGCGACGCTCGCCCCGAACTCGATGCCGCCCACGAACCGTTGCAGGCCGCCGTCGGATCCTCCGGCGCTGATGCCGAGCTCCAGATAGCCGCCTCCGCCGAATCCGGAGACCGTCACGAGGAACGGCTTCTCCCGCGTGGCGAAGGCGAAGTCGATCACGACCGGCCGGTTCTCGAGCGAAAGGGTGAGGCCGATCTCCAGGGCGAGGTTCTGGACGGTGAAGACGCCCATGCCGACGGTGGGTACGGCGATGACGTACGACGCCTTGATCCGCAGCGCCGACACGTCGATGCGCGGTCCGCCGCTCCCCGTCTTCGGGATCTTGTCCGCCAGCGTCCGCACGAAGTTGAGCTTCCCGGCGAGCTCGGCGTCCGCCAGGTCGAAGGTGAGGCTGGGCCGCTCACCGGAGTGGGCGGTGAACGTCACCTTGCGGAAGGTGAGGATGACCAGCGCGGAGCTCCGCTGGGGAATCTCCAGGGTGAAGTCCGTGATCTCCCCCGTGGTGCGCAGCGTGGGCGTGTTGCCGGCCGCCGTCGACACGACTTCCAGGAACACCCACGACGCGGCGCCCGGATGGAAGGGCTCGACGACGCTCGACAGCTTCTCCTTCCAGGTCAGCTTCGCCGAGGCCACGTCGGCCAGCTGCGACCAGGTGATCTCGGGCCGGGTGGTGATCACGGAGATGATCCTGCGCAACGGCACGACGCCGAATATCTTGGCGTCCTCGTCGAACATGTCCTGGGGGCGGGGCGGGAACGGGCCGCCGACGACCGGCCCCATCTTCCGCGAGATCTCGGTGACCGTCATGTTCGGGGCCGCCAGCATCCCGGTGCGCGCTCCGGCCGCGCCGAAGTCCAGCGCCTTCTTCTCCAGCAGCTTGAGCATCGTCTCCGGCGGCTGGGCGCCCGGTCCCGTCGCGAGGAAGGCCTTCGTGAACTCGGCGGGCACCGTCGGGGTCGACCCGAGCAGCTGGCGTACGGCGGGCAGCGCCACCTGGAGCCGGGTCACCTGAGGGTGGAATCCGACGCCGTTGGCGGCCGCTGCCGCTCCGACGGCGCCGAAGGCCATCGACCGCACCTCCTGCACCGCACCGTCCAAAGCCTGCGTCGGCGACTGCATGGCGAGCGCGATCCGGCGTCCGACGTCCGCCGCCGGCCGCCCCGCGTCGGCGCGTATCCCGGAGCGCGGGCCCCGTGCGTAGTCCGCGTCGAGCGCGGCCGCGGCGGACGTGCCCGTCGCCGCGTCGTCCACGAACAGCAGGGGCAGCCGGAGTTCCACCACCTCACGGTCCGCCCGGGCGTGCACGGTGAACTCGACGGTCGTCCCGCCCTGCTCGGGCCAGAACGCCTTGCTGGGCAGCCAGTGGGGCTCGTCGAGGTCCGTGAGCTGGCGTGGCTCGATCGCCACGTGCTGGAAGGGGAACGCCCGCTCGTGCGTGCCGCCTTCGCCGATCCCGTACGAACGGGCCGGCTCGGTCACGATGAGGACGCGCTTCCTGCGCAGGGCGGCCACGGAGTCCGCTGGGTCGAAGCGGCGTTCGGTCGTCTCGACGTATGCCGCGCGGTGCCCGAAGGGGAACAGCGCACCGCGCTTGAGCACCCGGACGTAGAAGTCGCGCCCCATCGAGGCGTCGTGGGTCCACTCCAGCGTCGGCCAGGTCGCCGTCGCCGAGAACCACGCTCCGTACGCGCTCAGGATGAGCCGGTCGACGTCCACCTGCTTCTCGGGGTACTGCGCCCCGAGCGCGGCGATCGACGCCACGTGCGCGCCCAGCGGGGTGTCGAGGCCCGCCTCGACGGGCAGGGCCTTGTGCGGTCGGACCTTGAGGGCCTTGGCGCCGTGGGGGCCGGTGATCCGGCTGTGCCACAGCTCGGTGGTGCCCTCTCCGCTGTCCAGCGGCAGTGTCCGGTGCGCGCAGCCGGCGTCCTGGGGCAGCGCGAGCAGCAGCCGCGACGGCAGTTCGAGTCTGGTCCCGGCGAGTCCGGTGGCGTCCGGGGTGACGACCAGGGGCAGCCGTGTCATCGCCGTCAGCACGCCCTCCACGGTGAGCGGGACGGGTTCCTGGTCGACGGCGAAGTGCAGTCGGGTGGGGCCCGCGATCCGTGCCTGGCTGGACGTGCCGGTGGTCAGGACCGTCTCGGTGACGTGCTGCGGCGGCAGCTCCACGACCAGCCGGGCGCCGGTGCTCTCGGCGAGGACCTCGACCACCCCGTCGGCGCGCACGCGTTCCCGGAGGCCGATGCCCCGGACGCGGAGCGCGGCGAGGTCGGCGGGCCGCACGAGCCGGCGCTCCTGGGGAGCCGCCCAGACGTCGATGAGCCGCCAGTCGGACCACTCCCGTCCGTACGCGTACCAACGGTGCATCAGGGCCACGCCGGCCCACACGGCGATGACGTCGGTACGTCCGTCGCCGGAGGAGACCGCGGCCAGTCGGGTGGGGGTCTCGCCGCCGGGGGTGAGGTCGCCGCCCAGGTCCGTCCAACCCGGCTGCCGGGTCCAGGCGTTGTGCCACAGACCCCTGCCGCCGACGGTGAACAGGTCACGGCCGGTCGCGGCGAAGGCCGGGGACGGGGAGTTCCCGGGCCGCGAGTCCGCGGGCTGCGGGTCCCCGGGCTCTCCGGGCCGGCCGGCGAGCTCGTCCCAGTCGTCCGACCATCCGTAGGCGAAGCGGCGGCGCAGGAAGCGGCGCCGCCGTACGTCGGAGACGAGCAGGTCGAAGCCCTCGTCGCCCCCGGCCACGGCCCGGACCGGGCCGGAGGCGCGCAGCCCGGGGCTGAGCGGGGCGTCGTCGCCGTTCAGCCGCCAGTGCAGGATCTCGCTGTCGCCGTCGTGGAAGAAGACGTGGACGTCGTCCGCGCCGGTCGCGGTCGCGGTGCAACCGTAGGAGGCGGAGCTCCTGGCCAGCGGCCCGTGCGAGGTCCACTCGCCCCAGCAGTCCTCGGCGAAGTGCCGGTGCCGCAGCTCGCGGCCACCGGCGACGGCGAACAGCTCCATGCGGCCGGGACCGGACGAGGTGACGGTCAGCCAGTCGGCGCCGAGCGGGGGCCCGGCGGCGGACGGCCAGGGGCTGCCGAGCGCCTGCCAGGGGCTCCACGCCCCGTCGAACGTGCCGTGCCACACCCCGCCTTCGTCGTCGCCGACGAAGACGTCGAGCCGACCGGGGCGGGAGGAGCAGGCGGCGAGCGCGGTGACAGCGTTGCTCTTCATCGTGCGTGACCTCCGAACGCATGCCGTTCGGCTATGGTCGGATCGCAGGAGGCAGGAAGGGGCGCCGCGCGGCGGCGCTGTTCCCGATGAGGATGTCTCTGCTTCCATCGTCGTACGTCACCCCGCCGGGCTCAACTTCTACGGCCGCTACGGCGCTCCCACCGCGCGCGGCGGCGCCCCCGCTCCCTGCAGCAGCACGCGGGGCGTGCCGGTGCCGTCGGCGGGGACGGTCCAGACGTCGTCGGTGCTCGCGCCGACCTCGGCGGGCAGCGCGTAGGCGACGGTGCGGTCGTCGAGCCAGACGGCCTGGTCGTCGACGCTGCGGCGCTCGGCGAGCGCGGTCGACTTCAGGGTGCGCAGGTCGAGGACGTGCTCGCGCCACAGGGCGGCCTTGCCGAGGACGCGCTTCTTGTAGACGACGCGGGTGCCGTCGGGGGAGAGCGAGGGGCACTCCACGTTCCGCGTCAGCGTGGTGACGGTACGGGCCGCGAGGGAGCCGCGGACCAGGTAGGTCTGGTCGCGGGTGCTGAGGGTGGCGTAGAAGGTGTCGTCGTCGGTCGCGAAGGTGACGCCCCAGAAGTTGACGTCGGCGTTGCGGTAGGGGGAGCCGTCGAGGACGACCTTGAACTCCTCGAGGTTCGCGCTGAGTTGCCAGCCCCGGGTGTCGAGGATCGCGGTGCGGGTGGAGAAGAACGCGGAGCCGTACGACTCGCCCTTCACGAACACGGTCCAGGCGGCGAGACGGCCGCTGGGCGAGACGCGGGCGCGGCTCGGGAGGCCCGCGAGGGGGTAGGTCCTCAGGGCCCGGAGGTTCGCGTCGAGGACCTGGGCGCGATAGGCGGGGCGGCCGAGCGCGGTCGTGGACTGGAGGCAGACGCCGGTGCCGCCCGCCGCGTGGAAGCGCAGGCAGGAGAGGCCGGACGCGGTGCGGGTGGCGCCCGTCGGGGCGTCCGCCGGGACCGAGACGAGGTGGTCGCGGTACGGGCCCGCGGCCATGTTGCGGAAGACCAGCCGGCCCGGCTGCTTCAGATCCACCTTTCCGCCCGCGAACGCCGGGCCGCCCGCGCGGGGCTTGTTCTCCTCGGCCGCCCGGCCGGCGGCGGACAGGACCGACCAGGCGCCGACGCCCGCGAGGAGAAGCACCCCGACGGCGAGGATCAGCAGGCGGCGCAGTGGAGTGAGGGTCATCGGGCGTCTCCCGTCGGGCGCAGCGCGACACCGGCGACGGCCGCGCAGCAGGCGAGGCCGACGGCGGCCGCGGCGAGCGCGGGGCCGTCGCCCCACGCGGCCCACGCGGCGCCGAAGGCCAGGGAACAGCACAGGCGGGCCAGCGCCTGACCGGTGCCGACCAGGGCGATACCGCTGGCCCGCAGCCGCTCCGGCACCACCGCGGCGACGGCCGCGGGCAGTACCCCGTCCGTGGCGGCGTAGAACGCGCCGTGCAGCGCGAGCACCAGGTACGGCAGCGCCGGTACCTGGGGCGCCCAGAGCAGCAGGGCGTACGCGAGGAGCAGCCCGGCGTGCCCGCCGAGGAACACCCAGCGCCGCCCGATCCGGTCCGCGAGCCGCCCGGCCGGCAGCGCGAGCAGCAGGAAGACGGCGGCCGTGCCCAGCGGAAGCAGCGGGAAGAACTGCTCCGCCACCCCCGTACGCCTTTGCACCAGCAGATACAGAAAGGCGTCGCTCACCGTGGTCAGGCCGAGCAGCACCGCGCAGCCGAACAGCATCCGCAGCCGCCGGGCCCGCAGCAGACCGAACGCGGCCCGCAGATCGGCCCGCCCCTCCTGGGGCGGAACCGGGGCGTTCCTCCCGCCCGGTACGAAGAGCAGCAGGACCAGCACGCCGAGCGCCGCCACGCACCCGCTGACGGCGAACACCGCGTCGTAACCCCCGGCCGCCACGCCCAGGATGAGGAACGCGACGATCGGGCCGAGTAGCGCGCCCGTGGTGTCCATCGCCCGGTGCAGGCCGAAGGCCCGGCCCTGCCGCTCGGGCGGTACGGACAGCGAGATCAGCGCGTCGCGCGGCGCGGTGCGCAGGCCCTTTCCGGTGCGGTCGAGGGCCAGGGCGGCGCCCAGGGCGCCGAGGTTGCCGACCAGGAGCAGTGGTTTGACGAGCGCCGACAGGCCGTAACCGATGCCGGCGATCAGCTTGTGGTCGCGCACCCGGTCCGCCAGGTGGCCGCCGGTGAGCTGCACCAGGGCGCTCACCCCGTTCTGCACCCCGTCGAGCATGCCGAAGCCCAGCGGGCTCAGGCCGAGACCCATGACGAGGTAGAGCGGCAGCACGGCCGTGACCATCTCCGTGGAGACGTCGGTGACCAGGCTGACCGTGCCGAGCGCGAGGACGGTCGGGGAGACCGCGCGGGCCGTGCCGCGCAGGCGCTCCTGCGCCGTGGTCGTCCCCTGCGGTGCGGAGCGGTCGGCCAGATACACGGTCAAGGACTCCCATGAGCGGTCAAGGACGCCAACTGCCGTAAGCGGGTGGGGCCGCGCGATCACTCTAACCGCAGCGCCCCGCGCGAAGGGCACGATCGGTGCGGCTTAGCGACTGCTTGCCACCAATTCCTCGAAAGGCCTCATCGTCACCGTGTTGTGCGCCTATCTTCCCGTTGTACGCTGCGAGTTGAGCACAGCGTTCGCGCTGTGCGCTGGGGGTGTTCGTGGGGGGTTTCACCGGCAGGAGGCCGAAGCGCCGTCGCTTCGACGCCGACTGTCCTTCTCGTCGTGCCCGGGACCGCCAGGCCCGGGTCAGGTCGCGCGCCGGTAGGGGACCGGCCGCATAGACGCGCCGACGCGCAGGAGCAGCGTCCCCCGGTGTTCCCCGGCATGCCTCGGGGGATCCGCGATTCCGTCCTGCGCGGCGCCGGGCGCCCCACGCCGCATTCCACCGCAAGCCTGCTGACAGCCAAGCCGATCCGGACCAGCCGCCCTGGTCCGGGACCGACCCGAGGGGGGTGGGTGTGTCCGATCGTCCTGCCAACACACCCGACATTCCACGCAGTTCACGGATGACGGAACTGGCCCGAGCGGACCGTCCGCTCCACGACCTCGCCACCCGGCTGCTCGCGGTGGCCGAGCAGGGACTCCCGCGGATGCTCCTGCCGGAGGGGAACGGCTTCGTCTTCACCCGGGCCGCCGTCCGGACCGCGGGCGACGGCCCGTGGAGCCTGGAGCAGCGCGGCACCAGCCTGCGCTACGCGGCCATCACCGCACTCGGCGCCCGTTTCCTGCCCGCCGACCGCCAGCGGGTCGTGCTCGGCGGTCATACCGCCGAGGAGTTCACCGGACTCCTCGTCGAGCGACTGCCCGGCGTACGCAACCTCGGCGACGCCGCCCTCGTCGCCTGGGCCGCCGCCGAGACCGGCCACCCCAAGCTCTCCGACGCCCTCGACCGGGTCGCCGCCCTCGACGAGCCCGGCCGCCCCCAGTACACCGTCGAGGCCGCCTGGGTGCTCTCCGCGCTCGCCGCGGCCCGGGCCACCCTGGACGTGGAGGACCGCCTGGCGGCCGCCCGGGACCGGCTGCTGCACGCCCGGATCGGCGACAGCCCGCTCTTCCCGCACGCCACCGGACCCGGCCTCAACCCCTGGTACCGCTCGCACATCGGCTGCTTCGCCGACCAGACCTACCCGCTGCAGGCCCTCGCCCGCGCCCACGCGAGCGGCGACGACCCCGAGGCACTCGCCGCGGCCGACGCCTGCGCCACCCGGATCTGCGCGCTCCAGGGCGACGGCGGCCAGTGGTGGTGGCACTACGACGCCCGCCGCGGCAGCGTCGTCGAGGGCTACCCCGTCTACAGCGTGCACCAGCACGCCATGGCCCCCACCGCCCTGCTCGACCTCGCCGAGGCCGGCGGAACCGACTTCGGCGAAGCGATCCGCCGCGGCCTGCGCTGGATGACCGAGGTGCCCGAACTCGCCGCCGCCGGCGCCTCCGAGCCGCTGATCCTCGACGAGCTCGGGGTGACCTGGCGCAAGGTCCACCGCGGCGACCCGAAGAAGGCCGTACGCGCCGCCCGCGGGCTCACCACCCGCCTCGCGCCCGGTCTCCGGCTCGGGCCGCTCGACGGGATGTTCCGGCCCGCCGCCGTGGACCGCGAGTGCCGGCCGTACGAGTTCGGCTGGATGCTCTTCGCCTGGCTCGGGGGGACCGGAAGATGACGCAGCAGCCGACGAAGCGTCAAACCCTGTTCGGCGTACGCCTCGACGCCCTCACCATGGACGAGACGGTGGAGCACTGCCTCACCGCCGTACGCGCCGGCGAACGCCTGGAGATCGGCGTGGTGAACGCCGCCAAGCTGGTCAACATGCGGCGCGACCCCGCCCTCGCCCGGGCCGTCTCCGGCTGCGACCTCGTCCTCGCCGACGGACAGGCCGTGGTGTGGGCGGGCCGGCTGCTGCGCCGCCCGCTGCCCGAACGCGTCGCCGGAATCGACCTGTTCATGCGCCTGCTCGCCGAGGCCGAGTCCGCCGGACTCTCGGTCTACTTCCTCGGCGCCAGGCAGGACGTCCTGGAACGGATGCTCCGCCAGGTCGCCGTCCGCTTCCCCGGACTGCGCGTGGCCGGCAGCCGCAACGGCTACTTCGACGACGCCGACCAGCCCGGCATCGCCGACGCCATCGCCGCCAGTGGCGCCCACATGCTGTTCCTCGGCATGACCTCCCCGAAGAAGGAGATCTTCACCGCCGGTTACGGCGAGCGCAGCAAGGTGGCGCTCGTGCACGGCGTCGGCGGCTCCTTCGACGTCCTCGCCGGGGTCACCCGGCGCGCCCCCGAGCGCTGGCAGCGGCTCGGCTTCGAATGGCTCTACCGCGCGCTCCAGGAACCGCGCCGGCTCGGCCGCCGCTACCTCACCACCAACGTCTCCTTCGCCCTCATGACGGCCCGGGAGATGTTCCGCCGCACACCGTCGATCAGTACCAACACCGCGACCAGGGGGGAGTCCTGATGCGTGTCGTCGTCGTCGGACAGGGATACGTCGGTCTGCCGCTCGCCATCCGCGCCGCCGAGACCGGTCACGAGGTGATCGGCTACGACGTGGACACCGAGCGGGTCAAGAGCCTCACCGCGGGCGAGTCGTACGTCGAGGACGTCTCCGGCGAGCGGATCCGCGCGGCCGCCGAGGCGGGCACCTACCGGGCCAGCGACTCCGTACGGGACTGCGGCGGTTTCGACGTCGCCGTCGTCACCGTGCCCACCCCGCTGCACGAGGGCGCCCCGGACCTGCGCTACATCGAGGAGTCGGCCCGTTCCCTCGCCCGCTACCTGCGCCCCGGCGCGACCGTGATCCTGGAGTCGACCACGTATCCCGGCACCACCCAGGAGCTGTTCGGCCCCCTCCTCGAAGAGGGTTCGGGTCTTGCCGCCGGAGCCGACTTCCACCTCGGCTACAGCCCGGAGCGCATCGACCCGGGCAACCCGGTGTGGGGCTTCGAGCAGACCCCCAAGGTCGTCTCCGGCGTCGACGCGGCCTCGCTCAGGGCCGTCCAGGAGTTCTACGACGGACTCGTCGACACCACCGTGCCGGTGAGCTCGCCCAAGGAGGCCGAGCTCGCCAAGCTCCTGGAGAACACCTTCCGGCATGTCAACATCGCCCTGGTCAACGAGATAGCGATGTTCGCCCGCCACCTCGACATCGACGTGTGGCAGTCCATCGACGCCGCCTCCAGCAAGCCCTTCGGATTCATGCGCTTCACCCCCGGACCCGGCGTCGGCGGCCACTGCCTGCCCATCGACCCCTCGTACCTCTCCTGGCGGGTGCAGCGCGAACTCGGGCAGAGCTTCCGCTTCGTCGAGCTCGCCAACGACATCAACAACCACATGCCGGACTACGTGACCCGGCGCCTGGTCCAGGCCTTCAACACCCGCAAGCGCGCGGTCAACGGCTCGCGCGTCCTGCTGCTCGGCCTCGCCTACAAGAAGAACACCGGCGACGCCCGTGAGTCGCCCGCCCTGCGCATCTCCCAGCTCCTGCTCGACATGGGCGCCGAGGTCCGGGCCGCCGACCCGCACGTCGTCGAGGGCCACCGGGTCGACACCCGCCTCGTCCGGGTCGACCTCACCAAGGAGGAGCTCGCGGCCGCCGACGCCGTCGTGCTCATCACCGACCACGACGCCTTCGACTACGGGCTCGTCGAGGCCCACGCCGACTACGTACTCGACTGCCGGCGCCGGCTGAGCGGTCCCAGGATCGAGGTGCTCTGAACCGCATGACCGTTCACACGACCGTCAAGAAGGTCATCTGCGTCGCGGGGGCACGCCCCAACTACATGAAGATCAAACCGGTGATGGACGCCCTGGAGGCCCGGGGCGCCGAGGTGCTCCTCGTCCACACCGGACAGCACTACGACCCGGCCATGAACGACGTCTTCTTCGACGACCTCGGCCTGCGCCCGCCCGACCACTTCCTCGGCATCGGCTCCGGCAGCCACGCCGGCCAGACCGGGCGGGTCATGGCCGCCTTCGAGCCGCTCGTCGACGAACTCGCCCCGGACCTCGTGGTGGTGGTCGGCGACGTCAACTCGACGCTCGCCTGCGCCCTGGTCACCGCCAAGGCCGGCCCGCTGCTCGCCCACGTCGAGGCCGGGCTGCGCAGCCGTGACTGGTCCATGCCGGAGGAGGTCAACCGGGTCGCCACCGACCGGGTCAGCGACTACCTCCTCGCCCCCTCCCACGACGCCGCCGAGAACCTGCGCGCCGAGGGCTACCGGGACGACCAGATCCACGTCGTCGGCAACGTCATGATCGACACCCTGCTGGCGAACCTGGAGCGGGCCACCGCGTCCGACGCCCTCGAACGGCACGGCCTCACCCCGGACGGCTACGGTCTCGTCACCCTGCACCGGCCCGCCAACGTGGACGACCCCGAGGTCCTCGCCGGCCTCCTCAAGGCCCTCGGCGAGGTCGCCGGCCACTGCCCGCTCGTGCTGCCCGTGCACCCGCGGGCCGCCGAACGGCTCGGCGCGCTCGGCGTGCCCGGCGGGATCCGGCTGATCCCGCCCGCCGGCTACCTGGACTTCATCGCCCTGCAGGCCGGGGCCCGGATCGTGCTCACCGACTCCGGCGGAGTCCAGGAGGAGACCACCGCCCTCGGGGTGCCGTGCGTGACCCTCCGGGACAACACCGAACGCCCGATCACGGTCGAGCAGGGCACCAACGTCGTCGCCGGCCGCGACCCGGAACGGATCGTCGCCACCGCGCTCCGGCTCCTCGCCGACCCGCCGCCGCCCCGCCGCCCCGAGCTGTGGGACGGGCACGCGGGCGACCGCATCGCCCGGGTCCTCCTGGAGGGAGGCACCGCCGGCAGCCGCCCCCGGCCCACGGACCGCCGCTGACCGCAGACAATGGTGATCGCGAAGGGCTCACACCTTGTCGCGATCCCACCTATCCTCATCAGCGGTACGGCAGTTGAGCAGCCGCCACACAGGGGGCGCAAGGGGGAACGCCATGGACCTCGCAGAGATCTTCCGGGTCATGTGCCGGCGGTGGTACGTCCTCGTGCCCGGGCTCGTGCTCACGGCTGCCCTGACCGTGGGGGCCTGGCTGCTCGTCCCCGTGAGTTACGAGTCCCAGAGCACGGTGGCGCTGCTCAACTCCCGCAAGGGCGCGGAGGCCGACGGCAACCCCTTCCTCAGCATGGAGCCCTCGCTCACCGGCATGGCCGACAGCCTCGCCCGCAATGTCAACTCCGACGCGTCCGTGGCCGATTTGACGTCCCAGGGCCTCACCGCGAAGTACGAGGCGAAGATCGCGGACAACGCGCAGGGGCCGCTGCTCTGGCTCACCGTGACCGGCGAGGACCGGGCCGCGGTGCTCAGGGGCAACCGGCTCCTGATGAGCTTCACCGAGAAGCGGCTGAAGGACCTCCAGGCGGAGCAGAAGGTCGCGCCGGAGTCCATGATCCGGATGACCACGATCGTGCCGCCGCAGGATCCCGAGGCCAAGCTCAAGTCCAAGATCCAGTACCTGGTCATGGCCGCGGGCCTCGGGATCGTCCTCAGCCTGGTCGGCACTTTCTTCGCCGAGGCGCGCGGCCGCCGGCGGGCGCCGGCCCGGGAGCCGCACGATGAGGGCCCCGGGATCGGCGAGGCCCTCGATGAGGCGGACGTACGCACGGACGACGTACGCGAAGACCACGCACACGCGGAAGACGTGCACGCGGAAGACGTGCACGCGGAAGACGTGCACGCGGAAGACGTGCACGCGGACGACGCGCACGAAGACGACCAGGCCGCCGGCGCAACGACCCGGCCGGCCGAGCCGCCCACCGACCAGCCCACCGTCCAGCTGCCCGTGCTGCCGGCCGCCGAGCGGCGCCCCGCCAAGCGCCCGCCGTCCTGGGTGAAGTGACGACGAGGAGCCGTCCGATGGATACCGCGCCCGCCGCCGACCAGGCGTCCCTGGGGACCAAGGTCCGTTCGGCGACCCGGTGGAGCCTGATCAACACCATGGTCATGCGGCTCGGCAACTTCGCCACCGGCATCGTGCTCGTCCGCTACGTCCTCGACCCCGCCGCCTGGGGCGTGTACGGGGTCGCGCAGACCGTCCTCATGGTCCTGCTCTCCGCCAACGAACTCGGGGTCACGCTCGCCGTGGTGCGCTGGGAGGGGGACGTACGGCGGTTCGCGCCCACCGTCCTCACTCTCAGCGCCCTGTCCAGCGGGCTGCTCTACCTGAGCCTGTTCGCCGCCGCCCCCGCCGTCGCCGCCCTCCTCGGTTCCACCGAGGCGACCGCCGTGCTGCGGGTGATGTGCGTCTGCCTCGTCCTCGACGGCCTGTCCCAGGTCCCCGCCGGCGTCCTCACCCGCGAGTTCCGCCAAGGCCGCCGGATGATCATCGACGCGCTCAACTTCGTCGTGAGCACCTCGGTGACCCTGGTCCTCGCCCTGAAGGGCTGGGGCGCGATGAGCTTCGCCTGCGGAGCCGTCGCAGGAAACCTCGTGGCCCTGGCCGGCTGCTCGCTCGCCGCCCCCGGCATGCTCAGGTTCGGCTGGGACACCGCGCAGGCGCGGGCGCTGCTGCGTTTCGGGCTGCCGCTCGCGGGCGCCAGCATGCTGGCCCTCGCCGTGGTCAACGCCGACGCGATGATCGTCGGCGCGGTCCTCGGCAATGTCGCCCTCGGCTTCTACATGCTCGCCTTCAACATGGCCGGCTGGCCGGTCCGGGTCATCTCCGAGACCGCCCGGCGGGTCTCCTTCGCGGGCTTCTCGCGCCTCGCGGACGACCCGAAGGCGCTGTCCCAGGGCTTCGCCGGCGCCCTGGGCGTCCTGATGACCGCGACGGTTCCCGCGTGCGTCCTGCTCGGCGCCCTCGCCGGGCCGCTCGTGGAGCTCGTCTACGGTGCCAGGTGGCGGCCCGCCGCCGAGGCGCTGCCCTGGCTGATGGCCCTCGGTCTCGCCAGGATCGCCGCCGAGCTCACGTACGACTGCCTGGTCGCGATCGGCCGGCGCCGCTCGCTCCTGCTCATCCAGGGCCTCTGGCTGGTCACCCTGGTCCCCGTGCTCGTGCTCGCCGCGCGCTCCGGGGGCATCGGGACGGTCGCCGCCGGCCATGTGCTGGTCGCGGGCGTCGTCGTGCTGCCCGTCTTCGTCGTCGCCCTGCGCCGGGGCGGGATCGCCGCCCGCGCCCTGGTCCGGGTCTGTGTCCGGCCGGTCGTCGGCGGGGCCGTGATGGGCGTGGTCCTGGTCCTGTCGCGCCAGTGGCTGGGGGAGCGGCTCGTGGCCCTCTGCGCCACGAGTGTCATCGGACTCGCGTGTTACGGCGTCTGCGTGCTGCCGGGCCGCAGACTGGTGCGCGGCGCGCTCCCGCGTCTTCGGCGTGGCCGGGCGGAGAAGCGGGAGGGCGCCGCCCCGGCCGCCCCGGCCGCGCCCGCCGTCCCCGCCGTCCCCGCCGTCCCGGCGCAGAAGCAGCCGGCCACCCCGGCACCTGAGCGATGAGGTGAGACCCCTGGTCCGAACCGGCCGCCGCAGGCTCCTCGGAGCGGCGGTGCTGACCGCCGTCCTGCTCTTCTCCCTGATCACCTTCACCGGCCTCGGCGGCGAGGCGGTCTGCCTGGGCGGTGCGGCGCGCTGCGACTCCCGCGCCATCACCGCCCCCGGAGCCACCGCCTCCGCACCGACCAGGAACGGCCCCGGCGCCGCGGACGGCAAGCCGCCCGCGCCCAAGGGCTGCCCGAGCCCCCGCGCCTGCGGTTACCCCGACGCCACCACCACCGGCCCCCGGATCGCCACCCTGACCCCGCAGAGCACCGGCAACGCGGCCATCCGCACCGACGGCACCGTCATCAAGGGCTGGGACATCACCGGTTCCCTCGACATCTACGCGAACGACGTCACCGTCATCGACAGCCGCATCACCTCCACCAACTGGTGGGGGATCAACCTGCGCCCCGGCTTCTCCGGCCTGCGGATCCTGCACACCACGATCACCGCCGTGCCCGGCAAGGGGCCTGACAACGGCGGTGCGGACTACGCCGTCTCCAACATGAGCACCAGCTCGATCGAGGTCGGCCACTGCGACATCTCCGTCTTCGGTGACGCCCTCTCCATGGGTCAGGGCAACCTGCACGACAACTACGTGCACGACATCACGCCC
The DNA here is from genome assembly GCF_044541845.1 of Streptomyces sp. NPDC085481. Classification (NCBI taxonomy): domain Bacteria; kingdom Bacillati; phylum Actinomycetota; class Actinomycetes; order Kitasatosporales; family Streptomycetaceae; genus Streptomyces; species Streptomyces sp. NPDC085481. The sequence continues at coordinate 261,174 of NZ_JBITTJ010000009.1, forward strand.
TTCCGGAACCTCGACGGCGAGTGGCAGCACACCAACGCCGTCATCAGCAACGGCGGCGGCAAGGGCAAACTGATCATCCGTCACAACACCCTGCTCAACGCGACCCCCGTCGAACAGGGCGCCTCGGCCGCCATCGGCCTCTTCGCCGACAGCGCGCCCGTCACCCACACCGTCGTCGACGACAACTGGCTGGCCGGCGGGGCCTACGCGCTCTACGCCGGGGGCGCGGACTCGGCCGGCATCGAGGTCACCGACAACGTCTTCTCACCCCAGTTCTACCCGGCGGGCGGCAAGTACGGCGCCGTCGCCTACTGGAACCCGACGGGCCGGGGGAACGTGTGGCGCGGCAACCGCATGGCGGACGGGAGGACCGTGGTCCCGGTACAGCCGTGAGATCATGAGATCTGCTGATAAATCCCGACTCTCCGACTACGGTTGACCGGGACCCCACCCTGCCGACCGACCTCAGGTGGTTGATGCGATGTCCGGCATCCGTGCCCTCCGCAACCGTTTCGTCGACGCGCCCGACTCGCTCGGCGAACGATTCCGTGCGGCCCGATGGGAGCGGTTCCGCAACTGCTTCCCGGGCATCGAGGACATGCGCGTGGTGGACCTGGGCGGTACGGCGGAGAACTGGCTGCGCTCGCCGCTGCGCCCCAAGCACGTGCACCTGGTGAACCTGGAGGCGCACCCCGCCGAGCTGCCCGAGTGGATCAGCGCGGAGATCGCCGACGTGACCGACCCCGCAATCCCCGCCTCCCTCGGCGAGTTCGACCTGGTGGTCTCCAACTCCACCATCGAGCACGTGGGCGGCTACAGCCAGCGCCGCCGCTTCGTCACCGCCATCGAGAAGCTGGCCCCGCTGCACTGGGTGCAGACCCCGTACCGCTACTTCCCGGTGGAGCCGCACTTCCTCGCCCCCGGCTTCCAGTTCCTGCCGCTGGCCGCCCAGGCCAAGCTGGTCCGGCACTGGCCGCTCACCCACAGCCGCCCCGGCACTCCGGAGGAGGGCATGGACGCGGTCATCAACATCGAGCTGCTCAGCCGCACCGAGCTGCGCCACCTCTTCCCCCGGTCCGTGATCCTCAGCGAGCGGGTGGCCGGGCTCACCAAGTCGCTGACGGCCGTGCGTACGCGGGTCTGATGGGCCAGGTCGTCAGGGCCGGGCTCAGAGCACCCTGGGAGCTGCTCAAGCGGCTCTTCGGCTGGCTGGTGCTGTATGAGCTGCGCAACAAGGTCCTCCTCGCGCCGAGCGCCCTGCGGCTGCGGCGCTTCGAGGACGCCGAGACCGCCCGGCTCGCCCGGGTCCTGGGGCGCCGCCCCACCGCCCGGGTCGCCACGGTCATCGCCACCCACCGGCGCCCCGAGCCGCTGCTGCGGGCGGTGCGCTCGGCCCTGGAGCAGTCCGTGCGCGACCAGGTCGTCATCGTCGTGGACGACGGCGCCGGACTCCCCGAACTCCCCGACGACCCCCGGCTGTTCGCGGTCTCGCTCGCTCGCAACACCGGCGTGGCGGGCGTGGTGCGCAACATCGGCATCCGGCTGACCGCCTCGCGGTACGTCGCCTTCCTCGACGACGACAACCTGTGGGAGCCCGAGCACCTCCAGGAGGCGCTCTCCGCCCTGGAGGCCCCCGGCGGCCCCGACGGCGTCTACACCGCACTGCGCCGGGTACGGCCGGACGGCGCCGACATGGACGTCCTGTCCGTGCCGTACGACCGGCGCAGGGCCGCCCACGAAGCCTTCCTCGACACCAACGCCTTCGTCGCCCGCCGCGCCCCGGCCCTGCACTTCAGCCGGCTGCGGCGCACCCCCGAGGTGCTGCCCCGCGAGGACTGGGAGCTGATCCGCCGCTACAGCCGCGGCCGGCGGGTCGAGCACCTGCCCCGGCCCACCGTCCGCTACCTGGTGAACCCCGGGAGCTTCTACACCTCGTGGCGGGACTGAGGGGCGCCCAGGAGCGCGCCCACGGCCGCCCTGGCCGGCCTCCGGCCGAGCGCGGCCCGTGAGAGCTCCCTCAGCAGGACGGCCGAGCGGAACGCCACCGTGGCCGCCAGGCCGTGCCGGCGCCGGAACAGCCGTACGCGGTTCACGACGAGCAGCGACCACAGCCGCGGCGAGACCCGCGAGTCGCCGCCGAGGTGCGTGGCCCGCGCCGCCGGCTCGAGGCGGGTGCGCAGGCCGAGGTCACGGGCGCGCAGGCAGTACTCCGTCTCCTCCGAGTAGAGGAAGAAGGACTCGTCCCACGGCCCGCAGGCCGCCACGCACTCCCGGGACAGTGCCATCAGCGCCCCGGTCGCCCAGTCCGCCGGGGTCTGCTCCGCATAGGCGGAGGGGTCGGTGACCAGCTCGCTCAGGGCGGGGAAGCGGCCGGCCCTGCGGTTGCCGAGCACGGCCTCGCCCAGCGCCCTGCTCACAGTGGACTCGCGGCGCAGCGAGTGGATGAGCCGCTTGTCCTCCTCGTAGAGCAGCGGCACGCTGATGCCGACCCTGGTGCCGTCCGGCAGGGGCGTGCCCAGCGCCTCCACCAGGGTCATGGCGCAGCCCTCCGCCATCCGGATGTCCGGGTTGCAGATCAGCACCGCGCGGTAGCCGCCGCCCTCCAGGGCCGCGGCGGCGCGCAGGGCCGCGTTGACGCCGAAGGCGTAGCCGCCGTTGCGGCCGGTCTCGACGACCGTGGCCTCGGGGGCGTGCTTGCGGACCACGGCGACGGTGTCGTCGGAGGAGTCGTTGTCGGCGACCACCAGGTGCCAGTCCAGGCCCGCCATCCCCGCCGGGAGCGAGTCGAGGAAACCGGGCAGCACGGCCGCGCTGTTCCAGGTGACGACGAGGACGGCCACAGGACCCTGCTGCTGGGGCATCAGATCTCCACGAGGTGCGGTGAGTCGGGCGTGCGCTGCCGAAGGACCCGGGCGGCTTCGGGCGGGCCGGCCGCCTCGCGCCGTACGAAGCCGAGACAGCTGCCTCCCAGGCCGAGGAGCAGGAAGAACACGCCCGCGAACATGGGGAAGCTGAGGGTGTCGAAGGTGGCGCTGATCACCAGGGCGACCAGCGCCGAGGCGAAGAAGGCCTGGCCGAGCTCCCGGTCCGGCTCGCTGCGGGCGAGCCGGCGGATCGATCCGCCCTGGTGCACCCCGGTGAGCCCGAGGACGAGCAGGACGAGGACCCCGAGGGCGCCCAGCTCGGCGACGGTCAGCAGGTACTGGTTGTCGGTGAAGAAGTAACGCTCGGGCGTGAAGGTGCCGAAGCCCCGGCCGAAGAGCGGGTCCTGCACGAAGTACTCGGCGATCTTGGGGTACTTGATGGTACGGGCCTGGGTGCTGCTGTCGGCGTTGTTGAGGCTGCCGGAGAACAGCCCCGTGATGGTGCCGATCAGCCCCGGCACCAGGACCTTGAACACGGCCACCGCGCCGAACAGGATGCCGATCGCGGTCCACCGGCGCTGCGGCCTCCAGCGCGGCACCATGACCAGGACGACGACCAGCAGGCCGATGATCGAGGTCCGGGACACCGTGAGGGGCAGCCCGCCGCCGAGCAGCACGACCGGCGCCCACCGCTTGAACCGGCTCAGCCGGGCCCGCGCCGGGTCGAAGGCCTGCGCGATGGCGAAGGGCAGCAGGATCGCCAGCATCCCGCTGAACTCCAGCGGATGGGCGGTGAGCGAACGCGGCCGCGTGAACGAGCCGCGGTCGAGGACGGCCACGTTCGCCACGCTCGAGTTCAGGCCCGGGATGCGCAGCGAGTCGGCGATGTTGGTGCCGGTGAAGAAGTCGTACAGGCCGAGCGCGGCCACCACCGAACCCATCACCACGAGCCGGCGCAGCAGCACGTCCAGCCGCTCACGGTCCTGGATCCCGGCCGTGCCGAGCACCACCAGGGACACCCACACCAGGAGCACGATCAGCCCCCGGTCCGCCGCCAGGATCTCCTTCTGGGAGCTGATCCGGTCCTGGTTGGCGACGTACGAGAGCAGCACGGCGAGCGAGAGGACCAGCACCACCGTCCGCATGGTGCGCGTGCCGGGCGCGGGGGCGATCCGGCCGCTGCACCAGGTCGCCAGGTACCAGAACAGGCCCAGCAGGGCGAAGACGTTCGCCGGGGTGCCGGCGCCCCCGAGCGCCGGGAGCGCCAGGTTCGAGGGGAGGAACAGCGCGAGCGCCAGATAGCCGGTGAGGATCGCGGTCGCGTCCCACGGACGGGTCAGCAGCCTGCGCAGCCGGCCCGCGCCGGGCCGGGGCACCGGGGGAGCACCGAAGGCGTCCGGCAGTCCGCGGGTGCGGCGCCGGGCCGCGGCCCAGGTCTCCACCACGAAGGAGAGCAGGAAGGCCCCGGTGACGCCGAAGACGAGGACGGCGGCCGTCTTCTGGTAGCGGGACTTGGGCTGCGAGACCGGCTTCTGCGGCGGCACGATCCGCGCCGACTGCACGTAGTAGCCCGGCGGCACCCGGGCCTCGGACTGCAGGGCCTGGAGCTGCTCCGAGGCGTAGTCCGTGATCGCCCGGGTCTCCTGGAGCACCCGGGCCGGGACCTCGCCCTTGACCGTCACGGTCAGCAGCGGCCCCTCCGCGCCGGCGGCGAAGTCGACCGCGTACTCGTCGGTGACGCCGTGGCCCAGCAGCGTCCGCGCCGCCTCCGGCGACTGCAGCGCCCTGATCAGCACGTCGGCCGTGCTGATCAGCGAACCGCTCGCGTACGCCATCGGATTGCCGTAACTGGGTGCCGGTCTGGCGACACGGCTGGAGTTCAGCAGGGCGAGCTGGCTCTGCGACTCGTACGTGACCGGGACCGTCGAGTAGAGGTAGCCGCCCGCGATCAGACTGAGCAGGGTCAGCGGCACCATCACGTACCACCGTCCGCGCAGGACACGGAAGATCTCGGCGATGCTCACGAACCCTCCCCCGGTTCCTCTTCGTGCTGCCAGTATCGGTGCTGATGGAAAGAGACGTGCTGACTCCCGAGGGACTCGCCCGCGTGCTGCTGCGCCGCTGGTACGTCCTGGTCCTCGCCATGCTGCTGACCGCGGCCGCCTGTTACCCCGCGCTCCGGCCCGAGCCGCGCTTCCAGAGCTCGGCGGTCCTGGTGGTCAAGCCCCCGCGGACCGACAACCAGCCCAACCAGCTGACCAACCTCCAGCCCTCGCTGGCCATGGTCTCCTACGCGGTCGTCCAGCAGCTCCAGTCGCCCGCCGGGCGCGCGGAGTTGCGGGCGGCCGGGGTGCACGGCACCTACCGGCTGACCCCCCGCAACAGCGGCACCAGCGCCACCCCGTACTACGCGATCCCCACCCTGCAGGTCGAGTCGGAGCAGTCCCGTGCCGAGGAGGCCGACCGCGTCGTGCAGGTGATCATCGGCGTCTACGGCCGGCACCTGAACACCCTCCAGGCCGAGCAGCGGGTGCCCGCCGCCACGCTGCTCACCGTCGACCTGGTGAACCGCCCCGGCACCGTCGCGCTGCCCCCCAACCGGACCCGCGCCGTGGCCGGCGTGGGGGCGCTCGGCACCCTCGCCGGCGTCATGGCGGCGCTGTGGGCGGAGCGGTACGCGACGGCACGGCGCGGGCGGCGGCTCAGTGAGCCGCACCGTACTCCGTGAGCCGCCCGTCCCGCTCCTCGTACAGCTCGCCCGTCTCCGGGCACTCCCACACCCCCGGGCGCTCCGGGTGCGCCGTCAGCCGGACGCCCGCCTTGCCGACCCACCCGGTGCGGCGCGCCGGCACCCCCATCACCAGGGCGAAGTCGGGCACGTCCGCGGTCACCACCGAACCGGCCGCGACCAGCGCCCAGCGGCCGATGGTGACCGGGGCGACGCACACCGAGCGGGCCCCGACGGCGGCGCCGTCGCCGATCCGGACGGCGACCGGCTCCCAGTCGCCGCCGCGCTTCAGCTTCCCGTCCGGGTCCACGGCGCGCGGGTTGTGGTCGTTGGTGAGGACCACGGACGGGCCGATGAACACGCCGTCGCCGAGGACCGCGGGCTCGTAGACCAGGGCGTAGTTCTGCAACTTGCAGTTGTCGCCGATGGTCACGCCGGGGCCGACGTACGCGCCGCGCCCCACCACGCAGTTCTCGCCGAGGCGGGCGTCCTCGCGGATCTGGGCGAGCTCCCACACGCTGCTGCCGTCGCCGACGACGGCTCTCTCGTCGACCTGCGCGGTCGGCTGGACCCGGTGGTTCACTGACGTGCCTTTCCTCGATGGGGGCGCTCTTCGACGCTGGTCGACAGGGCGCTGTCCGACAGGGGGTGGCTAGATGCCGCGGCGCTTCCAGGACTGCCACCAGAACCACTCGCGGGTCCGTTCGACGACCGCGGAGAGCACGAGTGGCTGGAGGTACGGCATGGTCCTGGCGCCGATCCTGCGCCGCAGGCGCAGCGCCCGGTACTCCGGCAGCCTCTCGGCATCCGGCCGCCACTCCTTGGCCAGCGCCACCAGCTCGTCCACCGGCACCACGTCGGTGCGCCCCCGGTCGTAGGCCCGGTAGGCCCGCCGCAGCGCGTGGCGGGCGAGCCGGGTGTCCACCAGGGCGGCCAGCCGGTCGGCCTGCGGGAGCAGGTCGGCGCACTTGTCGAGCACCGCGGTGAACGCGGCCCGCCGCTGCCGGAGGTCGTCGAGCTGCCCGCCGAAGTCGGTGGTGGACATGTTGTCGCCGTGGACGCGGTAGTACGCCTGGTCCGCGCCCCGGACGTAGCCCACGTCCGCGTGGGAGGCGAGCCGCATCCACATCTCGATGTCCCCGGCGTGCGGCAGTGCCGGGTCGTAGCCGCCCACCCTCCGCTGGAGGCTGGTGCGGACCACGACCTCGGGCGAGGTGATGCACCCCGTGCCCTCGCGGAAGCGCCGCTCCAGCCACCAGTGGCCGGGGTAGACCACGGAGCCCGTGGACCGGGTGCGGGCCGCCGGCAGTGGTCCGCCGTGCGTGAAGCGCAGCGGCCTGCCGTAGCAGAAGCCCGCCTCCGGGTGGGCGTCGAGCAGTGCGACCGCGCGCACGAGCGCCCCGGGGACCAGCCGGTCGTCGGCGGACAGCAGCACGACGTAGTCGCCGTCCGCCCACTCGAGGAGGCCCTCGTTGTAAGTGGCGATGTGGCCCCGGTTCCGCTCGTGGACGCGCACCTCGATCCTCGGGTCGGAGGCGGCCAGTTTCTGTGCCACCTCCGCCGAGTCGTCGGGGGACGCGTCGTCGATGATCAGCACCCGCACGTCGAGGCCGGGCTGTTCGTCGAGCACGCTGCGCACGCAGTCGGCCAGGAAGTGACCGTACTTGTAGCAGGGAATGACGACGCTGACAGAGCTCATGGTGGTGCGTCCCCGGTTCTCAGGTGGTGCCGGCGGTGAAGATCGGGCCGACCCAGTAGTTCGTCGAGTTGTAGGAGCCGTTCGGGAAGGCGGTCGTGGCGCCGTACCGGTACAGGCCGTTGCGGCTGCCCGCCGTGTCCGCTGGTGCGGAGAGCGGGTAGTCGAGGTGGGCGCCGGTGAAGTAGCCGCCGTCCGAGGCGTAGTTGCCGTTCGGGGCGTGGTACGAGACCACATAGGTGGTGCCCGCGGTGATGGTGACCGGGGTGGTGAAGGTCATCCGCTGCCAGCCGGTGGCCGTCTCGCCCGTGAAGGTGCCCGTCGCGAGGAGGGTGCCGTCGTCGGTCCACAGGCTGCCGGTGTGGGTGCCGGTGTTGGTCGCGCCCTTGTAGAACGTGACGCCGGTGACCTTGCCGTCGAGCGCGGACTGGAACCGGGTGCCCAGCTCCAGGGAGTTGCCGTCACCGGTTTCCGACGCCTTCGCGGGCACCGTGCCGGAGCTCCACAGGGTGCAGGGGCAGGCGGCCGGCGGCGGGGTCGAGCCGGTGGTGAAGGTCCAGGTCACCGGATCGGCCATGGCGTTGCCCCACAGGTCGGCGGCCTGCACGGACGCCGTGTACGTGGTGCCGAGCGCGAGCTGGCTGTCGAGGGTGAAGGCGGCGGTCTTCCCGTCTCCGTCGAGGGTGGCCCGGCCCGGGACGCCGGCGCCGCCGGGACCCTTCACGGAGAACACCAGGGTGCCGCTGTCGATGCTCTGGTTGAAGGTGGCGGACAGCGGGGCGGTGATGGCCACGCCGGTGGCGCCGGGGGCCGGAGTGCGGCCGGTGACGACGGGCGGCGCGGTGCTGGCCGAGCCCGTCTCCACGATCGCGTCCACCCAGTAGTTGCTGCCGGAGGAGGCCTGGTCGGGGAAGCCGCTCGAAGCGCCGTACCGGTAGACGCCGTTGCCGCCGTCCAAGCCGGACTGCAGGGCCGTCAGCGGGGCGAGGCCCGCGCCCTTGTCGGTGAAGTAGTGGGCGTCGTAGGCGTATCCGCCGTTCGGGGCGAAGTACGAGGCCACATAGGTGGTGTTGGCCTTCACCGGCACCGGGGTGGCGAACTTCAGCTCCTGCCAGCCGGACGCGGTCTCACCCGTGAAGGTGCCGGTGGCCAGGAGCTGGCCGGTGGCGGACCACAGGCTGCCCTTGTGGGTGCCGGTGTTGGCGGCGGACTTGTAGAAGCGGACGCCGGTGACGGTGCCGGGCACCGAGGAACGGATCTTCACACCGAGCTCGACGGAGCTGCCGTCGCCGCCGTTGGGCTTGGCGGGGACGGCCGAGGACGGCCAGACGGTGCACGGACACTGCTGCTCCACCACGGTCAGCGGGACGGTGGTGACGGCGCCGATGTTGACGCTGTCGTCGACCGCGCGGACCTTGAGCTGGACCGGACCCTCCGTGATCGGGGTCCACTTGTAGCTCCAGGAGGTGGTGCCGTCGGCCGCCTTCCAGGTGGTGCCGCCGTCGGTGGACACCTCCACCCGGGCGACCACTCCGCCACCCGTCTCGGCGGCCGTGCCGGTCACGGTGATCTGCCGGAGGGCCGGTACGGAGGCGTTGGCGGCCGGGCTGGAGACGGTGACGCCCGGGCCCGTGGTGTCGGCGGAGGCGGTGGCCGTGACGAGTCCGGACTGCAGCGTCTTCGGCTGGAGCCCCATGTCGGCGAGGATGTTCACGGTGGCCTGCTGCATCCGCTTGTCCTCGGTCACCACGCCGCCGTCCGGGTCGGCCGTCGGAACGTTGGTCAGACCCCAGGACCACTGCACGGTGCCGGTTCCGAACACCAGCGCCTTGGATACGGGGTCGCGGAAGGCGACGAGGCTGTGCGTGGCGGTGCCGTTGCCGTAGTTGTTGCCCCAGTCGAGCAGGTAGTTGCCGTCGGTGATGTCGAGCGTGGTCGACGACATCCGGATCTGGCCGGCCGGGCGGCCGGCGTTCTCGACGTCGCTGTTCCACTCGTACCCGAGCGTGCCGGCCGGGAAGGTGGCGACCTGGTTGCCGGTCAGTGCCGCGACCGAGGTGTTCCGCCACAGCCGCATCTTCGAGAAGGCGGCCGGCACGGTGATGGCGTCGTTGCGCGGGCCGTTGACCTGGAACAGCGAGCCGGTGAGCAGGTTCTGCGGCCGGTACGGCTCGCCCTCCTTGGTGCTGTCGGGGTCCATCCACGTCCCGGTCCACACGTTGCTCGGGTCCGGGACGCCGTTCGGCGTCGGGAACTTGAGCTTGGTCTCCTTGTAGCAGACCAGGGTGCGGTTGGCGGTGCCGCTGCCGTCGATGCTCGGCTCCAGCCGGGTCTTCCAGAAGATCTCGTTGCCGGCGAAGTACGTCTGGTGCTGGCCCGCCTTGCGTGCGTTGAGCACGTTGGTGAACTGCTCCTGTGTCCAGTACTCGTCGTGCCCCTGCGACATGAACATCTTGTGGTTCGCGAGCAGCGCGGCGCCCCGGGTGGCGGTGTCCAGGCCGGAGACGTAACTGAGGTCGTAGCCGTTGCGCTCCAGCCAGGCGATCATCTCGTACTCGGAGCCGTAGATGCCGTTCTCGCCGCCGATGTCCATCGGACGGTTGTAACTGACCTTGTACGCCCGGCCGTCGGGCGCGGGGCCCTGGCCGTCGTAGAGGTTGGTGCCGCCCCAGTCGTTGTAGGCCTGCCAGGTCTGGTCGGAGGTCTGCACCACGATCTCGGAGCGGCTGGCGTCGTTGCGCACCACGAAGGGGTACGGCATCAGGCCGTTGCCGTCGGCCTGGTCGAAGTTGGCGACGTACAGCCCCGAGACGGCGTCGCTCGGCACGGTCCAGCTCGCCGTGGTCGCCCAGTTGCCGCAGTCCATGAGGCCGGTCGGCTGGTCCTTCAGACAGCCGGGACGCTGCGAGAAGTAGGTGGCCGGGTAGGTCTGGGCCGCCTGGGCCGGCGTGGACACCAGCCGGGCGCCGTCGCCGCCGTACCAGCCGAGCCGGTAGATCTTCACGTGGTACGAGGACGGGGACTGGATCTTGAACGGCAGGGTCTCGCCGGCCTGGACGCTCATCTTGGTGGGGAATCCCGCGATGTCGCCCCAGGAGCTTCCGGCGAACCACTCCGACATCGGCGTACCGGTCCTGGAGTTCTCGCACACGATGGGATTGCTGCCCGTGCCGCACGGGTCGGCGAGCGCGCTGGCGGTCTCGACCGGTGGCAGGACGATCGACAGCAACGCCGCGGCCAGGGCGAACACGGCGCCTCTGGCCCGACGGATGTGGTTCTGCATCGCTGTACCTTTCACGGGCAGTGCAGTCCTGGCCTCACGGCCGGGGGAGTGGGGGACCATGCCCTTCAGTTCAGGGCGTTCACCAGCGCGTCCACGACCTGATCCTGCTGGCCGGGGGTGATCTGCGGGAACAGCGGCAGCGACAGGATCTCGTCCGCCGCCCGCTCCGCGTGCGGGAAGTCCCCGCGGTGGTAACCGAGATGCCCGTACGCGGGGGTCAGATGGACCGGCGCCGGATAGTGCACGCCCGCCCCGATGCCGCTCGCGTTGAGCTTGCCCACGACCTCGTCGCGGTCCGCCCCGGACACCCGCAGCACGTACAGGTGCCACACGTGCACGTTGCCGCCGGCGGTGACCGGGCGCACCACGCGTCCGGCCGCGGCGAGCGGGGCGAGCAGCTCGTCGTAGCGGGCGGCGGCCGCCCGCCGGGCGTCGTTGCCGGCGGCCAGCCGCCGCAGCTTCGCCCGCAGCACGACGGCCTGGAGCCCGTCGAGCCGGCTGTTGAAGCCCGGCACGTCGTGCCGGTACTTGTGGACCCCGCCGTGATTGGCGATGGCCCGGACCAGGGCCGCGGCCTCGGGGTCGTCGGTGAGCACCGCCCCGGCGTCGCCGTAGGCCCCGAGGTTCTTGCCCGGGTAGAAGCTGGTGGCGGCGATCCCCCCGCTTCCCGGGGTACGGCCGTCCCGGCTCGCGCCCTGGCTCTGCGCGGCGTCCTCGACCACGCGTACCCGCCCAGGCAGCGCGGCAGCGAGAGCCGTCACGTCGGCGCTCTGCCCGTACAGATGCACCGGGACCACCGCCCGGGTGGCCGCGCCCACCGAGGCCAGCGCGGCCTCCGGGTCGATCAGCAGGGTGTCCGGGGCGCAGTCCACCAGAACCGGACGGGCCCCCGCCCGCGCCACCGCGCCCGCGGTGGCGATGAACGTGTTGGCGGGCAGCACCACCTCGTCGCCCGCCCCGACCCCGCTCGCGCGCAGCGCCAGCTCCAGGGCGTCCGTGCCGTTGGCGACCCCCACGCAGTGGGCGACGCCGCCGAACTCCGCGTACTCGCGCTCGAACGCGGCGACCTCCTCGCCGCCGATGAACGCGGTGCCCGCGAGCACCCGGTCGAAGCCGGCGCGTATCTCCTCGGCGACCTCGGCGTGCGCCGCCTTCAGGTCCACCAGGGGAATCTGGTTCATCGGCCGTTCACTCCTCTTGCCAGGGTGGTGTCGTCGTCCGCCGTGAGCTGTTCGAGCGCCGGGGGCGCCGCCGCGCGCAGGCGCCGGGCCGGAGCGCCGACCCACACCTCGCCCGCGGGGACGTCGGCGAGGACCGTGCTGCCCATGCCGACCTGCGACCAGGCGCCGACCGACGTGCCCTCGCGGACCAGGCTGCCCGCGCCGAGGTACGCCCCCCGGCCGATCCGGGCGGCGCCGCCGAGCCGTACGCCGGAGGCGAGGGTGGCGAAGTCCCCGACCTCGTCGTCGTGCGTGAGGACGGTGTGCGGCATCACCGCGACATGGCGGCCCACCCGGACCGCGGCCGTCAGGACGGTGTGCGCCAGGAGGACCGTGCCGGGGCCGAGCACGGAGCTCGCCGAGACCACCGCGGTGGGGTGCACCACGGTGGCGTAGCGGTGTTCGGGCAGCCCGAGCCTGCGGACGACCCGGGCCCGGGACGCGTAGTCCCGGGGGCTGCCGACGCACACCACGAAGGAGGCGTCGGGGAGTTCGTGGATCCGTTCGGTGCCGCCGAGCACGGGCACGCCGTCGACCTCGACGCCGTGCAGCGCCGGGTCGTCGTCGAGATGGCCCGCCAGGGGCAGGCCGGCGGCCCGGACGGCCTGCGCGGTCTCCCGCGCGAAGCCGCCGGCGCCGATGATGACGAGCTCGGTCACGGACGCGCCGCCGCTTCCCGCAGCACCGCGACCACCCGGTCCTGCTGCTCCTCGGTCATGGTGTGGAACAGCGGCAGGATCAGCGAGTCGCGGCTGATCCGCTCGGTGACCGGCAGCGGGGCCACCGGATGACCCTCGTAGGCGGGTTCCAGGTGGCTCGCCATGATGCCCCGGCGGGCCGAGACCCCGGCCTCGGCGAGGATCGCGAGCAGTTCGTCGCGGCCGACGGGGAAGTCCTCGGCGAGCAGCACCCAGTACGACTGGAAGTTGCTCTCCCCGTGCGCCGGGTCCCGCACCGGCTCCAGTCCGGGCAGGTCCGCGAGGAGCTCCGCGTAGCGGGCGGCAAGCTCCCGGCGCCGGGCCACCATCTCGTCGAGCCTGTCGAGCTGGGCCAGACCGACGGCGGCCTGGATGTCCGTCATCCGGTAGTTGAACCCGGTCTCCAGATAGCTTTCCAGGACCGGCTTCCCGCTCGCGTGGCGCTCGGCGGCGGAGACGTTCATCCCGTGCTCGCGCAGCCGCCGCAGCCGCGCCGCCCACTCGGCGTCGTCGGTGGTCACCATGCCGCCCTCGCCGGTGGTGAGCAGCTTGCGGGGATGGAAGGACCAGGCCGCGAGCAGCGCGCCCGCGCCGACGGACTCGCCGTCGACGGTGGAGCCGATCGCGCAGGCCGCGTCCTCCACGAGCGGCAGCCCCGAGGCCTCGCAGGCGGCCCGCAGCGCGGAGACGTCCGCGGGGACACCGCCCTGGTGGACGAGGAGGACGGCCTTGGTGCGCGGGGTGCGCACGGCGTCCACGGTGGCGGCGGTGAGGTTGCCGGTGGCGAGGTCGACGTCCGCGAACACGGGCTCGGCGCCGACGTACCGTACGGCGTTGGCGGTGGCGATGAACGACAGCGACGGGACCACCACCTCGTCCCCCGGCCCGAGCCCGAGCGCGAGCAGGGCCAGGTGCAGGGCCGTGGTGCAGGAGCTGACCGCGACACCGTGCCGCGCGCCGACCCGCTCGGCGAAGGCCCGCTCGAACTCGGCGACCCGCGGGCCCTGGGCGACCCACCCGGAGCGCACCGTGTCGGCGGCCGCCTTCGCCTCCTCCTCGCCCAGCCACGGCACCATGACCGGGATCCGCGCCGGGGCCCGCTCGGCGTCCGTCGCGGTCGCGCCCTTCTCGGTCCGCCACCAGTCGACCAGGTCCTTCAGACCGGTCCGCAGGTCGATCTCCGCCTTGAAGCCGAGCCGTTCCTCGGCCAGCGCGGTGTCCGCCAGCCGCCGGGTCACCCCGTTGACCGCACGGGCCGGGCCGTGCACCGGCTCCAGGTCCGAACCCATCACGTCGAGCAGGGCGTCGGCGAGCTCGCGCAGGGACGTCTCGGTGGCGCTGGCCACGTTGAACACCTCGTCGGTGAGGTCCCCGCGGGCGGCCAGGATGTTGGCCCTGGCGATGTCGCGGACGTCGACGAAGTCCATCGTCTGGGTGCCGTCGCCGAGGATCAGCGGCGGCTCGCCCGCCTCGATCCGCTCCATCCAGCGGATCAGCACCTCGGTGTACAGGCCGTGGATGTCCATCCGGGGCCCGTAGACGTTGAAGTAGCGCAGCGCCACGTAGTCCAGGCCGTACATGGCGTGGAAGCTGCGCAGCATGCCCTCGTTGAAGGCCTTGGCCGCGCCGTAGAACGTGTCGTTGTTGTACGGGTGGTGGCGCTCGGTGGTCGGGAAGGACTCCGCCAGGCCGTAGACGGAGGCCGAGGACGAGGCGATCACCTTGCCGACGCCGGCCGCGGCCGCCGCCTCCAGGACGTTGAACGTCCCGTCGACCATGACCTCGTTGGCCAGCCGCGGCTCCTCCGCGCACTGGGTGATACGGATGGCCGCCAGGTGGAAGACCAGGTCGGCGCCCTCCGTCACCCGGCGCACGGTCGCCGCGTCGCGGATGTCCCCCTCCACCAGCTCGACCGGGCCGCCGGCCATCGCCCGGGCGAGGTTGGCCCGGCGCCCGCGGACGAAGTTGTCGAGCACGACGATCTTGCTCGCGCCCCCCTCCACCAGGAGGTCGGTCACATGGGAGCCGATGGTCCCGGCACCGCCGGTGACCAGGACCCGCTTACCCCGGATATCGCTCAACGCCGTTCTCCCACCGCATCGTTCGCGCTATTCAAGGACCGGTCGGCACCGGTCCGCAGGCCGACGACCGCCCCACGGAACTCCAGGCTCCGCGAGGCCGCCTCCAGAATGTCCAGGACCCGCAGGCCCGCCCGCCCGTCGGTCAGCGGCGCCCGCTTCCCGGTGATCGCGGCCGCGAACTCGTCGACCATGCTGCGCAGCGCCTCCTTCTCCCCGATGGCGGGCGCGACCATGTCGCCGCTGCGGTACGAGATCAGGGCCTCCCGGCGCTCGTCCGCGCCGAGGTCCTGCGGCGTCGCGAGGTCCACCCCGCGGTCGAACACCGCGACGCGCTGCGCCGGGTTCAGGTCGTCCCAGACGAGGGTGCGCTTGGCACCGCCGACCATGGTGGTGCGGACCTTGGTGGGGGAGAGCCAGTTGACGTGCACGTGGGCGATGGCCCCCGTGTTGAGCTGGAGGGTGAGGTACGTGATGCAGTCCTGGCCCGCGCCGATCGGATCCGCGCCGTGCGCGGCGACGGCCACCGGCTCCACGTGCCCGGGCAGGATGAAGTCGAGGATCGACAGGTCGTGCGGGGCGAGGTCCCACAGCACGTCGATGTCCTTCTGCACCAGACCGAGGTTGATCCGGACCGAGTCCACGTAGTGGATGTCGCCGAGCGCCCCCTCGTGCACCAGCTCGCGGATCTTCGCCACGGCCGGGGTGTAGCAGTACGTGTGGTCGCACATCAGGGTCAGGCCGCGCTCCTCGGCCTCGGCGACCAGCCGTGCCCCGTCGGCGTACGTGGTGGCCAGCGGCTTCTCGACGAGGACGTGCTTGCCCGCGCGCAGGGCCGCGAGCGCCACGTCCAGGTGCGTCCCGGCCGGCGTGGCGACGGCGACCGCGTGCACGTCGGGGTCGGCGAGGACCGCCGCGTAGTCGGCGGTCGCCTGGACGGTGGAGTATCCGCCGAGGACCCGCTGGGCGCGCGTGACGTCGAGGTCGCAGAGCCAGCGCAGCCGGAAGCGGTCGCTGGCCTGGAAGTTGCGCACGAGGTTCGGGCCCCAGTAGCCGGCGCCTATGACGGCGACTCCGAGCCGCTCGTCCGGCCGATCGGCGTCGTTCAAGGTGTTCCCCTCCATGTCAGTGGGCATGTCAGTAGGCGCCTGTGCCGCGTACGACGGCGGGGCCGGTGCGCAGCAGGATCACCGCGTCGAGACCGAGAGACCAGTTGTCCACGTACGCCAGGTCGAGGCGCACCGCCTCGTCCCACGGCAGGTCGGAGCGGCCGCTGACCTGCCACAGACCGGTGAGCCCGGGCTTGACGAGCAGGCGGCGGCGGACCTCGTGGCTGTAGCCGGCCACCTCCTCGGGCAGCGGCGGGCGGGGCCCGATGAGCGACATCCGCCCGCTCAGCACGTTGATCAGCTGGGGCAGTTCGTCGATCGAGTAGCGGCGCAGCATCGCGCCCACCCGGGTGACCCGCGGGTCGTCGCGGACCTTGAAGAGCAGGCCGTCGCTGTTGTGGTTGGCGTCCGCGAGCTCCGCCCTGCGGGCCTCGGCGTCGGGCCGCATCGTACGGAACTTCAGCATGGTGAACTGCTTGCCGTGCAGGCCCACCCGCACCTGCCGGAACAGGGCCGGCCCCCGGCTGCCGAGCCGCACCGCGAGCGCGACCCCGCACATCAGCGGGGACAGCGCCAGGAGCAGCAGCGCGGCGATCAGCCGTTCGGCCAGCTCCTTGGGCAGCCGGGCCAGGCGGGAGAGCCGGGGCGCCCGCACATGGAGCAGCGGGACCCCGCCGACCGGCCGTACCTCCAGGCGGGCGGCGGCCACGTCGCCGAGAGCGGGCGCGAGCAGGAAGTCACCCCCGGCCGCGGCCGTGCTCCAGGAGAGACCGCGCAGCAGCGCCGCGTCGATCTCGGGCGACGGCAGCACGACCACGGTGGTGGAACCGCCGAAGGCCCTGATGGCGCGCGGGACTTCGCCGACCCCGCCGAGCACCGGCACGCCCAGCTCGTCGAGCCCGGTGACCTGCGCGTTCATGGGATCGGTCAGACACAGGCCGGCGATGTCCATGCCCTGAAGGCCGGCCCTGGCGGGGCCGTTCTCCCGGCCGTCGCGCCGCAGGGCGGCGAGCAGTTCGGCGACGCCGGCCGACGGGCCGACGAGGACCGCGGTGGTCCGGTTGCTGCCCTGCGCCCAGGTGCGCCGCAGCCAGCGGCGCATCAGGAAGCGGGCGGCCAGGGTGAGGGCGGCCGCGGTCGGCGCCGCCAGGATCGTCTCGTGCACCAGGTCGAGGTCGCCCGCGAGGCCCCAGCCGAGGGCCGCGGCCAGGGCCGGCAGGACCAGGGCTCCGCGCAGCACCCGCCGGTAGACCCCGGTCCCGGAGCCGAGGGCGCTGCGTGCGTAGGCCCGGTGTCCGTACATCAGCGCCACCCAGGCCGGCGGCAGTCCGAGGACGACGGGCCAGTGGCCGACCGCCCCCAGGGCGGCCAGCGCGGCGACGACGGCCGCGGTGGTGTCCGCAGCCAGCAGGACCAGTTGATGTCTCCTCCGCCACCACAGGCGGTGGACGTCGAAGTGTGTGGATTCGACTCGGTGCCGCTCATGCGTGACCGGCAGAACGGTCATCCATTCCCCCCAAGGGCGCTTCGCGCGCACCCCGTCGAACCCCGGCGCCATCCCCCGAATCCCCGCGAGCGCACAACTCGCGGGCAGGGGAAGGGCAGCGACGGTGCGACGAGGGTACGCGGCTCTTCCGCCTGACTGAACGGTGCGGACCGCGGTCGCAAGTCTCCCCAGCCACGGCCGGAGTCCGCACAGGACGCAGAATCCGCCCGGGACGTCTGTCTTCGTGCCCAAGCGGATCCGGCAGCGCTCAATCTAGACCAACTGGGGCAGGCCATCCAGGAGTTGTGTGAAACTCCTACCGATACTTGAAGGAAATGTAAGAGTGGGGCGCCTTGGTCATACTGTCCCCGTGGCCAGCATCGTGATCCCCGCGCACAACGAAGAACGCACCCTCGGCCGCCTCCTGGACGCGCTCCTGGACGGCGTGGCGGACGACGAGTTCGACGTGGTCGTCGTGTGCAACGGATGTACGGACGACACCGCCCGCGTCGCCGCCGAGCGCGGCCCGCGGGTCCGCGTCGTCGAGACCCCCGTCCCCTCCAAACACGAGGCCCTGCGGCTCGGCGACGAGCACGCCCGCGGCTTCCCCCGCCTCTACGTCGACGCCGACGTCGTGCTCGGCGCGCCCGAGGTGCGCGCCCTGGCCGCCGCACTCACCGGACCCGGTGGCGTCCTCGCCACGGCGCCGGAGCGGGAGCTGCCGATGGCCGGCTGCTCCTGGCCGGTCCGCGCGTACTACCGCGTGTGGCAGCGGCTCCCCGCCGTGCGCGAGGGCCTGTTCGGCCGGGGCGTGATCGCCATGTCCGGCGAGGGCCACGCACGCATCGCCGCGCTGCCGCCCCTGATGGCCGACGACCTGGCCGCCTCCCTCGCCTTCGCCCCGGCCGAGCGCAGCGTCGTACGCTCCGCGCGCGTGGTCGTGCGCCCGCCCCGTACCTGGCCGGACCTGATCCGCCGCCGGGTGCGGGCGGCGACCTCGACGGCCCAACTGGAGGACCACCAGGCGGAGCACCGGACCGCGTCGGCCGGCTCCGCCGCACCGCCCACGGCCCGCACCGGCGTCTCCGACCTGCGCGCCCTGGTCCGCGCCGACCCCGCCCTGCTGCCCGCCGTGATCGTCTTCCTGACAGCGGCGCTCGCGGCGCGCAGGGGCGCGCGGAAGGCCATCAGGGCGCGGGACTTCGACACCTGGCTGCGGGACGAGAGCAGCCGGAACGACTGAGCGCTCCGAAGGCCCCGCCGCTACGCTGCTGGTGATCAAGCAACGGGAGGGGCCCTCATGAACCACCGGATACCCGGCGGACGTTCCGCCGCGCTCGCGGCGGCGCTCGCCGCCTGTCTCACCTGGTCCGCCGTCGCCCCGGCGACCGGGGCCGAGGAGCCGGGCGCGGCGCCGGCGGCCGCCACGCGGTTCTACGTCGACCCCGAGAGCGGCGCCGCCCGCCAGGCGCTCATCGACCGGGCCGCGGGCGACACCGAGAACGCGGCGAACATGGCGGCCCTCGCGAGCTTGCCGCAGGCCGCCTGGTTCACCGGAGGCAGCCCCGCCGAGGTCCGTACGGCCGCGGGCGACCTCGTGGACCGGGCCCGGGCGGCCGGGCAGCTGCCCGTGCTCGTCGCGTACAACGTGCCCGGCCGTGACTGCGGCCTCTACTCCAGCGGCGGCGCCGGGAACTCCGCCGCCTACCGCGCGTGGATCTCCGCCCTCGCCGAGGGCGTCGGTGACGCGCCCGCGGTGGTGGTCCTGGAGCCCGACGGCCTGGCCGCCCTGCCCAAGGACTGCGCCGGCTCGGTCGATCCGACCGGCGAGCTCACCACCGCCCGCCTCGCGGACCTCGCCTTCGCCGTGACCACGCTCAAGCAGCGGCCCGCCACCAAGGTCTACCTCGACGCGGGCAACAGCCAGTGGAAGGCCGTGGGCGACATCGCCCAGCGGCTGCTCGACGCCGGAGTGCGGCAGGCCGACGGCTTCGCCCTGAACGTGTCCAACTTCCAGCCGACCGAGCAGCTGAACCAGTACGGCACCTGGGTGTCCAAGTGCGTCTGGTTCGCCTCCCAGGGCCCCGACTGGGCCCGCGGGCACACCGACTGGTGCGCCAACCAGTACTACTCCGCGGCCGCCCCCAACGACGGCGCCCCCGGCAACGCGGTCTCGGCGACCGACCCGTCCACCTGGCACTGGACGGACGCCTGGTACGACCAGGCCGTCGGCAGCCCCGCCGCCACCGCACTGGCCCACTTCGTCGTCGACACCAGCCGCAACGGCCGCGGCCCCTGGACCCCCGCCCCCGGCACGTACAGCGGCGACCCGGAGACCTGGTGCAACCCGCCCGGCCGCGGCATGGGCCCGCGCCCGACCGCCGACACCGGACTCCCGCTGGTCGACGCGTACCTGTACGTGAAGACGATCGGCGAGTCCGACGGCAGCTGCACCCGCTCCACCGGCGGCACCGTCGACCCCGAGTACGGCGTCGTCGACCCGCCCGCGGGCGCCTGGTGGCCCCAGTTCGCCCACACCCTCGCCCGAAACGCCCAGCCGGCGCTCGCCCCGTAGACGTCAGGGGAAAGAGCGGGGGGCCGTGCCTGATCAGGCACGGCCCCCCATCCGTTCCCAGGGTTACGGAGTGACCGTCAGCGTCGGGCACGCCGGGTCGAGGCGCAGCCGGGCCAGGTCGCGGCCGACCAGGGCCCAGGCGTTGAAGCTGCCGGGCTCGAAGGCGAGCTGGGGGTTGGTGTACCAGTCGTCGCCGAGGCCGGTGGCGATCAGCTTCGGGTCGGCGAGGCCGGGGCCGAGCTGGTGGACGTTGCCGCCGCCGAAGTACGTCGAGGCGAACACCTTGTCCTGGGCCACCTCGATCTCGCCGTAACCGGGCAGGGTGCCCTTGTCCAGGACCTGGCGGGTCGTCACGTTCATCGTGAACCAGCCGGCGTTGCGCTTGAAGACGCCGTACAGGATGCCGTTGTGGACCTTGATGTCCTGGATCGTCTGGTTGCCCGCCACCGGATCGAGCGACCACTTGACGGTCCGGGTGGCGAGGTCGAACGCCGAGACGCTGGCCGCGCTGTTCCAGTCCGCCGGGTCGCCCCCGCCGCCGCCCCGGACGTCACCGCCCAGGTAGACGATGCCGTCCGGGCCGAGGCTCAGGCTCATCAGGCTCTCGTTGGGGATGACGTTGAGGTACACGTCCTTCTGCCCGGTCACCGGGTCGATGACGGACAGCGCCCCCTGCGTGCTGGTGCCGAGCGGGGCGCTCGCCACCAGGAGCCGGTCGGTGGCGGGGTCGTACTCGATGTCCCAGGGGCGCGCCTGGCCGTTGCCCAGGTAGCCGAGGGAGCGCAGGGGGGCCTGCGGGTCCGACAGGTCGAGCTCGACGATCTCGCTGCTCGGGTAGATGGCCGCGTAGAGCTTGTCTCCGCGGCGGGTCAGAGCCTTCGGCTCGCCCGGAACCCAGACGGTGGTCTTGGCGCCGGTGGCGGGCGTGTGGACGGTGAAGGAGAAGTGGCCGCCGACCCAGACGTTGCCCCGGTCCTGGTCGAAAAGGATCGACTGGGGGCGCTCCGCGCCGCCGGTGAGCCCGGCGTTCAGGAGGTTGGTGTACTCCGACTGGCCGGTGGTGACGTCCATCGTCCACACCCCGCCGCTGCCAGAGAAGCCGGTCAGCGTGTTGCCGTCCAGGAACAGACCGCGGGTCTCCTCCTGGGAGCGCGGGATGCCCAGCGACTCCAGCGGCTCTGCCGTGCGGTAGCGGAAGATCTCCCCCTTCGGGCGGGTCGAGATGTACGCGGTGTAGTCGGGGGCCAGGCCGAACGAGTCGATGGACGCGCCCACGTTCACCGTGCGCAGGTCGGTGCCGTCGGTCTTCACGTCGTACAGCGTGTTGCCGGCCCCGGCGCGCACCCGGGTGCGCCCGACGGAGACGGTGGAGAAGCCGGCGGTGCTGGTGGCCAGGGTCTTGACCGCGCCGGTGGACCGGTTGATCGACACCAGCTTCTTGGCCTCGGGCAGGGCCGCGTAGATGTAGGTGTCGTCGACGTCCACGCCGCGCACGTAGCGCTCCGCCGCGTCAGGCACCCAGCTGCGCTTGGCCCCGGTGGCGGGGTTGTACTCCCAGACCTTGCCGTCCGGGTAGGTGCCCGCGTAGACCTTGCCGTCCGGCGCGGTGGCGAGGCTCCAGACGAAGCCGCCCTCGACGCCGAACGAGGCCACACGCGTGATGGTGCCGGTGGCCGGGTCGAAGCGGTACAGGTCCGGCACCGGGTAGGTGCCGATGTAGATCTTGCCGCCCGAGACGGTGGTGGCCCACGCGCCCTCCGGCGAGCCGGCCTCCGGTCCGTCGGGTATCGGGGTCTCGCGCACGACCCGGCGCGTCGCCAGGTCGTACTCGGCGAGCACCGGCGGCTTGAAGCCGCGGGTGACGACGTAGGCGCGCCCCTCGTGCACGGTGGCGCCGACGATCGCGCCGGTCAGCGAGGCGGGTCCGAAGCGCTCCACGCCCGCCCCGCCGCAGTCCGCGGCGACGGCCGCCCGCGCCGCGGGCGCGACGGGCGACACGAGGGTGAGGACGAGCGCGAACAGCGACGCGAGCAGCGCCACGGAACGCGCCGGCGGCCGCCGGCGCGGGGCGAGGCCGGCGGTGCGGCCTTGCGAGTGATTCATGGGCAGGTCCGGTGTGATCGGGAAAAGCGGAACGGGTATCGGAAGGACGATACCGATCACGTTCTGGGCCCTCGGAGGCGCTACGACGAAAGGAAGACCCGCCGTGGAATCAGGCAGGAGCGTCGGCTTTGTGCAGTCCTTCGACCGGCACGCCGGGTACGGGTTCGTCGTCCCGGTCGGCTCGGAGGAACCGGTCTACTTCCGCGCCGAGGACATCGAGGGGGGCGCCCGTTCGCTCTCCGAGGGGCAGCAGGTCACCTTCGTCCTCGTCCTGGGGGACGGGCGGTTCGAGGCGAAGGAGCTCCGGCCCTGAGCCGCCGGACCGGACCGGCGGAACCCTGTAGGGGCAAGTCCCGCGTGAGGGAGAAGAGTTACCTGACGTCGAGCGTGGGGTGGTGCCCCCGGGGCCCAACGGCACCTCGACGTGCGGGAGTCGGCGGGCGAAGAGGCGGTGAACGGGGTCCTATCCGTTCCTGCGCGCCGCGAGCCGCGCGCCCACCGCGTCCAGCATCAGCTCAAGGGCGAAGGGATGCCCGCTGTCCCGCATGTCCGCCGCGAGCAGCGGGAACGTCGCCGCGACGTGCGGGTGGGTGGCCGGCGAGAGCTTCCCGTACGCCGCGTGCCACACCTCCTCATCCGCCTTGCGGGCCGGTTCCGGCAGGGCGAGGGCGGCCGCGTCCAGGGCGGCGAAGGCCAGCGCCTGGTCCACGAACGCGTGGTAGATCCGTACCGCCTCCCCGTCCGGGAAGCCCGCCCGGCGCAGCACCCCGAGGATCGACTCCACCGCCCGGGTCTCGTGCTCGCGCCCCGTCGTGCGGTGCGCGGCGAGCGCCGCCACCTGCGGGTGGGCGAGGTAGGCGGCGTGGATGCGCAGCGCGATCGCACGCAGGTCGGCCCGCCACTCGCCGGTGGCCCGCCAGCCCGCCTGGGCCCGGCCGACCATCTCGTCGGCGAGCGCGAGCAACAGGTCGTCGGTGTTGCGGAAGTAGCGGTAGATCGCGCTGGGGTCGGCGCCGAGGGCCGCCCCCAGGCGCCGTACCGAGAGGGCGTCGGCGCCGTGCTGGGCGACGAGCCGGAGTGCCGTCGCGACGATGACCCGCTCCGACAGGACGGTGCCCTGCTTGGTGGGGCGCCTGCGCCGGCGCCGGTTCTCGGGAACCACCCGTTCGGCCATGGCGGGACCTTATGACAACAGCCTTGACGTGTAAACGCCCACGCCGGTTGCATGGCGCTCCTCGTACCGGCGCCCCGCGCCGGTTCTCTCACCCTCCAGGAGTACGTAGATGAGCACGGCCGACCTGGTCTTCACCGGTGGTCCCGTCTTCACCGGCGACCCCGCCCGCACCCGGGCCACCTCCCTCGCCGTGGTCGGCGAGCGGATCACCGCCGTCGGACACGACGAGGTGCGCGCACTCGTCGGCCCGAAGACCGAAGTCGTCGACCTGGCGGGGAAGTTGCTGATCCCCGGCTTCCAGGACTCGCACATCCACGCGGTGTACGGGGGCATGGAACTGGCCCAGTGCGACCTCAGCGGCACCACCGGTGCCGACGCGTACCTGCGGATCGTCGCGGAGTTCGCCGCCGCGCACCCCGAGGACGCCTGGATCACGGGCGGCGGCTGGTCCCTGGAGAGCTTCGAAGGCGGACTTCCCAC
Organism: Streptomyces sp. NPDC085481; assembly: GCF_044541845.1. Taxonomy (NCBI): domain Bacteria; kingdom Bacillati; phylum Actinomycetota; class Actinomycetes; order Kitasatosporales; family Streptomycetaceae; genus Streptomyces; species Streptomyces sp. NPDC085481. The sequence goes on from NZ_JBITTJ010000009.1 coordinate 284,668, forward strand.
CCGGCAGTTGCTCGACGGTGTCGTCGCCGACCGGCCCGTCTGCCTGGTCAACCGCGACCACCACGGATCCTGGGCGAACTCCCTCGCCCTGGAGCTCGCCGGGATCACCGCGGACACCCCCGACCCCGCCGACGGCAGGATCGAGCGCGACGCCGACGGCAATCCGACCGGTGTGCTCCAGGAGGGCGCCGCCGACCTGGTCTCCCGGCTCATCCCGCCCAGCACCGCCGCCGACCGTCTCGCCGGTCTGCTGCGCGCCCAGTCCCTGCTGCACGCGCTCGGCATCACCGGCTGGCAGGACGCCCTGCTCGGCGAGTTCAGCGGCAAGCCCGACCCCTCCGACGCCTACGTCGCCGCAGCCCAGGACGGCTCCCTGACGGCGCGGGTCAACGGCGCGCTGTGGTGGGACCGCGCCCGCGGCGCCGAGCAGATCCCCGAACTCGTCGCCCAGCGCGCCCGGTCGAGCCAGGGCCGGTTCCGCGCCGGATCGGTGAAGATCATGCAGGACGGCATCGCGGAGAACTTCACGGCCGCCATGACCGCCCCGTACCTCGACGGCTGCGGCTGCGCGACCGCCAACACCGGCCTGAGCTTCGTCGACCCCGAGGAACTGCGCGGCCACGTCACCGCGCTCGACGCGCTCGACTTCCAGGTCCACTTCCACGCCCTCGGCGACCGCGCCGTCCGCGAGGCCCTGGACGCGGTCGAGGCCGCCGTCCTGGCCAACGGCCGCCGTGGCAACCGCCACCACCTGGCCCACCTCCAGGTCGTCCACCCCGACGACGTCGCCCGCTTCGCCCGGCTCGGGGCGCTGGCCAACATCCAGCCGCTGTGGGCCGCGCACGAGCCGCAGATGGACGAGCTGACCATCCCCTTCCTCGGCCCCGAACGGGCCGCCTGGCAGTACCCGTTCGGCGACCTGGTCCGGGCCGGTGCCACCCTGGTGGCCGGCAGTGACTGGCCGGTCAGCAGCCCCGACCCGCTCGCGGGCCTCCACGTGGCCGTCAACCGCGCCGAGCCCGGCGCCACCGACGGCCGGGTCTTCCTGCCCGGGCAGCGCCTCGACCTCACCACCGCCCTCGCGGCCTACACGGCCGGGTCCGCGCACGTCAACGGCCTCGACGACGCGGGCAGCCTGCGCGTGGGCCACCTCGCCGACCTCGTGGTCCTCGACCGGGACATCCTCACGGCACCGCCCGAGGAGATCGCCGAGGCGCGGGTGGAACAGACCTTCGTCGGCGGGGCCCGCGTCCACGCGGTCTGAGGCGCCGGTGTCAGGACGAGGCGCGCACCTGGAGGTCCGCGGAGAGCAGCACGCCCGGGGGAGTGCCGCCCTCGCCCTCCAGGGCCGAGACCAGCAGCGCGATGCCCTCCTCGGCGATGTCGGCCGGGCGCAGGCTCAGCGTGGTGACCGGAGGGTCGGTGTACGCGGCCGAGCTGTCCTCGCTCACGCACACCACCCGCACGTCCCCGGGCACCGCGAGGCCGAGCCTGCGCGCCGCGTCCAGGACCAGCGGCGGGCTCGCCTCGGCCACGACGAAGAGCCCGTCGGGCCGGGGTTCGGCGCCCAGGGCCCGTTCGACCGCCCCTGCCACCGGACCGTTGCCGATCTCGGGTACCAGGGTGACCAGCTCCTCGGCCCCGTGCCCGGCGCACCAGTCCCGGTAGGCGGCGAGGACCTCGCGGTGGAAGCGGGTCGTGCTGTCGGGCAGGACGAGCGCGGTCCGCCTCGAGCCCCGCTCGCGCAGGTGGTCCAGTGACCCGCGTACCGCCGCATCGGCGTCCACGTCCACCCAGTGGGCGCCGGGCCGGTCCGCGACCGACGCGTCGCTGAAGACCGGGATGCGGGCGGCGAGGAAGTCCTCCACGAGCGGATCGTCCTCGACCGGGTCGGCGACGATCACCGCGTCCAGCGGCAGCTCCGCCCATTCCCGCTGCAGGCTCCCCGCGGGCAGCATCACCAGCGCGTAGCCGTGCCGCAGCGCGGCGGCCGCGGTGGCGCTGGTGAGCCGGGCGAAGTACGGCGAGTCCAGGTAGGTCCAGGGCTCGCCGGCGAACTCGCCCACCACGTAGCCGATCAGCCGGGCCCGCCCGGCGCGCAGCTGCCGTGCGGTGGCGTTGGGCCGGTAGCCCATCCGCCGGGCGGTCTCCCGCGCCCTCTCCCGTACCGCGGGGGAGAGGCGTCCGGTGCCGTTGAGGGCCGCGGAGACGGTCGTCTTCGACAGGCCCGCCTCGCGGGCCACGTCGACGAGCCTGACCCGGGGTCCGGCCGCCCCCGTGGCGGGTCCGCCGGGCCTCTTTCCGGCATGCCCTCCGGGCTGTTCACGTGTGGTCACGGTCTGATGCTGCCACCTCCGTGACCTCTGCAAAACCGTTCCCGCAAAGTCTTGTGCGGGAACGTTCCCGCATCAATACTCGCTCCATCCCCCACCATCCCCAGCGCCCGTCACTACACCCGTAAAGGGGTGGGTCTCCTTGCGCACGCCCAGACTCCTCGCCACCCTCGCCTGCACCGTCGCCCTCGCCGCCACGGCGACCGCCTGCTCCGGCGCCGCCCAGCCCTCGGGCACGGGCGCCGGCGGGTACACCGTCACGCCGACCTCCCCCGCGGCGAAGGGCCCCCTGCCCTCCCTCACCTGGTCGCTGTACGCCGAGCCGTACACCCTCGACTACGCCCAGGCCTACGACTACCCGCCCAACACGGTCCTCGCGAACGTCTGCGAGCAGCTGCTCCGGGTCACCCCCGACCTGAAGATCGAGCCCGGCCTCGCCGTGAAGTGGGAGAACCCCGACCCGCTGGTCTGGGTGTACACCCTGCGGCCCGGGGTCACCTTCCACGACGGCACGGTCATGACCGCCGACGACGTCGTCGCCTCCCTCAGGCGCCAGATGGACCCGGCCACCGGTTCTCCCTGGGGTTCCGCCTTCAAGAACGTGAAGGCGGTCGAGAAGACCGGCCCCCTCCAGGTCACCCTCCGGCTCACCAAGCCCGACGTGCTCCTCAACGAGCTCATGGCCGCCTCCCCGGGCACCATCGAAAGCGCCGCCTTCCTCGCCAGGACGGGCAAGGAGTACGGCGTCCCCGGCGGCAAGGTCAACTGCACCGGCCCGTACGCCCTCGACAGCTGGCAGCAGGGCGAGTCCATCACCCTCAAGAAGCACCCGGCCTACTGGGACAAGAGGCTCACGCCCAAGACCGACGCCGTCCGCTTCACCTTCGTCGAGGACCCCGCCGCCCGGACCAGCGCCTTCCTCTCCGGCACCGCCGACGGCGGCTACATGGTCCCCTCGGCCTCGCTCGCCCAGCTGCGCGCCACCACCAAGGGCAAGGTCTACTTCGGCCCCAACACCGCCGCCGCCAACCTCGCCGTGCTCGACTTCCACGGCACCCTCGGCGACCTGAAGGTCCGCCAGGCCCTGTCGATGGCGCTCGACCGCAAGAACATCGTCAAGGCCGCCGCCGGCGGCATCGGCGTCCCCGCCAAGGCCCCCACCGCCCGCGGCGCCTGGGCCCTCGTGCCCGAGCGGACCGACGGCTACTTCAAGGCCCTGCCCGAGCCCGTCTACGACGTGGCCGCCGCGAAGACGCTCGTCGACGAGGCCGGCGCCACCGGCAAGAAGGTCACCCTCGTGACCAGCACCCTCGCACCGGAGATCAGCATCGTCGCCAACGCCGTCCAGGCGGCCGGCCGCCAGATCGGCCTCGACGTCCGGCTGAAGTCCGTCGCCCCCGAGGCGTACAGCAGCATCTTCGTCGACCCGAACGCCCGCACCGGCCTCGACCTCGTCATCACCAACGGGTACGACAACACGCCCGACCCGCTGGAGTTCTACCAGTACCTGCGCACCGGGGACTTCGGGAACTACGGCAACTGGTCCGACCCCGTCTTCGACGCCGCCTTCGAGCGCGCCAACGCGGCGGCCGACCCCGGCGCCCGCGCCGACCTCACCGCCGAACTCCAGAAGATCGCCGTGCAGGAGCTGCCCGTCATCCCGCTCTACGAGGCCCCGTACTCCGTCTTCCTCGGCAGCCGCGTCACCGGCGCCCCCGCCGGCATCGCCCAGCTCTACTACCCGTGGGCCGCGACGATCGGTGCCGCCGGCCGATGATCCGCTACCTCCTCGGCCGGCTCGCGGGCCTCCTCGGCGTGCTGCTCGTCACCTCCTTCGTCGTCTTCGCCACCGTCCACCTGGCCCCCGGCGACCCCGTCTCCTTCCTGCTGCACGGCCGCCCCGCCACCCCCGAGACGGTGGCCGCGCTCCGCGCGCAGTACCACCTCGACGACCCGCTCACCGTCCAGTACGCCCAGTGGCTCGGCGGCGTGCTGCACGGCGACTTCGGCCGCTCGGCCCAGTACCACCAGGACGTCTCGACGCTCATCGGCTCCCGCCTCACCGGCACCGTGCTGCTCGTCGGCTACGCGGCCGTCCTCGTCGCCGTCCTCGGCGTCGGTGCCGGGATCCTCGCCGCGCTGCGCCCCGGCATCGTCGACCGTGCCGTCCTCGTCGGCACCGGAGTGGCCACCGCCACCCCCTCGTTCGTCAGCGCCATCGCGCTCGTCTCGCTCTTCTCCGTACGGCTCGGCTGGTTCCCCGGCCCCGGCGGCACCCCCGAGGGGCCGGCCGACCGCCTCTACCACCTCACCCTCCCCGCCTTCGCCCTCGCCACCACCTTCGCCGGACTCCTCGCCCGGGTGACCCGCTCCGCGATGCTCGACGAACTCGGCCGCGAACACGTGGACGTCGCCCGCGCCCGCGGTGTCGCCGGCCGGACCGTGGTGCGCCGGCACGTCCTGCGCAACAGCCTCGGCCCCGTCGTCACCGTCGGCGGCACCATGCTCGCCGGACTCCTCGTCACCACGGCCGTCGTCGAGACCGCCTTCGACGTCCCGGGGCTCGGCTCCCTCCTCGTCCAGGCCGTCACCGCCCAGGACTTCGCCGTGGTCCAGGCCCTCACCCTGCTCAGCGTCGCCGCCTTCGTCCTCGTCAACCTCGCCGTCGACCTGCTCGCCCCCCTCATCGACCCCCGGCTCACCCTCCACGGGGAAGGCACCTCATGACCCTCACCGCAAGCCCGGGAGCCGCCGGCCCCCAGGCGGCCGGCCCCGCCGACGGGCTGCGCCGCCGCCCCGGCCTGCGCCGCCTGCGGGCGCTCGGCCAGGGCCCGATGTTCACGGCCGCCGTGCTGATCCTCGCGGCCCTCGTGCTCGTCGCCGCCCTCGCGCCGCTCCTCGCCCCGTACGACCCCGAGGCCATGGACCTGTCCTCCAGCCTGGCCGGCACCGGCGGCGACCACCTCCTCGGCACCGACCAGTCAGGCCGGGACATCCTGTCCCGGCTGGTCCACGGCGCCCGCACCGGACTCCTCGGACCGCTCCTCGTCGTCGCCGTCGCCACCCTGCTCGGCACCGCGCTCGGCGTGACGGCGGCCTGGCGCGGCGGCTGGGCGGACGCCGTCCTCTCCCGCTCCATGGACCTCGTCTTCGCCGTGCCAGGGCTGCTGCTCGCGATCATGCTGGTGGCGGTGCTCGGTTCCGGCATGACCGCACCCGTGATCGCCATGGCCGTCGCCTACACCCCGTACGTCGGACGGCTCGTCCGCGGCATCGCCCGCCAGGAGAAGGCCCGCCCCTACATCGAGTCCTACCGCGTGCAGGGCTGGTCGGGCCTCACCATCTGCCTGCGCCACCTGCTGCCCAACATCACGCCCACCCTGCTCGCCCAGTCCGCGATGAACTTCGGCTACGCGCTGATGGACCTGGCCGCCCTGTCCTTCCTCGGCTTCGGCGTCCAGCCGCCGACGGCAGACTGGGGCGCGATGATCAACGAGGGCCAGTCGGCACTCCAGCAGGGCGCGATGCTGCCGGCGCTCGCGCCGTCCGCGTGCATCGTCCTCGCGGTGGTGGCGTTCGGCATCGTCGGCGAGGGGATCGCCGACCGGATCGCGAAGCGGGAGCGGTGACCGCCATGACCCGCCCTCAGCAGCCCGCCGTGCCCGGGCCCCACCGCGACGCGCGAACCGGGTCCGGCACGACCCGGCCCCGGCGGCCCGCCGTGCCCGGGCATCTCCCCCGTGAAGCGGAAGGCGTGACCGCCATGTCCGGCCCCCACGAGCCCGCAAGGCCCGTCCTCGAGATCGACCGGCTCACCCTGCGCCTGCCCGAAGGGCAGGCCGCGCGTCCGCTGCTCGACGGGGTCTCGCTCACCGTCGCGCCCGGCGAGACCGTGGGCCTCGTCGGCGAGTCCGGCTCCGGCAAGTCCGTGGCCTGCCGCAGCGTCCTCGGCCTGCTGCCGGCCCGTGCCCGCACGACCGGCCAGGTCAGGGTCGCCGGCCGGGACGTGCTGACCATGGACCGCGCCTCCCTGGCCGCCCTGCGCGCCCGCGAGGTCGCGATGGTCTTCCAGGACCCGCGCGCCTGCGTCAACCCGCTGCGCCGCATCGGCGACTTCGTCACCGAGGGCCTGCGCGCCGCCGGCACGCCCGCCGCCCGGGCGACCGCCCGTGCCGAGGAACTCCTCGACGCCGTCGGCATCCGCGACCCGCGTGGCGCCCTGCGCCGCCGCCCCCACGAGTTCTCCGGCGGCATGCTCCAGCGCGTCGTCATCGCCGCCGCCCTCGCCGGCGAACCCGCGCTCCTCGTCGCCGACGAACCGACCACCGCCCTCGACGTCACCACCCAGGCCGAGATCATCGCGATCCTCACCAGCCTGCAGGCAGAACGCGGCACCGGACTCCTCTTCGTCACCCACGACCTGGAACTCGCCGCCGCGATCTGCGACCGCGTGTACGTGATGTACGCCGGTCGCATCGTCGAGACCCGCACCGCGGACGGGCTCTTCGACCGGCCGCGCCACCCCTACACCGCGGGACTCCTCTCCTGCACCCCGCGCATCGGCCCCGACGCCCCCGCTCCCCGGCCCATCGAGGGCCGTCCGGTGTCCGTCGCCGAGGCGCCGCCCGGCTGCGCCTTCGCCGCCCGCTGCGCCCACGCACAGGAGCGCTGCACACAGGAGGTGCCCGCCCTGACCCCGCACGGCGACGGGCTCGCCGCATGCCACCGCGCCGACGAAGGGATCCTGTCGTGACCGTGCCCCCCGGCCTCGTCGTCGAAGGACTGCGCAAGGAGTACGGCGACCACACCGCCGTCGACGACGTGTCCTTCCGCCTCGCCCCCGGCTCCTCCCTCGGCATCGTGGGCGAGTCGGGCAGCGGCAAGACCACCACGGTCCGCATGCTCGTCGGCCTCGAACGCGCCGACGCCGGCACCGTCCGCCTCGACGGCCGCGATCGCTCCGCCCGCCCCCGCGGCCGGGCCGAGCGGCTCGCCAGGGCACGCGAGATCCAGATGGTCTTCCAGGACCCGTACCTCTCCCTCGACCCCCGGATCAGCGCCGGCGGCTGCGTGGACGAGGTGCTGCGCCTCCACTTCCGCCTCGACCCGGCCGCCCGCAGGGCCCGTGTCGCCGAGCTCCTCGACCAGGTCGGCCTCGGCCCGCGCGAGGCCGACGCGCTGCCCCGCCGCCTGTCCGGCGGTCAGCGACAGCGCGTGGCGATCGCACGGGCGCTCGCCGCCGAGCCGCGGATCCTCGTCCTCGACGAGGCGGTGGCCGCCCTGGACGTCTCCATCCAGGCCCAGATCCTCGAACTCCTGGCCGGGATCCGGCGCGAGGCGGGCATCGGTTTCCTCTTCGTCACGCACGACCTGGCGGTCGTCCGGCACATCACCGACGAGGTGGTGGTGCTCCGCGCGGGCCGGATCGTGGAATCCGGCCCGACCACCCGCGTCCTGACCGCGCCGGAACACTCCTACACCCGACTGCTCCTGGATTCCGTCCCGCGGCGTGGCTGGGATCCGGCCGCCCTCGCCGGCGCCCGGTCAGGCGTTCGCTGAGACGGCCCGCCCCGCCCGCAGCTCCAGGCGGGCGCCGCCGAAGGACTCCCGGAAGCGGTCGTCGTGGGAGACGGCCACCACCGCGCCCGCGAAGGCGGCCAGAGCCGACTCCAGTTCCTCGACGAGGGACAGGGCCAGATGGTTGGTCGGCTCGTCGAGTACGAGGAGGTCGGCCGGCCGTGACACGAGCCGCGCCAGCTCCAGACGCCGACGCTGGCCCACGGACAGGGCGCGCACCGGGACGCCCAGGTCTTCCTCCCTGAACAGCCCGAGCGCGAGCAGCTCCGCCGCGTGGTCCTCGGGCAGCCCGGGACGGCCCTGGGCGTACGCCGTGAGCAGGGGTTCCGGCGTGGCCACCGCGGGCAGTTCCTGGGGGAGGTGGCCGACCCGGGCGGGGAGGCGGACCTGTCCCGCGTCGGGGGCGAGTTCGCCGGCGAGGACCCGCAGCAGGGTGGTCTTGCCGGCGCCGTTGGGACCCGACACGAGGAGCCGGTCGCCGGGCCCGACGCTCAGGCTGTCCAGGGAGAGCCGGTCTCCGACGGCGACCCCGCTCAGCTCGGCCGCCGCGGTGGCGTCGGCACCGGTGAAGTGGGCCTGGAACCGGAGGGGTTCGGGCGGCGGCGGGACGGGATGGGCGCGCAGTTCCTCAAGGCGGGTGCGGGCCGTCCTGACCTGCCCGGAGAGCTTGTTCTCGCTCGACCGGCGGTGCTTGCCGAAGCCCTGCCGAGGATCCCTGCCGGTCGCGGCGAGTCGCTGGCCCGCCCCGGCCACCAGTTCCTCGGTGCGGGCCAGTTCGTCCCGCCACTCCTGGTGTTCCTGGGCCTGCCGGCGACGGGCCGCCGCCTTGGCCGTACGGTATCCGGACCAGCCGTCGCCGTAGCGGGCCACGCTCCGGGTGTCCCGGTCGACCTCCAGGACGGCGGTGGCCGTCGCCTCCAGGAAGCTCCGGTCGTGGGTGACCGCGACGACGGTGCCGCGGTGGGCGCGCAGCCGTTCCTGGAGCCAGCGGACGGCGTCGCGGTCCAGGTGGTTGGTCGGCTCGTCGAGCAGCAGCAGTTCCGCCCCGGACGCCAGGACGCAGGCGAGCGCGAGCCGCGACTGCTCGCCGCCCGACAGGGTGCCGATCCGTCGCTCGTACGGGACGTGGGCGAGCCCGAGCCCGTCGAGCGCGGCGGCCAGATCGGCCTCGGCGCGGTAGCCGCCGCGCTCCTCGAAGCGGTGCAGCAGCTCCCCGTAGGCGGCGAGCTCGTCGGGCCCGGCGGCACCGAGTCCGTTCTCGGCCTCCCGCAACTCCTCCTCCATCAGGCGGAGTTCGGCAAGGGCGGCGTCGACTGTGTCCTGGACGGTGTGCTCGGGTCCGACCGGGTAGGTCCCGGCGAGCGTCTGGGCGAGCCGGGCGACGCCCCCCGGGGAAGCGAACGGTGACCTCACCGTCGTCCGGGGCCTCGGCCCCCGCGATCAGTCGCAGCAGCGTGGACTTCCCGGAGCCGTTCTCGCCGACGACGGCGGCTTTCTCGCCGGGGCGGACGGTGAAGGAGACCTGGTCGAGGACGACACGGTCCCCGTACGACGTGGAGACATGGTGCAGCGTGAGCTGGGCGCGGTCGCGCATGGGTGGTGTCCCTGGGGTGGGTTCGGCTGATTCGGGGCATGCGGGCATGCGGTGATGCGGGCATGCGGTGATGCGGGCATGCGGTGATGCGGGCATGCGGTGATGCGGGACAACGGCGGCGTCGCGCCGCGGTGTCCGTGGCCGGAATCAGCGGAAGAAGTAGTACGAACCCATGCGATCGACGGTAACAGGCCAGGTTCCGTTCCGCCCGCGAATTGTTCCGCGGGCGGTGCGGGCCGGCGTGCGGTCAGGGCAAAGGCGGTGCGGGGCAGAGGTCAGCCCACGTGCACGCGCGGGCGGCGGGCGCGGTCCGGCTCCGCCTCGCGCAGGACCTCTCGGGTCACCGGGGCGACCTCGCCCTGGCCGAAGAGGAAGAAGCGGACGAAGTTGGCGAAGGGGTTGCCCTCGGTCCACTCGAAGTAGATGTGCGGTCGGGTGCCCGTGAGGTCGCGGGAGTGGAGGAGCAGGGCGGCGAGGGCGTTGGGGACCGAGGAGCTCTCCACCGTCAGGACGCGGTACCGGTCGTGGAGGACCTCGCCGCTGACGGTCAGGCCGGCCTCGAACTCGGACGGGTCGGTGACCGTGACCTCGACGAAGACGAAGTCCTCGGTGGTGGGAAGGTCGTTGTCGGTGCGGATCTGCTCGATCTTGTCGCGGTACTCGGCGACGTCCCGCTGGTCCGGCTCGTTGGCGATGAACCGGGGGGTGCGGTGGGAGATGTCGCGGATGAAGCGCTCGGCCATCTCGTCGAGCTCGACGTGCGTGACCCGGAGCTCGAAGGCGCGGCCGAGGCGGGAGAGGAGGGAGATGAGGATGATGCCGGCGATGAAGCAGGCGCCGATCTTCACGCCGTCGGGCCGCTCGATGACGTTCACGACGGTCGTGTAGAGGAAGACCGCGGAGATGACTCCGAAGCCGATGGCCCAGCCGCGCTGGCCGGCCTTGCGGGCCGCGATGGTCACGGCGATGGCCGCCGAGCAGATCAGGACCAGCACACCCGTCGCGTACGCACCGCCCTGGGCGTCGACGTCGGCGTCGAAGATCCAGGTGACGAGGAAGGCGACGAGGGTGAAGACGATGACCATCGGGCGGACGGCGCGCGCCCAGTGCGGGGCCATGCCGTACTTGGGCAGGTAGCGGGGCATCAGGTTGAGCAGACCGGCCATCGCTGACGCGCCGGCGAACCAGAGGATCGCGATCGTGGAGACGTCGTAGACCGTGCCGAAGGTGTTGCCGAGGTACTCGTGGGCGAGGTAGGCGAGCGCGCGGCCGTTGGCGTCGCCGCCGGACTCGAACTCCTCCTGCGGGATCAGCACCGTGGTGATGAAGCTGGTCGAGATCAGGAACACGCTCATGATCAGCGCGGCCGTCGTCAGCAGCTGCTTCGTGCCGCGGATCCGGCCGGCCGGGCGCTCCTCGGTGTCGTCCGGGTCGCCCTTCACATGCGGCATGACCGCCACGCCCGTCTCGAATCCGGAGAGACCGAGGGCCAGCTTCGGGAAGACGAGCAGCGCCACGCCGACCATCGCGAAGACGTTGCCGTGCTCCGCGGTCAGAGCGGTGGACCAGTCCGTCACGACGTGCCCCTCGGTCACCACGTGCCACAGGCCCGAGACGACGACCACCACGTTGAGGGCCAGATAGATCCCGACGAGCGCGACCGCGACGCCGATCGCCTCCAGGAAGCCCTTGAGGAACACCGCGCCGAGCAGCGCGATGAGCACCATCGTGATCACCACCTGCTTGTCGTGCAGGGCCTCGGCCAGATGGGGGTTCTCGACGAGGTGGGTCGAGGCGTCCGCGGCCGAGAGGGTGATGGTGATGAGGAAGTCCGTCGCCGCGAAGCCCAGCAGCGTGAGGACGAACAGTTTGCCCTTCCAGAAGGAGAGCAGCCGCGACAGCATCGCGATCGAGCCCTCGCCGCGGGGGCTCTCCTCGGCCACCCGCCGGTAGACCGGCAGGGCGCCCGCCAGGGTGACGATGACGAGGACGATCGTGGCCACGGGCGAGAGCAGTCCGGCCGCGAGGGCGGCGATGCCGGGCTGGTAGCCGAGTGTCGAGAAGTAGTCCACGCCGGTCAGACACATGACCCGCCACCACGGCTGCCCCTGGTGCTCGGGCTCGTGGGCCTCGCGCTCCAGCGGTCGGGAAGGTTTGCCTTTGCCCATGTCGGAGAGGCCCTCCAGCATCCATGCGCGCAGGCGGCCGGGACGGGTGTCTGGGGGCGTGGCCATGGGGGACTCCTGCTGTCCGGTGCGGCGTAGTGGTCGGTTTCGGCCATCGCGCGGACGGCGGCCGGGTCAGCGTACGCAAAGGACGCGTATGGAGCGCGGCCGGGAGCGTCAGGAACGCGTCAAGATCCCTCCGGTGGGCGTTGCTTGGGTCACATCCGGAGCAGCCTGAGGGCAGAGGCCGCCGGGCAGGGCCGACGGCGGCCGGTCACGCCATACCGTCGTGGTCACGCCACACCGCCGTGGTCACGCCACACCGCCGTGGTCGCGCGACCGTGGTCGCGCCGGCGGACCGAGCAGTCGGAGGTGGATCATGAGGCTTCCGCTCCGGGACGCGGCGGCCCTCGCGGCCGCCGTCCTCGCCCCCTTCCTCGTCGCGCTCGCGCTGCTGCCGCTGCGCACGGGCCTGACGCACACCAACCTCGCGCTGCTGCTCGTCGTCGTGGTCGTCGCCGTCGCCTCGCTCGGCAACCGGTTCGCCGGGGCGCTGGCCGCCGTGTCGGCGGCCGGCTGGTTCGACTTCTTCCACACGGAGCCGTACCAGAGCTTCCACATCCGCGACCGGGCAGACCTCGAGACCGCCGTGCTGCTCCTGCTCGTGGGGCTGATCGTCTCCCAGCTCGCCGCCCGCGCCCGCGTGCTCGGCGCGGTCGCCGTGACCGACGCCGGACACCTGGAGCGCCTGCACGAGGCGACCCGACTGGCCGGCGACACGCGCTCGCCGGACGAGTTCGTACGGCGGGTCCGCGACGAACTGGTCGAACTGCTCGCGCTCGACGCCTGCCGCTTCGAGTACGGGATGCTGACCGGCCGCCCGCCGCGGCTGCGCCCGGACGGCTCGGTCCAGGTCGAGGGCTGGATCTGGGACCTGGACCGGCAGGGCTGGCCGGACGGCGAGATCGAACTGCGGGCCGTCGCCCGCGGCCGCTACCAGGGCCGCTTCATGATGACCCCCGCCCCCGGCTCGGCCCCGCCCCCGCTGGAGTCCCGCCTCGTGGCCGTGGACCTGGCCGGCCGCGCGGCCGCCGCCCTCGACCACGCGGGCGAGCCGGCGGAGCAGGGCTGACGGGCCGGCCCCTGCGCACCCCCGGCCGGTCCGGCCTGGAGCCCGGCGGAGTCCTGGCCGCCCTCCGGCGGCCGCCCGCGCCCGCCACGGCCGGCGCGACGAGCTCGGCCACTCCTACGCTCGCCCGCGCCCGCCACGGCCGGCGCGACGAGCTCCGCCATGCCTACGCCCCGAGGGCCGGCGAGCCCGGCACCGTGACCGTCAGACGCTCCGGCCCGTGGAACACCCAGTCCGGCGCGTACCGCGCCTCGACCCGCGGGCGCGCCCCGGGCCGTAGCGCCGGCAGCCCCTCCAGGAGCGCCGCGAGGCCGGCCTCCGCCTCTGCCCGGGCCAGCCCCGCCCCCGCGCAGTAGTGGATGCCCAGGCCGAAACCGCAGTGGCGCACCGCCTCCCGTCGTACGTCGAGCCGCTCGGGGTCCGCGAAGCGCTCCGGGTCCCGGTTGGCCGAGCCGAGCACCGACACCACACGGTCGCCGCGGCGTATCGCGTGCCCCGCGAGCGCGGTGTCCCGCTGCGCCCACCGGGTGACCATCTGCACCGGCGGGTCGTGGCGCAGGAACTCGTCCACCGCGCCCGGCAGCAGCCCCGGATCCGCGTGCAGTTCGCCGAGCAGCCGCGGCCGGGTGAGCAGCGCCAGGACCGCCTTGGCGAGCAGCCCCGTGGTCGTCTCGTGCCCTGCCGTCAGCAGATGGATGCAGGTGGCGGACTGCTCCGCGGGGCTGAGCGCCGGGTGGGCGCCGGCGGCCCGGACGAGCGCGGAGAGCAGGTCGCCCCGGTCGTTGCCGGGGCCGCGGCGCAGTTCCAGCTCGCGCCGGAAGTACGTGCTGAGCTCGGTCGCCGCCCGCTCGGCCCGCGCCATCCCCTCGCCGCTGCGGTCCAGCCGCGCGCCCCCCGCCCGCTGGAGGTCGAGCGCCTGCTCGCGGAACCACGCCTGCCGCTCCTCCGGCACGCCGAGCACACCGGAGATGACGAGGAGAGGGAAGGGCGCGGCGAAGTCCGCGACGACGTCGACCGTCTCCCGCTCCGCGAGCCGGTCGACGAGCCGCCGGGCGATCCGGCCGACCAGCGGCCGCAGCGCGTCGACCGGCCCGGGGCCGAGCGCGGGGGCGATCAGGGCGCGCAGGCTCGTATGGCGGGGCGGGTCGAGGAACACCAGCCAGTTCTCGACGACCTCGCGCAGTACGGCGTACCCGGGCGGGAGCGGGGCGGTCCCGCCGGTCGCGGGGGAGACCCGGCCGAACTCCCGGCGGGCCAGCACCCGCGCCACCTCGGCGTACCGGAAGACGTACCAGGTGGTCGGCCCCCGAGCCCCGCCCACCGGCCGGACCGCGTGCACCGGATCCGTCTCGCGGTAGCGCCGGTACGCGGGGTAGGGGTCGGCCAGGTCGAGCCGCGCCGGGTCGAAGGGCGGCAGGCCCCGGGGCGCCGGGGCGGCCGCGCTCACGATCCGGCTCCCCGCACCCGGTCGGCCAGGGCGCCCGGATCGGGCGGCGGGGCGGTTCCGCGCCAGGCGACATGGCCGTCCGGGCGGACCAGGACGAGCGGCCGCTCGTACCGCCGCACGGTCTCCTCGTCGGCGCACCGCACGACCCGCAGTGGCACCCGCCGCCCGGCGAACGCCCGTACGGTCCCGTCGAGTTCCACCCCCTTCCCCTCGGCGCCCAGGCACATCAGGACGAACTCCCGGCCGAACAGGTCGAGCGTCGAGCGCCGTCCCCCGTCCCGCCAGGCGTGCGGCGCTCGCGCGCCAGGCAGCGTCGACCGGCACCAGGAGGCGCCCGCCGGCGGCTCGCCCTCCTCGTCGGCGACGAGGGGGGAGGCGTAGCGGTACGCGAAGTGCATCTCGGGGCGGTCGAACTCGCGGCGCACGTCCGAGCCGGCCAGCTCCCGGCCGAGGGCCGCCCTGGCCCGCTCGCCCACCGGTGTGTCGTCGAGCAGCGCGGGCGAGAGCCGCCGGTCCTCGGTGCGGCGCAGGTTCCGGTTGGCCTCCTCGAGCCCGGCCACGGCCACCGGCCGGCGCTCGGTCTCGTACGAGTCGAGCAGCCCAGGACCGGCCCAGCCCGCGAGCGTCGCGGCGAGCTTCCAGCCCAGGTCGGCGGCGTCGCAGATGCCCGTGCTCATGCCGAAGCCACCGGACGGCGACAGGGTGTGCGCCGCGTCCCCGGCCAGGAACACCCGGCCGGACCGGTACCGTTCGGCCACCCGGTGGGTG
Source organism: Streptomyces sp. NPDC085481 (assembly GCF_044541845.1). NCBI lineage: Bacteria > Bacillati > Actinomycetota > Actinomycetes > Kitasatosporales > Streptomycetaceae > Streptomyces > Streptomyces sp. NPDC085481. The sequence goes on from NZ_JBITTJ010000009.1 coordinate 299,681, forward strand.
AGGTGCCACACGCTGTCGGACTCGACCTCCAGCGGGGTGTCGAGCGGCACCGCGCGCCGTACGACGCTCAGGGCGTCCCCGGTGCGGGGCGGGGACGTCAGCCGGTAGAGACCGCGGCCGTCGATCGCGCGCAGCGGATAGCGCAGACCGGTCGGCGAGGTGAGGAAGTGGACGAGCGCCGCGCGCGGGCCGAGCAGCTCGGGCAGTTCGGGCGCCCGGAACACGATGTTGCGCAGCACCCGCGTCTCGTACCGCTCGGGCGCCGCGATCCCGCAGGCCTTGCGCACGGGCGAGGAGGCGCCGTCGCAGCCCACCAGGAACCGGGCCCGCACCGTGGCGCGGGTGCCGTCGCCCCGGGCCACCGTCGCGCTCACCCCGCCGGGGAGCGTGGTGAGGCCGAGCAGCCGGCAGTGCAGCCGCACCGGTCCCTCCGGATGGGGGCCGAGGCGCCCCAGGAGCAGCGGCGCCATCCAGTGCTGGGGGCAGATCGCCTCCGGCTCCGGGGTGTGGTCGGGCAGCGGGCGCGTCCCGGCCGTGCCGAACGCGAGCCGGTGGATCTCGTGACCGCCGACGGCGGTCACCCAGGCGACGTCCAGCGCGTGGTCCTCGGGCCAGCCCGCGCCGCGCAGCGCGTCGGCGACGCCCCAGCGGCGGAACATCTCCATGGCGCGCGGACCGACGGTCGTGATCCGCGGGTCGGTCATCGTGCCGTCGCCCGCCTCCACCAGCGTGAAGTCCACCCCGCGCCAGGCCAGATCGAGCGCGAGCGCGAGCCCGACCGGCCCGCCGCCCACGATGAGGACGTCCGTCTCGTAGCCGTCCATGTGTCAGCGCTCCCCTTCGGCGCGGAACCGCTCGGCGTAGAAGGTCATCAGCTCCGGCACCCGGCCGGGCACCCCGGGACACGCCCGCGCCATGCGCGCCAGGTGCCCGAAGCGCATCGCGAACGCCCGCCGGGCCACGTCGGGCCGCGCGAGCGCCACCGGCGGCTCCTCCAGCTCGAACGAGGGACCCGCCGTGCGGCCCCGCCAGCCGGAGTCGAGCGTGACCAGGAGCTCGGCGAGCGGCCGCATCATCCCCGTCATCACGTCGATCGCCGCGTTCATCAGTCCCGACCGGCGCAGACTCGCGTCCGGGCTCTCCGCGAAGTGCTGCACCATCAGCTGGAGCATCAGGAAGTAGCTCCGGTTGAACAGCCGCATCACCTCACGGGCGTGCGGGTCGCGGACCGCCGCCCGCCCCGGATGCGCCTGGTCCAGCGAGGGGTTGCGCAGCGCCGGGTATGCCGGACTCCATGGCGCGCCCTGCCCGTTCGGCCCGTCGGCCCGCTCGTGCGTGAGCAGTTCCCCGAGGCGTACGAAGGTGTCGTGGTGCGACTCGGGAGCGGGCCCCGGGGCGTCGAGCACCCCGCCCTCGCCCTGCTCGGTCACGAAGTCCACGGCGAACAGGGCGCTGGACAGGTCGTCGACCTCCAGCTGGTAGTCGGGGTGGCGGGCGTCGACCGTCCGGCCGAGGAACAGATGGTGCTCGCCGCCGCCCCGCCCCCGCTCCACCAGGAACAGATCGGGGACCCGGGCCAGGCCCTCACGGATCGCGGCGTACAGCTCGCTCGGCGACCCGAACGGCGCCGCCTCGCCACCGCCCGGACCACCCGGGTGGGTCTCGTCGTCGACACCCGCACCGCCGGCGAGCCGCTCCGGCCGCTCGATCGCGATGAACCGCTGCACACTGCCCGGATGGAGCGGTTCGAGCGCGAAGTCCAGCGGCAGCGGCAGCAGACCGGGAGTGCCGAAGTCGACCGCGGGCACGTGGAACGGCTCGCCCATCGCCATCAGGATGTTGTTGACCACCAGGAAGTGGATCATCTCTTCGCGGGCCACTTCGAAGAGGCTGTCCCGGATCCCCTTGCTCAGGGTCTCCCCGCCGTCGCCGCAGGCCAGCCGCAACTGCCGCGGCGTCCACACCCCGCGCCGCACGTACGCGAAGCCCGCCGCGTGCGTCGGCAGCGAATACCCGGCGTACAGGTACTGCAGCGAGCTCGCCAGCTCCACGGTGACCGCCTGCCACAGCGCCGCCCGCAGCTGCGCCCGCGTGGTGATCCGGGGCACGGTCGCGCCCGGGGAGGGCGCGGTCACCGGAAGGACGGCGTCCGCGGCGCTGCGCGCACGCAGGTACTTCAGGAGCAGCCGCGCCTTCGGCAGCGTGAGGTCCCGCGTGGGCGGCATGTAGTACGTGCGCTCCCGGTTCGCCGGATCGCACATCTGCCAGATGAGCTTCGCGTACGTCTCGACCTTGCACCGGTCCGCGAGGCTGAACACCTCGTCGCGCATGAACGGGAACAGTTGCTCGTAGAAGGCGAACACCTCACGGTGCAGCAGCTCGAAGGTCACGTCCTGCTGGAGGACGGCGTCGAGGTGCCAGTCGTCGGGCAGGACCCGGACGTGCCCGCCGCCCGCGCCCGCCCACCAGCCGAGCGCGTCCCCGTCGTCGTACGCGGCGGCCGCCGAACCCGGGGCGTCCAGCGGGCAGGGCGGCTCGTCGGCGTGCCCCGTGAGCAGCAGCCGTGCCGTACCGGCCCGCGCGCCGCGCACCGTGAACCAGCCGCGCCCGCGCGCGTCGGTCACCAGCCGGCACCAGGGGCCGAAGGAGGGTTCCGGTGGCGGGTCCCGCCGGTCCTGCGCCTGCTTGGGGTCGGTGAGCCGGCCCGCGCGCAGCTCCACGACCGTGAGGTCGTCGGCGCGGGCGCCCGGGTCGGCGGCGACCGGATCGCGCGGCAGGGCGCGCGGGTTGGCGAACTGCCGGACGACGACCGGCTCCAGGGCCGCGGGCCGGCCCCGCACACTCGCCCGTACGGCCACCTCCACCGCATGGTCCTCGCCCCGCTCGCGGTCCGGGTGCTCCAGGATCAGGCAGGCGTCGTCCGCGACCACCACGGTCTCCCGCTCCCGCAGCAGCACCTCGCGGCCACCCGTACCGGAGCCTTCGTCGACGGGTACGAGGCACAGCCCCTCGTCGGCGGCCCACGCGCCGCCGGGACCGGTCACCGGCACCGTCACGACCGCGGCGGTGGCGTCCCCAAGGGTCCCGTCCCCGGGAGTCCCGTCCCGGGGAGTCCCGTCCGCGAGGCCCGCGCCGCCGCCCGGCAGGACCGCGACCAGCTCGTCCGAGACCGCGGTGCGCAGCTCGAGGTCGCCGGGGGCCGGCGGCCCGAACGGCAGGTTGAACACGGCCTCGTCGCGGGTCACCCGGACCGAGCAGACTCCCGCCCGCCGGCGGGTGCCGTCGGAGCCGTACGAGCCGTACGGGACGAGCAGCCGGCCCGCCGGATGTGTGCGGGGCTCCTCGGGCCGCCAGGGGGCGATCACCCCGCGCAGCCGCCACTGCTGCGGGGCGTCTCCGGGTCCGGACGCGGGACTCCCGGCGGCCTCCAGCGCGAACTGGACCACCAGACCGCCGTACTCCTCGGCCGCCGCCCGCAGCGCGCCCGCCAGCGCCGACCCGCAGCCCGGCCCGTCGGGGCCCTCGGGCCAGTCGAGCCCGGGGCCGCTGTCCACCGTGAACTGGTGCAGCACCGAGGGCACGGGGGCGAAGGAGTGCCAGCGCGGCGGCTGGAACCCGGTCACGTCGCCGAGGCACGCGTGGCCGCTGTCGTGCGAGCGGCCCTCCCTGCCCAGGGCGAACCGGCCGATCATCAGCGTCGTCGTCCACGCCGAGGCGGGATCGAGGTCGAAGACCCGGGCCCGGTTGACCGTCGTGCCGAGATACGGGTTGTAGTGCCCCCACAGATCGACGGCCCGGCCCACCAGCGGGTCCTCGGCGCCGATCCGCTCGCCGCCCGGCCCTTCGGCGCCGGTCACGCGCGCGTCGGCGAGGAAGTGGCCGTTGCCGGAGAAGTGCCCGCCCAGTGCGCCCCGTCCGGCCAGGTGCGCGTGGTGTTCGACGGCCGGCCGGTCCGCCGGGAACGGGCCGTCGGGGGTGAGGACGGTGTTGGTCGCGAGGTCCACCACGGCGCCGCGCGGACCGGTGGGCAGCTTGGTGACGGCGGTGCCGGCGAAGTGCAGCCGGGGGGTGTCGAAGACGCTCATGCGGCCTCCAGCCGGGTCGGGGCGGTGCCGCGCCGGGCGGAGGCGCGGCGGTCGATCCCGCGGACCGCGTCGAGGGCGGACTCCACCGCCCCCTCGATCCAGGCGGGTTCGGTCGAGCAGTGTTCGCCCGCGAAGAACAGCCGCCCCTGTGGGCGGGCCGCCCGCCTGCGCTCCTCCTCGCACGCGGCGGCGTCCTGACCCCAGCGGATGGTGCAGCCGCCGCCTGTCCAGGGATGCTCGCCCCAGGCCATGCTGGCCACCCCGCGCACCATGCCGCGGCGCAGTAACTGCGGGTGCATGCGTCCCAGTTCGTCGAGGACGGTGCGGTGCCGCTGCCGGACGGGCATCCGGCCCAGGAGGTCGGCGTCCTCACCGATCGTGTAGCTGGCCAGCAGCGCGGCGCCCTGCGGGCCGGGGCCGCCGCCGTCGCGCCGTGGACCCTCCTCCGCGGGGGCGGGGTAGTAGGTCTGCCGGATCAGGCCGCCGCTGAAGGAGGCGCCGCCGCGGATGCCCTCGCGCTCCCAGAACGGCTCCCGGCAGTGCACGGCCACCTTGGTCGCCGGGCAGTAGTCGACCTCCCGGACCACGGCCAGCTTGTCCTCGTCCAGACCGCGCAGCGTCATGCCGCGCAGCAGCGAGAACGGCACCGTGCACAGCACCAGGTCGGCCCGGCGCACGACGGCGAGCGGGCCGCGCCCGATCCGCAGCCGTACGTGGTCCGGAGCCACGTCCACGCCGGTGACCTCCTGGCCGAGCCAGATCGGCCCGCGGATGCGGGCGGCGAGCCGCTGCACCAGCTGGTCCATGCCGCAGGCGAGCCGGACGAGCCGGGGGCTGGTCTCGGCGAGGATGTCGTCGAGGAAGCTGTTCAGACGGGTGCCGCAGCCGGCCCGGATGCCGGGATGGGCGGCGAAGAGACCGTGCACGTCGATGCGGTCCTTGCCGGCACCGAGCAGATGGGGGGTGAGGTCGAGGCGTTCGACGAGGTCGAGCAGATTGCGGGCGAGGTCGGCCCGCAGCCCCTCGCGCAGCGCGGGCGGGGCGACGGCGTCGACGACGGCGGCCAGCCACGCGCCGAACACGATCGTCTCGTCCCGGTAGTCGGCCGGGGCGAGGGAGGCCCGGACGTCCGCGATCAGCGCCCGGGGCGCGTCGCGCAGCCGGACGTGGCCGGTGCTGGTGGCGAGGAAGGCGTTCTCCTCCGAGAGCAGGGTGGTGAACGGCCGTACCTGGTCGACCAGCCCGAGGTGCTCGATGTAGTGCATGGTGCGGTGGTGGGCGGTGGGCACGCGCATCGCGCCGAGCTCGACGAACGGGGCGCCCTCGTGCGCGCCGAAGCGATGGGTGTGCACGCGGCCGCCGAGCCGGCGGCTGCCTTCCAGGATCTCCACGCGGTGTCCCAGGCGTTCGAGTTCGTACGCGGCGACCAGGCCGGCCATTCCCGCGCCGATGACGGTGACCGTGCCTCGGGTGCGCGTCAGGTGCTTGGGCAAGGGTCTCTGACTCCCGATCACTGTGTGGTGGCCGAAGGGGGCTGCGGGGCGAGTGCGGCGAGATAGGCGGCGAGGACCTCGGGCCGGTCCACGGGGGCGACCAGGCCCACGTAGCCGTCGGGCCGCACGAGCCGCAGCTCGCCGGGCCGCCCGAGGAGCCGGGCCTCCGCCGGGTCCGCCGGGCTGAGCGGCTGGACCCGGACGGGCACGGGCCCGTGCGCACACCGTTCCTCCAGGGCCGCGCGGACGGCTCCTCCGGCGGCCCGCGCCGCGTCGAGGAACAGCGTCCACCGGTCGTACGCGAGGAGGGTGTGCAGGCGTACGGGCATGGTGCCGGGGCCGCCGGTGCGCACCCGGGCGTCGGGCATCCGGTCCCCGGCCCGCGGCCCGCCGCCCCGACGGCATCCCGCGGCGCGCTGCCAGGACAGGGTGCTGGACCGGTGGTTGCGGCCGAGGTCGCTCAGCCGCAGGTCGATGTGCTGCTGGAAGCGGCTCAGCGCGAGGGCGACCGGCACGGCGGCCGAGAAGACCCGGTAGCCGAGCGGCGGCAGCGGCAGCTCCATGAAGTTGAGCCGCATCTCGCGGATGTACCGCAGGGCGAGGGCCCGTTGCTCGGTGCTGTACGTGTCGAGCAGCCGCTCGTCGGCGTCACCGCGGTGGACGGCGGCCAGCTTCCAGGCGAGGTTGTGCGCGCCGAGCATGCCCACGTTCATGCCGTGACCGCCGACCGGGGCCCAGGCGTGTGCGGCGTCCCCGGCGAGCAGTCCGCGCCCGCGGCGGAGGCGGGCGGCGACCCGGTCGCTGAACCGGGCCCGGTTCAGCCACGGCGGTTCGCTGGGCGAGAGCCGCAGGCCGGGCAGCCGCGCGGTGTCCGCGACCAGGTCACGCAGCTCGTCGAGGGTCGGGGGAGCGGTGAGCGTGGGGTCGGGGTCGTCGCGGAAGCAGAAGAAGCGGAAGCCGCCGCCGGGCAGCGGGAAGACGAGCAGTGAGCGGTGCGGGGCGAGGAAGATGTGTCCGTGCCCCGGGCGGTAGCCGTACGGCCAGTCGGCGTGCGCGTTGCCCTGGACGACCTGGAGGCCCGTGCGCCGGCGCCCTTCGAAGGCGATGCCGAGCCGGTCGCGGACCACGCTCGCGGTGCCCTCGCAGCCGACGATCCACGCGGCGGTCGCGGACTCGACGGAGGCGTCGGGGAGACGGAGGACGAACTCGGCCCGGTCGTCGTGGACCTTGACGTCGGTGACCTCCGTGTCCCATTCGACCCCGGTGCCGAGCCGGGCCAGCTCCTCGCACAGCAGCCGTTCGATGTCGTGCTGTTCGATGTTGAGCGGGCGGCCGTGGGCCGAGCGCTGCCAGCCCGTGACCAGTTCGCCGAGCCGCCGGCCGCCGCCGTGGACGGTCACCTCGCCCAGCTCCACCGCGTTGCGCCTGAGCCCGCCCAGGACCCCGAGGGCCTCCAGGGCCTCTGCTGCCCGGGGCCACACCACGAGGGCGCGCGCCTCGCGTTTGGCGGCGGGGGCGCGGTCGACCACCCGTACCGCCAGGCCGAGCCGGCGCAGGGCGATCGCCAGCGTCAGCCCGACCGGCCCCGCACCGACCACGCACACGTCCACACCCGTCATACGCCCCCCAACTCCCCACCCGCTCCGGACCTCTCCGGACCCTCTCCGGACCTTCTGCCGGAACCAGCCGCTCCGGCATGTTCTTCAGAGTGCTCGCGGATGATCACCTCTCGCCAGGGCGTGCGGCACGGCGCGAGGAGCATTCGACCTGCCGATATGACTCCCTGTGCATCATCTTGTCGGTTTGGGTGACGAATGTGACCAAAGGCGTATGGAGAAAGCTTGAAGATCATTTGGGCGGCCGCTTCCTTGTGTGCCGGAGCGGCCGGGGCCTACCTTGCGGTTACCGCACTGATCATGACCACCCAGGGGGAACCATGTCCGCAGCACAGCCAGAACCAGGCGCGCAGGCACAACCGGCCGCGCCGGCCCGCTCGGGGGCGGCCACCGCCATCGGCTGGGCGCTCACCATCGGCCTCAACGTCGTGGCCCCGATCCTCACTTACGGCGCGCTCACCGACCGCGGCTGGAGCGAGTTCGCCGCGCTCCTGCTCAGCGGTGCCTGGCCGGTCCTCGACACCGTCATCCACCTCGTTTGGCACCGCAAGATGGACGAGTTCGCCGTCGTCACCCTCTTCTTCCTCGCCCTCACCGCGTTCGTGTCGCTCGTCGGCACCCACTCCACCCGCGCGCTGCTCGTCAAGGACTCGGCGGTGACCGGCCTGTTCGGCGTGCTGTGCCTGGCCACGCTGCTCGCGCCGAAGCCGCTCATGTTCTACTTCGGCCGCCGCTTCTCCACCGACGGCACCCCCGAAAGCCACGCCTGGTGGAACGGCCTGTGGCAGTTCCCGCAGTTCCGCGCGGTCATGCGCCGCATGACGATCGTCTGGGGCCTGGGCTACCTCGCCGAGGCGGCCGTCCGCGTCGTCCTCTCCTACACCCTCTCCACCGAGGCGATGGTCGCCGTCAACCCCGTCCTGATCTACGGCTGCCTCGGCCTGCTCGTCCTGTGGACCATCCGCACCGGCAAGCGGTCCCGCGCCGAGGGCGAGGCCCGCGCAGCGGCGGCGGCGCAGGAGGCCGCGGCACAGGCCTGACCCTCCCCCGACCCGAGGGGGGCGACTCCCAGCGCCCCCCTCGCCCCACACCCGACCCACCCGTTCCGGAGACGCCGCACACCGCCGCCCGCCCGCCGAGACCGGGGCGAGGGCGACAGTGTCAGCCGCGTGCCGTACAACGGGGGTGGGGAACGAGGTCCGTGGGGTACTGGGAATGAACACAATCACAGGGGAAGGGTGCGTCGACCGCGCCCCCTTCGCCGGCCGGCGAGCCGAACTCGCCCTTCTGGAAGAGCTCCTGGGCGACCTGGGGCGCCACCGTCCGGGCGGCCCGGCGGCCGTCGACATCACCGGAGAGCCGGGCATCGGCAAGAGCCGACTCCTCGCCGAACTCACCACCCGCGCCCGCCGCGCCGGCCTCACGGTCCTGCACGGCCGCGCGACGCAACGCGAACGGAACACGCCCTTCCAGGTGTTCGCGGACGCGTTCGCGGATCTGGGCGTGACGGGGGCGGGCGGCGCGGAGTTGACGAACCTGTGGGATTCGGGGGAGCCGTTCCCCCGCGGGGGCGGCTCGGGGGACCGGCTCGCCCCGGCGGACCGGATCCGTCAGGCCGAGCTCCCTGACCAGCGCTGCCCCGCCGCGGCCCCGCCCTGCCCATGGGGCGAAGGCCGCTCCGCAAGCGGGACGTACCCCGCCGGCGGCACCTGGACCGCGTCCCCCGGGCCGCATCCGCTCGCGGCGCCGCCGCGGGCGTGGCCGGAGCCGTACGGCTTCTTCCGGCGGACCGCGGAGGCGTTGGCGCGGGTCGCGGAGCCGGGGCTGCTCGTGGTGCTGGACGACCTGCACGGGGCGGACCGCGCCTCGCTCGACCTGCTCGACCATCTGCTGCGCCACCCCGTCGCCGCGCCCGTGCTCCTCGTGCTCGCCCGGCGCGAGCAGCGGACCCCGCCCGCCCTGGCCTCCCTGCTCGCCCGGGCGGCCGAGTGCGGCACCCTGGCCCGGATGGTCCTGGGCCCGCTCGACCCGGCCGACTGCGCCGACGACCTCGCCCCCGGCCTCCCCGGCGACCGCGCGGCCGCGCTGCACACCGCGAGCGGCGGCAACCCCGCCTACTTCCTGGCGCTCGCGGCAGGCCCCGGGAGCGGCGGCGCGCTCGCCGTGCTGTTCGACGAGCTGGCCCCGCTGGAGCCGCTGCCCCGCGCCGTCGTCGACGCCGTCGCCCTGCTCGGGGACGAGGCCCGTACCGATCTGCTGCCCGCCGTGACGGCCTCGGGCCCCGAGGAGTTCGGCGCGGCCGTACGCGAACTCGTACGGCTCGATCTCGTACGCCCGCACGCCGACGGCCGGACGCTGGCGCTGCGCCACCCGGCCCTGGCCGAACTGGTCCGCCGGGCCATGGACCCGCTGCGGCGCCGGGACTACCACCGGCGGGCGGCCGACGGGCTCGCCCGGGCGGGCGCCCCCGTGACCGTACGCGCCGGCCACGTCGAGCAGTACCTCACCCACTGGGAGCCCGCGGCGGCCGCCACCCTGGTCGACGCGGCCGAACGCACCGAGGCCACCGACCCCGCCCTCAGCGCCCGCCGGCTCGGCGCCGTCCTCGCCGTCCTGCCCGACACCCCCGAACACCACGACGCCCGCGTGGAACTGAAGCTGCGGCGGGCCCGCGCGCTCGGCGACGCAGGCCGCGTCGAGGAGAGCCGGGACCTGCTGCACCGGCTCCTCGGCCGGTGCGGCGCGAACGGCCGCGGCCGCGACGGCGGACAGTGTCACGCCGCCGCGGGCGAGGAGGAGCCCCGCACCGCGGCCGTGCTGCTGTGCGCCTTCATGGAGCGCCACCTCGGCCGCTACCGCGAGGCCGACGCCCTCATCCGCCGCGAACTGCGCCGCCACCCCGGCCCCAGCCCCTCGCTGCGGCTCCGGCTCGTCGTCGAATGGGGCTGCCGCGCCCTGTTCGAGCGCCGCTTCCCCGAGGTCCGCACCGAACTCTCCGCCATCCTCGCCGACGCCCGCGCCCGCGGTGACGACGCCGGCCGGGCCGAGGCCCTGACGCTCGGCGCCCTCGGCGAGGCGTACGAGGGACGGACCGCCGCGGCCCTCACGTACGTCGAGGAGGCGGCCGCCCTCATCGACGCGATGACCGACGGCGAACTCACCGAGTGCTGCGAGGCGCTGGTCCGGCTCGGCTGGAGCGAGATCTTCCTCGACGACCGCGCCGCCGCCGAACGCCACACCACCCGCGGCATCACCCTCGCCCGCCGCGCCGGACGCCCCTTCGCCCTCTCCCAGCTGCTGCTCTGCGCCGCGTACGTGCACTCCCTCACCGGACGGGTGGAGACCGCGCTCGGCTTCGCCGACGAGGCGCTGAGCGTCGCCGAGACGCTGGGCGGGGCCGAGGTGACCGGCTTCAGCCGGGCGATCAGGGCCTCGATCCTCCTCCACGCCCGCCCCCTCGGCGACCCCGAACCGCTGGCCGCCGCCGAGGAGGCCGTCGCGGTCGTCGGCACGGCGGCCGGCTGGTGGGGCGTCCTGGCCCGCAGCCTGCTCGCCCCCGCGATCCCGCCGGCCACGGACCCGCACCGGGTGCGGGACGTGCTGCTCACCGCGGGCGGCGGCCCCGGTCTGCCCCGTATCCAGGCTTCCGTACGGCCCACCTTCCTCGAACTCCTCGTCACCGCCTGCCTCGCCGCCGGCGACGAGACCGCGGCGCACCGCGCGGCCCGGCTCGCAGAGGAGGAGGCCGAGCGCCTGGGCCTGGCCGTACAGCGCGCCGCCGCCCTGCGCGGCCTGGCCCGCCTGCGCGGCCACGCGGGCGAACCGGCCGCGGCGGCCGAGCTGTTCGTGCGGTCGGCGCAGGAGTACGCCCGTACCGGCGTGACCCTGCGCGAGGCGCACACCCTCCTGCTCGGCGCCCCAGCGGCCCGGGCGGCGGGCGACGAGGACGGCGCCGCCGCGATGTGGCGCCGGGCCCGGCGCCTGGCCGAGGCCGGCGGCGCCCGGCTCCTAGTCGACCTGGCGGACCGGACCCGTACCGCCGCCCTGGGGCCCGGCCCGGAGGCGACGGCCGCACCGGAGGCGGACGGTCCGCTCGCCGCGCTCACCCCGCGCGAACGCGAGATATCCGCCCTGGTCGCCGAAGGCCTCACCAACCAGGCCGTGGCCGACCGGCTCTGCCTCAGCCCGCGAACGGTCGAGAGCCACGTGGCCCGCGTCTACCGCAAGACGGGCGTGATGACCCGAGCAGGCCTCGCCTCCCTGGTGGCCCGCGCGACGAGTTGATCGCAGGGCTCAGTGGGCCTCGGCCGTCCCCAGCAGGGCCTCGCACTCGGTGGCGACCTCGGTGAGGGAGCCGTCCGGGTCGGGCAGGTCCTGCACGCCGTCGCGGACCCGCCGGGCCCGCTCGACGGCGGTTCCGACCCGGCCGAGCCGCCACTCCAGGCGCACGGCGAGGAGCTGGGCGAGCCACAGTTCGGAACGGCCGGCCTCACCGCACCCGCGCAAGGCTTCGATCGCGCGTTCCGTGTGGTCGAGGGCCCGCTCGAAGTACCCGGGCGCCGGACCGTCGGCGGCCTCGACGAGGAGATGCGCGAACTGCTGGTGGGTGCGGCCGAGTTCCACGGCGTACGTCTCGCGCTCCGCGTCGCCCACCGCGCCGGCCGGCGCACGCGCGCTCTCCCGCAGTGCCTCCTCCATGGCCGCCTCCCCGGCGCCCGGCCCCCACGCCTGCAGCTCCTCCCACGCCCGGGCCCGCAACGCGCGCACCACCCCGCCGTGGTCGCCGAGCACCCGCCACAGGCCGGCCGCCCGCTCGTACGCGCGGGCCGACTCCTCCGGCAGCCCGGCCGCGGCCAGGGCCGCCGCCGCCTGGTGGGAGAGCATCGCGTGAGGACGGGGATCCACCCAGTCGCGGGTGTCGGCGGCGGCCAGCCCGTAGTGCTCGGCGGCCTGCCGGGGCTCGCCGAGCCCCACCGCCGCCTGCGCGAGCCACACCCGCGCCTGCACCAGGTCCGCCACCTCGTGGCCGGTACGCAGGTCGGGCAGCGCGGTCTCGAGGGCGGTGGCCGCCTCGTGGAACCGGTCGAGCGCGCAGTACACCCCGCCGAGCCTCAACCGCACCAGCGCCCCGAGCCCGGCCCCCTCACCCGCCGCGTCGGCGAACCGCGAGGCGTCCACGAGGAGCGCCTCCATCTCCCGCGTCGGCCCGTCGAGCTCGGCCACCGCCTGGGCGAGCGCCAGACAGAACCGGGCCCGGTCGCCCGGGTCCAGCAGCGCCACCCGCCCGGCGTCGTCGAGCACACCCCGCACCACGGCCGCCGCCCGCTGATGCTCCCCGGCGGCCGACAGCAGGCTGGTGAGCAGGAGTTCGGCGGGCGTGGCCAGCCAGGGCCGTCCCGCCTCGTGGTGATCGGCGACGGCGGCCGTCGCGAGCCGGACGGCGGCCCGCGGGTCCTGCGGCGCGGTGCTCCGCGCGAGCAGTTCCACGGCGGAGGCGATCCGACTCAGCAACCCCGGATCCTCCCGCCGGTCCCGCCCCTCCCGCGCCTCCTCGGCGAAGGAGAGCAGCCGGTGGATCTCCTCACGCAGACGTACGGCGTCGGCCGCGCGATCGGCCCCGGGCTCGGCCCTGGCCCCGACGCCGACCCCGACGCCGACCCCGACGCCGGCCCCGACGCCGGCCCCGACGCCGGCCCCGACGCCGGCCCCGACGCCGGCCCCGACGCCGGCCCCGACGCCGGCCCCGACGCCGGCCCCGGCCCGGGGCTCGGCCCCGGCCCCGGGCTCGGCCCCAGCCCCCGCCCCGGGATCGGCCCTGGTGTCGGTCGCGCCACCGCCCCCGAGCCCCGCGGCCAGTGCCCGGCAGCGCAGGAGCAGGACCGTCACCGTTTCCGCCGGCGTCGCACGTCCCTCCGCGTGCCGCTTCTCGGCCTGTACGCAGAGCTCGTCGAGCCCCTCGACGACCCGGCCCCCGGGCCCGACGATCAGCGCCCGCGCCCGTGCCACCAGGGCCCGGCCACCCCGCCCGGCCCGCTCGTGGAGGTCGGCGGCCTGCGCGAACAGCGTCGCCGCGTCGCCGGGCTCCGCCCCGGGGCCGGGTCCGCGCTGTAGGTCGAGCGCCGCGGCGTCGAGGGCGTCGGCCGCGTCGGCCGGGGCGAGGGTGCCGCCGTGCTGTTCGACGGCGACGCGGGCCCGGCGCCATGCGGCGCCCGCCGAGGGGTGCCCGGTCGAGGTCAACCCCCGTGCCCGGCCCAACAGTTCCTCCAGGTCATCCGCCCCGGCGGCCGCCCCCGACGGGGGAGCGACCACGCCGGCCGCGCCGAGCGGGAGGGCCTCGACGAGAGGCTCCGCCGTCATGCGGGCCCGCAGCAGGGCGGAGATCCGGTCGTCGCCGTTGCGGGCGTCGAAGCGGGCCGCCTGGGCCAGGGCCTGCTCGGTCGCGTACGCATGGAGCGCGGCCGCCGTCCACCGCGTACCGGCGGGTCCCGGCACCGGCCGGTCGCCCAGGCCCAGGGCCACCAACCGCCCCATGAGCAGGGCCGCGCAGGCCAGCCACTCCATGTACGGCCGGACGTCGCCGAGTTGTTCCCAGCGCGCCGACTGCTCGGCCATGATCTCCAGGCCACGCGGCTCGTTCCCGGTCAGCGCGCAGAACTCGACATGGGCGGCGACCGCGGCGCCGAGCCCCTCCTCCGCCCGGGCCAGGCGATAGCCACGCAGATGGTGGGAGCGGGCCTCGTCGAGCCGGCCGAGCCGGACCAGGGGGAGCAACGACAGCGCGAGCACGGCGTGCGGCTCGTGCAGGCAGCCCGCCCGCCCGTCGAACACCGGCCGCCACACGCCGAGGGCACGGGCGTCCTCACCCCGCTCGGTCTCCCACCGCCCCCGCTCGTGCAGTTCACAGGCGTGGCAGTCGGCCATCTCGTCCCGTTCGGCGGCGAGCATGGCCGCCAGCGCGCGCTCCGCCCGCGGGATGTCCCCCAGATGCCGGGCCACCTCGAAGTCGCGGGCGTGCACGGCCCGTTCGGAGTGTCCGGCGAGCCGGTAGCGGTGCCGCATCTCCGCGAGCCAGCGTTCTATGGAGTCGAGCGGGACCCCGGGCTGGTCGAGCGCGCTCCCGCTGACCCACTTGAACATCCAGAACAGCTCATGGGTGTCGTCCTCGTCGAAGTCCGCCGGGTCGTCGTCCCACATCCGCAGCAGCCGCGCGAACGGCACGAACATCCGGTCGCTCTCGGCGCTCGACGTGTACGAGACGGTGAGCGCCGTCAGCGCCTCGACGAGCAGCGACCGGTCGCCGTTCGCCTCCGCCTCGGCGACCAGCCGCTCGGCCCGGGCGTTGCGGGCGGCGCCGTACGGCTCCTGGCTGTTCCGGTACACATCGCGGCGGATCTCGTCGCGTGAGCGGCTGCTCATCGGTGCTCTCCGGTGGGGCTGTCGGGGGCCGGATCGGTTGGCCTGGTCGGCTTGCTCGGACTGCTCGGACTGCTCGGACTGCTCGGACTGCTCGGACTGCTCGGACCGCTCGGACTGGTCGGACCGGTCGGCTCCGGCCGCCCGGCCTGCCCGGTCGCCTCGGGAGGCCCGGCCAGGTCCTTCGGTTCGGCCCCGCAGGCCGTCCCCGCGCGGTCCGGGCACCCCCCGTCCCCCGCCCGCACGGCCCGGTCGAGCAGCCCCACGAACGAGCGGTGGAGCAGGGCGGTGTCGGCGAGCCGCAGCGGCCGCTGGGCCATGAGGAGGGCCTGCCCGTAGAGCCCTTCGACGGCGGTGGCGATGAGCGGGGCGTCGTCGAGGGCCGCGATGCGGCGGATCAGGGGGCTGTCGTGGTTGAGGACCAGGCGGGCGCGGGGTGCGGTGCCGCGCAGGGCGCCGAGGATCCCGGTCCACAGGTCGTCGGCCCGCTCCTCGGCCTCCGTACGGGCCTGCTCGTGCCGCCCGTCGCGGTCGTCGAGCAGCAGGGCGGGCAGGGCCGGCGGCCGGTACGCGCGGACCACGACATCGCAGTCGAGGGCGTCGAGGGTGGTCCGGGCGACGGACAGGAAGCGGGTGAGCGCGAGCGCCCGCTCCGGGGCGACGGCGTCGAGCCGGTCGGTCACGGTGTCCGCGTCCAGTTCGGCGACCACCGTCCCCGGGCGCACCCGCGGCAGTCGCTCCACGAGCGCGCAGTCGTAGGTGTAGCCGCCGTTGACGAGGGCGATGCCCTGGGCGGCGGCGATGGCGGCGACCTGGCGGAACTCCTCGACGGTGCGGGTGAAGTGGACGACGGGGTGGCGGCGGGCGAACGCGTCGAGGGAGAGCTGTCCGTCGGTGGTCTCGAAGGGCAGCCAGGGCAGCATCGCCGAGAGGATCTCGTCGTCGTGCCGGGCCAGCGACTTCACGCCCAGGTGGTGGACCGCGAGTAGCCGGGCGAGCCGTTCCGGTTCGCTCGCCGCCAGTTGGGCGAGCCAGTCGCGCAGGGCGCGGCCGAGGGCCTCGCGCACCGCCGCCAGGGTCTCGTCGTCGTAGAGGGACTCGCGGGAGGCGGTCGCGCGCAGGGTGTCGGTGTCCAGGACGCAGCGTACGAAGAAGGCCCAGTCGGGCAGCAGCCCGTCGGCCTTGTCCGTGAGCAGCATGCCCTTCAGATGCACCCGGTGGCCCGCCCTGTGCGCCGGGCTGACCTGCGACGGCAGGACGTAGGCGACACCGCGCAGCCCCGCGAGCGGCAGGTCGAGATCGACGACGTCCAGGGGCGTGAAGCCGAGGGTCGTGCGGCAGTACCCGGCCAGTGCCTCCCGCCGGGCGGCGGCGCTCCAGTGGTCCCGGTTCCAGGGGGCGGGCAGGTCGGTGACGGGGTGGTCGCCGACGTGGATGTCGTAGGGCAGCAGGGAGCCGTAGTCGCGGGCGAGGGT